>DAOUDG010000084.1:0-161021 GCA_034431435.1 Anaerolineae bacterium | reverse complement strand
GGCCGGGTTGGCACAAACCGGCGACAACGTCCAGCGCGACGTGAGCTACATCTGCAACTGCTGCGGTTGCTCATGCGGCATGATGAACGCCATCCGCCGCTTCGACCTGCGCAATGCCGTCGTCACCTCCAACTGGATCTCGGCTATCGACACCGAGCGATGCAACGGCTGCACCCGCTGCGTCAAGGTCTGCCCGGTCAACGCCATCAGCATCGCCGTCGGCGAGCGCAACGGCCACGTGCGCAAGTGGGCGGTGCGCGACGCCGACCTGTGCCTGGGCTGCGGCATCTGCTACACGCGCTGCAAGCGCGACGCGCTGTCCATGCAACCCCGCGCGCGGCGCGTCTTCACGCCGGAGACAACCTTCGACCGCATCGTGGCGATGGCGATTGAGCGCGGCAAGCTGGGCGACCTGCTGGTGGACAACTTGGAGGGGTGGGGGCCGCACGCCCTGGCTCGCGTCGTGCAGGCCGTCGAGAAGACGCCCGCGCCCCAGGTCGTCAACGCCATCGCCCCCCTCAAGTCCGCCTTCCTGAACGCCATCAGCGCCACCGCCCGCGCCTCGTCCGGCCAGACGGCCGAGATCGTGTAGGACACTATGCCCCACCCCCTGGTGGAACAATTGCGCTTCGCCCGCAGCGAGTTCCGGCGTGCCCTGGATGGCGTCACCGATGAGGACGCCCGTCGCCGTCTCCTGCCTGTGAACTGCATCGGTTGGAACATCGGCCACATGGCCTGGCAGGAGCAGCGTTACTGGCTGACCGTCGGCCAGGGCCGGGTGCTGCTGCCCCACCTCAACGAGCAGTTCCGCTACGGCGCGCCCGCCTGTGAGCCGCCCCTGGCCGAGGTGTGGCAGGCGTGGCAGACCATCACCCAGGCCGCCGACCCCTGGCTGGACACGTTGACGACCGATGCGCTGACAATGCACCGCCCCTTTGTGACGGGCAGCGACTTCCTGGTGACCCTGGGCAACCTGCTACTGCGCACCACCTGCCACTACTGGTATCACACCGGCGAGAATATGGCGATTCGCCAGTTACTTGGCCAGCCCGACCTGCCCGACTTCGTCGGCAACATCGACGACGAGGCGCCCTATCGGCCAGAGCCATCGCCCCGCCGCCGCTACTGCGAAGGTTGAACCTACCAATGACCAGCCTCATCCCCGACTCCCACCGCGACCTGCTCAACGGTCCGCGCGTGGCCGCGCTGACCACTGTCATGCCCGACGGCCAACCCCAGACTACGGTCGTGTGGTGCAACTTCGACGGCACGTACCTCATGGTCAACACCATGCGTGGCTTTCAGAAGGAGCGCAACATGCGCGCCAACCCGCGCGTCACGCTGCTGGCCTACGACCCGCGCGACACGCTGCGTGCCCTTGAGGTCCGGGGGCGCGTGGTGGAGATGACGGAGGATGGCGCGCTGGCCCATCTCGACGCGCTGAGCGAGCTGTACACCGGGCGGACGCCGTACTTTGGCGGCTGCGTCCCCGCCGAGTTGCAGGAGCGCGAGACGCCCGTGTTGTGCAAGATTCTCCCTACCCACGTCGTCGCCCTCGACGCCCACAAGTGAGAGGGGAGGCCCGTATGGCCATCGACATCCCCGCATCCCACCTCGATCTGCTGACGCGCCCGGTTCACGGCGTGCTGACGACGATGATGCCCGACGGCCAGCCGCAGTCTAGCCTGGTCTGGTGCGACTACGACGGCGAGTGCGCCTGCGTCAACACGTCACTGGAGCGGCAGAAGGGCCGCAACATGACCGCCAACCCGAAGGTTACGCTGCTCATCGTCGACCCCGACGACACCTCGCGCTTTCTGGCGATTCGCGGGGAGGCGGAGTTGGTGACGGAGGGCGCGCTCGACCACCTCGACGCCATCACCCGCCAGTACACGCGCCACCCGCAGTTCTACGGCTACGTGTATCCCGTCGAGAAGCGCGACCAGGAGACGCGAGTTATCTGCCGCATCCACGCGACGCGCATAACTCTGGACGCCATCCACCGCTGACCTACGGAGCGCCTCATGTTCATCCCCGTGACTGACGCCACGCTGTACGTGGCTACCTTCGGCGCGGCTCCCCGTAGCCTCGTTGCGATGGGCGGCTGGACCGGCAGTTGGGAACTATGGGCCGAGCCGTTCGCGTATCTCAGCCCGACGTGGCGGACGGTGGCCTACGATCATCGCGGCTGCGGGGTGAGCCTCGCTCCACCCGAGTCGATCACCTTTGCCACGCTGGTGTCCGACGTATTCGCCGTCCTCGACGCCCTGGGCATCGAGCGCTGCGTCCTCGCCGCCGAGTCGTCGGGCGCGGCGGTCGCGCTCCAGGCCGCGCTTGAGCAGCCCCAGCGCTTCCAGGGCCTCGTCCTGGTGGACGGCGTCTACCAGCGTCCCCAGTCGGACGCGCCGGCCCCCTTCGTGCGGGCGCTGCAAGCCGACTACCCAGGGACCGTGGCACGGTTCGTCGATACCTGCCTGCCGGAGCCGGACAGCGAACCGCTGCGCCACTGGGGGCGGATGATTCTGGCGCGCGCCTCGCAGGCGGCGGCCATCCGCCTCTACGAGCGCCTGGAGGGGGTAGACCTGCGTCCACAGGTGAGCCAGATCCAGCATCCCACGCTTCTCCTCCACGGCGACGCCGATGCCATCGTGCCCCTGGCGTCGTCGGAGTGGCTCGCCGCGCAGATAGCGGGCAGCCACCTGCACATCGTCCACGGCGCGGGCCACGTGCCAACCATCACCCGCCCGCGCGAGGTGGCCGAGGCGATCAACGCCTACTTCGACCCGCTCGGCTCGCCATGAACGTCCCCCGCACGGTGCGCCTGTACCTGGACGAGAATCACCTGTTAGCGGCCGACGCCACCGTCGTTGCCGCCCGCGACGACGCCCTGGCCTTCGACCGCTCGCCCTTCTACCCAGGTGGCGGCGGTCAGCCCGCCGATGTCGGCCAGGTCACCCTGGCCGACGGCCCCGACCTGCGGGTCGTGACGGCCCAGGCCGACGCCGACGGCGTGATATGGCACGCGACCGAGCCGCCACCGCCGCCTGACAGCGTGGGCCGCCGGGCACGGTTGACGGTCGATGGGTCGCGACGGCTGGCCCTGACTCGTTACCACACCGTCCTGCATGTTGTCAATACGATTGCGCTGCGCGACTATGGGGCGCGGATCACCGGCGTGCAGATTGGCGAGGACTCGTCGCGCATCGACTTCAAGTGGGAGGGGTTCTCGCCGGCGGTGGTGGCCGAGGTGGAAGCGAAGGTCAACGCGGTCCTGGCCGAGAATCGCGCCCTCACAGCCTACACCATTAGCGAGGCCGAGTTCCGCCAACGCGACGACCTGCGCCGTACCCTGACGGCCGAGCCGCCCGTTGTCGATGGGCGAGTGCGCGTCGTCGAGATTGTGGGCTTCGACGCCCAGGCGTGCGGCGGAACGCACGTCGCGACGACGGCCGAGGTGGGCCATTTTCGCATCACCCGCACCGACAACAAGGGCCGCATCAACAAGCGGCTGTACGTGCGGCTGGACGATTGACCCCCGCTAGGGCCGCGCGCCGATGAGATGCCACACCTCCATCATCCCCTTGCCCTTCACGGCGATAGTCCCCGCTGGCTCGCACACGAAGTCGTCGTGAATCAGGGCATGGGTGGCGGCGGTGAGCTGGATGATACCCGCCTGGCCGTGGGACTCCATGCGGCTGGCCGTGTTGACGGCGTCCCCCCACAGGTCGTAGCTAAACTTCTTGCGCCCAATGACGCCCGCCACCACCGGGCCGGAGTTGAGGCCAATGCGGAAGACCAGATGTCGGCCCAGAAACTCGTGCTGACTGACGTAGTCGCGCATCTCTAGCGCCAGGCGGGCCAGGGCCTGGGCGTGGTCGTCGCGGCGGGTGGGGATACCCGCCGCCACCATGTAGCAGTCGCCGATGGTCTTGATCTTCTCCACGCCCAGACGCTCGACCATGCCGTCGAAGGCGGAGAACACGTCGTCGAGCAGCGTTACCAGCTCCGTCGGCGTCATATTCGCCGACAACGGCGTGAAGTTCACGACGTCGGCGAACAGGATGCTGGCCCCGTCGTAGTAGTCGGCAACGATGCGGTTCTCGTTCTTGAGGATATCGGCGATCTCGCGGGGGAGGATGTTCAGTAGCAGCGCCTCGGACTTGCGCCGCTCGACGCCGAGCAGGTAGAGCGAGGTATCTTTCTGAGCGACGAAGTATTCAAGCAGCACGAAGACGACCACCGACACCCCACTGATGTTCAGGGCAAAGAAGATCGTGACCGCGATGGGGGGCAGGGCAGCGGGCGTCGCAGAGAACGCGGACCACACCGCGCTGGCGGCGACAAGGGCAAGGTAGGCCAGAAACCAGCGCACCGCCTGCCGCCGTCCCGCGAAGACGAGCGCGCCCAGCGGCGATGTCAGCGACCACAGGACCACGGCGCTGGAATTGGCGAAGCCGCCGAGGGCGATGAGTAGCAAGAAGGGCAGAAGCAGCGACGCGCACAGCTGGCTGGTGCGGAAGAAGTCATAGCGCCGCGTGCGGGAGAAGATGGCAAGGCTGGTGAAGGAGAAGACGGCGTAGGCCAGGGGAATAGCGGCGGCCAGAGGCGCGCCCAGCGCCGCGTACACGACACCCCAGCCGACGCCCATGCACGCCATCATCAGCGAGGACAGGACGAGCAGCGACTTCTCCAGGCGCGCGTCATCGCTATCACTGGGGTCGGCCCCAATCCGGGCAACGCCCAGCAGACGGCGTTGCATCGACATCCGGTCCATGCTAACCTTGCCTCCGTGCCTCGGCTAAGGCGTCAATGTTAGGCGGGGCGCGGGGTGGCGTCAACCGGGGCGGGCCACGGCATGGCGATAGTCCCGGCTGGGGAGGAGACTCTATGGGCGATGAGACGATTCTGCAATTCCTGGCGCGCTACGGCAGCGCGTTGAGCGAGGGAGACCTGGTGGTCATTGCCGACAGTTGGGAGCCGCCCGCCCTGGTGCTGGCCGACGAGGCAACCATGCCCGTCGCCGAGATTGGCGAGGTGCAGGCGTTCTTCTCGCAGGCGGTGGAGTGGTATCGGGCGCAGGGCCTCATGGCGACGCGGCCGACATTGGGCGGGGTGCAGCGGCTCGGCGAACGACTGACGGCCGTAGACGTGGCGTGGTCAGCGGTGGACGCCGACGGCGTGGAGAAGTCCCGCGAGCGCTCCCATTACATCCTGCGTCGCGGCGTCGACGGTCGCTATCGCATCAAGGTCGCCCTGACCGTGGCCGAGCCACCAGGGTCGGCGTGAAGGGAACCTTTTTCGGCCCCCCCGCGTCTCTTTGCTCGTGTAGAAAGCCTGCCTCAAGGCAATGAGCGTTATGACGAGCCAGGAGACAAAGCAGTAATGAAGATGCGACTTCGACAGGCGGCCGGCTCCGCCGTTGCGCTGGGCCTGACGCTGGCGACCCTCGCTGCGTGCGGCGCGCCGTCGTCGCCCACCGCTGCGCAGCCGCGACCCACCGCCACGAGCGCGCCCGCCGTGCTACCAACCGCCACAAGCGCGGCCGCCACTCGCCCGACCGTCCCGCCGACGATGGCCCCGCCTTTGCCCAGGCCCACGGAGAGAATTGTGACCACCCCCGCTTCGGTCGAGAAGACCCTGTACGTTGGCCCCGTGATGCGCGACTGCGTGGGCGTCGCCCCCATGAAGTGTTACATGGTCCGCGAGGATCCCAACGGCCCCTGGACTAACTTCTTCAACACCATCCAGGGCTTCAGCTTCGAGCCGGGCTACAACTACACGCTCCGCGTGCGCGTCACCGACGCCCCCCAGCCTATCCCGGCCGACGCCTCGTCGAAAGTCTACACCCTGCTCGAGGTGGTAAGCAAGACGCCCGCGCCAGTAACGTCACCGGAAACCAGCCTGGCGGGTACGGCCTGGACCCTGACTGCGATGGCTGGCCAGCCCCCCGTCAGTAGCCCCAGTCCCGTCACCATCGAGTTTGGCCTCGATGGGCGCGTCAGCGGCTCGGCAGGCTGCAACCGCTACAGCGCCACCTACACCGAGGAGGCGGGCAAGCTCCAGGTAGGCCAGGGCGCGTCGACGCGCATGATGTGCCCCGCGCCCGGCGTCATGGAGCAGGAGGCGACCTACCTCAAGGCGCTCGCCGGAACTCTCGCTTTCGCCCGCGACGGCGACCGCCTGACACTGAAGGCCGCCGAGGGTATGACGCTGGTATTCACGAAGTCGTAGTGGCTCCCACCGAGGCGCCTCGCTGAACCCCGGCGCGGCGGAAGCGCGGCCCCGCAGGCAATCCACTGGCCTGCGGGGCCGCGTGCGTCTGGCGCGACGTGAGTATCATCCGCTCAAAGTGGCGCGGGCGGCGCGCTGCGAGTAGAATGGACGGCACTCTGACAACCCACAGGAGACGCCGTTGAGCGCACGTCAAGGCAGCCTGGCGGGGGCCACTCTCATTCTGATGGCCTCGTTCGTCGCCAGCCGCCTGCTGGGGCTGATTCGCGAGTCGGTGTTAGCCTATCAGTTCGGCACCAACCCCGACTATGGCGCGTACCTGGCCGCCTTCCGCGTCCCCGACTTTCTGTTCAACGTCATCGGGGCGGGGGCCATCGGCTCAGCCTTCATCCCGGTCTTTGCTGCCGCCCTGGCCCGCCGCGAGCAGGATGAGGCGTGGCGGCTGGCGAGCGCGATCATGAATCTGCTGACGGTGTTCCTCATCTTGGGGGCCATCGTCGCCGCCGTCTTCGCCCCGCAGATCACCACCCAACTCATCGTGCCGGAGTACCCGCCGGAGGAACAGGCCCTGACAGCCGCCCTGGTGCGGGTGATGCTCGTCTCGCCGGTCCTGTTTGGGGTGAGCGGGCTGATCATGGCGATTCTCAATTCACACCAGCGGTTCTTCCTACCCTCGTTGTCGCCCATCGTGTATAACCTGGCGATCATCTTCGGCGCGACGGTCCTGGCCCCCCTGGGTCTGGGCGTGCGCGGGCTGGCGGTGGGCGTCGTCATCGGCTCCGCGCTCCACCTGGGCGTGCAGTTACCGGGACTGCGGCGCATCCCCAACACCTACTTCTGGACCTTCGGTCGGCACAACCAGCGGGTGAGGGAGGTGGGCAGGCTGCTCGGTCCGCGCGTGCTGGGCATGGCGGCGGTGCAGATCAACTTCATCGTCAACGTCAACCTGGCGTCGCGGCTGCCGGATGGCCCGGCCCGCGTCGCCGCGCTGAGCTACGCCTGGATGCTGCTCATGCTGCCTGTCGGCGTGTTCGCCCAGTCCATCGCCCAGGCGGTGTTTCCGACCTTCTCGGCTCAGGTCGGGCGCGGCGAGCGCGACGCGCTGCGCGACACGTTCAACTACCTCCTGCGCCTGATTCTGTTCGTCAGCGTGCCCGCCACGGTCGGCCTCATCATGCTGCGCGTCCCCCTCATCCAGTTGTTGTTTCAGCGGGGACAGTTTACGGTTGAGTCGACCGCCCTCACAGCCTACACCCTCCAGTTCTTCGCCCTGGGTCTCGTCGCCCACTGCGCCCTGGAAATCGTGACGCGCGCCTACTATGCCTTGCACGACACCCTGACGCCGGTCGTCTTCGGTGTGGCCGCGATGGCCCTCAACGTCGGCCTGAGCCTGGCGCTCATCGCACCACTAGAGCAAGGCGGCCTGGCCCTGGCGAACTCCATCGCCACGACGGTCGAGGCGCTGGCGCTCGTCCTCATCCTGCGGCGGCGACTGGGGGGCGTCGAGGGTGGGTCGCTGTGGCCCTCGCTGGCCCGCACGGTGGCCGCCAGCGCCGTGATGGCCCTCGTCCTGGGCGCTGCGCTGATTCTGCTGCGTCCCTGGCCGGGCGCCCTCGTTGCCATCGTGGCTACCGTGGCAGGCGGAGCCGCCTACCTGGCGGCAGCCTCCGCCCTGGGCGCGCCGGAGATGGCGCTGGTTCGGCGCGCGGCGGGGAGATTCGCACCGCGCCTGGCGCCGCACTAACCCACCGCTCGATATGACGGGCGGGTTGACTCGACGTGGGGCTGGTGGGATAATAGGGGAGAAGCGGTCACCCGCTAGGCAGTCGTCGATTCTTCGATCACAAAGGAGAACCAAACCATGAAGAAGCTGGTAGTGCTGCTGGCCCTCGTCCTGCTGGCCGCCCTGGCCCTCACGCCCGCTGCCTTCGCCCAGGCTACAGGCCCCGAGCAGGTCGTCACGGCCTTCAACACCGCCTTCAACGGCGGCAAACCGGCCGATGCCCTGGCGCTGTTCGCGCCTACCGCCGTCGTGCGAACGCCGGCCGATGTCTACACGAGCCCGGGCCTCATCCAGTCCTGGCTGGATGCGCGCATCAATGTCGACAAGGTGAAGTACGAGCTGGTCGCGGGCAGCCTCAAGGTCGATGGCAACAAGGTCAGCTGGGAAATCAAGCCCAGCGCCGGCTCGAATCTGCTGGCCGAAGCCACCGTCGAGAATGGCAAGATCACCTCGATGGCGCTGAAGACTAAGCCGACCCCCACCGCCGTGCCAGCCGCTGCTGCCGCCGCCGCGCCCGCTGCCGCGACCGCCGCGCCGACTCCGTCGGCCCTGCCGACGACCGGCGGCAATGACGGTGGCCTGCCGCTGCTGTGGCTGGCCGTCCTGGGTGTGGTCCTGGTGGGCGCGGGTCTCGCCGCACGCCGCCTGAATGCGTAAGCGCCGGCGTCAATACCAGCCGCGTCAGACATCACATGAGGGCGTTCCCCTGGGGGGACGCCCTCTACGTTGGAGTGCGCTGTAGGGGTAAGCTCCCGTGCTTACCCGCTTGAGGCAAGCCCGCGTGCTTACCCGCCTGGGGTCGCTATGCCTGCTGCGTAGCCGCCGCGCGGCGGCGACTGCGCAGGAAGACGCTAGGGGATAGGCGCAGGCGAGCGGTTGGCCGCTGCAAGAGGCGGTCGAGGGCGGCCAGGTCGTCGGGGCGCACCAGGCGCTTGAGCCACCAGATGCGGAACATCGACGCCGCGCGCTGGTCTTCGACGTCGAGGCGGGCGTCGGCCAGCGCACCCTCCACTGCGTCGGGGTGGAAGTCGATGTTGAGGAGAGCGAACTCGTAGGGCTGGGCGTCGAAGGGGTTGTCGGGCTGCCGCCCCAGCAGCCAGCGAGCGATGGCTTTCAGGTTGCGCTTGTTGGCGTACTCGGTGACGTACACGCCGCCGTGGCGCAACGCGCGGCCAATCTCGCCCACTACGGCGGGCAGGTCTTTGGCGTGATGCAGGACGCGCACCGTAACCACGGTGTCCAGCGCGCCGTCTGCCAGGGGCAGGGCGTACATGTTGGCGACGACGTAGGAGATGCGACCGTTGCGGCCCAGGTGCGTCTGGGCCTCGCGCAGCAAGGAGCTAGAGTAGTCGAGCAGGATGACGTGGTCGTAGCCACTGTACAGGTCGGCCAGGCGGCCGAAGCCCGCCCCGATCTCAGCCAGGCGACGGCCGCGCGTCGGCAGCAGCGCGGCCAGGGCGGCGCGATCGACGAGGTCCTCGTAGCGGCGTTCGTCGTTCCAGAAGGCCGTGCGGTAGGGGCTGCCTTCGTAGTCACAGATGGGCGGCGTGGTCTGGGTCGTCGTCATGAGGTGTCTCGGTCGGTGGATGATCCGCGAATGAGAGTATCGTACAGGCCCTGAAGCTCGTCGTCTGAGTAGAAGTGAATCACCAGGCGGCCGCCCTTCTTGCCCCGCACCAGATCGACCTTCGTGCCCAACGCCTGGCGGAACTCGTCCTCGAGGCGGGTCGTATCGGGGGCAGGGAGCGGGGTGGGCGCAGGCGCGGCCGCCCCCTGCGCCTGCACGCGGCGAACGAGGGCTTCGGTCTGGCGCGCGTTCAGGTCGCCCTGCTCGACCAGGGCCAATACGCGCACCTGTAGCTCTGGGGACAAAGGCAACAAGGCCCGCCCGTGGTTGGCGCTGATGCGGCCCTGGGCAATGGCCTCGCGCAGCGGCGTCTCCAGGCGCAGCAGGCGAATCGTGTTGGTCACGGCGACGCGGCTCTTGCCAACCCGCTCGGCGATCTGGTCGTGAGTCAGGCCGAAATCGTCGTTGAGTTGTTGATAGGCCTCGGCCTCTTCCAGGACGTTGAGATCGGCGCGCTGGATATTCTCCACCAGCGCCAGCTCCAGCATCGCCTGGGCCGTGGCCTCCTTGACGATGACCGGCACCGTCTGTAGCCCCGCCCGTTGCGCCGCCGTCCAGCGCCGCTCGCCGGCGATGAGCTGATACCCGCCGGAGCGCGCCGTGACGACCAGCGGCTGAATCAGGCCGTGCTCGCGAATCGAGGCCGCCAGGTCGTCGATGGCCGCCGGGTCGATCACGTGGCGGGGCTGGTAGGGGTTGGGGCTGATGGCGTCGACGGAGACCTCGATCACTGTCGGGCCGGAGGGGGTCGAAAGCGGCTCGTCGGCGCCCGGAATGAGTGAACCCAGACCCCGCCCCAGGCGTCCCAGTGGCTTGGACATGGCAAACCCTCAGCGGCTGTCACGCGCCAGCAACTCCTCGGCGAGGCGCGCATACGCCACGCCGCCGGGGGAGGAGGGCGCGTACTGAAAGATGGTGCGGCCAAAACTGGGCGCTTCGCTGAGGCGCACACTACGCGGCACAATCGTCGAGAATAGCCGCGCCCCGAAATGGTCGCGTACCTCGCCTACTACTTGCTGCGCCAGGTTGGTGCGCCCGTCGTACATGGTCATCATTACCCCCTGGATGGTCAGCCGGGGGTTGAGCCGCCGCCGCACCAGCTCGATGGTCTGCATGAGCATCGCCAAACCTTCCAGTGGCAGGTACTCGCACTGCACGGGGATGATGACGCCGTCCGCCGCCGCCAGGGCGTTGATGGTCAGGAGACCCAGGCTGGGCGGGCAGTCGATGATGACATAGTCGTATTCGTCGCGCACGGCAGCCAGCGCGTCCCGCAGCCGATACTCGCGACCCAACTCGGAGACCAGATCAACCTCGGCCCCGGCCAGAGCGGGCGCGGAGGGGGCCAGGGCCAGTTGAGGGCGAGCCGTGGGCAAGAGGATGTCGCGCAGGGGCATATCCTGAAGCAGAACGGCATACAGCGAGGGCTGGATGTGCTGCTTATCGAAGCCGAGGGAACTCGTGGCGTTAGCCTGGGGGTCGACGTCGATGAGCAGCGTGCGCTGGCCCCGAATCGCCAGGCCGTCGGCCAGGCTGACGGCGGTGGTCGTCTTGCCAACGCCGCCCTTCTGATTGGCGAGGGCGTAGACGTGGCCCATCGGCATGCCGCTCTAGCGGACCGTGGTGATGATGCGGCCCGACTGGATGCGCGTCAGTACCTGCTCGCGGGTGGGCAGGGTCGAGATGCCGGGGCCTTCGATGACAAAGGAGGCGGCCGCGTTGGCGAACTCGGCCGCCTGGGTCCAGTCGCCGGTCTCCTGGTAGCGGATAAGGAACGCGGTAGCGAAGACGTCGCCCGCGCCCGTCGGATCCACCTCAGTCGCCGCGTAGGCGGGGAAGTGGATCATCTTGCCATCAACGCACACGTCCGCCCCGCGCCGGCCGCGCGTCACCACGGATAGGGTGGCGAGACCGGTCAACTGGTTGATGACCTGCTCGTCCAGGCGCACGTCTTCCTCACTGAAGATGAGCACGTTGGCGCGGCGCAGAACCGTGGGCGCCGAGGTCCAGGGCGTGTAACGCACGCGGCCCTCGGCGTCCCAGGCGCGCATCCAGCCCTGGGGTGTCGTCCCCTGTATCGACAGCGGGAAGCAATCGACCAATGCGGGATCGACCTCCTGGGCCAGGGGGCCGAGATGGGCGATGGGAGCGGTGCGCCAGGCGGGTGGCACATCGGCACAGCCGAGCTGCCCCGCGACAGCGCGCAGGAACTGCGTGCGGTGGCCGTCGTGGTAGGTGTTCTCGAAGGTTGTGGTGAGGGCGGACGGGGTGCGGTGCAGCAGCACGCCGGGCGGGAGAAGCGCCGGGTCGAGGTCGTCGGCGGCGCTGGTCACGATAGCGGCGGTGCGGCCGAGGCGCTGGGCAGCGGCGGCGGCGTAGGTGGCGGTGCCGCCTACGGTGAAACCACCGGGGCGGAGGTCTTTCGTCACATGGCCGACGACGACGTAGTCAGGAGTGGTCATGCGGCGCCTTATTTCTTGGGGCGAATTGTCACCTTGCGCGCGTCACCCTCACCGACGCTGACCGTCATCACGTCAGGGTCGGTGCGCAGGGTCAGGTGGATGATGCGGCGTTCGTAGGGCGGCATCGGCTCCAGGGAAATGGAGCGGCCGTCGCGCTTGACGCGCTCGGCCATCTGCCGCGCGGTGCGGCGCAGGTTCTCGGCGCGGCGCTCGCGGTAGCCATCCACGTCGACGACGATGCTGGCCCACTCGCCGGTACGATGCTGGACGATGAGGCGGGTCAGGAACTGGAGCGCGTCCAGCCCCTCACCGCGTCGCCCGACCAGTGAGTTGAGATCCGAGCCTCGCACGTCCACCAGATAGGCGACGCTCTCGTCGCCCTCTTCGGGCGGCGACTGTCGGCCGGTGACGGTGGCTCTGAGGCCCATGCGGCCGACAATCTCGCGCACTGTCTGGGCGGCCAACTGCTCGACAGCCGCGCCCTCGCCCGCTACCATGCGGTCGGGCATTTCGTCCAGGTCGTCCGCCTCGTCTTCGTCCTCGCCCTCATCCTCGTCGTCGTCCCACTCTGAGGCAGGAGGCGGCGGAGCGACGGGGTGGGAAGCGGCTACCTCCGCCTGGCGAGCGGGGGGTGGGGCGACGGCGACGAGGACCGTCAGGCGCACGCGGGCATCTTCCGCGCCGATACCGAGGATGCCGCGACTGCCCTCGGTGAGAACCGTGATGTCAACTTGATCGCGACGGACTCCCAGCTGCGCCAGCCCCCTCTGGATGGCGTCTTCGACGTTCTTGCCTCTAGCTTCTACGTTTCTTGTTGCTTCGGACATTCGTGCGCCTCTTGTCGGCGGCCTGAGCAGGCGGCTTGGCCTCCGCGGGCTGCCCATTGGTTGAAGTGGATGGGGTAGGCGATACGTTCGTGCTGGCCTCGGCCGCTACCGTGGCCGTACCGCTGATAACCAGCGGCTTCGGCTCGCGAATCCACGGCGGGTTGGGAATCGGCAGGCCACTGGCCCCCATGAACAGGTACTGGAGGACGATACCCACGACGTTCTGCGTCACGTAGTAGAGGGTCAGGCCCGACGGCAGCGGAATGAAGATAAAGGTGAAGAAGATGCCCATGTATTTCATGGTCGAGCCCATCTGCTTCGCCTGCGGATCCGCTGAGGTCTGCGGCATCATCGACTGCTGAATCAGGCTCGTAGCGAGCATGAGCAGGATGAGAATGGGGAAGAAGTAGGTTGCGGCGGCGATGGTGGGGTAGAACTGGGTAAACGGCCAGATGGGCGGGATGCCCTCGGGATGGGCCAGGCTGGGAATCCACAGGAAGGGGGCGGCGAAATCAGGGTTCTCGGCCAGTTTCTGAATCGCCTGGTACAGGATGATCAAAATGGGGAACTGAATCAGCATCGGCAGGCAGCCGCCCAACGGGTTGACCCCCGCCTCGCGATACAGTTCCATCTGCGCCTGGGACAGCTTCTCCCGGTCATCCTTGTACTTCTTCTTCAGCGCCTCCATCTGCGGCGCCAGCGCCGCCATGGCTCGCGCCGAGCGCATCTGCGTCAACTGGAGGGGCCAGGTGATGAGGCGCACCAGGATACCAAAGATGATAATCGTCCAGCCGTAGCTGCCGACAATGGAGTAGACCCATTGCAGCCAGCCCGCGACGATCGTGCTCAGGGTGCCGAAGAACTCAAACATGACAACTCTTGCCTTCTCACGCCCCTAGGGGACGGGATCGTAACCGCCAGGGTTCAAAGGGTGGCAGCGCGCGATGCGCTTGGCGGCCAACCACCCGCCGCGCCACACGCCATACTTGGCAATCGCCTCATAGCCATACTGGGAACACGACGGTTGGAACCGGCACGAGGGAGGCAGCCAGACCGACAGCGTCTTCTGATAGAGCCTAATGAGGCCCAGAGCGAGGGTCTTCATGATGCGGCTCCTCCTCTCCTATCGCATGCAATAGGCGGGCGCGTCGTAGGAGCCGGGTAAGCGCGTCATCCAACTCCTGGAAGGTCACATCGGTCATGGGATCGCGCACGATCAGGAGCACATCCCATCCCTCGGCAACCTGGGATTGTCGAAGCCGAACGGCCTCGCGGAGGCGGCGCTTCACACGATTGCGCGCCACCGCCTTGCCAATCCGCTTGCCCACGGCGAACCCGAAACGGCTGCGATCCAGGCCATTGGGGGCGACGACCAAAACCAGCCAGGGCGAGGAGTAGGAGCGGCCCTCGCGCCGCACGCGCTGGAAGTCCTCGTTACGCCGCAGGCGGGACGGCCGATCCATGCGAGACCCGGCGCTAAAGGCCAGGCGTCAAGGGGCAATCACCTCGGTAGGCTCTCGTGAGACGACCCTTGACACCTGAGAAGTCACTTACTTGCTATTGACGCTAGTCGCAATGAGGCGCTTGCGGCCCTTGAGCCGGCGGGCCTTCAACACGCGGCGGCCGTCGGTGGTCGCCATGCGGGCGCGGAAGCCGTGGACACGCATCCGCTGGCGCTTCTTCGGCTGAAACGTGCGCTTGGGCATCGAAAACTCCTTGCTTCGTCAGGCATTAAGACGCCAAATTATAGGCGCAATGAGGGGCGTCAGTCAACTTTACGCCCTCTCAATCGATGCCCCCAGGGCGCGCAACTTGTCGTCCAGGCGTTCGTAACCGCGGTCGATCTGGCGAATGTTGCTGATGATGCTGCGACCCTCGGCCGCCAGGGCCGCCAGAAGCAGCGCCATACCGGCGCGAATGTCGGGGCTGGGCAGCCCTGTAGGGTCGGCGTGCAGGCGACTCGGCCCTACCACGACGGCGCGATGCGGATCACACAGCACGATGCGCGCCCCCATGTCGATGAGCCGGTCGACGAAGTACATGCGGCTCTCGAACATCTTCTCGTGGATGAGAATCGTACCGCGCGCCTGCGTTGCGACAACCAGGGCGATGCTCATCAGGTCGGCGGGGAAGCCCGGCCAGGGCATGTCGTCGATCTTGGGTACGGAGCCACCGGCGTCGTCGCGGACATCGAGCCGCTGGCCGCCGGGGATGACCAGGTCCTCGCCGTCGAGGTACATCTGCGCCCCCAGCCGCTGCTCGAAGACAAGGCGTGTCATGCGCAGGTGCTGCGGCTCGACGCAGCAGATTCGTAGTTCGCCCTCGGTGATGGTTCCCAGGCCGATCCAGCTACCAATCTCCACGTAGTCGGGCGAGACGCGGAAGTCTGCGCCGTGGAGGTGGTCCACACCCTCGATGATCAGGGTGTTGGTCCCGATGCCGTGAATGCGCGCGCCCATCTGGTTGAGGCAATTCGCCAGGTCCTGGACGTGAGGTTCGGAGGCGGCATTGCGGAGGATGCTCGTTCCCTTAGCCAGCACGGCGGCCATCAGGGCATTCTCGGTCCCCGTCACGCTCATCTCATCCAGCACCATGTCCGCGCCCTTGAGGCCGCGCGCGCGCATGACGATGCTGCCATCCATGCTCACTTGCGCGCCCAGATGCTCCATCGCCAGCAGGTGGGTGTCGATGCGGCGGCGGCCAATGACGTCGCCCCCCGGCGGCGGCAGCTCCACGTGGCCGGTGCGCGCCAGGAGCGGCCCCGCCAGCAGGATAGAGGCGCGAATCTGGCGGCATCGCTCCGGGTCCAGGGCGACCTGTCGCAAGCCGCCACCCGTGATCTCGACGGTATGTGATTCCGGCTGGCGCACCGTCAGCCCCAGGTCCGCGAGCAACTCACACAGTATCTGTACGTCGCGAATATTGGGTACATTGCGGAGAACCAGGGTTTCGTCGGTCAGCAGCGCCGCCGCCAGGAGGGGCAGCGCGGCATTCTTGTTTCCGCTGGGCGTGACACGACCCTCAATCGGGCGGCCACCCTCAATAATGAATCTGTCCATGCGGCCTCCTTGACTGGATTGTAGCCGCAAACCCGCGCGCCTTCAACTTTCCCCGCCACGCCTGCACGGGCAGACCCCCGCGCCTATCCTCTGGCAACACTACCGCCGATAATACGCCCTGAATGAACGCGAAGGGCATACAGGCGCCAGGGCACGAACGAGGGCGGCCACGGACGGCCGCCCCTAGAGAGTCCATAGGGTGATGGGCGCGCCGACACCGACGCCCAGCGCGGCCGCCGCGTCGCCGTGGCGGATGGCGACCTCGACGCGGCCGCTGCTACCGACGTAGGCGACGAGACCGCCGACCGCCACATCGCTGAAGGTTCGCGCCAGAGCGACGCGGCGACCGGCGACCTCGACGACGGCCCTGCCCACGACCGGCGGCGTGGGTAGGCGATCCACGGCCAGCGTGGTGATGAGGTTGCCGAAGCGATCGATATGCAGGACCTCACCGCGCCAGCCACCCGCGACGGGGACAGGGTCGAGGGGCGGCAGCGTCGCGGGGTCGGAGATGGGATCGCCCAGGGCCGACGGCGACGCGCCGAGGGCGAGGCGGGCGGCGACCGGGGCGAAGATGTCGCGGCCGTGGAAGGTGGCGCTGATGGTGGGTCGCCAGGTGGCGGGGCGGTTCAGGTGGTATGCCTCGGTGCGCGCCGCCGCGCCCCACGCCAGGCGCACCGCCCCCAGGAGCAGGCCATTGTCGGGGCCGACGAAGAGGCCAGCGGGGGTACGCAGCAAGAGGGGCCGCCGCGCCGAGCCGACGCCGGGATCGACCACGGCCACGTGGACGGCGTCGGCGGGGAAGAAGGGGGCCGCCGTCGCCAGGACGTGCGCGCCCTGGCGTATCGCGCCGGGCGCGACGGCGTGGCTGACGTCGACGAGGGTGACGTGGGGCGCGAGGCTCAGAATCACGCCGCGCATGGCGGCGATGTAGCCATCCTGCTCGCCGAAGTCTGTTGTCAGGGTGATGATGGGCATTGGGGGACCGCCGATGAAACGTGGGGGCGGCTCCCCTGTGGCCGCCCTCGACCTGGGGCGTCGCTATTCGCCCCTGCCAGCCGGCACGAGAATTGGACACGGACGACCACGGACAGGTGGCCAGGGCAGGCACGGGCGACCAGGGCAGGCGACCAGGGCAGGCGCGGGGGCCTGCCCCTACGAAAGGCCGCGATGTTTAGCGGAGGAGCTTCAGGGCCTCCTGGAATTGGAGGTCGTTGGCGTTCTGTACCTGTTGCTCGGTCATGGTCTTGAGGGTGCTGGGCGTGACAAGCTGAGCGTCGGGGCCAAGCTCCTGCTTCACGTCGGGGTCGATGCCCTGGCGGCGAATCATGCGGTCGCCGGGCGTGAGCCACTCGGCCGTGCCCAGGACCAGTTCCGAGCCATCGGACAGCTTGAAGGTCGAGAGGATCGTGCCCGTGCCAAAGGTCGTCTCGCCGATGAGCTTGCCGCGGTTGTAGAACTGGAGCGCGCCGGCCGCGATCTCGGCCGAGCTGGCTGACCCCTGGTTGATCAGGACTGCGACCGGGATATCGAGGGCCACGCCGCCCCGTTGCGCCTGATACTCGATGGTCTTGCCGCCGCGCTCGCGCTGCTTGAGAATGACGCTGCCCGCCGGCACGAACTGGCTGGTAACGCTGATGGCCTCGTTGAGCAGGCCACCGGGGTTACTGCGCAGGTCGAAGATCAGGCCCGTCGCGCCCGCCTTCTTGGCGGCGTCGATGGCCGTCTGCAACTCCTTGGTTGCGCCCTGGCTGAACTTGTTGAGGCGGACGTGGGCCACGGTCGTGCCCGGCACCATCGCCCAGGTGACGATCTTCTCCTGAATCTTGGCGCGGGTGATGGTCTTTTCCAGCGTCTCATTCGTCGACGGGCGATAGATGGTCAGCGTGACACTGCTGCCTTCGGGGCCGCGAATCTTGGTGATGGTCTCGTCCAGGCTGAGGTCCACCGTATCCACACCGTCGACCTTCATGACCACATCGCCGGGCTTGATGCCCGCCTTCTCGGCCGGGGTGCCTTCGATGGGGGTGACGATGACCGGGCGATTGTCGCGCCGCGTGACTTCCGCGCCGATGCCGGTGAACGACGATTGAATCCATTGCGCCTGGCGTTCCGCCTCTTGCGGGCTGAGGAAGCGAGTGTGCCCCTGGTCGCCGAAGGAGTCGAGCATACCCTGGATCGCGCCATAGGTCATCTTCTGGTCGTCGGCGGCCTTCTCGTCGACATAGTTGTCCTTCGCCAGCCGCCACGCCTCCCAGAAGACCTTGAACCGGTCCTCAGTCCCGGTCGGCTGCGAGCTGTCGGTCACCGGCAGCACCCGCGCCAGGGCGCTCGTCGTTGACGGGCGGAGAGCCGCGCCTGTCAGCACGACCCCCGTGACGAAGCTGCACATCAGCAGGCTGCTCAACACCAGAAGCACGATACCAATTTTCGCTGCGCGCATGGAGATACCTCGTTGGAGAACGCTGCCCAGCAGCCAGAGTCCCAATTATGACCACATTCAGCGCAGCGGCAAACACGCAGCGCCGACCGGCGGCCGGTCCTATGCTTTGAGGTGATGGGGGAACGGGTTCTAACGCCGGGTGGCGTGGGATGAGGAAACTCTAACCTGGGTCTTGGCAGACCTGTCAGGGCTGAAGACCGCTAGAACTTCAGCAGATGGTGCTGAATCTCGAAGCCGGCCGTCTCGCGGCGGAAGGCGGCGTACTCCGACGTATGCACCGCCAGGTAGACGGCGGCCAGCTCCCGCCCCAGGGCGCTCATCATGACCGGGTCGGCGCGCAAGGCCAGCATCGCCTCCATCTGGCTGGTCGGCAGCAGCTGAATGCCCTGCGCCTCGCGGTCTTCGTTGGGCAGGGTCGCCGGGTCTACCTGGACCGGCTCGCCGGGGTCCATCTCCTTGTCCACGCCGTCGATGCCGGCCGCGATCAGGCCCGCCAGGGCCAGGTACGGGTTGCAACTGGGGTCGACGGGGCGCAGCTCCAGGTTGACCGTGCGACCGTCGGCTCCCCACAGCCCCGACGCCACACGCACCGCCGCCTCGCGATTGTCCGGCCCCCAGGCGGTGAAGGCCGACGTCCAGCTGCGCGGCTGGTGCAGGCGGCGGTAGCTGTTGTAGGTGGGGCAGGTGAGGGCGGTCAGCGCGGGCAGGTGCGCCAGTACGCCCGCCAGAAACGAGCGGGCCAGGGGTGTCAGGCCATACAACGCCTCGGGGTCGTAGAGACGGTTGCGAATGAAGCCCGAGTCCCACAGGCTGAAGTGGATGTGCGCCCCGTTGCCGGGCTGGTCAGCGATGGGCTTGGGGGCAAAGGAGGCCAGGATGCCGTGCTTGCTGGCGACACCGCGGACCGTCTCGCGGAAGATGACCTGATTGTCGGCGGCGCGCATGGTGTCGGCATGGCGGATGGTCAGCTCCTGCTGACCCGGCCCCCCCTCCGGGTGGTAATGCTCGACGGTCAGGCCCTGCATCTCGAAGGTCGCGCCCAGGTCGTCGATGAAGCCCGCCGCGTTGGTCATGCCCACCGCGCTATATGTCGGTGACTGGTCGAAGGGCAGGTATTGGCCTTCCGGCGTGCGGTTCAGTAGCGTAAACTCGTTCTCGAAGGCCACCTGCATGCCCAGGCCGCGTGTCGCCGCGCGGTCGATGTGGTAGCGCAGCAGCGAGCGTGCGTCGAGCGCCCACGGCCCACCGTCGCTATCGAGAAGGTCACATGTCAGGGCCGCTTGATGGGGGACGTAGGGTAGCGCGTGGAAGGTGGACGTGTCGGGGACGAGGCGCACTTCGCCGACCGGGCCGAGGTTCTCGACAGGCTGAAGCTGGTCGAGGATGTTCAGCCCTTGCAGCGCGATCGGCAATCCCACGCCGTTACGCAGCCGGTCGCCGAGGATATCGATGTGGACAGCCTTGCCGCGAATCACCCCCGCTGTGTCACAATACAAGAATCGGATAAAGCGCGCGCCGTGCTCCCTTGCCCGCTGCACCACCTCGTCGCGTGTCATGCGTCGCCTCCTGGCTGGTGAGGACGATTATACCACACCGATGCTATAATCCCCGCATCCGTGCGGCCCGCCGCCTCGCCCCAGGAGGTCTGCTATGACGCGCGAGTTCCGCTTCCATGCGCCTACGGCCATCTTCTTCGGCGTCGGCCAGGCCCAGAAGGTGGGTGACCACGCCCGGCGACTCGGCATGCGTCGTGTCTTCTTGGTCACCGACTCCGGCCTGACGGCGACGGGCATGCCCGACGACATCCGCCGCACGCTGGCTAACGCGGGTCTGGCCGTCACCCTCTACAGCGATGTCGCCCTGGACCCAGACGCCGACGACATTCGGCGCGGCGCGGCCGCGCTGCGCGATAGCGGGGCAGATGGTCTGGTGGCGCTGGGCGGCGGCTCGGCTATGGATAGCGCAAAGGCCTTTGCCGTGCTGGCCGCCGACGACAGCGACGACATCCTGGCCTACGCCATTCCGAACGCAACCCGCGCGGTCCCGCCGATCGCCCCCCTTATCTGTCTGCCCACCACGTCGGGGACCGGCTCGGAGGTGACGCCGGTCGCTGTTGTCACTGACCCCGTGATGCGGATCAAGAAATCCCTATCGGACGCTGCCATCGCGCCCCGCGTCGCTCTGGTCGACCCGACCCTGACCCTCTCGATGCCAGCGCGCCTGACGGCCGCGACCGGCATGGACGCTCTGGCCCACGCCATCGAGACCATGACGACGGTTTTCGCCAACCCCCTGGCCGACGCCCTCGCCACGAGCACGCTGGACCTGGTGGGCCGCTACCTGGTGCGCGCTGTCGAGGACGGCCGCGACCTGGAGGCGCGCAGCGGCATGAGCCAGGCCGCGCTGCTGGCGGGGCTGGCCTTCCCTAGCGGCCTGTTGCACCTGGGGCACGCGGCGGGCCATGCCCTGGGCACGCGCTACCACCTGCCCCACGGCCTGTGCTGCACCGTCAGTCTCGGCCCGGCCCTCGACTTCATCCAGCCGGCGACAGAGGCGCAACTGGCGACGGCGGGGCGCGCCCTGGCCCCCGCCTGTCGGTATCTGGATGTAGTCGACGCCGACGCGCCGACGTTGGTGGCTGCCCTCTACGAGCGGGTGGGGTTGCCGGGGCTGGGGGAGGCGGCCGGCGTCGGCCCGGCCGACCTGCCCGACCTCGCCGACTGGATCATGCGCGAGGAGCGTTTCATCGTCCGTAGTCCCGTCCGACCGAGCCGCGAGGACTGGGTGCGCATCCTGGCAGCGAGTCTTTAGGTCGTGGAGCGTGGAGCGATGTTCTGAGTCGCTCCACGCTCCACGCTCTACGGACGATCACTCGACGATCCACTTCAGCGCGGGCTGCTCCCACGCGACGATCTCGTCGGGCTGGAACCACAGCGCCGTCTCGGTGGCGGCGGTCTCTGGACCGTCGGAGGCGTGGACCAGATTGCGGCCGACCATCACGGCCAGGTCGCCGCGGATGGTGCCGGGGGCGGCCTCGTGGGGGCGGGTGGCGCCGACGGTCTGGCGCACCAGGGCGATGGCATTTGGCCCCTCGACGACGCAGGCCACGACCGGCCCCGAGGTGATGTACTCGATGAGGCCGTCGTAGAAGCCCTTGCCCTGGTGGATGGCGTAGTGCTCCTCGGCCAGCGGGCGGCTGACCTGCATGAACTTCATGGCGACGAGCTTCAAGCCGCGCCGCTCGACGCGGCCAAGAATCTCGCTGACGAGGCCGCGCTGCACGCCATCGGGCTTGATCATGAAAAAGGTGCGTTCCATGGGTGGGGTAATCCTTTCGTGGGTGTGGATGCTCGTGGTAAAGGACCAGGGACGAAGGACGAAGGACCACGCGACCGGCCTGTTGGTCGTTGGTCTTTCGCCCTGCGTCCTCCCTACTTCTTCTTCAAGTAGCTCCCCAGCAGCTTCTTGGCGCCGCCCTTGAAGATGACGTCCACCTCCTCGTCGTCGCCGCTGGTCTTGCTCGCCAGGACCGTGCCGTCGCCGAAGACGGGGTGCGTCACCTTGTCGCCAGGGCGGTAGCGGGCGGCGGCCGGGGTAGCGGCGGGGCGCTCGCCGAACTTGAAGCTGTTGCGGCCGGCCGCGGACGCGCTCGACGGGCCAGGCAGGCCGCGACTGGCGGCGATGCCCTGGCGCGGTGGCAGCGGCGCGGTTTTGCGCTCGGTCCTGGCATCGACCAGGGGGTGGGGCACGTCGCGCAGGAAGCGCGACGGCTCGGTGAGGTTGCTCTGCCCCCACAGGGCGCGGCGGAAGGCATACACCAGGTAGAGTCGCTCCTGGGCGCGGGTCATGCCCACGTAGGCCAGGCGGCGCTCCTCTTCCAGCGCGTCGGGGGATGGGTCCTCCAGGCTGCGCTTGTGGGGCAGGATGCCCTCTTCCAGGCCGACCAGGAACACCGTGCCATACTCCAACCCCTTGGCGGCATGGAGGGTCAGCAGCGTCACGGCGTCCTTCTTCTCATCCAGTTCGTCCACGTCGGCGACGAGGGACACCTCCTCCAGCAGCGTCGGCAGGCCCTCGTCCAGCGGCAACGCCGCGTAGTCGCCCGCCACCGTGCGTAGTTCCAGCACGTTTTCCCAGCGACTGTCACCCTCGGCCGTCCCGTCGCGCAGATAGTCCTGGTAGCCGATGCGCTCGATGATACGGTCGAGGAGCGCCTGCGCGTCCAGGGCCAGCTTGGCCGCCACCATGTCGTCGAGGATGGCGGCGAAGTCCAGCAGGGCGCGCTCGGCGCGCTTGTCGAAGGGCGACGGCATGGGCAGCGGCGTAGCGGCGGTGTGGGCGTCGCGCAGCAGGCTGAGGGCGGTGTAGGGCGGCACGTCCAGGCGTTCGGCCCACGCCCACAGCAGGGCGACGGTCTTGTCGCCGATGCCGCGCCCCGGCACGTTGATGACGCGGCGCAGGCTGATGGTGTCGAAGGGGTTGTGGGCCAGGCGCAGGTAGGCCAGGATATCCTTGACCTCACGCCGCTCGTAGAAGCGCGTCGAGCCGACCAGCTTGTAGGGGATGCTGCGCCGCACGAAGGCATCTTCCAGCGAGCGCGACTGGGCGTTGGTACGATACATGACGGCGACGTCGCTATAGCGCGCCTGCTGGCGGGCCACCAGACGCTGAATCTCGCCAACCACGTAATCGGCCTCTTCCTGCTCGTTGTACGCCTCGTAGACCTGAATCTTCAGCCCTTCAGCCTTCTCCGTCCACAGCGCCTTGGGGTGGCGCATGCGATTGCCACGGATGACGCCCTGGGCCGCGTCGAGGATGTTCTTGGAGGAGCGGTAGTTCTGCTCCAACAGGATGACCTGCGCCTCGGGGTAGTCGTCGCGGAAGCGCATCACGTTGCGGAAGTCAGCCCCTCGCCAGGAGTAGATGGAGTTGTGGGCGACAAGGCCACCCGCCACGTAGTTGTGGACGGCGGTCACGTCCAGGTCGTAGATGCGCCCCTCGTAGTCGAGCCACTCCACCGTCACGACATCGTCGTCGACGATGCGCCCGTCTTCCAGAACCGGCACGATCATCGTCGGGTGAATGTGGCTGGCTGGGTGGAAATCGAACTTGAGGGTCGTGCCGTCCGTACGGCGCGTCTCGGTCAGGCAGGCCGCCCGCGCCACCTCCAGCCTACCCCCCGCCTCAGAGACCGCCGCCGCCAGCCCTTCCACCTCGCCAAAAGCGAGCCGCTGCCCATCCCAGCGCCACGCGGCGCGTCGGCCGGGGCGCGTGGCGTAGCCCCGCGCCTCCAGGCGCTCGCGCAACGCCGCGTCCGTCGTGTTTAGGGTAGCGCGGTGGGCGTGCCACTGCCCGCCAGCGGAGCGGCGCGTAGCGCTGAACATGGTCACCTGGACCGCGATCCGGTCAGGCAGACGCTCGCCGGCCACACCCTTCGGGCGGTGATGCGGGTAGTCGGCATACAGGTGAAGATCGGCCATCAGCCGCCGCGCCCGCGCCTCGGTGTCGATCTCGGCGTACAGGCGGTCGAGCCAGGGCTGGTCTAGCGCCGTGGGGCGGCCTGTGGTGTGGAAGACGGATGTCGGCAGGCCATACTCGGCGGCGTACAGGGCTTCGTAGTACTGGGCCTCGGCGCGGGAGGCGCACACTCGCAGCAGCCACAGCTTGTCGGCGTGCTCCTGGTTGCCGTGCTGCCGCAGGCCGGACACCAACTCGGGGTGAACGCCGTCGCCATGCGCGCCCTGCGCCAGGCCGACGCGATAGCCCTTGTCGCGACGGTACATGAGATAGACATAGTGGCGGTCGATGGGCAGGCCCAGGCGGGCGAACAGCATGTGGTTGGGGGTGGCCCGCAGCTGATGGCCGCGCTGCGTCACGATGCTCACTAACGGCCCGTGGTACACCTTCTCGCGCACTCGCTCGATGGTCGCCGCCCCCGCCACGCCGCGCCCGTGGGCCGCCGTCACCCTGTTCCCGACGGCCAGAGTCTCGATGGGGCGCGGGCCGTCAGGCGTGGCAACCGGCGTGCCCGCTGGGAGGCATTGATCCTCGTCGCCCACGACGAACAGGTTGCCGCCGTCGCCCGCCAGGAGACGGACGAGCTGGTACTGCGCGCTGTTGGTATCCTGGAACTCGTCGACCAGAATGTGAGCGTAGCGGCGGCGGTACTTGTCCAGCACGGCCGGGTTGTCGCGCAGCAACTCGGCCGTCTTCATCAGCAGGTCGTCGAAGTCGACGGCGTTATTGGTGAGCAGCGCGGCCTGATAGCGCTCGTAGACGCGGCGGGCGATCTCGTGCCAGTGGGTGGGTGGGGTGTAGGCCTCGGGTGGGATGAGGTCGTTCTTGGCGTTGGAGATGGCCCCCAGCAGGGCCGCCGGGCGGTACAGCTTATCGTTGAGATTCAGGTCCTGGACGATCTGCTTGACCAGGGCGGTCTGGTCATCAGTGTCGAAGATGACGAAGGCGCGTTCCAGGCCGACATACTGCCCATCGACCCGCAGGATGCGGGCGCACACGGCGTGGAACGTACCGATGGTCAGCTCGGCCAGGGCCGCCTCACCGATGACCTTGCCCAGCCGCGCCTTCATCTCCCGCGCCGCCTTGTTGGTAAAGGTCACGGCCATGATGGCGCGGGGTGAGATGCCGCGGTCCTTGACCAGGTGGGCGACGCGGTAGGTGAGGACGCGAGTCTTGCCGGAGCCAGGCCCGGCCAGAACCAGGGTGGGGCCATCGGGGGCGGTGACGGCCTCGCGCTGGCGGTCGTTGAGATGGGACAGGTCCATGCAGGCTCCGAACAATCAGCGGCCGATGCTCAACTGGGCATTCTGGAAGGCGGGGTCGAAGGTCCAGGTCCAGCGTGTGCCGAGGGCGCTGAACTCGATCTGGCGCACCCACTCGTCGGGGCCAGCGGTGATGGTGTACCAGGCCCAGGTTTGCTGCTGGCCGGGCGGCAGGGGCTGCTGCTGGGAGATGTCCACACCGCCCGCCTCCGGCCCATAATAGTTGGCCTCGACCCAGCCCTTGGGACGCTCGCCCGCGTATACCAGGAAGCGCGGCCGCCAGGGCGGATTCAACGTCTGCGGCCCCTGATTCAGGATGTTCAACTTGATCTGAAACTTGCGCCCACCGGCGCGAGTTTCCTGCTCGTTGTAGAACTCGCTGGCCGTCACTGCCAGGGGCGGGCCGACCGGGCGCGCCGGGGCCGCGGTCGGTGTGTCGGTCGGCGTCGGCGTCTCAGTGGCCGTCTCCGTCGGCGTCGGCGTGATGCTCGGGGTCGGCGAGGAGCGCGGGGTGCTGGTCACAGCGGGTGGCATGGTGGCCGTCGGACCTGTCGCCGCCAGAATTACGGCGGCCCCGGTCGCGGTCGGCTGGCCGGCGCGCACCGGCGTCGCGCCCGGCGTCTGGCGCTGGCCGTTGCTCCCGGCGACTAGGGTAGCGGAGGCAGGCCCGCTGTCGCCGCCACGGCCACCGAGAGCGACCAGGGCCAGACCGGCCAGCAACAGCACCAACACCCCACCGACGATGAGGGGCATGGAGACGCGCGGAGCGGAGGCGGCGGGTGGGGTAGTGGGCGGGGGCGGCGGGCGGCGCGCCTCGAAGGCCGCGAAATCCTGCCACTCGGCGCGGCGCTCGGGCGCGGCGGCGCGCTGGGTGAGCAGGCGCGTGCGGTCATACTCCGCGCGGCGCTGGGGGTCGCGCAACACTCGGTAGGCGGCGTTGATGTCCCGCATGCGGTCGGCCGCCTCCGGCGCACGGTTGACGTCGGGGTGGTACTGGCGGGCGAGGGTGCGGTAGGCCGCCTCGATTTGGTCGGGCGTCGCGTTGGCGGCGACGCCCAGGATGGCGTATAGATCGTCACTCATGGGGAAACCGGTGCTCCAATATCCGTCGAATTATACCGCCGACCGGCGCGCCGGGCGAAATGCGAGAGGGTCTGAGTTCGGCTATAATTGGGCTATGAATGGGCATCCATAGTCGCCGCAATCCGGACCGGGTTCGGGCAGCGGATGTGGCAGTCGTCGCCACGGCACGACGTCCAACTCGCCCCAAGACGTATCTTCCCGTCGCGACGCTGTTGGGAGAGTGAGATACACACCATGCGTGAATCGATGCCCCGCCGCGCACTGGCGCTGGCCCTACTGGTCGCCACCGCGTTGACGTTGCTCGCCGCCGCACGCCGCCCTACCGCCCATGCCGACACGTCGCCCGCCGACGCCCTGCTGGCGGCGGGCGAGCAGCATCAAGTCATCCAGTTCAACCCGAACGCCGCCCTCCAGAAGCGCATCTTCGCTGACGGCTTCGTGCCCAACTCGCCGGAGTTCTCGGTGATCATCAACGGCGCGGGCTACTCAGGGCAGCGCGCCGAAAACCTGGGCAGCGGTCAGGTGCGTGTCTACTATGTCATGGGGAACGATTACGGCAACATCCTATCCGTTACTCGCGGCGCAGGCAGCGGGGGAAGTGTGCCCAACACGCTGCTGGCCGAAGGCGAAGGTCGCCAGGTCATCCAGTTCAACCCGAACGCCGCGCTTCAGAAGCGCATCTTCGCCGATGGCTTCGTGCCCAACTCGCCGGAGTTCAATCTGACCGTCGAAGGCGTGGCCTACGCGGCGCAGCGCGCCGAGAACCTGGGCAGCGGCCAGGTGCGTGTCTATTATGTCGCCAACGGTGACTATGGGAACGTGCCGTTCGTGACGCGCGGCGGCGACGTCAGCGCGCCGAGCGCCCCACCCACCGGCCTCGTGGATACGACGCTGAGCGTACCGCCGGGTATCAACATGCCGGCGCGAGCGATGCGCGCGCCCCAGGGCGTCAGCGTGTCGGTGGTGGCCGCCGGGCTGCGCCAGCCGCGCTTCATGACCTTCGACACGGCGGGCAACCTGCTGGTGGCGGACCAGACTGGCAGCGTCTACCGCTACCCGACCGCCAACGGCGCGCTCCAGCCGACCGCGGCCGCACCCGCCCCCATCCTGAGCGGCCTCAACACGCCGTCGAGCCTGGCCCTGTACCAGGCGGCCGACGGGGTGTACCTGTACGTGGGGGAGACGGACCGCATCAGCCGCTATCGCTACACGCCCGACGGCCTGCCCAGCGGGCGCGAGACGGTCGTTAGCCTGCCGAGCGGCGCGGGCCACTTCACGCGCACCGTCGTCTTTGGTCCCGACGGCAAGATGTACGTGTCGGTCGGCTCGTCGTGCAACATCTGCCAGGAGCAGGACGAGCGGCGGGCCGCCATCCTGCGCTACAACCCCGACGGCAGCGGCTACGAGCGTTTCGCCTGGGGCCTGCGTAACGCGGTCGGCCTGGCCTTCCAGCCTGGGACGGGCGGGCTGTGGGCGACGGTCAACGAGCGCGATAACCAGGGCAACGACATCCCGCCCGACCTGGTGACCATCGTCGGCCAGGGCCAGGACTTCGGCTGGCCGCGCTGCCTGCCGCCGAACGCCACACCCCAGACGCCAGGCGCCGACTGCAGCGGCGTCACCCCACCCACCGTGCCCATCGGCGCACACGCTGCCCCGCTGGGGTTGACCTTCTATGCCGGCAGCCAGTTCCCCACCGCCTACCAGGGCAACCTGATCGTTGCCCAGCACGGTTCATGGAACCGCCAACCGCCCGCCGAGCCGAAGCTGCTGCGCATCCGCTTCGAGAACGGCCAGGCCGTCGGTGCGGAGGACTTCATCACCGGCTGGCAATTCCCCAACGGGCAGCGCTGGGGGCGAGTGGCGGGCGTCATCGCCGCCCCCGACGGCAGCCTGATCGTCTCCGACGACCAGGCGGGTGTGCTGTACCGGGTGGCGTACTCAGGCTGAGGATGGGGCGACGATCAGAGCGAGGGGCGGGGCGGAGAGCGTCCTATTGCCCCCCCGGCGTCAGCGACCCACCGGCCGGTGACGCGGCGGAGGCTGGCGGCGCGTCGAGGACAGTAGGTGTCGTGGGCGGTTCCGGTGGGTGCTCGTCATAGGTGCGTAGCGAGGGCGAAGCAAAGGCAGTCCAGGCGGTAATGATGATGGTGGCGACGCCGCCGATGACGACAGACAGCGGCCCGCCGACGGCGGCCGCTAACAAGCCCGCCTCCAGCTCGCCCAATTGCGGGCCGCCCATGAAGAAGACCATGTTGACCGATACCATACGCCCGCGTAGACGGTCGGGCGTTACCAGCTGGCGAATCGTCTGGCGGATAACGGTGCTGACGATATCGGCAGCGCCGAGGAGGGCCAGGGCGGCGAAGGACAGCCAGAACAGGTGCGACGCGCCGAAGATGATCGTGCCAAAGCCGTAGAGGCCTACAGCGATCAGCAGCAATGGTCCCTGATGGCGCAGGCGCGGGATGAAGGTCATGACAACGCTGGCGCTCACTGCGCCGACGGCCGACGCCGCGGACAGGATGCCGAAGCCTTGTGCACCCACGTCCAGAACGTCCTTGGCGAAGACGGGCAACAACTGGTTGGCCGACGAGAAGAAGGTCGCCACGAAGTCGAGGAGCATCGTGACGCGGACGAGGGGCTGGCTGAAGACGAACTTCCAGCCTTCCTTCAGCGCGCCAAAGCTGACGTTGCGCTTCGCTGCGACGGCGAAGCGCGTGTGCAGGAGGGCCAGGGCGGCCAGCGAGGCAATGAAGGATGCGGCGTTGACCCAGTACACCTGGCCGATGCCAAAGCGTTGGATGACGAAGCCTGCCAGTACCGGGCCAGCGATGTTGGCGCCCTGCCAGGCGATGGTATTGAGGCTGACAGCGTTGCTGAAGGCCTCGCGCGGGACAAGGTTGGGGGCGATGGATTGGCGGGCCGGGCTATCGAAGGCGACGGCGGCCGCGCCGACCGCGGTCAGGGCGTAAATCATCAAGGGGGTGATAAGCTGGGCGTTGGTCAGCGCGCCTAGCGTCGCTGCCACGAGCATCATCAGCGTCTGGGTGACCAGCAGTAGCTTGCGGCGGTCCACGTTGTCGGCAATGACACCACCCAGCAGCGAGAAAATGATGATAGGCACAACACGCACAAGACCGGTCAGCCCCAAGTAGATCGGGCTGCCGGTCAAATCGTAGATTTGATAGTTGAGCGCGACGAACTGCATCTGGGTGCCAGCGCCCGAGATCAACTGACCGGCCCACATGAGGCGGAAGTCATGATACCTGAAGGCAGCGAAGCGCGGCGGTTTGTCCGAGGCGGGCGCTGGGACCGTGGGCATGGGCTGACTGGTCTCGATGAACAACGGGCGGAGCGGTGCGGCTAAGTGTAAGCACGCAGTGGCAATAGTAAAGTTTCACCGCACGCCTCGCGCCGCCTTGACACGTCTCCGTTGTTCGGCACAATTCAGGCCATCTCTCAATCGCGCACTGTGGAGGCTGTGTGAGTCATAGCGTGCCTATCGACCCTGAGGCTGTCCTGGCGACTCTGGATGACCTGATCGCCATCCCGTCCATCAACCCCGATCTGGCCGCCGATGCGCCCGGCGAGGCCGCCATTGCCGACTACTGTGCCCACTTCCTGCGCGAGGCAGGTCTCGCCGTGGAGGTCCAGGAGGTGGCCCCTGGCCGCCCCAACGTCATCGGCGTCCTGCGCGGCGCGGGCGGCGGGCGCTCGCTGATGCTCAACGGCCACGTCGATACGGTGGGCGTCGAGGGCATGGCCGAGCCGTTCAGCCCGCGCCGTCGCGACGGCCACATCCTGGGGCGCGGCTCGTCCGACATGAAGGGCAGCATCGCCGCGATGCTGTGGACGGCGCGCGCCCTGCGCGAGGCGGACGTCCATCTGAAGGGCGATCTACTCATCGCATGCGTTGTGGACGAGGAGTACGCCTCCATCGGCACCGAGGCCCTGGCGCGGGCATACACCGCCGACGCAGCCATCGTCACCGAGCCGACGGACCTGGGCCTGTGCCTGGCGCACCGGGGCTTCGTGTGGGTGGAGGTGGAGACCATCGGCCGCGCCGCCCACGGCAGCCGCCCCAACGAGGGTGTCGACGCCATCACCCATATGGGTCGCTTCCTGGTGGCGTTCGAGGACTACGGGCGTGAGTTGCAGGCGCGGCCCCATCCCGCCCTGGTCACGCCGCCGTCGGCGCACGCCTCGATGGTATCGGGTGGGCGCGAGTGGAGCATGTACCCCGACGTGTGCCAGGTCCAGCTAGAGCGACGCACCGTCAGCGGCGAGACGCCCCAGGCCGTGCTGGCCGAGATTGAGGCCATCCTGGCCCGCCTGGCGGCCGCCGACCCGGCTTTCCGCGCCACGGCCCGCCTGGTGTTCAGCCGCGAGCCGTTCGGCATCGACGCCGATGCGCCCATCGCGCGCGCGGTGGCGGCGGCGACCGAAAGCGTATTGGGCCGCGCCCCCGCGCTGGTAGGGCAGACGGCGTGGACCGACGCCGCCCTGCTACAAGCGGCGGGCATCCCGACGGTGCTGTTCGGCAACACCGGCGGCGGCTGGCACAGCATCGACGAGTGGGTGGAGGCAGAGTCGGTGGTGCAGTGCGCCCGCGTCCTCATCGAGACGGCGCGGCGCTGGTGCGGGGAATGACTACCGACCACTGACCACCGCGACGCCTCTTCCGTGGTCGGTAGTCGGTCTTCACTGGTCGGTGGTCGCGTTCGCGTCAGCGTATGCCTGGATAAGCGCGGCCTTCTCGACGCGGCCCATGCGGCGGTAGGCGTCGGCCTCGTAGGCCAGGGGCAGGACGCGCATGCGCAGGCCGTCCACCTGTACCCAGCGGGCGAGCTGCGACAGATCGGGCGCGGGGTCCCAGTCGCCGTCGGGCGCGCGCTGCTGGATGTCGCCCATGACCTCGACCTCGACGCCGTCGATGCTGAATGCCCCCCAATGGGAGCGGGTTCGCTCGCGCGTCACGAAGGTGGCGGGGCGCGTCGTGTAGGTGGCAAGGCGGCGCTGAATCTCATACGCGCCCGCCTCGTCGGTCTGGAGGTCCACGTCACGCGGCTCCAGCGGCATCCCCTGCAACGCCAACCCCACGCTGCCGGTGATGACCCACACCACCCCATCCAGATCGCGATCCAGATGCCGCAAGACGGCCATGATCTCATCCCGCATAGGTTTAGCCTCCGCTGCTCCCGCCTGGTCCGCGCCCCGGCCTCGTGGGCGCTCGCGGGGACCACGTCGCCGCCAGGCGCGCCCGGCCACGGGGGGCCGCCCTAGCTGCGCCGCAGCGCGGCCAGAATCCGCTGGTCGGTGACGGCCATGGCGAAGCGGTCCACGTCGGCCAGGGTCGTCCAGGCGATAGCGGCGACTTCCAGAGTCTGCGGCTCGCCGCCGACGATGCGGCAGTGGAAGGCGTGCAGGGTGATGCGGAAGTGGGTATAGGCGTGGCGCACCACCGTCACCGCGTCACCCACCTCCACCTCAATTGCCAGTTCTTCCCGCAACTCGCGGCGCAGGCAGTCGGCCAGCGCCTCACCAGGGTCGCACTTGCCGCCCGGAAACTCCCACAACCCACCTAGCATCTTGTCCAGCGGGCGCTGGGCAACCAGGAACTCGTCGCCGCGCCAGATGACCCCCGCCGTCACGTCGTAGTGGGGCGTCTGCCGGCGTGGCGGCCGCGCCGGTAGCTCGTCCTGGATGCCCATCGCTCGCCCCTGACACAGGCTCATAACCGGGCAGGCCAGGCAGCGCGGCCGCGCCGGAATGCAGATCGTCGCCCCCAGGTCCATGAGGGCCTCGTTGAATGCGCCGGGCGCGGCGAGGGGCACGAGCGCCTCGGACAAGGCCCACAGTCGCCGCTCGATGGCCGGGGCGCGCACGTTGTCGGCAATGGCGAAGACTCGCGCCAGGACGCGCCGCACGTTGCCGTCGAGGATGGGCGCGGGCTGGCCGAAGGCGATGCTGAGAATGGCCCCCAGGGTGTAGCGGCCAATCCCCGGCAGCCGCGCCAGGGCATCGGTATCGCTGGGGACCCGGCCGCCATGCTCGGCGACGATGATCTGGGCGGCGCGGTGCAGATGGCGGGCGCGGGCATAGTAGCCCAAGCCCTGCCATACCTTGAGCACGTCGTCCACGGGCGCGGCGGCCAGCGCGGCGACGGTCGGGAAGCGCGCCAGAAAGCGGTCGTAGTAGGGGCCGACGGTGGTCACGCCGGTCTGTTGCAGCATGATCTCGGCGACCCAGACGCGGTACGGGTCACGGCGGCCGTCATCGTCGGCGGCGCGCCACGGCAGGTGGCTGCGCTGGTCCGCGCCCCAGGCCAGCAGGCGGGCCACGAACTCGTCACGCCAGGCAGAGTCGAGGGGAAGAGTCACGGCAGCATCGTCCCTGGGCCTCACACGGAGATGATAGGGAACACGCGGGATCGCGTCAAGGCGCGCGTTGACCAAACGCTCCGATTGGGCTATCCTACGCCCGGCGGCCGACACGCCCGGCGGCTGCGCTGCATGCAACTTCTTGCCCCGCGCGGGGCGATGCCATAGCGATGTCAAAGGAGGCGATGGTGCCGCGACCTGTTACTCTCTTTACTGGCCAGTGGGCCGACCTGACCATCGACGAGGTGGCGCGCAAGGCCAGCCAATGGGGCTTCGATGGCCTGGAACTCGCCTGCTGGAATCAGCAGTTTGATGTGCCGCGCGCCCTGTCCGACGCCGCCTACGTCAGGTCTGTCTGGGACACCCTCCACCGCTACAATCTCCAGTGTTTCGCCATCAGCAACCATCTCGTCGGCCAGGCGGTCAGCGACTTTGCCATCGACGCCCGCCACCAGAGTATCCTGCCACCCGATATCTGGGGCGACGGCGAGCCGGGCGGCGTGCGGAAACGCGCGGCGCAGCGCATGATCGACACGGCGCGGGCCGCGGCGAAGCTGGGTGTGTCCGTGGTCAACGGTTTCACCGGTTCCCCGATCTGGCATGTGGTGGCGATGTTCCCGCCCGTGCCACCGGCGATGATTGACGCTGGCTACCAGGCGTTCGCCGATACCTGGGGGCCGATCATGGACGAGTACCAGAAGGAGGGCATCAAGTTCGGCCTGGAGGTCCACCCCGGCGAGATTGCCTACGACTTCTGGACGACGCGCCGCGCCCTGGACGCCATCGGCAATCACCCGGCCTTCGGCATCAACTTCGACCCCAGCCATCTATACTGGCAGATGGTAGATCCGGTGGCCTTCGTCTACGAGTACGCTGACCGCATCTACCACATGCACGTCAAGGAGTCGGTACATCGCCTGGATGGGCGCAACGGCATCCTCGGCTCGCACCTGTATTTCGGTGACCACCGCCGGGGCTGGGATTTCGTATCGCCGGGGCGGGGCGGCGTGCCCTTCGAGCGCGTCTTCCGCGCCCTCAACGACATCGACTATCGCGGTCCTTACTCTATCGAGTGGGAGGACAACGGGATGCACCGCGACCAGGGCGCGCCCGAGTCGCTGGCGTTGGTGCGCCGCCTCGACCTCACGCCGTCGAGCGTCGCCTTCGACGACGCCTTCAAGCAGGCATAGGCTGCGCGTGCCTCCCCGCGTCTACATCGCCTATACCGGCGGGACTATCGGCATGCGGCGCACACCCTCTGGCTACGCGCCCGCGCCCGGCTTCCTGGCCGCGCAGATGGCGGCCATGCCTGAGTTGCAGGCCGAGAGCATGCCCGCCTACACGCTGGCCGAATACGAGCCGCTGCTCGACTCGTCCAACATGACGCCGCGCCACTGGCACGCCATCGCCCGCGACCTGGCCGCCCACTACGCCGACTACGATGCCTTCATCGTGCTCCACGGCACGGATACGATGGCCTATACGGCGTCCGCGCTGGCCTTCATGCTGGAGGACCTGGCTAAGCCGGTCATCCTGACCGGCTCCCAGATTCCCCTGTGCGAGATACGCAACGACGCCCGCGAGAACCTCATCACCAGCCTGCTCCTCGCCGCCCACTACCCCGTGCCCGAAGTGTGCCTGTTTTTTGGCGGCCGGCTGCTGCGCGGCTGTCGCGCCGTGAAAGTGAGCGCGGACGGCTTCCAGGCCTTCGACTCGCCCGACTTCCCGCCCCTGGGTCGGGTGGGGATTGATATCGAGATCGACTGGCCGCGCGTGCGTCGCCCGGCCGCGTCGAACACCTCCCTCGGCGTGCAGGAGCTGGGTGAACCGCGTGTCGGCGCGCTGCGCCTGTTCCCCGGCATCGCCGCCGACTTCGTGCGCCACATCCTGGCCCCGCCCCTGGTCGGGCTGGTGCTGGAGACCTACGGCGTCGGCAACGGTCCCGACCAGGACGCCGCTTTCCTGGACGCCCTGGCCGAGGCGACGGCGCGCGGCGTGGTCATCGTCGACTGTAGCCAGTGCCTGTCGGGGACGGTCGATCTGGGCGACTACGCAACCGGCGCGGCCCTGGCGCGGGCCGGCGTCATCAGCGGCCACGACATGACCACCGAGGCCGCCCTCACCAAGCTGTTCTACCTGTCCAGCAAGAGCTACCCGCCCGCCGAGATCCGCCGCCAGATGGAGATGAACTTGCGGGGGGAGATGAGGTGATTGCCCATGCCAACCGGCCCCGCTCTCCTGCATCAGGTTGACCGGCTGCCTGTCCCGCCCGACGCCCTGGCCGTGTGGTTCCTCGGCCAGGCGGGCCTGATCCTGAAGGGCGGCGACACGGTCGTCTACATCGACCCGTACCTGACCGGCGAGGCCAACCCTGCTGGCGCGCCGCCCGAACCCTTCAGGCGCATGTTCCCGCCGCCCCTCGCGCCCGACCGCGTCACGAACGCCAACGTCGTGCTGCTGACCCACGATCACCTGGACCACACCGACGCCGCGACGGTCGGCCCGCTGGCGAAGGCCTCACCCCAGGCGGTGTTCGTCGGCTCGTCGTGGAGCCGCGCCATTCTCAAGGCGGCGGGCGTGGGCGATGACCGGGTCCACGCCGCGCCGGTGGGCCAGTCGCTGACCCTGGGCGCGCTGACGGTCATCCCCATCCCCGCCGCGCATTACGCCGTCGAGCGCGACGCGGCGGGCCAGCATCGCTACCTGGGGTATCTGGTCGACCTCAATGGCGTGACCCTGTACCACTCCGGCGACACGGTGCTCGTCCCGGAGCTACTGGACGCGCTCAAGGGCCGGCGGGTGGACATTGCCGCGCTGCCCGTCAACGGGCGCGACTACTGGCGCGACCAGCAGGACATTGTCGGCAACCTGTATCCCCAGGAGGCGGCCGACCTGGTGGCGGCCGTCGGCGCGGACGTGTTCCTGCCGCTGCACAACGACCTGTTCGCGGGCAACCGCCTCAGCCCGGCCATGCTGGCCGAGGACATGGACCGTCGCTACCCACGCCAGAAGTACCACTGGCTCCAGCCGGGCGAGCTGTTTTTCTACGCGCGGGAGAGAGAAAACGTATGACCGACCTGACCGGCAAAGTCGCCCTCGTGACGGGGGCAGGGGCGAGCATCGGCCTGGCGATGGCGACCGCCTTCGCGGGGGCGGGGGCGGCGGTGCTCCTCAACGACATCGACGCCGACCTGGCCGAGCAGGCCGCGGCCGGGTTGCGGGACACGGGCGCGCGGGTGGTCGCCTTCGGCGGCGACTCGGGGGCCGTCGCCAATTGCCAGGCGATGGTCGAGCGCTGCGTCGAGGCCTTCGGTAGCCTCGACATCTGCTGCTGCAACGCGGGCATCACCACCTGGGGGGCGTTCCTCGACACCAGCGAGGCCAGCTTCGACCGCGTGGTGGCCGTCAACCTCAAGGGGACCTACTTCCTCACCCAGGCCGCCGCCCGCCAGATGATTCGCCAGGGGCGTGGCGGGCGGATTGTACTTACCGCGTCGGTCACCGGTGTGCAGGCCGTTCAGTATCTCTCAGCCTACGGCATGACCAAGGCCGGCGTGCGGATGCTGGCCCGCAACCTCGTCCTGGAGCTGAGTCCCTACGGCATTACGATCAACGCCATCGCCCCCGGCTCCATCGTCAACGAACGCAACCTGGGCGACGAGCCGCTATACGCCGAGAAGTGGGCGACGGCCATTCCCGTCGGCCGCGCGGGCTACCCGGAGGATATCGCCGCTGCCGCCCTGTTCCTGGCCTCCGACGCGGCGGGCTTCGTCAACGGCCAGACCCTCATCGTCGACGGCGGCTGGACGGCCACCAGCCCCTCGCCACGCTTCGAGCGCGACGACCTGACGTAGGGGCAGGCTCCCGCGCCTGCCCGCCCCCGTGCCTGCCCTGGCCCCGCGCCGGCCCTCTTCGGTGGTGACCCACGGTTGCATACCGGTCTCACCTGACACGAAGGTACGAAGGGGGAAGAAGGCCTTCTGTTCTCTTATCAGCGCCCGCCCGCGTGCGTCTGCGTCCCAGGGTCTTGGATGTTGCCATAGACTGGAGCTTGCATGGAGCCGGTGTTCTTTGCCGATGGGGAGGCGTGGCGGGCGTGGCTCGCCGACAATCACGCCGCCGCGACCGCGTTGCTGCTCGGCTTCCACAAGAAGGCGTCGGGCCGGGGCGGCATCACCTACGCTGCGGCGCTAGACGAGGCGCTGGCCTTCGGCTGGATTGACGGCGTGCGCAAGAGTCTGGGCGCTGAGAGCTACACCATCCGCTTCTCGCCGCGCAGGGTGGGCAGCATCTGGAGCGGCGTGAACATCCAGCGCGTGGAGGAGTTGACGGCGATGGGGCGCATGGCCCCGCCCGGCCTGGCCGCCTTCGCGGCCCGCGACGAGGTGAAATCGCGGCAGTACTCCTACGAGCAGCGTAGCCAGGGTCTCGACCCGACTTACGAGGCGCAATTACAGGCGAACCCAACGGCGTGGGCCTTCTGGCAGGCGCAGCCGCCGGGCTACCGCCGCAACGCGAGCTGGTGGGTGATGAGCGCCAAGCGCGAAGAGACGCGCCAGAGGCGGCTGGCGACCCTCATCGAGGATTCGGCGGCGGGCAAACGCATCGCGGCCGTGCTGTCGCCGGGCCGGTAGGTCTGCGCTCGCGGCGGATGGCCACATCCGCCGCGAGCGCATTACCGACTCAGTCTTGCGCTGGGCGGGGCAGCGCAGAATCGCCTTCGGTCGCGGCGATGTCGGGCGTACCGCGTGGCTCGTCTGCGTCCAGGTCGAGATCGACCAGGGCGGCGGCCAGGGCGCTGATGACCGGCTCGTCGTCCTCGCTGAAGTCGAGGGCGGCCAGCAGGTCGGCCAGGGCGTCAATGAGCGGGTCGTTCATGGGATGCCCCGCGTTAGCGTCTCGACCACGTGGTCCCAGGTGATGCCCTTGACGCGCTCGAAGCCCGCCTCGCCCATGCGCTGGGCCGCGCGGCGGTCGTCTATCAGGCGCTGCATGCCGCGCGCCAGGGCGGCCACATCGTCCGGCGCGAAGACGACGCCGGACTCGCCGTCGGTGACGAATTCCAGCGGCCCGCCCGAGTCGGTGGCCGTCAGCACGGGCTTGGCGGACATAAAGGCTTCCAGGGTGACGTAGCCGTAGTCCTCGTCGTAGGGCGCGTAGTAGACGCCGGCGCAGCGGGCGTAGAGGTCCAGCAACTGCTCCTCGTCCACGAAGCCGAGGAAGTCGACGCGGTCGGCGATGCCGAGGTCCCGCGCCAGGGCCATGTGCTCTTCCAGCAGCGGGCCGCGCCCGGCAATGGCGACCCGAATGTGGGCCGGCGTGAGGGCGGCGGCGCGGATGAGCAGATCGACGCGCTTGAGTGGATCTTGACGCGATACGGTGAAAATGAAGTCACCGTAGCTGTCGCAGCGGTAGCGGCCCACGTACTGAGGCGGGTGGTACAGGGGCGCGGCGTGCAGGCCGTTGTAGCGCGCCAGCCGCTGGGCTGTGTTGCGCGCGTTGGTGTACAGCGCCTTCGCCTCGCCGAGGGCTTTGTTGTCCATCCGGCGCAGCATGCGGATGACGCGGCGATCCTCGGCGCTGTCACGCAGGTCGCTGTACGCTGTGCCTAGCAGGTCGTAGGCGGCGCGGTACTGATGGATGAGCCACACGATCTTGTGGGGATGCTGGGCGACGTAGGACGGGTACTTGAGGCAGATGACCGCGTCTACCCTGTCGGAGCTACCCATGATGGTTTCGAGGCTCAACAGTCGCCAGGCCAGCGCGCCCTTGAGGATCTCGGCGCGTGGGTAGTCGGCAAAGGGCAGGTTGACCTGCTCCACAGCGTGGCCGTGCGCGCGCAGGGCGTGCACCAGGCCGTCGGCATGAATTTCGGCCCCGCCTTGATGGAACGGAACCTGGGCGTTGCAGACGATAATGTGTTTCATAGCGGGGTTGGGGGGGGGACAGGTGGCGCGACCTCGCTCTCCAGGTCGGCCAGGCGCGCCTCGACCTCGGCGAGCCGCCGCGTCAGGCGCGCATTCTCCACGGCCAGGGCGCGCAGCAACTCGCGCATCTCCTGGGCCGTGTCGGCGCTGGCGCGGTTGAAGTCGTTCTGTTGGGCGACGATAGGGTCGATGTACCAGCGCAGGCCGCGCCGCAGCGTCTTCTGCGCCGCCGCCGTCAGTTTGGGGACGAGACCCGGCGGCCAGGTGGGCCAGGCAATCGGCTGATGCGGGTTGACGTTGGCTGCGGCTTCCATGCGTACCGCGCCGCGATTCAAGGCGGCGTCGTCCCAACCGGGCGGCGCAACGGCCCGGCGGCGGGCGGCGAGGGCGTCGCGGAGCGCCGCTTCGGCCCGCGCCTGGCGCTCGGTCGACGCAGGCCGCGCATCGGCCGCGCCGTTCACACGTCGTTCACTCATGCGCGTATTGTAGTCCCGCCGCTCGCGGGGGGCCAATCTCGGCCCGCTGCCGCGTAGGCCGGGCGCACGCGAGCATACACGGCGTCCCAGGTGTAGCGAGCCATCACCTTCGCCCGCCCCCGCGCCCCCATCGTCCGCGCCCTGGCCGGGTCGTCGAGCAGCGTCGCCAGAGCCACCGCCAGAGCGCCGCTATCGCCGAAGGCGACCAGCAGGCCATCGTCGCCAGCCTGAATCACATCCTGGATGCCGCCGACGCGCGCGCCGATGACCGGTCGGCCGTAGGCCCAGGCCTCCAGGTAGGCAATGCCAAAGGAGTCGGCGCGCGAGGGCATGGCCAGGACATCGGCGGCGGCCAACCAGTCCTGCTTCGCCGCCTCGTCCACCCGGCCCAGGACGTGAACTCGACTACGGTAGACGGGCGGCAGGCGGTCGAGGGCGCGGGTGAAATCGTCCTGCGCCGCGCCCGCCACGACCCAGTGGGCCGGGTGGCCCGCCGCCCACAGCCGCCGCAGCGCGGCCAGGGTCGTGAGGCTGCCTTTGTCGCGGCTGGCCGTGCCGAGGGATAGCGCCAGGGGCGTCCCCGGCGCGAGTCCCAGCCGGGCGCGGCCCCGCGCGGCGTCGCCGCCGACATACTCGGCCGGGTTGATGCCCACCCCGGCGACGACGAGGCGGTCGGGGTCGACGCCCTGGCCGGCCAGGAAGCGGCTCTCCGTCTCGGTCTGGGCGAAGACCGTCGCGGCGCGGCGGCTCAGTTCCAGTTGGTGGCGCATCGTGTAGTAGCGGCGCATGGTCGAGCCTGGCCCCTCGCCGAGATGGGTCAGCGGATAGAAGAGCCAGGGGCGGCGCCAGCGCGCCGCCCAGCGCGCCGCGGGCCACAACAGGCTGTCGTAGGTGACGGTCATGCCGCCCGCCACGTCCCAGGCCGGCGCGGCGACAGCCAGCTCGGCGGCCAGTTCGGGCGCCCAGGGTGTGAAGCGGCCGATGGCGGTCAGGGCCGAGGTCGTGTCCAGAGGCAGGTCGGACAGGGTCGCCATGAGGCGGCGGACGGCGGGGTAGGTGAACGGGGCGGCCGGCAGGTGACGCAGGGGGAAGCGGCGAATAACCACGCCGTCGTGAAGGTCGCGGCGGGTGGCGAGGCGCGGCTTGCGCGGATCCCAGAAGGCCGCGAAGTCGTCGGCGTCGGTGGTGAAGACGGTGACGGAGTGGCCGTCGGCGACGAGCCGCCGATTGATTTCGTGCAGATGGCGCTCGGCTCCGCCCACGGCGGGCCAGTAACGCTGGATGATGTGCAGGATACGCATGATGTGGCAGCCGCTGCGGCGCGCTAAGGGGCCGCGCGCCAGGTTACGTGAGGGCGGCGACGAAGTCCAGGTAGCCCTGGGCGGTGCGAGCCGGGTTGTGAGCCTCCGCCACCCACTGCCGGGCGGCGGTCGACATGGCGGCGCGGCGGTCAGGATTCGCCAGAGCGCGCAGCGCGCCCGCGACGGCGTCCCGCGTCGGCGGCGCGGCTATCTTGACGACGACGGTATCGGGAACCTCGCTGAACCAGCCGCTATCGGTAACGACGGCCGGCACCCCCACCCCCAGCACCCGCAGCAGGCTACCGGATGTCTCGCCGCCGGTCGGGTAGCGCAGGTTGAGACAGACGTCCGCCTCGGCCACCTGAGCGTCGAAGCCCTCCAGGGTCGGCGCGTAGCCGCGTAGCTCGACGCGGTCGGCGACGCCACTGTCGCGAATCCAGGCCGCCAGGTCGAACTCCGGCTCGACTGCCCCCACCAGCACGTAGCGCGCCCCAGGCACGGCGCGGGCGAACTCGGCGAAGCCCTCCAGGGCAGGCAGCAGGCCCTTGGCCGGCGTGAGGTAGCCAGCGGTGATGACCGTGAAGGGATGGTCGGCGACCAGCGGGCGCGCGGCCGCGGTGACGGTTGTCGGGTGAGCCACGACCGCGACGGGCAGATCAGGGCGGGTGGCGGCGACGGAATCGCGGACGTAGTGGCTGTGGCACAACGCCCCCTGGCTCAGGTCCAATACGTGCTCCACCAGGGGATAGTCGAAGAAGGGCAGCTCGCGCTCGCCCCGTTCAGCGGCGCGAGCGACGGCCAGAGCGTCCTGCCCAGCGGCGTAGCCCACCTCCCACGGATAGTCGACGCGCTGCCCGTGGTCCAGGGTATAGCCCGCCATAAAGTGGTGCAGCAGGAACTCGTGCAGAACCACCACCCCTGGGTAGCGGGCCAGGGTAGCGTAGATAAAGCGATGATAGCGAACGTCGTTGCCCATCTGGTAGAAGGTCGCGTCGTAGGCCTGCGCCCGGCGGCGGGCGGGATAGGCGCGATAGTCGAAGACGGGCAGGGACGTCAGCGCGGGCGACGTGGGCGTCACGTCACTTACGTAGACGTCCACGTCGGCCAGGGCGGCCAGGGCGGGCAGCAGCGCCTCGCTGTAGGCAGCGATGCCGCTGGCCTGGGGCGTGAGGGGGCTGAAGAACGCCACGCGCGGCCGCACGTGGGTCCGCCGCAGGGCGTTGATGCCGTCCTCGAGGGCCGCGACACGCGCCGTCAGCGTGGCGATCTGGCGTTGGACGGCGAGGAGCGCGTGCTCGGCTGCGCGCAAGTCGGCCTGGGTAGCCCGCGCATCGGTCTCCGCGGCGGGTGTGGTGTCGCGCCAGGCGGCGCGCAGGCGGCGTAGGCGATGGCGAAAGGAAGGGTCGGACATGGGCAGGTGATGAGCGATTGGAGACTAGGGATTCGGGATGACCGAGTCGTCGTCGGTGGTCGGTGGCTGCCCGGCAAGGGCATCGAGGCGCGCCGACAGTTCGGCGTAGCGGGCATCCTCGCGCGCGTGAAGCGCGTCGAGGTCGAAGCGCAGCGCCTCCTGGGCCGTGCGCATCTCCTCCATGACTGCCAGCATCTCGCGCAGCGCGGCCGAGAGGCTGATTTCCAGGCCGTCGCGGCCCTCGACCTCCTCGGTCAGCGCGCGAAGCGCGGCGGTGACGGCCGCGTTGAAGCGATTCTGTTGCTCTAGTAGCGGGCGGACGTACCACTTGGTTGACACCGAGTTCCAGCTGTCCCGCATCCGGGCAATCTGCGGCCCCACCAGCGGGGCATCCGACCGGAAGGGCTGCTCGTGGACGGTCTGAGCGGCAGCCAACGCCGCCAGCGCCGCCTGCGTCGCGGCCGCGTTGGGCCGCAGTTCCCCCCGCGCGTGCGTCGGATCACTGGCGAGGATGGCATCCCGCGTGCGCAGCAGAGCCGTTGACGGCAACACCAGCCGCTTCCAGCCGTCGGCGTCGCCACAGGTCTCGGCCAGGCCGTGCAGCGCGGTCAGCATCTCATCGATGGCCCACATGGCGCCGGGCGACAGGGGCGCATCGCCGCGCGTGGCCGCCAGGATCGGCCACTGGCGACGCGCGTCGGCGTAGGCAGCCGTCAGCGCGGCCACCTCGTCGGCGGCCTCGGGCAGCTGCCGCAGGTGGGCCGTGCGGCGCGCCTCGGCGCGGGCGAAATAGGTCAGCAGGTGGTCGATGGAACCGTGGCGGAGCGCCAGGCGCAACCGATGGTTGTGATAGAGGTCCAGGTAGCGACGGCTGCCCCGCCCCAGGGTAGTGGACTCGTGGTGCAGCGCGATGGCGGCCGGGGCATAGACAACCTTCCAGCCTGCTCCCCGCGCCCGCAGGCAGAAGTCGGTCTCCTCGAAGTAGGCCGGTGAGAACAGGTCGGACATGCCGCCCAGGGCATCCCATGCCACGCGGCGGACGGCGAAGACAGCTCCCGTGACCACATCGACTTCGGCCGGCGTATCCCAGCGACCATCGTCCGGCTGGCCGTAGCCGTAATGTTGAGCCAGGTATAGGGGCCACTCTAGCCAGCCACCGGCATGTTGCATCGTCCGCCCGTCCGGGTAGAGCAGCTTGATGCCGACGACACCCACCTGGGGGTCGGCGAAGGCGTCGCTGATGGCGGCCAGGGCGCCGAGTCGCAGTTCGACATCCTGGTTCAGGAGAACGACGACGGGGGCCGTCGTCGCGGCCACCAACTGGTTGAGGCCCAGCGCCACACCGACGTTGGTGTCGTTCCGGACAAGGGGAACCTGGGGATAGCGAGCGGCGATCACATCAGGGGTTGCGTCAGTGGAGGCGTTGTCGACTACCAGGAACTCGTCAGCAGAGGGACTCTGCGCCAGCACGGACGCCAGACAGGCCTCGACGAAGGCACGGCCATTGTAGGTCAGGAGGCCAACGGCGACGGTAGGCTCAGCCATCGGTGGGTGCGTCGCGTCAGCGCCAGGGCTGGGCGGCGATGTCCTCAATGAACTGCTGATAGGTGGCGATTACCTCCGGCCAGCGATAGGTGGCGCGAGTGAAGCTACGGCCCTGGCGGCCCAACCCATCTGCCGTGTCCCGGTCCGACACTAACAGGTGCAACGCCTCGACGAACTCGTCGCTGTCGCCGTAGTACAGGCCGCCCCCGGCGCGACGCACCAGCCCACGCACCACCGGCGAGTGGGCGGTGCAGACGACAGGCCGCCCCAGGCTCCATGCTTCCAGGGTGGTTAGCGACATGCTCTCGTAGCGCGAGGGCACGATGACCGCCTCGGCGCCGGCGATGGCGTCCACCTTGTCTTCGTCGTGGATGAAGCCGGTCGGGACCAGCCAGGGCGCGCTGGGTAGCGGCATCTCGCCGGCGCCGACCAGGGTCAGAATCGCCTCGTCGGGGAAGGCGCGACGGTAGGCGTCGAAATAGTCGAGCATCTCAGCGCAGCCTTTGTCGGGCACGATGCGCCCCAGGTACAGGAAATAGGGCCTGTCCAGGCCGAAGCGGGCGCGGAAGCGTTCGGGCTGCGGCGCGTCCGGCAGGTCGATGCCCACACCGACCACCGCGTTGGGCACATAGCCGTTGTCGAAGTGGCGCTCGACGAAGCGCCGCTCCTCCTCGGTGTTGTAGAGGATGGCGCGCGGTGAATGGAACACGTCGCGGAAGAGGTTGAGGTAGATGGGGTCCTCGTCGTGGGCGGTGGGGACGAGGATGGACTTGTCGGCGACGAGGCGCAGGCCCATCGCCGTCGGGTAGTACAGGTAGGTAAAGAAGATGAAGACGTCGCTCTCGTCGCGCTGCTGACGCAGGTAATCCAGCAGCCCCGGCGCGTAGGGACCCTGGGCGCGCAGCCACGTCATCTCATCGGCCAACGTGTGAACGCGCAGGTGAACGCGGTCCCAAAGCTGGGGCAGATTGGTGGCGCGGGGCTGGAGGGTCGGGAAGCGCAGCACCCGCACCCCGTTGATCACACTCTCGCCCGGCGGATAGGCGTTGGCCCACGTGGCGTAGTCGTGGGCGCAGGTCGTCAACGCCTGGACCTCATAATGCTCGGCCAGCCGCTCGGCTACCTGGCGCGCGTGGCGCTCGGCTCCCCCCAGGACGTCCGGCCCGTATCGCTGTACGACGATGGAGACACGCATGCGAGTATTGTACCGCGAGGTTCGCCGTTCGCCAAGCAAAAGCATGGCTAGTGCGCGCCAGGGGCGGCCACCTGCTCAAGCGCGACACGCCATTGGCCTGCGACGAGCGGCGGGGCGAAGTCGGCCAGCCGCGCCCGCTGCCCGGCGATGAGCCTGGCCCGCGTCGGGCCGTCGGTCGCCAGGAGATGCAGTGTCTCGGCCAGCACGGGGTAGTCGAAGGCGTGATACACGACCCCCGACGCGCCCAGGGTCTCGGGCACGGCGGCCGCCGCGTAGGCCAGGATGGGCACACCGAAGTACATGCTCTCCAGGAGGGGCACGCAAAAGCCCTCGTGGCGGCTCGCCGACAGAAAGACGTGGGCCGTGTCGTAGTAGGCTCTCAGGTCGGCGAGGGAGACGCGGTCAGTGAAGGTCACGGCGTCGCTCAGCCCTAGCCGTTCTACCAGCCGGTCGAGGACCGCGCTGTAGCGTGGCAGGAGGCGCGCTCCCACCAGGGACAGCCGCGCGTGGGGCTGGATGGCGCGGCGATAGGCGGCGAAAATCGCGATCACATCCTCGAAGGCCTTGTTGGGCACGACACGACCCACAAAGAGAATATTGACCCGCCCGTCCGATAGCCGCTCGGCGAGGCGCGCATTGGGCGGCGTAGCGTCCCAGGTCGCCAGGTTGAGAATGATGGGCAGGACGGCGACGCGCCGGGGGTCGAAGCCGGCGGCCAGTAGCTCGCGGCGGTTGGTGTCGGAGACTCCCACGGCGAGGTCGGCGTCGCACAGTTGCGGCAATGCGTCGCGCCCCAGGCGGCAGACCGCCGCCAGGTCGGCATCGTAGGCGGCGAGGTACTCGGCCGGGGTGATGTTGTGATAGACCAACAATCGCCGGTTGCGGGACCGCTGGTAGAGTTGCGTGTTGGGCGAGTAGGCCGAGTAGTGATAGATGAGGATGTCGTCGGGTCGCTCGATGGCGGGCAGGTAGGCCGAGTCAGGCTGGGCCAGCGAGTGCAACCGCGACTCTACCCGCTCGGCATAGATGCGGCTCGTGTAGCCCCAGTCGCGGAGCGCGGCATCCAGGGCGAGGATGTGGTTCGTGATGGCGTCCCCATACGCAAACGACGATGCCAGCTGATGCACCGTCGTCATGAGCGCGCGTAGGGGTCCTCTGGCCCCGCGTCGGCGCGGCCCTCGGCGCGCAGGCGCTGCACGTCGTGGCGTAGAGCCTCAATCTCGGCGGCCTGTTGCCGCGTCAGGGCTTCCAGATCGCGGATGCGGTCGGCAACGCGACCCTGCTCCGCCTCGACATCGCGGAAGGCGCGGACGACAGACAGGTTGAAGGCTGTGATTTGTTGGAGCAGGGGCCGCACGTACCACTTGGTCGACATCCAATTCCAGGCATCCCGCACCCTGACGATGAGCGGCCCAATCAGGGGGGCGTTGGATGTGAAGGGCTGCTCGCGAATCATCCACTGGGCATTGAGGTCCCGCAGGGCAGGCAGGGTCTCCTGGCCGGGGGGCGGGGTCGCGGGCAGCGGGATTGCCTGGCGGGTGTCGATGTCGGCGGCTGGCGCGACCCCCGCTGCCGCGAACACCGAGCGCGTCGTGGCGTCGAGGTCCAGGGAGGTATCGACTCCGGCGCGCCGTTGGGCGGCGCGGTCGCGAATCAGCGTCATCAAGGCCTCGACATCGACGGCTGTGTCCCGAATCTCGATCACGTCGGTCGGGCGACTGCTCATGGCGCATCCTCGGCCAGGGATAGCGTCGACACCTCGGCCACGGTCGCGCTCCAGCGCCCGTTGAGGGTGACAAGGCCATAGCGCTCCGCATGGCCGGGTCGGACACGGAAGCGGTACATCTGGTCGTGGTGATCGTACGCGCCCGTCTCCCAGTGGTCGTAGATGGCCGCCGTCAGTGTGTACTGGCCCGCCAGCAGGGGCAAGGCGTCCACCGCGTAGTCGACGTAGCCAACGCCGTGGATGCGCGGGATGTCGAAGCCCGCGTAGACGGTGTTCGGCCCCGACACGTGCGCGCCTTCCTCGTGGTGGATGGCGATGCCGAACATGGGATGCTCGATGGGCTGATGGGCGTCGTAGTGAATCCGCACGCAGAACGGCGCGTCGGTGTCGAAGGCATCGGACGGCTGGCCGTCTGCGCCCAGGCACTCGACCGCGGTGATCTCTACCTGGCGCGTCCCCCAGCGCGCGCCGGAGGAGGGGCTTGGGGTTGGGGACGGGGGATTGGGGGTGACCGTGTCCGCCGCCCGGTTGTCCGCAGCAGGCGCGGCCGCAACCGCCTCGGCGGCGTCCTCCTCGGCGCGGTCAGCAAGTTGCTGCGCGGCCACCTTGTCCAGGTAGGCGGCGATGACCTGCGCGGGCGGGCCTTCGGCGCGCACCCGGCTGCGGTCGATCCATATGGCGCGGTTACACAACTTACGGACCGAGTCTAGATCGTGGCTGACGAACAGGATGGTCGCGCCGCGCTTCTTGAGGTCGAGGATGCGATTGAGACACTTGGCCTGGAAGGCGGCATCGCCTACCGCCAGCACCTCGTCCACCAGCAGGATATCCGGCTTGGAGTGGATAGCGACGGCGAACCCCAGCCGCATGTACATGCCCGACGAGTAGTGCTTGACAGGCATGTCGATGAAGGCTTCCATCTCGGCGAAGCGAACGATGGCCGGGAAGAGGCGATCCACCTCGCGGCGGTCGAGGCCGAGAATGGAGCCGTTCAGGTACACGTTCTCACGCCCCGTCAGGTCGGGGTGAAAGCCCGCGCCCAACTCCAACAAGCCAGAGATGCGCCCGTTGACGCGAACCGCGCCTTCGGTCGGGGCGAGAATGCCGCTGACCAGCTTCAACAGGCTGCTCTTGCCCGCGCCGTTGGAGCCGATGAAGGCCACCACCTCGCCGCGCCCGATACGGAAGCTCACATCGCGCAGCGCCCACATCTCCTCGTGGCGCTCGGCGCGGCGGAACATGCCGACCATCCACTCCTGGAACGAGCGCGGCCGGTCGTGGTACAGGGTGAACCGCTTGGAGACATGGTCGAACTCGACCGCGACCTCCCGTTCCAGCGCGCCGTTCTGCGTCGCCTGGTCCGCCATCAGACATCCTCGCCAAAGGTGGGGGCCAGCCGGTTGAAGAACAGGTAGCCGACGACCAGAATGATAGCCGATTCGACGGCGGTGCGGGCAACGAAATCGAGGCCGGGTGGTGTCGTCCAGTATAGGATGTCGCGGTAGCTGGCGATGAGCGACCCAATGGGATTGAGGATATAGGCCCAGCGGCGTATTTCCACGTCCATACCCATGATGTTCTTGGCCTCGGGCAGCACCCGCATATCGTAGACAACCGGGGTGAGGAAGAACCAGGCCTGGAGAACGACTTCCAGAATAACAGCCGTGTCGCGAAAGCGCACGTTGAGGGCGGCCACGAACAGGCCGAGGCCCAGCGTAAGCACGAACTGGATGACAACCAGGACGGGTAAGAAGAACACCCAGGCGGTGATGGGAATACGATAGATCAGAATCAGGGCGAACAGGACAATCCCCGCCAGCAGGAAATTGACGCCATTGGCGACGACCACGGCGGTGGGTAACGCCTCGCGCGGGAAGTAGACCTTCTTCACGAGATTGGCATTGCCGACAATGCTCTGGACAGAGCCGAACAGGGAGCTAGAGAACCAGTTCCACGGCAGCAGACCCACCAGGATGAATACCGGGTACTTCTCGATGTTGCTAGGCAGCATGACCGTGAAGACGATGGTGAAGACCACCGTCATCAGCAGCGGGTTCAGCAGCGACCAGACAAAGCCCAGCACCGAGCTTTTGTAGCGCGCCTTGAGGTCGCGCAACGCCAGGTTGCGTACCAGGTCGCGATAGCGCCATAGCTCCGCCAGCCGCGCCGACAGGCGTTGCTGGCGGCGGTTGACCATGACCGTCATGCTCTATCCTCGCTTCCCGGCCGCCGAAACGGCGGGGGAAGACGGCTCCTCTCGCGCGGGGCGCAGCTCCGCAGCGGGCGCAGGCGCGGGGCGGTAACCCGTGGGGCGCGCGCGCGCCTCCTCGTAGACATCCAGCAGGGCCTGTCCCATCCCCTGCCACGGGAAGGCGCGCGTGACGTGGGCACGGAGGCGACGGCCCACGACAGCGCGGTCGGGGTCGCTCAGGATGGCGGCAACGCGGTCAGCCAGGTCATCGTCATCGCCGGGGACGGCGTACAGCCCGGCAGCGCCCATATATTCACGGCTCACCTCGGTGTCGAAGGCGACCGTCGGCAGACCCATCGCCATGTAGTTGAGCAGCTTGCCCGCGCCCTCGGTACTCGACAGCTTGGGGGCCACGGCCACGTCACCCAGCGCGAGGCGGCGCGGCGCATCCTCGTAGGGCACGCGCCCTGTGAAAGTGACGCGGCCCGCCAGGCCCAGACGGTCGGCCAGGTCGCGGTAGCGTTCCACATTCGGGTAGCCCATGACGAGGAAGTGGGCGGCGGGCCGGGTGGCGCACACCCGCGCTGCCGCGCGTAGCAGGTGGTCGGTGCCCTGGTACGGGGCAAGCAGACCCAGGTATACGACGACCTCCGCGTCTGGCGGGATGCCGAGCGTCGCCCGCTGTGCTCGCCGCTCGTCGGCTGTGAGGGTTGCTGGGTGGAAGACGTGGGGATTGACCACATCGGGCACGGCCCGCGCCCCGCGCCCGGGCGTCGCGGCCATGTACTGATCGGCGGCGCGCGTCGAGCTGGTGATGACGGCGTCGGCCAGGCGGTTGATACGATCCTCGCCCCAGCGCGCCAGCCGATACGCCGCGCCAGTGGGCTGGATGAAGCCGTGGTCGAGCATCTCGCCGGTCATGGACCCCTGGTAGTCGAAGATGAGGGGTACGCCCAGCATTCGCGCGGCGGGCCAGCCGAGCAGCGCGCCCTCGTGCAGGTGGCCGTGAACCACGTGGGGGCGCAATGAGCGGGCGACGCGGAGGACAAGGGGCGCGAGGTAGGCGTCGAAGGCGAACTTGTGCCGCGAGGAGCCGACCTCGTAGTCGGCGTGCCAGGGCAGCGGCGCAGTGCGGCGCAGGGTCACGTCGGCTACGTCGCGGCCCTGGGCATAGGTCACGATGGTCACCCGATGGCCGAGGGCCTGGAGGACGCGAGCCTCTTCCAGGATGCGAACATGGCAGCCGTAGTCGGCAAAGAAGCTCGTCGGGGCGACCATCAGGACATGCAGGGCCGAGTCATGCTCGGCGGGGGTGGAGTGAGTCATAAAGGCTAACTATCGTCGTGCGGGGCGTAATGCGTGGGGCGTGAGACGGGATGAATGCAGCGTGAAGTACATCGAGGGTTCTCACGCCTCACGTTACGGGCATCACGTCTCACGCCTCACGTTTCACCAAAGCCAGCTTCGTGGCGCGCGGCAGGCGGCGCAGGACTGCCTCGCGGCGCAGCGCCGCCGAGCGGTTGGGGGCCTCCTCCCAGTAGACCAGGCGCACGGGACGCCGCGAGCGTGTGTAGCGCGCACCCGTACCGTTGTTGTGAGCCGCCACGCGCGCCGCCAGGTCCGTCGTCCAGCCCGTGTACAGGGAGCCGTCGCGGCACTCGACCATGTAGACGATGGGCATCAACTGCCCTTGTCCCGGCGCTTCGCACCCAGCCCACCCAAGAACATCTGGCGCATCCGGTCCCTGCCTATGTCCTCAAGCGGGTTGTGCTCCTCGCGGCCGCGGGCCACCAGTTTCAGGTAGTCTGCGCCGGCCTTGTCCAACCCGCCGCGAATCTCGTCGGGGTCGCCGGCGGCCAGCGCGCCCTTGAGGGCCTGCAATTCGCGGACCGCCGCGTCGATCCAGTGGCCCAGGGCGGCGGCGTTGGTCAAGGCCGGTCCCACCCAGTAGGACGGCGAAGCCCCGACAAGGGACGCCATCATCATCGTGTTCACTCCGACCGACTTTTGGGCCTCGGTCCAGCTGGGGCTGTTCGCCAGCGCGCGCACTAGCGCCCATGACATGAGGAACGGCAAATGCGTCACGCCGCCCACGATGCCGTCGTGCTCCAACGGGTCGAGGAAGTAGGGCTGCGCGCCGAGGCTCGACACGAAGTCGGCCAGGATGCGGATGGCGTCGGCGTCAGCGTTGACGGCGGGGGTGAGGCAGTAGAGCGTGTCGTGGAAGACGTCGGCGCTGGCCTCGTCGGTTCGCCAGCCGTCGCGGCCAAGCAGTGGGTCACCACCGATGAAGTTGACGGAGTTAGGCAGCCTGGCCGCCGCCCACTGCATCACCTCAGCCTTCGTACCGCCGGTGTCCGTCACGATGACGCCGGGCTTGAGCGCGGGCGCGATGATCTCGAAGATAGCCTCCATCGCCTCGACGGGCGTGGCGAGAAACACCATGTCCGCGCCCTCGACCGAGGCGGGCAGATTCCACTCGACGCGGTCGACAGCGCCGCGTTTCTTGGCTGCGCCGCTGATGTTGGCGTCTCGGTCGTGGCCGATGACCGCGTAGGTGCTGCCCTGGCTACGGGCCTTGACCAGCCCCAGCCCCAGCGATGTGCCGACGAAGCCAGTGCCGATGATGGTGATGCGAGGTTGGCTTGCCATGTGAGCCTCCGTTGCTGTGTTGGAACGGACTGGATGCAGGGCTGTCGCGCCGCGCGCGGCTCAGCCTTCGTCGTCGGCGCGGCGTAGCGCGGCCAGCAGGTGATCGTAGCGCCCCAGCGGAGCGGGCAGGGTATCGTCGTGGTAGCGCACCAGGCTGATGGTCAGTGGGTCGCTGCCCACGCTCGTCAGCATCTCCGCGCCCAACTCGGCGTGGCGGGCCAGGGCAAAGAAGGGACGCCGCCAGCCGCGCCGATCGGCCACCAGCCGGGCGTGCCAGTCGGGCGCGATGGCCTTGAGCGCCACGTGGGCCACGCGATGCGGCAGGCGCACGCCCTGGTCGGCTTTGCCGATGTCGTGCAGGAGCGCGGCTTGCAGCAGGGAGCGCGTCTCCTCATGCCGGCCATCGTAGCCGGCGCGGTACAGACGGCCGGCCACGCGCAGGGCATGGGCGCGGTCGGCGGCCGGTAGGCGGTCGAAAAGCGCGCGCTCGCGAGGCGAGAGGACGGCGGCAAGGTGGTCATCAGGACGCGCCCAGTGGGCGGCGAGCGCGTGGCCCACCTGACCGACGCGCACGGCTACCGTCGCGCTCAGGGATGCGATCATAGGCCCAATAACAGACGTGTCATGAACTCCAACAGCGGCCCCAGCAGCGAGGACAGGAAGCCGGGCACGAGGAGAATGATACCAAAGAGCAGCAGCGGCCCGAATTGCCCCACCTTCGCCAGCGGCTGCGCCACCGAATACGGGACAATACCCATCAGGATGCTGAAGCCGTCTAGCGGCGGCAAGGGCAGCAGGTTGAACAGGAAGAGCAGCAAGTTCAGATATACCATATCGAACATGATCGTCCCCAGGGAGGGGAAGATCTCGCCGTAGCCAAACATGTTGCGTAGCGTCGGCGACGCCAGCACGTAGCGGGCAGGGAGGGCGAACAGCACAGCCACGAGCAGGTTGGCGACGGGGCCAGCGATGGACACGAGAGACATGTTGCGCCGCCCCAGCCGCGACGGGTCGACTGGCGTGGAGGCCCAGCCAAAGCCAAAAACCAGGAACAACAGCGAGCCAACGAGGTCCAGGTGCTTGATGGGATTCCATGTCATGCGGCCCATGCGGCGCGGCGTAGGGTCGCCCAGCCGGTCAGCGACGACGGCATGCGCCCCCTCGTGGGCCGGGAAGGCCACCAACAGGACCAGGGCGCGGGCGATGACCGCCGACAAAGTCAGGTTCAGCAAACGGTACTCCTTGCTCCAATCGCACGCCGAATCATAGCACGTCCGGTAGGCAGCGGCAAACTTCGCCCGCCGTGGCCCGCCGTGCTATAATCGCGGCACGATGCCTGACATCCCGCAGTTCTACCTGGGTGACATAGTCCGCCTCCGCAAGCCGCACGCCTGCGGCGGCACGGACTGGGAAGTGGTGCGCCTCGGCGCTGACATCGGCGTCACCTGCCGCACCTGCGGCCATCGCGTCCTCATCCCGCGCCCCAAGTTCGAGAAGAGCGTCAAGGTCGTCTTGCAGCGCGGACCGGCCGCGCCCCCCGCAGAGTGAGATAGCGTGCCAACTCGCATCCTCTTCCTTTTCTCCGACACTGGCGGCGGCCACCGCAGCGCGGCGCAGGCTATCCACGAAGCCATCGACCTGTACTGGCCGGGCCGGGCCGAGGTATCGCTGGCCGATTTCTACGTGGAAGCGTTCCCGCCGCCCCTCAACCGCACCGGCGCGCTGTATGGGCCGATGGTCAACAAGGCCGACTGGACATGGCACATGTCATGGAAGCTGGGCGAGTACCGCCTGGTGCGCGACCCGCTCTGGCGCGCCCTGCTGCCAACGATGAAGGGCCGCTTCGTGCGGCTCATCCAGGCCCACGACCCTGATGTGGTGGTGTCGGTGCATCCCCTGGCCTCGACACCGATGGCGGTGGCGGCGCGCGCCTTGCCACAGCCCATCCCTGTCCTGACAGTGGTGACTGACCTGGTAGACGGCAGCGCGGCGTGGTACGATGGTCGAGTGAACTTCACCTACGTGCCGACTGAGCCGGCGCGCGACAAGGGCATACGCCTGGGCCTGGAACCGGGGCGCATCGAGGTGGTAGGGCAGCCCGTCAGCCCGCGCTTCCAGCCGTTCAGCGGCGAGCGCGCCGCGCTGCGTCGTCGCCTCGGACTACGCCCCGACACGACCACCATTCTCATCGTCGGCGGCGGCGAGGGCATGGGCAACGTGTACGACACGGCGGTCGCCATTGACGCCAGCGAGCTGGATGTGCAGATGGCCGTCATCGCCGGCCGCAACGCTACCCTCAAGGAGGAGCTGGACGCCTTCGACTGGACCGCGCCGACGGTCGTGACCGGCTTCGTGCGGAACATGCCGGAGTGGATGGCGGCGTCGGACGTGATCGTCACCAAGGCCGGCCCCGGCACCATCGCTGAGGCGCTCATCGAGGGCTTGCCCATGCTCCTCTCAGGCTACGTGCCCGGCCAGGAGAAGGCCAACGTCGATTATGTCGTCAACGAGGAGGTAGGGGCAGCGGCCTTCACGTCGGAGGCCGTGGTCGACACCTTGCGCGAGTGGCTGCGCCCCGGCAACGCCACGCTGGCCGACATGCAGACGCGCTGCCTGGCCCTGGCCAGACCCACCGCCGCCCGCGACCTGGGCGAGCGCATCCTGATCTGGGGCGAGCGTAGCCGCCGCGAGCGCGGCCTGCCCATTACCACGAGCATGGAATAGGGGGGAGTTCGTATGACCCGCCCGCTGATCGGAATTACTGCCAACCCCGCCGACGCGCCTGACCGCGACAGTCTCGACAACCTGTTGCAGGCTATCGTGCAGGGCGTGGAGGACGCGGGCGGGCTGCCCGTGCTCATCCCGCTGGCGATTGGCTCCGACACGCTCCGCGCGCTCTACGAGCGGCTGGACGGGGTGCTGCTGCCAGGCGGCGGCGACGTGGCCCCCGACCGCTATGGCGCCGAGACGACCGCATCAGTGGGGGGTGTGGACGCCGACCGCGACCGGGTGGAGCTGGACCTGGCGCGGTGGGTGGTGGCCGACAGCAAGCCAGTGTTTGGCATCTGTCGCGGCTCGCAGGTGCTGAACGTGGCGCTGGGTGGCTCGTTGTACGTGGACACCGGCGACCACGCCGACGCCGAGCGCCACGCCTACTATCCCGGCCTGCCCTTCGACCTGCGCCCGCACGACGTGAGCCTGGCCCCGGACTCGCTGCTGGCGCAGATTGTCAACCGCCCCACGTTGGCCGTCAACAGCCTGCACCATCAGGCGGTGCGCGACGTGGCGGCGGGGCTGCGGGTGGTGGCGCGGGCGCCAGATGGGGTGGTCGAGGCGGTGGAGATCGAAGGACATCCCTTCGGGTTGGCTGTGCAGTGGCATCCAGAGGCGCTGCCCGACGCGCCGGAGATGCGCGCGCTGTTCGAGGCGTTTGTGAGGGCGTGCGGCGTTCACCACGCCCCCGCGTCGCTCACCGAGTCTGGCCGCGCTTCCTCGTCGTAGCGGCCTACTTGATCTGGATATCGTAGGGCAAGAGGGCCAGGACGCGGCCGTTGAAGAACAGGCCCAGGCTCTCCCGCGCCTCCTGGAGCCACGCCTTGGGGTCGGCCAGGCGCGGCGGCAGGATGGGGGTGCGCGGCGCGCTGAGGGCAACTACCGACACCTTGCGGTCGTCGGGCAGCCCGGCCAGTTGCGCCGCCTTCTTGACAGCCACCTCGAAGTCGCCCAGGTCGTCGACCAATCCCAGTTCCTGAGCCTGCTGCCCGGTCCACACCTTGCCCTGCGCCATCTCCTCGACGCGGTCGGGAGACAGGCCGCGCCCCTCGACGACCTGACGCTTGAACAGGTCGTACGTATCCATCAGGATGTCGTGCAGGCGCTCGCGCTCGGTGTCGGTGAACGGCTCGTCCGACGACAGCATCGTGGCCGTCGCGCCGCGCTTGACGGTCTCGACGTTGGCGTGCAGGCGGTCGAACAGGCCGCCAGTGACGAGCTTGCCCATGATGACGCCGATGGACCCCGTAATCGTCGCTGGCTGGGCCACGATGCGGTCGGCGTGGGTGGACACGTAGTAGCCGCCCGACGCCGCCACGTCGCCCATGTAGACGACCACCGGCTTATTGGCGCGCACCCGCTGCACCTCACGGGCGATAAGGTCCGAAGCCACGACATCGCCGCCGGGCGAATTGACCAGCATCACGATGGCGGCCACCCTATCGTTCTTCTCGGCCTGGCGAAAGATGCGCACCACCGTCTCCGCGCCGGCGCGCCCATCCTGGACGATGGGCATGGGCAGCGGGAAGGGGTTGCGGCGGCTCTCGCCGGGCGTGATAGCGCCCTCGACGCTGATGACGCCGATGGCCTTGTCAGCGTGCCAGGTGTAGGGCTGGTACAGGTGATTGACGGCTTCCGGCCAGGGCATGACGCGCGGCTCACCGCCCAGAAAGTCGCCCAGGTCGTCCTCGTACAGGATGTGGTCGATGAGGCCGCTATCGACCGCCTTCGACGCCGACATGGGCGAGCGGTCGAGCAAATCGCTCACCACGTCGGGCGTGAGACCACGGCTATCGCCAATGTCACTCAGGATGGTCTGCCAGTTGGAGTCGAGCAGCCAGTTGAACTGGTCACGGACCTCCGGCGACATGTCAGAGCGAGTGATCTGGTCGGCAGCCGACTTGTAGGGCGAGACGGCCAGGAAATCGCCCTTGATGCCGATGCGGCCCAGGGCATCCTTGAGAAAGACGCTCTGCACGGCCAGGCCGAGGACGAGGAAGGTGGCGCTCTCCGGCGCGAGGATGTCGTCGGCGGCCGTGGCAAGATAGTAGCTACGCAGGTCGATGTCTTCGAGGTAGGCGACGACACGCTTGCCGCTGTCGCGGAAGCGGAGGATGATCTGGCGGAGGCTCTGGATCGTTGCCAGCGCGCTGCTAAGCGCGTGAATGCGCAGCACGACGCCCTGGACCTGTGGGTCCTCGGCAATCAGTTCCATCGCCTGGCGCAGGCTCTCGACGGAGGGACGGCGTGTCTGGGGCAGGAAGCGCAACGGCCAGGGCTGCAACTCCTCGCGTTCAACGAAGTCGCCCGTGATGTCGAGCAGGACGTAGTCGGGCAGGGGCTGGTTAGGCATCTCGCGGCGCAGGTTGGATACGCAGCGGACCGCGTTGGCAAGCATATCGGAGACTCTTGACTGGGGCGGCGCGATCTTCGCGGGCATGGATACTGTTCCTTCTACAACGCTCAGCGTTAGCCGTGCGGCGCGGCGCGTACCGCGCGCGGCGTAACGGGCAGGGATGCGTATTACTCTACGATAAAGCGTCGGCATAGTTTCCTCGCTGTGAGTGACTCCAATTGTAGCGTCCGGGGGGCGTGGCGACAAACACGTAGCGCCCTTTTTGCCGCGCGTGGCGGAACGTGCTAAGATTCGCCACAATTCGCCTCGCCAGGAGTCTCGGATGCCCCGACCCAGCATATCGGCTGTCTTCCCCGCCTACAACGACGGCGGCACCATCGCCAGCATGGTTCTCATGGCCGACGCCATGTTGAAGCAAGTCACCGACGATTATGAGATTCTGGTGGGCAACGACGGCAGCGCCGACTATACCGGCCAGATTCTGGATATTCTGACGGGCGTCGTGCCCCGCCTGCGTGTATTTCACCACCCCAAGAACCTGGGCTACGGTGGCAACCTGCGCTCGTTGTTCGCCCAGACCAGCAAGGATTGGGTGTTCTACACCGACGGCGACGCGCAATACGACGTGCGGGAGCTTCTCAAGCTCACCGATCGTATGCGGCCGGAGGTGGATATCATCAACGGCTATAAGATCAGCCGCAACGATCCCTGGCATCGCATCGTTATCGGCCGCCTCTACCACCACGGCATGAAGCTCCTGTTCGGCTTCACGATTCGGGACGTGGACTGCGACTTTCGCCTGATTCGCCGCTCGTGCTTCGACGCCGTGACGCTGGTGTCTAAAGATGGCACGCTGCCGCTGGAGATGGTCAAGAAGTTTACCGACGCGGGTTTCGTGTTCGAGGAAGTGCCGGTCCACCACTATCACCGCGTCTACGGCATCTCCCAATTCTTCAACTTCCCGCGCCTGGTGCGCGTCGTGCGCGACATTGGCACGCTGTGGGTCAGCCTGGTGCTGCTGAAGGGCAGCCAGCCCGCACCGGCCGGGCCGACGGCGCCGGTCGCGCCGCCGAGAGAGAAGCAACTATTATGAGGATTCCCTTCAACACCTTCGAGCGTCAGGTGGCCCGCCTGCGGCCAGAGATCGACGCGGCCCTCGGCCGCGTGCTCGACCGAGGTTGGTTCATCCTGGGGCCGGAGCTGGAGCGCTTCGAGGAAGAGTTCGCCGCCTACCTGGGCATGCCCCACGCCGTAGGCTGCAATTCGGGGACCGACGCTATTGAGCTAGCCTTCCGCGCGCTGGGGATTGGTCCCGGCGACGAGGTCATCACCTCGCCGCTGACGGCCGCGTTCGGCGTGTTCGCCATCTCGGCGACAGGCGCGACACCCGTCTTCGTCGATATCGACCCGCGTACCTACAACCTTGACCCTGACCGCGTCGCGGCAGCCATCACCCCGCGCACGCGCGCCATCATGCCCGTCCACCTCTATGGGCAGCCTGCGGACATGGGGCCACTGCTGGAACTGGCCGACCAGTGTGATCTGCGAGTGGTCGAGGATTGCGCCCAGGCCCACGGCGCGCGCTATCGCGGCCAGCCGGTCGGCACGCTGGGCGACGCGGCGGCTTTCAGCTTCTATCCTACCAAGAATCTCGGCGCGTATGGCGACGGCGGCATGGTTGTCACGGCCTCGGAGGCGATCGCCGAGCGGGTGAAGCGGCTGCGCAACGGCGGCCAGAGCGCACGCTACGCCCACGATAGTCTTGGCCTCAACAGCCGCCTGGACGAGATGCAGGCGGCCATTCTGGGCGTGAAGCTGGCGCACCTGGACGAGGACAACGCCCGCCGCCGCGCCATCGCTTCGCGCTATGATGCCTTGCTGCCGGGCAGCGCGGTCGTCGTGCCCTACGTCGCCCCCGACGTGGAGCCGGTCTACCACCTGTACGTCGTGCGCACCCCCGACCGCGACGCGCTGGCCGCGCACCTCCACGCCCACGGCGTGGGGACGATGGTCCACTACCCGACGCCTGCCCATCGTCAGGGCGCGTACGCCGAGCTAGGCTACGGCCCCGGCGCCTTTCCCCAGGCAGAGGCGGCGGCGCAGGAAGTCCTGTCGCTGCCCATCTACCCCGAGCTCACCGACGAGGAAGTCGTCTACGTCGCCCTGCAAGTGCAGTCGTTGGGCGAGCGCGCGACGGTTGAAAGCTAAAGGTCGCTTCGCTATGTCACCGATTGTCGCTCTGCTCATTGCCATCAGCTTTTCCGTCTGCGGCGAGATGCTCCTCAAAGTCGGTATGAACCAGGTGGGCAACCTGGACCTGACGGGGATGCATGCCATCCCGACGCTCATCCGCGCCTTCACCACGCCGGCTGTGCTGATCGGCTTCATCCTCATCTTCGGCGGCTCCCTCTTCTGGCTGTCGGTTCTCTCCAAGGCCCATCTGAGCTGGGCTTACCCCATGCTCAGCATGAGCTACATCCTCGTCGTGTTTCTGTCGGCGTGGCTGCTCAACGAGCCGGTCACGGCCTGGCGTATCGCGGGCGTGCTGACTATCATCGCGGGGGTGTTCATGGTGTACCGGAGCTAGGGGGTGGGAATTAGAGATTGGAGATTCGGGATTAGGGATTGGAGATTCGGATCTAGCAATCGCCAATCTCCAGTCTCTAGTCTCCTCTTCCTGCTTGGGATACTCCTGTTGGGAATTGCCGCCGGGGCGGCGGTGGCGTGGGGTAAGCCCGCCATCGCCATCGCGGCGGTCGTGGCGGGGGTCATCGGCGTCGCGCTGCTGCAACACCTCCAGTGGGCGGTGTGGGCGCTGGCCGCCGTGTTGACCCTGCTGCCCTTCGGCGCGTTGCCCCTGGGCATCGGCTTCAACCCTACCCTGCTGAATCTGGCCTTCATCTTGATGCTCGCCGCCTGGCTCATGGTGGTGGCGGGCCGTGGCGAGTTCGGCTGGCGCACCACCCCGCTATGGCTGCCGACCCTTGTCTACGGCGCGCTGGCTGTCTTCGCCTTTCTCCTGGGCAGCGAGAATGCCCTGCTGACCCGCGACCTGCTGCGCCGCTTCGCCGAGTTCCTGCTGACGCTGAGCCTGGTATGGCTACTGCCCACGGTCCTGCGCAGCTACGCGGACGTGATCAACGCCACCCGCGCCCTGGTCCTCTCCGGCGGCGTGGCGGCGGCGCTGGGCCTCGGGCTGTGGGCGCTACCCGACGCCACCGAGACGCGCCTGTTGTCCATACTGCGCATCTTCGATTACCCGACCGGCGACCGTATCCTGCGCTACATCAACGACGACCCGTCGCTGCCCCAGCGCGCCACCAGCACCTCGGTGGACCCCAACGCTTTCGGCGGGCTGCTCATCGTCGTCGCCGCGCTGACCATTCCCAACCTGTTCGCCCGGCGTCCCATCCTGCCGCGCTGGCTGGCGTGGGGCCTCGTCAGCGTCATGGGCCTGGCCCTGTTTGCCTCTCGCTCGCGCGGCTCGATGCTCGGCCTGCTGGCCGCCGCGGCCTTCCTGGCCCTGCTGCGCTACCGCCGCCTGGCCCTGTGGCTGGTAGCCGCCGTCGCCCTGGTGCTCGTCCTGCCCTGGACCCAGGAATACGTGGCGAGCTTCTTTGCCGGCGCGCGTGGGCAGGACCTGTCGACACAGATGCGCCTGGGCGAGTACAAGGACGCCATCAACCTTATCGGCCGTCACCCGTGGTTCGGCGTCGGCTACGCGGCGACGCCCGACATCGATCTGTACATCGGCGTATCGAGCATGTATCTGCTGCTCGCGGAGAACATAGGGCTGGTGGGACTGGCAGCGTTCGCCGCCGTCGCGCTGGTGTTCTTCTGGGCGGCGCGCGACGGCTTGCGTAGCGGCGACCTGGACCTGGAGCCGGTCATCCTGGGCGGCACGGCGGCCATCTTCGGCGTGCTGGTGGCGGGCGCGCTGGACCATTACTTCGTCAACATCAAGTTCCCGGCCTCCGTCACCCTGTTCTGGTTCGTCCTGTCGCTGACGGCGACGGCGGCGACTCTGCCCGTGCGACAGCGCGCCGAGGCTGAGTCGCCCGCGCTCGCTACGCGGCCATCCACTACGCTGCCCGCGCCTGCGCCGCGCTGATGGCGGGCCTATGCCCGCGTCGAGGCGACGAAGCCAGCTGTTCGCGCCGCCCGGCGCTTGCCGTATAATTGAGGTTGGGCGGCGACGAGCCGTTGGGACAGGGGGCGAAACATGGCGTCGAGGGAACTTGCGGCGATAATCCGCCAGGCAGAGCGCCTGACTCCAGGCGAACAATGTTGCGCCGTGTCACGCACTGGCGCATCCTGACGCTGGGCGAGATGGATGTCTGAGGCCCAACCCACCAGGTAGCGCGGCTAACGAGGAGGCACGATGGCAACGCGCGTGAGACTGGCGGTGATTGTCGCGGTCGCGCTACTCGCCGTGGCAGCGGGTACGAGTCACGCCCAGGGCAGCCGTCCCAGCGGCGCACCCCAGGGTAGCGTTCAGAATGGCGTATATACCAACCCGCAGGCAGGCTACAGCCTGGCGCTACCCGCGACATGGGTGAGCCACGGCTTTCGGTGGTACGAGTACTGGGGCGCGCCGGCCGACCAGCGGCGGCCGGGCACGAAGTTCATCACCGATTGGGTGTACACGCCCAGCGGCGGCGGGACCGAAGCGCCGCTGTTGAGCATCTACGTCTACGACAGGGCCTATTGGGACAACCTGGCGAGCCAGCCGATTGCCCTACCCGGCGTCCCCATCGCCGAGACAGCGACGAGCGTCTTCGTCGCCTTTCTGCCCCAGTCGAACCCCTACCCTGACGGCAGCGCGGCCGCCACGACCTACGAGTCGCTGTTCATGACCGTCGATCAGGTCAAGCAGGCCTTCACCGCCAGTGGGGCGACGCCAGGCCGCCCGACCAGCGCGGTCGTCACCGTCACTGAGCAGGATAGCGGCGGCGAGGTGCGCCTCAGGCCGACCGACACGCTGCGGGTGAACCTGAGCGCGAATACCTCGACGGGCTACACCTGGCAGGCCGCGCCCAACCCACTCTTGCAGCCGCAGGGCGACCCCACCTACACCCGCCCCGCCGACGCTCCACCCGGCGTCGGCGGCGTTCAGACGTTCCTCTTCACGCCAACGGGCGCCGGCTCGACCACGCTGGAGATGGTGTATGTTCGCCCCTGGGAGACCGGCGTCGCCCCGGCCAGGACGTTCTCGGTGCGGGTGGTCATCGCCGATGCGCCCGCCGCCGCTGCTACGCCCGCTGCCACCGCGACGCCCTCACCCAGCGCGGGGCAGGATGTGACAGTGACTGACGCCAACAATGGCGGCAGCGTCAGCATGCAGCAGGCTAACACCCTGGTCGTCAGCCTGGCGGGTAACCCGACCACGGGCTACACCTGGCAGGTCGATCCGGCCAACGCGCTGCTCACCCAACTGGGCGACCCGGTGTACACCCCAGCCAGCGCAGCCATCGGCGCGTCAGGCACGCAGACCTTTCGCTTCCAGCCGACGGGCGCGGGCGCTACCACCCTACAGATGGTCTACCGCCGCCCGTGGGAAACCGGCGTCCCCCCCGCCGAGACCTTCTCGGTGCAGGTGACGGTGCAGTAGCCGCGCCGCCATCAACGACAAGGCCCGGCAGGCGCAATGTCCGCCGGGCCTGTATCATTCAAATTGCTCACAGGTATCCTCCCTCGTGACCGCCTCCCTCCGCAAACCGATGGCGGCGATGGTGTTGGCGCGGACGACGCTCAACACGGCGACGCGCATGGCGTACCCCTTCCTGCCCTTCATCGCGCGCGGCCTGGGCGTGCCCCTGGAGACGGCGGCCTCGTTGATGGCGCTACGGGCGGCGACGGGCTACGCCAGCCTGGGCGTCGGGCCGCTGGCCGACCGCCACCGCCGCCGCAGCCTGATCCTGGTCGCCCTCGGCCTGTTCGTCGTGACGGCGCTGCTGGCGGCGGGCTTCAGCCAGTTCGCCGTGTTCGCCGTCGGCTTCGTCGGCATGGGTCTGGCGAAGGTCATCCTCGATCCGACGTCGATTGCCTATATAAGCGACCGCGTGCCCTATGCGATGCGCGCGCGGGCGACGGGCATCCTGGAGATACCCTGGGCGCTGGCCGCCCTGGTAGGCATCCCCCTGGTGGGCTGGACCATCGCCCGCTACGGCTGGCAGGCCCCCTACTGGGGACTGGCCGCGCTGGGCGCGCTGAGTCTGGTCGTGGCTGTGTGGGCCTTCCCCGTCGGCGACCACGCGCCCCACCACGACGGCGGTCACATCCTCAGTAGCCTGGGGCGGGCGTTGCGCGTGCCCAATGTGCGTTGGATGTGGCCGATGATGCTGTGCCTGGTGCTGGCGAATGAAATCGTGTTCATCGTCTATGGGGCGTGGCTGGAAGGGCAGTTCGGCCTGGGAGCAGCCGCCCTCGGCTCGGTATCCATCGCCACGGGCCTGGCCGAGTTGGGCGGCGAGGGGCTATCGAGCGCCTTCCTCGATCGCATCGGCAAGAAGCGGGGTATCCTGCTGGGGCTGCTGGCCCTGACGGTGGCGTACTCGCTGCTGCCCTTCCTGGCGGGCTACGGTCTGGTTGGGGCGGTGTTCACCTTGGCCCTCATCCTGCTCGGCTTCGAGTTCACCCTGGTGTCCACGATCCCGCTGGTCAGCGAGTCGGCGCCGACAGCGCGGGCCACGTCCGTGTCCATCAACAGCACCGGTAATCAGACAGGGCGCGTGATTGGCGCGCTGGTGGGGCCGCCACTGTACGCAACGGTGGGGCTGTGGGGCAACGTGGCGCTGGCCGCCGGACTGACGCTGATATCGGCGCTGATTCTGGCGCTGATGGTACATGAGCGCGCCGACTGAGCTTGTTCCAACGTACTTTCCGCCAAACTGTTTGCGCCTGGCTTCCAGGCCGTGATATAATGGGGGCGACCCCGACATGCCTAATTTCCCCCTTAGGAGGCCTGGATGGAAATCAGCACCAAAGACCTCAAGCGCGTCACGTTGGTGGCTCCGGTGGGCCGCATCGACCACCAGACCGCGCCGCAGCTGCAGAAGACCCTGGACGATCTCATCAACGGCGGCCACTTCAAGCTTGTCCTCGACATGTCTGCCGTCACGTACATCAGCTCCGCCGGCTTGCGCGTCCTGTTGGCCGTCCGCAAGTCGGTCAAGCGCTGGAATCGCGGCGACCTGCGACTGTCGGGACTCCAGCCCTACGTCAAGGACACCATCGAACTCGTGGGCTTCACCCGCATCTTCAACATCTATGACGACTCCGTGGAGGCCGTGGGCAGTTTCTAGCCCATTCGGCGGCTGGCTGGCCGCCGTAGAAGAGTGGCCTGGTCATGGAGCATTTGTCAGACTACGCGCGCATCCTACAAGAGAGGCACATCGCGCCGGAGGCGGCGTCGGCCGCGCTGAAAGAGGTCGCAGCCTTTCTCGACTGGCTGCGCGCCACGGATGCTACGGCGGCCGCCTCCCGCACGGCCCTGGTGAAGTATCGCGCCCATCTGGCGGCAACGACCCGGCCAGATCGCGAGACGCTGCGCCAGCGCCTGGCGCCGGTGCGCGACTTTGTCGCGTGGCAGGAACAGACTGAAGCGATGAGCGGGCTGGATGAGCGCGCGGGCCTGGAGCGCGCGTTGCGCGAACTGCACACCCTGCGCTCGGTGGCGGAACGGCTGAACGAGGCCGTCTCGGTCGAAGAGGCCGTGGCGGCCGCCCTGGCCGAGGTGACGGACCTCCTGGAGCTGAGTACCGGCTGGGTGTTCCTACTCGACGAGACGGGCACGTTTGTGCCCATCGACGCTATCGGCCTGCCGCCCGCCCTGGCCGAGGACGACGCCCGCGAGTTGCGACGCCTGCCCGAGTGTGAATGCCAGTACCAGTTGCGCACGGGGCAGCTGAAGCGGGCTGTCAACATCATCCAGTGCAGTCGCCTGGCCGATGCGCCGGGCGACACGCGCGGCCTCCGCTACCACGCCAGCATCCCTATCCGCGCCCGGAAGCGTATGCTCGGCATTCTGAACGTCACCGCCCCCGCGCGCGAGATCTTCAGCGCCGCCGACCTGAACGTATTGGGAGCTGTCGGCGATCAGCTGGGCATGGCGATTGAGCGCGCCCGGCTGCTGGATGTGGCGCGCGGCCGCCACCTGCGCGAGCAGGCGATGCTGCTGCGGCTGTCGCAGGCCCTGCTGTCCAGCCTCGACCCGCAGCAGGTGACGGAGATGGTCGTCGAGGAGGCTGCCAGTGTGCTGCGCGGCGACGCCGCCGCCATCCTCCTGTACGGCGAGGCCAACGACCTTTCGATGCTGGCGACGTGGGGGTGGCGAGAGGACATCCGGCGCGACGGCGAAGTGCGGCGGGCGCCGGGCGGCCTGCTGGAGAGGGTGTTCGCGTCGCGGGCGCCGGTGGTCGAGGCCGAGCTACAGGCGGTCGAGCCGGTGGAGGCCGACCTGAGTCGGCTGCACGGCTGGCGGTCGGCGGTTGCCGTGCCGGTGGAACTCGACGGCGAGTGCATCGGTGTCCTGTCCGTGAATAGCAGGGTTCCGAGCCACTTCGACGACGACGATGCGCGCCTGTTGGGCCTTATCGCGGCGCAGGCGGCGCTGGCCGTGCGCAACGCCCGCGAGTACGAGGAGAAGGCCGAAGAGGCGTGGCATCGCAACGCGCTGCTCCAGGTGGCCGAGAACTTGCGGGACGCCGAAACCATCGAGGATATCCTGGAGCGGGTCGGACGCATCGCACCCATGTTTCTGGGGGCCAGCCAATGCGCCTTCTTCCTGTGGGACTCTGAGGCCGCGCGTTTCGCCCCGCGCCAGTTGGTCACGGCGCTGGACGGCTCCGCCACCCGTGAGGCCCGCTTCCGCGCCCTGACCAGCGAGCAGACCCGCGCGTTCGAGCGGCTGCTGGCCGAGCGCAGCCCGATCCTCGTCCAGCGCAGCCAGGGCGACGACGTGGCCTTGCTAGATGCCCTCCAGGTGGAGCAGGCCCTGTTGGTCCCCCTGGTCGCCCACGGCCTGCTGGTGGGAGCTATGGTGCTCGATCCCTCTCTGGAGGACCCGCGCTTTACGCCGCGTCTGCTGGAGATCGCGGCGGGCATGGCGAACCAGACGGCCATCGCCATCGAGAACGAGCGACTACGGCGGGCGGAGATCGAGGCGCAGCGGCTGGCGCGCGAACTGGAGCTGGCGCGGCACATCCAACGCAGCTTCCTACCCGACGCTGCGCCCGGCGTCGAGGGCTGGGATGTGTGCGCCCACTGGGAACCGGCGCGGGTGGTGACGGGCGACTTTTACGACTTCGTGCCGCTGGATGATGGACGGTTGGGGGTCGTCATCGCCGACGTGTCGGACAAGGGCGCGCCGGCCGCCATCTTCATGGCCGTGTCCCGTAGTCTGCTGCGGGCGAGCATCCTGGCTGACGCGACGCCGGCCAGGGCCATCGGCCAATCGAACCGGCTCATCGCCGCCGATGCTGAGTCGAGCATGTTCGTGACCGCCTTCTACATGACGCTCGCCCCGGACGGGACGGTGTGCTACGTCAACGCGGGCCATAACCCGCCCCTCCTGCTGCGCGCCGATGGGCGCATGGAATGGGTGGGCCAGGAGGCGCACGGGCCGGCGTTGGGCATTCTGCCCGACATGGAATGGCAGCAGGCTACGGCATCCCTGGCGGCGGGCGACCTGCTGCTGCTGTACACCGACGGCGTGACCGAGGCCATCGACAGTCGGGGTGGCGCCTTTGGCGAGGAGCGTCTGCTCGCCGTGGCCCGCGCCGCGCACCAGGCGCTGGCCTGCGACGTGGCAGGGAGAGTGGTCGGCGCTGTCGCCGATTTCGCGGCGGGTCAGCCGGCCTTTGATGACATCACGCTGGTCATTCTGAGAAAACTGGCCGCAAGCGGCTGACGGATGGGTGTTTGGCGACTGGCGGCCAATGCGTGGCCGATAGTCGCCAGCCCCCCATCTCTGTGGTTCTGGGAGCCTACCATGACTATGAACGACCGCTACGTCCTCAACGTCACCAGCCGACCCGAAAACCTGGCGCGCATTGCCGAGTTCATCGGCCACGTGACGGCCAATTTCGGCATGACGGAGCACGAGGCCTACTACATCCAGATGGCCGTCGATGAGGCCGTGACCAACATCATCGAGCACGCCTACCAGGCGCAGGAAGGCCCGATCGAGGTCATTGCCGAGCGGCGCGGGGAGGACTTCATCGTCACGCTGCGCGACCACGGCCGCCCCTTCGACCCCAACCTGGTGACGGAACCCGACATCTCTGCCCCGCTGGAGAAGCGCGAGATAGGCGGCCTGGGGCTATACTTCATGCGCCGGTTGATGGACCAGGTAGACTTTCGCTTCGATGAGGAGGGATGGAACGAACTCATCATGGTGCGGCGGCGGCGGGCCGTGTCCAGCCACCCGTCGCGCCACGGCCACGGGGTCACGATCGTCGTACCGCGCGGGCGGCTCGACGCCAACGGCTCCCAGTATCTGGAGGCTGAACTGCAGAACCTGGCGAACGAGAACCTTCATCGTCTGGTCGTTGACTTCCAGCAGGTGACCTATGTCAGTTCCACCGGCCTGCGCACGCTACTGCTGGCGGTACGGCGAGCGAGGCGCAACCAGGGCGATGTGAAGCTGTGCAACCTCAACCCGGCGGTGCGCAAGATTTTCCGCATGGCAGGCTTTGACATGATTCTGCCCATGTACGACACGGAAGAGCAGGCCGTTGCGGCCTTTGGCTAAGCCTTCGAAGGTGGCATGAGACTTACTCTCGGTGCGCGCATCTACCAGACGCTGGTCGCCATCGGCGGGCTTGGCGCGCTGGCCTATCTCATTCTGCGCGACGGCATCGCCGGGCCGCCACTGGCGGTGGTCGTCTTCATTCTCCTGTCGACGATGGTCAAGCGGGCGGGGTTTCGGATTGTCCCCGACGCGACCCACAGCCTGGTGGGGATTGTCGATATCGCGGCGCTGCTCCTGTTCGGCCCCATCACTGGCGCGCTGGTCGCGGCCAGCAGCGAGACCATCTATCTCACGGCCCATACCTTCCGCCGTTACCCGTTCAACGCCTGGACTCACGTGGCAGCGCCCCTGTTCGAGGCTGGCCTGAGCGCCATCATGGCTCTGGCGGGGGGCTGGGTATACCTGGCGTTGGGGGGGCGCATCCCACCCAGCCACATCCAGATCCCCCAGACCCTACCCATGCTGGGGCTGTTCCTGACATGGTTCATGATTGGCACAGTGGGTTGGTTCCTGCGCGTGGCCCTCGTCGACGGCTGGCGGGCGGCGTGGGGCACGCTGCGGCGCATCGGACCCACCGCAATCGCGGTGGAGCTGATTCCCCTGCCCTTCGCGCCGCTCATGGCGGCCGTGTATGCGGTGCTGGGACCAGCTGAGTTCAGCATTCTGGCCCTGATGCTGCTGGCCGTGAGCCTGCTCATCCAGAGCCTGGGCCGCACACGGCAGGCCCTGGGCGAGCGAGTGACGGAACTGACGACCTTCGAGGAGCTGGGGCAGGCCATCGTCGGCGCGCAGATGGACGTCAAGCGCCTGGCGGATCTGGCCTACCAGTACACGACGCGTATCGTCAGCGGCTCCGACTTCCGGCTGGTGTTGCTGGACAGCGAGAAGAACGCGCTACGGCCGGCGCTGTGGGTGCAGAACGGTGAGCGGCAGCCCCTGGACCAGATGCCGCTGGCTGGCGTCACCGAGTGGCTGCGGGAGGCGCCCGAAGCGCAGGCGCTGCGCGCCACCGCCGCCGCCGATGCCTTGCCCGGCCTGACCCTCGCGTCTGACACGCGCTCGGTGCTGGCTGTGCCCCTCCAGTCAGGGCGCGATGTCATCGGCGGCATCCTGGTGCAGAGTCCGGCGCCGGGGGCGTTCAGCTACAACCAGGCGCGCATGATGACCACTCTGGCGAGCCAGTTGGCCGTGGGCGTCGAGAATGCGCGCCTGTACGAGCGTGAGTGGAAGCGCGCTATCCAGTTGAGCGCCATTAGCGAGGTGAGTCGTCAGGTGGCGGCGATCATCAACCTGGAAGACCTGTTCAGCCGGGTGGTGCAGCTGGTGCAGGCCAGCTTCGGCTATGATTTCGTGCAGATTCTGACCGTCAACGACCGCGGCGAGGCCGTCTTCCGCGCCAGCACGGGCTACCTGAATGAGGCGCGGCGCGCGCGGGGATACATCGTGCCTACCGATCGGGGTATCATTGGTTGGGTCGCCAACCAGGCCGAGCCGCTGATGGCGAACGACGTGGCCGCCGAGCCGCGCTACGTGCGCGACCCAGAGGCCGTGCTGCGCGGCACCAGGTCTGAACTGGCCGTGCCCCTGAAGGTAGAGTCGCGGGTGGTGGGTGTGCTGGACGTGCAGAGCAGCCGCCTCAACGCCTTTGACCGCGACGACCTGTTCGTGTTGCAGACGCTGGCCGACCAGATCGCCATCGCCATCGAGGAGGCGCGCCTCTACGAGGAGACGCTGGCGCGGCAGCGGCTTGAGCAGGAACTGGCGCTGGCGGCCGAGATTCAGTCGTCGCTGATGCCCGAAAGTCCGCCCCAGATCGAAGGCTGGGAGGCGGCGGCCTTCTGGCGGCCCGCCCTGGAAATGGCGGGCGACTTCTATGACTTCCTGGCCCTGACAGAGGGGCGCTGGGGGTTCGTCATCGCCGATGTGTCGGACAAGGGGATCCCGGCCGCCATTTTTATGGCCGTGGCGCGGAGTTCCATTCGCGCCTCGGTGCTGGGCCGCCGCCCACCCGCCGAGGCGCTGGTCCGCGCCAACGCGCTGCTGCTCAACGACACGCGCGCCGACATGTTCGTGACCCTGTGCTACTGTATCTTGGAGCCAGCGACGGGCGCTCTCACCTACGTCAACGCCGGCCACACGCCGCCGCTGGTCTATCGCGCCGCCACCGGTACTACCGAATACCTGGAGAGCCGAGGCATCGTCCTCGGCGCGGTGGATACTATCCAGTTGCAGGAGTGCCAGACGATTCTCAACCTGGGCGATGTGCTCGTGCTCTATACCGACGGCGTGACTGAGGCCATCGACCCACAGGAGGCCGACTTCGGCGACGCGCGTCTCGCTGAGACGGTCCATACGTATCACAACCAGAACGCCGCCGACATCATCGAGGCCATCATCGCCGCTGTCACAACCTTCACTGAGGATGCCCCTCAATTTGATGATTATGCGCTGGTCGTCATCAAACGCGACCTCGCCGACATCGAAACCCGTGAGCCTTAAGGAGGCCCTATGCGCAAACCTATCATTGCCGGAAACTGGAAAGCCAATAAGACCGCAGCGGAGGCGTTGACCCTGGTCAACGAGTTGCTGATCAGCCTGGAGGGCGTCCAGGGCGTCGACATGGTCGTCTGTCCGCCCTTCACGGCCCTCTACCCTGTCGCCGAGCGCCTGAAGGGGACATTCCTCAAGGTCGGCGCGCAGAACATGTACTGGGAGAAGTCGGGGGCCTATACAGGCGAGGTGACGCCGGTCATGCTGCAAGGTCTGGTGGACTACGTCATCCTCGGCCACTCGGAGCGGCGCAAGATGTTCGGCGAGACCGATGAGACAGTGAACAAGAAGGTCCATGCGGCCCTGGCTCACAACCTCATCCCCATCATCGCCGTCGGGGAGACGCTGGAGGAGAACGAGGCAGGCCACACCAGTGCGGTCGTGGCGCGCCAGGTGCGGGCCGCCTACGAGGGGCTGAGCGCGGAGCAGGCGCAGGGCACAGTGGTCGCCTACGAGCCAGTGTGGGCCATCGGCACGGGCCGCGCCGCGACGCCGGAGGGCGCGAACGCGGTTCACCGCGAGATTCGCGCCGTCCTGGCCCAGCGGTACGACCACGCTGTCGCCGACGCCATCCGCATCCAGTACGGTGGCTCGATGAACGCGGCGAACGCGCTGGAGTTGCTGAGCGAGCCTGACATCGACGGCGGGCTGATCGGCGGCGCCGCCCTCAAGAGCGCGGACTTCACGGCCATCATCCAGGCCGCCGCCCAGGCGAAGGGCTAGGATGACCAGGGACCAGGGACGAAGGACCAAAGGGCTGGTCGCTAGTGGTCCTTCGTCCTCCGTCCCTGGTCCCGCCGTACCAATGAGCACCACTGGCTGATGACGCCCGCCATGCCCGATCTTTGGACCAGCCTGCTATGGCTGGGGCTGCTCATGGTCCCTGTCACGTTGCTCAAGCGCTGGGTGATGATTCACCTGCACGCGCTGGGCGTCATCACCCTGGGCAGCGACTACCGCGCCATCTGGCTGCGTTTCCTCGTGCTCGCGCCGGGCATCTTCCTCCACGAGTTTAGCCACTGGTTGACCGCCAAGCTGCTGTTCGTCCCCACGGGTCAGTTCTCGCTGGGGCCGTCGCGCCATGTCACTCGCGGCCAGCAGGTGCAGGTGACGATGGGTTACGTGATGATTGGCAAGACCGACCCGATTCGCGCCAGCCTGATTGGTGTCGCCCCGTTTATCTTCGGCACCGCCGCGATTGTCCTCATCGGCAACTATGGCTTTCGCCAGGCGCTCGCGGTCGATCTGCCGCCGACGAGCATCATCACCGCCGTCGTCACCCACCTGGCGGACCTGTTCCGCGTGGCTGACGCCTGGCTGTGGCTGTACCTGACGTTTAGCATCAGCAACAGCCTGATGCCGAGCGCGTCCGACCGGCGCGACTGGTGGGCGGCCGCCCTCTACCTCATCGCCCTGGCTACCATCGTCGTCATCCTGACGGGCGTCCGCCAGCCGCCGCCGGAGCTACTGGCTGCGGTTCGCCGCACCCTCGACACGCTACTGTTTGCGTTCACCCTCACCCTGGTCATCGATCTGGTAATCGGCGTGGTCATCTACGTCTTGCATCAGGTGATCAGCCGCCTGACGGGTCGCCGCGTCTACTTCCGGTGAGTCAGCCATCACGCCCCTAAGCTTCCCGTTGGGTGAACGGTTCTCCATTGGACACCCCGCCTAGAGGGGTATCATGGTCATAGGGGGACGCCGACGGCTGCGCCAAGCCTGGTTGCGTCCGCGCGGTTTCATCATCGGGGCGCGACAAGCCCCCGTTTCGCGCACGGGGGGCGTCAGCCCATCGTGATGACGACGGCTCCCTGCTTATGTCCATCCTCCACGTACCTGTGAGCCTCGGCGGCCTGTGCCAGGGGAAAACAGCGATCGACGATGGCCCTGTACTTCCCGGCCTCGATGAGTTGCCTGATGAAGTCCAGATCGTCGGCCTTCTCGCTGGCCAGCACACACACGACTTTCTGAGAGTCCGCGACGGAGGTCCAGAGCATCTCGCCGAGCTGCCTCGACTTGAAGCTGGCCAGCAGATAGACGCCGTTCGCCGTCAGCACGCGCTTGCAGCGGGCAAACGAACTCCGCCCCAGCACATCAAAGATGAGATCGTAGGTCTCGTTCTGCTGCGTGAAGTCCTGGCGGGTGTAGTCGATGACTCTGTCCGCCCCCAGGGCTTTCACCATCGCCAGCCGGGGCGCGCTGCATACGCCGGTGACCTCCGCGCCCCAGTACTTGGCGAGCTGGACGGCGGCTGACCCGATCCCACCACTGGCCCCATTGACTAGCACCCGCTGGCCTGGCTGGATGCCCACTTTGCGCAGTAGCCCCAACGCCATCAATGCCCCGTAGGGCACGGTCGCCGCTTCCGCGTCGGTCATGGTGCGCGGCGTCAGGGCGACCGCTCCGTCTTCGGGCAGACAGAGGTACTCGGCGTACGCGCCCATGCGCGGGCCTAGATAGCCAAACACGCGATCGCCCACCCTGAAGCGGCTGACGCTGGCCCCCACGGCCGCGACGGTCCCCGCAAACTCGTTGCCCAGGATGGGCTTGCGGGGCGTGCGGACCCCGAAGCTCAGCCGCGCCGGCAGCCACAGCAGCATGGGCATGTTGAACTCACGCGGGGAGAGGTTCCCGAAGTCACGGGCGAGGATGTCCCCGTAGTTGACGGACGCGGCGCTGACCCGCACCTGTATCTCGTTGTCCGTGGGCAGGGGCGTGGCTACTGCCTGGCAGTGAAGCACCTCGGGTGGTCCGTACTGTGTATACACCGTTGCGTTCATTTCGCCTCCCCAGGCTCGGGTCTCTCCCAAGCCGCCTTAGTCTAGTGTAATGACAACCTTGCCTCTGGCGTGCTCCTCAATCAGGTAGCGGAAGGCATCGGCCGTCTGGTCGAGAGGGTAGCTGCGGTCGATGACCGGTGTGACCTTGCCCGCCTCTACCAGGTCCAGGATGAACGCCAGGTCCTTCTGGCTTGGCCTGGCCGTCAGGACCACGAACCTGGCGCCCGCGCTCCTGGAACGCAGCCGGCCCAGGGTCATCGCTTCCAGTATCTGCCGTCCCGTGCCACCGGCCATGACATAGACCCCGTTGGGCGTGAGGGCGCGCTGGTAGTCGGACAGGGAATGGTAGCCGTTGACGGCGAGAATCAGGTCATACTGCTGCCCATTCTGGGTAAAGTCCTCGCGGGTGTAGTCGATGACGTGGTCAGCGCCCAACTCGCGCACCATGTCCAGGTTGCGCGTGCTGCACACGGCCGTGACGTCCGCGCCGAGAGCCTTCGCAATCTGCACGGCGAACGTGCCCACGCCGCCTGACGCGCCGCTGATGAGCACCTTCTGCCCCGCCTGAAGCCCGCCCTGGTCACGCAGGCCTTGCAGGGCCGTCGTCGCCGCCAGGGGGATGGCGGCGGCCATCGCGAAGGACAGGTTAGCCGGCTTGGGGACCAACACATCGTCGCGGGCGCGGGCGTACTCCGCCAGGCCACCGAAGCCCGACCCCGATATGTCGCCGACCACCTCGTCACCTGGCTGGAAGCGCGTCACGCCGTTGCCGACGGCCTCGACGCGCCCTGCGACATCCGCGCCGCAGATGCTAAACTTCGGCTTCAGCAGCCCGGCGTACAGGCGGACCAGGACGATGTCGGCCGTGAGAAGATGAACGTCGGCCGCATTGAGCGACGCCGCGTGGACCTTGAGCACGACTTCACCGTCCCCCGGCGTGGGCTTGTTCACGTCCCGCAACTGGAGTCGCTCGGGCGGGCCGTATCCGGAGATCACGATTGCTTTCATGGGTGTCCTTTTCTGGGGCGAGCCACTAGCTCGCTACAAGCTCGACCTGAAGTGGTGGCCGGGAGGCCAGGGCCAGGGGGCTAAAGCCCTTGACAATCAACCATGCTGCGAGAACCATCTCCTGGACCAGCATGGGAACGACCAGGATGCTATAGCTGGCAGAACTGGACGTGACGATGCCGAACAGGCTGAGAAGGCCGGCTCCGAGGTACGGAATGGCTGCCACGAGACCCCACCCAGACAGCCAGCGAGGGACCAGCCTCGACTGATACAGTAGCGCGTAGAACATCAGCGCTCCCAGGGGAAAAACGATCGCCAGCATTGCACCCAGCATGCTGGATGCTTCCAGCACGAGGGCGCCGGTGGAGTGATAGTAGGACACGCTCGTCACTCCTCCGCCAGCAAGCCCCTGTGCGACAGGCAGGAGCAGGAGCCAGCAGACAGCCGTGCCAATGGTGATGCTCGTCTCCAACGCGCCCCGGAAGACCACATAGCCCAGCGCGAGAACCTCGTTCGCTCCCTTCAGGAGGGGAAACGCGACGGCCGGAATCATCGCCAGGGCCAGACCCATCGTCAGCAGGAACAGGGCGCCCATGATGAGCTGGGTCTCTTGACCAGCGATCTTAGCCAGGTAGTCTGGCTCCGCGTGAGACGGGCCGCCTACCATAGGCCCGGCAACAACAATACTCAGGACGCCGGCAACGGTCCCGATGATGTACAACACTCCGACGAGAATCGCCGTTCGGCGATGCGCGTTCATGGTCTATCCTTCCTGACGAGCCAAGGCGGCTATGATTCTTGAGCAGCCCCCCTGGCGCAGATACGCCGCGTGGTCCGCGACGTTCTCAAACTGGCGGCCGACGATGGCGGCGCATTCGAACTCGTAGTCCGAGGCTTCGAGAAACCGCTCGACGAGCCGGGTATAGGCCGGGTTGCTGTAGTCGAGCGTGCCGCCCGCCTCCGGCCGGGCCATCCCCGTCAGCCAGATCGCCGCGCCCAGCGCGCCGCACGCCGCGCCGCACAGGCCAATGCCGCCTGCCAGCCCCGCCGCCATGACCGTATGCAAATCGGACGCGCCCATTGCTTGCGCGAGCTGCGCGGCGCAGCTCACGGGGGGGACGGGCGCCGCGCTGGGAGGCTCGGCGAGGGCGGCATTGGCCGCGTTGAATGCCAGTGGGGCATAGTCGGCAGCCAGCCGGAAGCAGCCAATCGGCCCGCCCCTGGCAACGAACCTGACCATCTGGCCCTTCGTTGCCGTCTTCCATTCGACTTCGGTGATATCGGAGCAGTCGACATGCCGGGCACGGGCACGGAAGGCGTCGACGAGGCGTTGAGCTGTCATAACCGCCGTGGCCTCGGCCTGCGGACCGGGACCAAGTCGGCGGTAGGTCTCCGCCCCCGCCGCCAGGGTAGCCCCCCACAGCATGCCGCACTGGTACCCGTTTCCCAGGAGACCGCCCGCCAGGGGCGTGGCGGCTTCCTCCTCGGTCTTCAACGGGCGCTCGAAGGCAGCGTCAACGACGCTCATGATGGCTTCTGATCAGGTCCCTTCACGCAGAAAGGCTCGAATGGTCCCCAACGACGATATCGAGTTTGATTCTGTGGCAGTCATTGGTCCGCCTCCTTGTGGCGGGGCTGTTCCGCTGATGGGATGCGATGGATCGACACCAGGGCCAGCCCCAGATCGCGCACTTTTCGCAGCAGCCCGTGCAGCGCAGCCTGATCGACGACGGGGCCGGTCAGCAGCGTGTCGCCATCGTCGCCGGTGATGATCAGGCCCTCGAACCAGTCGGCCCATTGCGGCCCCAGATGGCCCTCGAGGCGGATCTGATAGACCATCGGCCCATCTGAGTCGCGTTTGGGAGAGAGTTCGTTCAGCATATGCCTGTCCCAGCGGCGTCAGGCGATCATGGCTGTCGTCGCCTGCTCAACCACGAGTAGCATATCGGCAGGTCGGCGCTAATCGCCAGACACCGAAGCGCTGCCCTGCGGGTTGTCCTGGATGGCGTGAAATCCCTCCGGCTGGTCAGCAACGACGGGCCACCTCCAGGCATACCACACGATGAACAGGGTGCAGGCGATCTCGATCGCTGCGAACATTGCATAGAAGGCAGTCGGCGTGTCGCCGAGCAGCGACCACGCGACGAACAAGGTATGTAGCCCGCCCGACAGGATGTTCGCCCAGCGGTTGGCGCGATAGGGTAACACGCGGGACAGCAGTACCATGGCAATGGCCGTCTCCATCAGGATCGCCGTCACCAGAACGAACCCTTGCGTAATCTGAATGTCCCCCACGTAGCCCTCGGCGAACCTCTTGGTCACCTCCGGCTGCAAGACCGGATTGAAGAACAGTGTGTAGATGTCCGCGTAGATGTAGTTGAGGACCGCGAAGATCCACAGCGTTGAGAGCACCATTCGTCGGCGCTCGAAGCCTGCACTCGTGTGCCTGGTGTTCATCTGACACTCCTTATCTCTACTCTCTCATCATGGGCTGGGACTTGCCGCGAATCCGCGCCGTGCTTGGGCCGTCGCCAAGGAATCCTCGCCGCGCCCGCCACGTAGGCCGCGGCGAGGATCAGGGCTGACAGGCCACCGAGCCGTCTTGGCTTCATCGGTCATTGCTCCTCCCAGCGATTGTACCGAAGTCCGCGGACATCGTATCGCCGGAAAGGTGTGCCCGTGAAGACACCAAAGTATCAATTGAGGGTGTTGTTGTGGGGGCTTTAGCGAGCGATTGTCATAGCAGGCCGAGTTCGCGTGCCCGGGCTACCGCTTCGGTCCGCCTTGCGACCTGCAACTTCTCGAAGATAACCCGGTTGTAGCCCTTGACCGTATTCAAGGCGAGGAACAACCGCTCGCCAATCTCGCGATTGGAGAGGCCCTCGGCGACGAGGCGGAGTACCTCTAGCTCGCGTTCGCTCAACGGCTCCGCCAGGGGGTGGGCGGGGGAGGCGGGGAGACGAGGGGCAGGCGGTTCAGTCGCTCGCTGGCCGGTCGCGAAGGCGGCCCGAAGTCGGCCAACGTACTCCGGCGCGCTGCCCCGCGCCGCCGCCGCGAACAGAAGTTGGGCCATCGGGGGGCCTTCGTCGACAAAGATGCGGATGAAACCGCCCGCCTCGGCCAGCGCCAGCGCGTCATCGAGGGTCCGTACCGCCGCGTCCCGGTCGCCCTGCGCATCCAGAGCAACGGCCTGGAGGACCGCGACCTGGAGCCGCTCATCCGCCCAGCCCATGCTCTCGGCGTGGCGGCGCAGCGGTTCCAGGGTCGTGAGGGCGGCCGACGGGTCGCCCTGGGCCAGGGACACCCTGGCGCGGCTCATGGGGAGGTCGTGGGCCTCGACAAGCCGCGCCGCTGCCGCCAGTTCGCCCTGGCGCAGCAAGACCGCCACCTGGGCGGCGGCCACATCGGGGATACGGTGCACGAAGTTGCGTTGGCGCGCCTCGTGGGCGGCCTGGGCCAACATCGCGGCGGCCCCCGCGACATCGCCCTGGGCCAGGCGCACCCGAGCCAGGAACACCTGGCAGACGATGAAGCGGTCGATAACCGCGTCGTACTGCCGCGCCAGGTCCAGGCTTTGCCGCCCGTGTTCCTCGGCGGCCGCCAGGTCGTTCCACTCGTAGAGGATGCGGGCCAGGCCCAGATGCGCCTCGTTGACAATTTGCAGCGGCTGATCGCCGGCCATCTGCAAGGCGCGCTGGTACGTGTCGGCGGCTCGATGCAGGTCGTTTTCCAGTTCCTGGACGTGTCCCAGGACGATGGTTGCCAGCATGGTGACAAAGACACTGCCAGCCGCCTGGCCGAGGGATACGGCATCCGTCAGGGCCTGGCGGGCCGCCCCTCGATCCCCTCGCCACAGGTAGGCCTGCCCCTGCATCCAGGTCGCGTTTGCTCGCTGTGTCAGGTCTTCGGGGGGCAGGTGCGCCAGGGCGAGGCGCGACTGGGTCAGCATGGCGTCGACATCGTAGCGCGTGAGAGCCAGCACGCCCCGTGCGGTGGCGATGCGGCCGACCAGGGCGCGGGTCTCGGCGTCCTCCGCCGCGTTTCCCAGGGCAGCCAATGCCGCCTGGAGTTTCTCTTCCACCCCCGTCGTCTGACCGCTGACCAGCAGCAGCGAGGCATAGCGCCACCACAGCCCCGGCCGAGCGTCCAACACGCTCTTGGGCAACGATGACAGCCAGGATAGGATGGCTGTCACCGCGCCGCGAAGGTGGCGGGGAATCCCGTCGCCGCTGATGAGCCGCTCCGCGCGCTCGACATCATTGGCGGCCGCCGCGTGGTGGAAGGCCTCAATCGCCAGGCCATTGTCCTCGTACCACTGGCTGGCGTGGGTGTGCAACTCTACCACGTCTGCCCCGGTCTGGCCGAGGCGCTGGCGCAGCAGTTCCCGGAACAGGTGATGATAGCGGTACCAGCGACGCTCGTCGTCCAGGGGGATGACGAAGAGGTTGGCCTGGTCGAGGGATTCCAGGGTGTCCTGGGCGGCGGTCGCGGCGCTACTCAGGACGGCGGCGCACAGCGGGCCGCACAGGCGGTCGAGAATCGAGGTGCGCAGCAGAAACGTCTGCACGTTGTCGGGCTGCTGCTGCAAGACCTCCTCGATGAGATAGTCCTGGATGAAGTGGTGGCTGCCCGTGAAGGACTCGATGAAGCGGGCCGGGTCGTCGTGACCCTGCATCGAAAGCGCGGCCAGTTGCAGGCCAGCGATCCAGCCCTCGGTGCGAGTCTCCAGCGCGGCGATGTCCTCCGCCGTGAGGTCGAGACCCATCGCCCCATTGAGGAAGTGGGCGGCCTCGGCGGGGGTAAAGCGTAAGTCGGCGGCGCGTACTTCGGTCAATTCGCCCCTGGCGCGTAGCCGCGCCAGGGGTAGCGGCGGATCCTCCCGGGTGGCGATGACCAGGCGCATCTGGGGTGGCAGGTGAGTCACCAGGAAACGGAGGGCCTCGTCCACCGGTTTCGCCTCGATGACGTGGTAGTCATCGAGGACCAGGACGAGTTCAACGGCGAGAGCGGCGACTTCGTTGAGCAACGTGGTCAGCATCCACTCGGTCGGTGGCGGCTGAGGGGACTCGAGGACGGGCAATACCCTGTCGCCCACCTTCGGGGTGACGGTTTGCAGGGCCGCTACGAGGTAAGCCAGGAAGCGGGCGGGGTCGTTGTCCCCGCCGTCTAGCGACAGCCAGGCGACCGGCCGCTCGGCCTCGGCAACCCACTCGCTGACTAGGGTCGTCTTGCCGAAGCCGGCCGGGGCTGAGACCAGGGTCAGCTTGTGGCGCACGCCCTCGTTCAGCCGCGCGACCAGCCGCGGGCGGCGCACCACCCTGGCCGGGGGTGTGGGAATGTAGAGCTTGGTGGCTAGAATGGGTGCAGACATGGCGCCATTGCAGGCCGCTATTCCCCCTGCACCTGCTCGCGGACGAGACGCGCCTCAAGGCGCTGGCGGTGGGTGAGCAGGGCGTCGGGCGCCTGGACACGTCCGAAGATGTCGAGCAGGCGAGCGATGACGCCCGTCCAGCCGGTCTGGTGGCTGGCCCCGAGGCCGGCGCCATTGTCGCCGTGGAAGTACTCGTAGAAGAGGATGTAGTCACGCCAGTGAGGATCCTCCTGGAACCTGGTGGTCCCGCCGTAGACGGGGCGGCGTCCGCTGTCGTCCCTGAGGAAGAGGCTGGCGAGCCGGCGCGTGAGCTCCCGCGCCACCTCGAAGAGGGTCATCTGCTGGCCAGACCCGGTGGGGCATTCAACAGTGAAGTCGTCGCCGTAGAAGAAGTACAGATTCAGGAGGCCGCGGACGATAAGCCCATTGACGGGCATCCACACTGGCCCCCGCCAGTTGGAGTTGCCGCCAAACATGCCGGTGTTCGACTCGGCGGGCAGGTAGGCAACCGTGTTCACCTGGCCGCCAGCCTCGAAGACGAACGGATGATTCTGGTGGTAGCGGGAGAGGGAGCGGATGCCATAGGGGCTGAGAAACTCGTTCTCGTCCAGGAGGTAGCCGAGGACGCGCTCCAGTCGCTGCTTCGAGAGGGGGGATAGCAAGCGGCGTCCGCCGAAGCCGATGTAGCCCTCCTGGGTGGGGGCGACCTGCGCCAACACCTCGGGATAACGCTCGCGGAGCAGATCAATCAACTCCATCAACCTGGGGTGGTTGGCGACGGCGTCTGGCTCGAACATCGTCGTGGCGCACAGCGGCAGCAGCCCGACCATGGAGCGCACCTTGAGGCGCGTGGCCGTGCCGTCGGGCAGGCGCAGGACGTCGTAGTAGAAGCCGTCCGTCTCATCCCACATCTCGTCGTGCTGGTCGCCGATACGGTCCATGGCGTAGGCGATCCACATGAAGTGCTGAAGGTAGCTGAAAGCGTACTCTTCATAGATGGGGTCATGGTCGGCCAGGATGAGCGCAATCTCGATCATATTCTGGCAGTAGAAGGCCATCCAGGCCGTCCCGTCGGCCTGCTCCAATGAGCCGCCCGTGGGCAGCGGCGCGCTGCGGTCGAAGACGCCGATATTGTCCAGGCCCAGGAAGCCGCCGGCGAAGACGTTGCGCCCCTGGGGGTCCTTGCGATTCAGCCACCAGTTGAAGTTGAGCGTCAAGCCCTGGAACGAACGCTCCAGGAAGCGAATGTCCTCGCGGCCGAGATCGCGCTCGATCTTGTAGAGGAAGAGGGTGGCCCAGGCGTGAACCGGCGGGTTCACGTCGCTGAAGTTCCACTCGTAGGCCGGAATCTGGCCGTTGGGGTGGGCATACAGGCTCCGCAACATCAGCAGGAGTTGCTCTTTGGCGAAGTCGAAGTCGACAAGGGAGAGGGCGACAGTGTGGAAGGCCAGGTCCCAGGCGGCAAACCACGGATACTCCCACTTGTCGGGCATGGAGATGATGTCGCCGTTGAACATGTGGAACCACTCGGCATTCCTCGCCGTGCGCTGCGCGGTTCCCAGCAGGGGATGCGCTCCGTGCTCCTTCAGCCAGGTGTCTACATCGAAGAGGTAGTACTGTTTGGACCACAGCATACCCGCCAGGGCCTGGCGGTGGACTCGCTTCTCGTCCTCGCTCAGGGTGGGGGGGGTGATGCGCGCGTAGAACTCGTCGGCGTCGCTGAGGCGGGCCGCGACCGTGGCGTCGAAGCCCGCCCCAAACGGTTCAGCGGCCTGAGCAGCGACCAACCGCAGGCGAACGACGGTCGAGCCGCCCGCCGGTACGTCGAGGGCGTAGCGGGCGGCCGCCTTGGTGCCGGTCTGCGCCGGGTTGACAGCCTCACGATTGCCTGAGATAACGTACTGGTGGAAGGCATCCTTGACCCAGGGCGATGCATTGGGCTGGCCCCACAGGCGCTCGAGGTTGCTCTCGTTCTCGGTGAAGAGCAGTTCCGGCGCGCCGTCGCAATAGAGCGTGTAGTCGCCCAGCTCGGGATGCGAGGCGTGGATGCCGCCGTCCACCGCATGAAGGTTGGGTTTCGGCGTCCCCGCCTTCCACGACCAGGTGTTGCGGAACCAGAGCGTCGGCAGCAGGTGGAGGCGAGCGGCTTCAGACCCTCGGTTGTGGACGGTGACGCGAATCAGAACGTCGTCCGCGTCTGCCTTGGCGTACTCGAGAAAGATGTCAAAGTAGCGATCCTCGTCGAAGACGCCGGTATCCAGTAGTTCGTACTCCATCTCCTCGCGGGAGCGACGCTTGTTCGTTGCCACCAGGTCGCCATAGGGAAACTCGCGGTGGGGGTACTTGTAGAGGTACTTCATGTACGAGTGGGTCGGCGTCGAGTCGACGTAGAAGTAGTACTCCTTGACGTCCTCGCCGTGATTGCCTTCGCTGTTGGTGAGGCCAAAGAGGCGTTCCTTGAGGATGGGGTCGCGCTCGTTCCATAGGGCGAGGGCAAAGCACAGGCGCTGCTCATCATCCGAGATTCCACCCAGGCCATCTTCGCCCCAGCGGTACGCCCGCAGGCGCGACTGATCGTGGCTGAAGTAGTCCCAGGCGTTGCCATCCTGGCTGTAATCCTCGCGCACCGTGCCCCACTGCCGTTCGCTCAGGTACGGCCCCCACTTCTTCCAGGGGATGCCCGCCTCGCGAGCCTCGTTCAGCCGCTTCTGCTCGGTCACGTCGGTAAAGCCGGCACGCTCAGGAGATTCGCTCGCTGACATCTCGCGCTCCTTTCTCGCTGCTGTGTGCTTGGTCTGGCTCGATATCATTCGACGGCCGCATACAGCACGACTACGGACCGGGGGCCAGCCCGGTAGTTGTCATTGGGAATCGGCGTAGCCGTCTGCCACTCAACGATGTCTTCGGGCGGCGGGCGGGACGTGTCGATCCAGCGCCGCCAGGGTTGACCGCCCGTGGCGGGCAGTTCGAAGTCGAGCGCCTCCCAGTACGCATTCAGGATGAAGTGGACGGTCAGCCCCTCCCGCTCCATCACCACGGTGAAGGCAATACTGTGGGAGTCGTCGCCCCAGTCAGGCTGGTCGAGCCGCACCCCGTGCCAGGCCTGGCGCGCCTGCTGAATCAACCGGCTCAGGCTCACCCGCTGCTCTTCATGCGCCACGTCCCGCAGCAGTCGCCGCTTCGTGAGCAGGCTCACGAAGCGTTGGATATCCGGGTGCTTGTCCAGCAGCGACCAGTCGAACCACGTCGACTCGTCGTCGTGACAGTAGGCGTTGTTGTTGCCCAACTGGGTGCGCCTCACCTCGTCGCCCATCAGGATCATGGGCACGCCCAGCGCCAGGAGCGTCACGGCCAGGAAGTTCTTCACTTGCCTGTTACGCAGTTCCTCTATCGCCGGATCGTCGGTCGGCCCCTCGACACCGCAGTTCCAGGTACGATTGTCATCGCCGCCGTCGCGGTTGTCTTCGCCGTTCGCCTCGTTGTGCTTGTGCTCGTATGACACCACATCGTTGAGCGTGAACCCATCGTGACAGGCCACGAAGTTGATGCTTTGCTCTACTTCGCGATGCTCGTGGCCATAGATGCTGGGGCTGCCGACCAGCCGGTCGGCGAACCGGCCGACCGAGCCGTGCGCCGCACGGAAGAAGTCGCGGGTGTCGTCCCGGAAGCGGCCATTCCACTCCTTCCAGGCATCCCCGATGAAGCTCCCCACCTGATACAGGCCGGCGGCGTCCCACGCTTCGGCGATGAGCTTCGTGCCGGCTAGTTCAGGGTCCGTCTCGATGTCCCACAGCACCGGCGGGTTCGGCAGGGGTCGGCCGTCGGTGTCCCGCGAGAGGACTGACGCCAGGTCGAAGCGGAAGCCGTCCACGTGCATCTCGGTCACCCAGTAGCGCAGGCTATCGACGATCATGCGCCGGACGATGGGGTTATTGGCATTGAGGCTGTTGCCGCAGCCGGAATAGTCCGCGTAGCGCGCCCCGCCTTGATCGAGGATGTAGTAGGTGGGGTTGTCGATGCCGCGCAGGCTCAGCAGCGGACCGTCGGCGCCGCCCTCGGCGGTGTGATTGAACACCACATCGAGAATGACCTCGATGCCCGCGCGGTGCAGGGCTTTGACCATATCCCTGAACTCGGTCACTGGTCCCAATGGCGTCTGTCGCGAACTGTACGCCCGGTGGGGGGCAAAGAAGGACACCGGCTGGTAGCCCCAGTAGTTGACCACGCCGGCCGGGCAGGCCTGGGCGTCGAACTGGAAGACTGGCAGCAGCTCGACCGCCGTGACGCCGAGCGCCTGGAGATAGGGAATCTTCGCGACCAGTCCGGCGTAGGTTCCGCGCACCTCCTCCGCCACCCCGGAGTTGGGATGGCGGGTGAAGCCACGGACGTGCATCTCATAGATGATGGTGCGCGCGGATGGCGTGTGGAGCGGGGTGTCGCCTTCCCAGTCGTAGGCCTCGGTATCCACGACCACGCTCTTCATCGCCGCGGCCGCGTTGTCGCCCGCCTGGGTCGCGGCCTCACGGGTGTAGTCCTGCGGGACGACCATCTCGCGGCTGTAGGGGTCCAGCAGAACCTTTGTCGGGTCGAAGCGCAGCCCGCGAGCGGGGTCGAACGGGCCAGATATGCGGTAGGCGTAGATCTGGCCCGGCTGCACGCCCGGCACGAAGGCATGCCAGTAGTGGTAGGCGCGATTGCGGACGGGATCGAGGGAGATCACGCGCGAGGGCCTGGCGTCGTCCTCGCGGTCAAAGAACAGGAGATCGACCCCTGTAGCCGTGCGCGAGAACAGGCTGAAGTTGACGCCACCTTCAGTGATCGTAGCGCCAAGGGGCGAGCTATGGCCGACGGTCGTAGCGGGGTTCATGGCGTATCCCTCTCTTGCATCGCGTCAACGCCACACGCACGCCCTTCTATTCCATCCCTCGGGGCGACCGGCGCCCGCTGAGGCTATGCCTTCGTGTCCGGCGGCGTGGATGCGTTCTCTTTCGCGGTGGGTGCGGCCGGGGCGGCGGGGGCTGGCGCCTGGGCCGTCGCCCCGCGCTGGGGAAGCAAGCCCCCCTGGTAGGCGATACTGCCACCGGCCAGCACGACGGCCAGAAGGCTGCTGATGGGGCCTTGCAGGCTCGGCAGCCAGATGACAAGCCCCCGAGTCACGAGCAACGCTCCAATCAGGCCCGCTAGAATGATAAGGCCCCAGTCCTTAGTGCCTCGCCTGAAGCGCCTGATCGCCACCACGGCCACGACGCCGCCACCGACGGCGAGCAGCCAATCCAGCAGGCCAAAATTGAGGTTGAAGAGATCGAGGACACCCAGCACGATGGCAGCGCCGGCGAGGGCGCTCAGCACCAGAATCACGATGTCGACGATGCCCCGCGCAAAGCCGGCGAACAGGAAGCCGAGCACAGCCAGCCCGCCGACGACCGCGATCTGGAGCCACGGGTCGGCCGCCCCCGGGAAGAAGTGCAGCAAGCCGACGCCGAGCAATGCGCCAACCGACGCGCCCAGTACGGACAGTCGTCGGCCGAGCGCGAGAACAGCGAGACCAACCAGGATCAGAAGAAGAGGGAACATGGCAAAGGCTCCTCGTACCCGGCATAGCCAGGTACAGCGTCGAATGAAGATGTGAGCAGAGCGACAGAGCCGTACTATACAGCAACATTCTACAACGCGCCAACACCTGGGGCATCACCCGCCTGGGTCCATGGACGGTGTAGCCTGGCCGCGTGCGACGGGCACGGCGCAATCACGCGACCGGCATCTCTACATGCGTCGCCACCCACTCCAACACCACCTTGAACACCTCTTCCTTGTCGTAGTCCTCGGTGATGATGTGGGAGCTATTCTCCACCCACACCGCCTGCTTGTCCTGGCTGCCCAGGGCGGCCAGGAGGCGCTCCACCCCCGACGGTGGGGCGACGGGGTCGTGGCGCGAGTGGATGAGCAACGCGGGCGCGGTGACGTCGGGCAGGGCGGCGCGCATGGCCGCGCCGAGCTGGTCGAATTGCAGCACAGCGCGCATGACCATGTAGGGGTAGGTGGGGTGGCTGGCGCGGGCAGCGGGGTCGAGGATGCTGGAACCGCGACTCTTGAACTGGTAGGGGCGGAAGGGGAGGGTGAGCCGCGCGCCCACCACCTGCCAGCGGGGTAGCTCCCACATCGTGCCCATCGCTACCACGCCCGCGACGGGCCAACGGGAGGCGGCGTACAGGGCCAGCACCGCGCCGAGGCTCAGGCCCATCACGAAGACCTGGTCAGAGCGGTCGGCGAGCAGGCCGAGGGCCACATCCACGGCGTCGACCCAGGTCGTCCAGGGCACGCTGTCCAGGTCGGTGTAGCGGGTGGCGTGGCCGGGCAGGCGGATGCCGAGGGCGGTGTAGCCCGCTGCATGTAGGCGCTGGCCCAACTCGCGCACCTCATAGGGCGTGCCGGTCAGCCCGTGGAGGAGCAGGCAGCCGACTCGATTACCGGGGTAGAAGAACGGCTCGCCGCCGGGGAGGATGAGCGGTTCAGGCATCGGGAGCCTGGCGGTGGAGGCGGGCACGCAGGGCGGGGCGACTCAGCGCCCACAGGACGAGCAGGCCCAGCGCGGCCAGGACGATGATGGCGTATAGCTTGTAGACGCGAACGGGCAGCAGAATCGCCAGCGAGCCGCCGATGAGGGCGAAGGCGTAGAACATCAAGACGATGGTGCGCTGGGAGAGACCCAGGTCCAGCAGGCGGTGGTGGAGGTGGTCGCGGCTGCCCTGGAAGGGCGACTGGCCGCGCCGGGTGCGGGTGATGACCAACCAGGCGACGTCGAGAATGGGCAGGCCGAGAATCAGCAACGCGGTGGCGACCTTGGCCGGGGCCAGGATGGCGAACGTCGCCAGGCCATAGCCCAGGACGGCTGCGCCCGCCGTGCCCATGAACACGCGGGCCGGGTGGAAGTTCCAGGGCAGGAAGCCGAGGCACGCGCCCGCCAGGGCCAGGGCGAACAGGGCCACCGTCAGTTGCCCCAGGGAGTAGGCATGCCAGGCGAACAGCAGCGCGGCGATGAGGGCCACCCCGCCCGCCAGGCCGTCGAGGCCATCGAGGAAGTTGACGGTATTCATCATACCGACAATCCAGAACACGGTGAAGGCCATCGCCGCCCAGGTGGGCAGGACGATGAACTCGGCGGCCTCACTGGTCAGCGGGTTGCCGAAGACCTCGATCCAGACGACGTGCCAGATGGCAATGCCCGCCAGGAGAAGTTGGAAGCCGAGCTGGGGCAGCGGGCGCATGGGCCGCCAGTCGTCGAGCATGCCGAAGACCAGGGCCACGCCCACGCCCAGCATGACTCCCTCGATACGCCACCAGTCTTCGGGGTCGGTGGGCTGTGGCACCCAGCCCCAGGTGTGGACCAGGTAGGCGAGGGCGGCCGCGACGACGAAGCCGAGGGTCAGCCCCACGCCGCCCCAGCGCGGGATGACACCGCGATGGACGTGCTTGGCCTCCTTGGGGATGTCGACGGCGCCCACCGCGCGAGCGGCGCGCATGACCAGGGGCATGACCAGCCACGTCACCAGGGCGGCGACGCCAAAGATGAGGGCGGCAGCGGGGGCCAGCATGGCTCAGCCGGTTCCGAACTGGCGGTCGCCCGCGTCGCCCAGGCCGGGCATGATGTAGCCGGCCGGCCAGGGGTCGCCCTCGCGGCTGAGGCGCTCGTCGATGACGCCAATATGGATGGGCACGTCGGGGTGGGCGGCGCGCAGGCGAGTGATGCCCTCCGGCGCACCGATCAGGCCGACGTACTTGATGCGTCGCGCGCCCCACTGCTTGAGAATGTCAACCGTCGCCACGGCCGAGCCGCCGGTGGCGAGCATGGGGTCGAGGACCAGGACCACCGACACGCGCGGCTCGACGGGCAGCTTGTTGTAGTAGGTCACGGGTTTGAGGGTATGCTCGTCGCGGTAGAGGCCGATGTGCCACACCTCGGCCGAGGGCATCATTTCCCAGATACCCTCCACCATGCCCAGCCCGGCGCGCAGCACGGGCACGAGGCCAATCTTTTCGGCCAGCTGGTGGCCAGTCGTCTGGGCCAGGGGGGTCTGAACGGTGATGCCACGCAGCGCCAGGTCGGCGGTAGCTTCATAGGCCAGGAGGATGGACAGCTCGCGCACCAGCTCACGAAACTTCTTCGGCTCGGTGCGGGCGTCTCGCAAAAGAGTCAGCTTGTGCTTGACAAGGGGGTGTTGCGATGGGAAAACAAGGCTGTCGTCCACGTGTCCTCCCGGAGGCGAGTCATTACGCTCTAATAATACACGGGACCCGCGAAAGAGGCACGTTAGAGAGTCAAAGAGCCTGGTCCGCGCTGCGGGCCAGGCTCTTGCCAGGTATGGTGGATGAGACTTACCAGGCGCGGCGCTTCTCGCGCACCTGCTTGCACTTGACGCACAGCGTCGTCTCAGGTAGCAGGGCCAGCCGCTCGGGGTCAATAGGCTGACCACACTCCTCGCAGATGCCGTAGTTTCCCTTCCGAGCCGTCGCCAGGGCGTAATCTATCTCTTCGATTTTGCGCTCCAGATTTTGAATCAGAGCCAGGGTTTTCTCGCGCTCGGCCACATCGGGGTCGGCCTCGTCGCTGGCCTCATCGAGAGCGACGACGACGAAGTCCTGCAGGCGCTGGATCTCGGCGAGGGTTGCTTCGCGCTCCTGTTCCAGGCTTGCCGTTCCATTCATGGTCATGGGCGTTGCTCCTGGGCCACATCGGCCCTTTCGTCTGCCAGGTCGTCCCGTCCTGGGGGTTGAAGGTGGGATGATTTATTCGGGGCGGCCTTACCCGCTTTGTCAGAAAATAGACTTGAAGGTATAATACATATGTGCTAGAAACGGCCAAGGATGCAGATCATGATCGACCGTTCCGTGTCGCCCCAGGCGCAGCCCGAAGACAAGAGCCTGGATAACACCCTGCGCCCGCAGCGCCTCGCCGACTATCGAGGCCAGGACCGCGTGAAAGAGAATCTAGAGATTCTCATCCAGGCGGCAAAGAAACGCGGCGAGGCCGTCGATCATCTGCTCCTGTACGGTCCGCCTGGCCTGGGCAAGACCTCGTTGAGCCAGATCGTCGCCACGGAGATGGGTGTCAACATCAAGATCACGTCTGGCCCCGCCATCGAGCGCCCCGGCGACCTGGCGTCGGTCCTGACCAATCTGCGCAAGAGCGACATTCTGTTCATCGATGAGATCCACCGCCTCGGCAAGGTAGTCGAGGAGATTCTGTATCCCGCGATGGAAGACTTCGCCCTGGACATCATGGTCGGCAAGGGGCCGACGGCCAAGAACGTGCGGCTCAAGCTGCCGCGCTTCACCGTCGTCGGGGCCACCACGCGCTTCGCCATGCTCAGCAACCCGCTGCGCGACCGCTTCGGAGCCGTGTTCCGCCTGGACTACTACGACCTGCCGACGCTGATGTATATCGTCGAACGCAGCGCGCGCATCCTGAAGACGAACATCGACATCGGCGGCGCGGAGGAAATCGCCCGCCGCGCGCGGGGCACGCCCCGCATCGCCAATCGCCTGTTGCGGCGCGTCCGCGACTACGCCGAGGTGCGCGCCGACGGCCACATCACCCACGAGGTCGCGCGCCTGGCCCTCGACCTGATGGCCGTCGATCCGCTGGGCCTCGACGAGATCGACCGCCGCGTGCTCATCACCATCATCGACAAGTTCGACGGTGGCCCGGTCGGCCTGGACACCATCGCCGCCGCCGTGGGTGAGGATGCTGATACGATTATGGACGTGTACGAGCCGTATCTCTTACAACTCGGCTTCCTGGACCGTACGCCGCGCGGACGGGTGGCGACACGCCTGGCCTACGAGCACCTGGGCCGCCGCGACGGACCGCCGCCCCGTCAGGCTTCCTTGCTGTAGATGGCGCGCGGCTGGCTATACAATTGACGCAGAATCAGCCCGAAAGGTTACACGATGTCGCTGAATTTCGAGTCAATTGGTTGGTTTCTCCTCGTCAGCGGCGGCGTTCTGGCCCTCATGGGCGTCGGGGCGCTGGCTCTGGCCCGGCTGGGCGTCACCCTGGACAGCCTGCCGGGGGCCATCGTCGTGCAACGCGGGCCGGTCACCATCTTCGCGCCTGTCATGGGCTGCCTGCTACTGAGCCTCCTGCTGACCATCGTGGTCAATGTGACGATCTGGATTCTGCGCCGCTAGCGCGTCACTTCCACCTCCCCCAACACAACCGCATCGTCAGGCCACGGTTGCCCCGTCGCGTCTCGCGCGGGTAGGCGGGCCAGCGTCGCCGGGTCGTACAGGCCGGTCAGCAGGCGGTAGCGCCCGGCGGGCAGGTCTGACGGCAGGCTGAGGCTGACGGCATCGGTGACGACCTCGTTGGCGAGCCAGCCGCTGGTGGGGCGCTGGCCGTTGGCGGGCGTCCCGTCGGTCTGGGCGCGCAGCGCGCCGCCCGCGTCCACCAGATGCAGGAAGCGCGTGCTGTCGGCCAGCGGCGCAGCCAGCGCGCGCCAGTAGAGCGTCACGCCGACGGGCTGCCCCGCCGTTCCCTGCTCGCTTGCCAGGTCGTAACCTGCCAGGGCCAGACTCGCGCCCAGGCGGTCGTCACGCGGGCGCTGCACGGGGCCGACCTCAAAGCGGCGCGGTCCACCCGCCACCGTCACCCTGCCCAGGTCGAGCGTCGCGCCGTCGGCGGCGACGAGGCGCGGGGTGTACTCGCCGGGCGCGAGGGTCGGCGGCACGATGAGGCGGTAGCGCGGGCGCAGCACCTCGCCGACGCGCCACTGGGCCGGGGGATACGTGGGGGCAAGGGCGAAGGGCTGCTCAGCAGCTACCCGACCGACCTGGTCGAGCCAATCCAGGCGCGCGGTGTCGACGGGCGCGCCCACCGTCCGCTGCCATGTCACGGCGGCGGCAATCTGGCCGCCCGGTGGGAGCGTCGCGTTGAGACGGTCCAGGCCCAGCGACTGCAAGCCCGGCCCGAAGGGCGTCCCCTGGCCCACGGCCTGCATCACGCCGCCCTCGGCCTCCATCACCACCGTACCCACGTCACCCCACAGTCCCAACGGCGCACCGGTCCCGTCGGTGATGGGGAGCGGCTGGCGGTCGGCGTCGCTCAGCGCGGCCTGCACGGTGTAGCGGCCGGGGGGCATGGCCGGGTCGAGGCGCATGTCGAAGAACTGGAGGCCGCCGTCGCCCGGCCGCCACTGCTCGCTCAGATAGGCCGTGACATCGCTCTGCCCCCAGACGACGCCCTGGTCATCGACCAGGCGCACGGCCAGGCTACGCGGCTCACTGGTCGCGCGCTGCACCTGCCAGGCCACTTCGCCGCGCAGACGACCATCGCGCTTGCGACTCTCCGGCATGGAACCGCCCAGCAACCACAGGTCGCCGCCCATGCTGCGCGGCGGGCCGCTGTCGTCTGCCAACTGTGCGGCGGTGGGGAGGGCCGCGCGGGACAGGCGGGCTGCTACCAGGGACGGCGCGCCGCTGGGGTCGGTCGCCAGGGTCTCGAAGGTCGCCCCCTGATCCTGCAGGAAACGGTTGAACCGGGCGGTAGGCTGAAGCGTGCCGCGCGCCAGCAGATACACCACATCACGGTTGCCGCCTGGGTAGACGATACCCGCGTTGGGGTCAACCCAGGCGGCCTGGGCGAGGGTCTCCGGGGCCTCCCAGGCCAGGGTGGGATGCTTGTAATGCTCGGTGGCGAGCACGACGCTGTGTCCGGCGGCCAGCTCGGCGCGGGCGGCGTCGGCCATGGCGACGATGTCGGTGTCGTAGTGGTAGTAGGTATCGGCGGCGTTGGCCCAATAGCCGAAGTAGGCCTGGCTGGTGGCGATGGTCTGGTAGCCGATGAGGGCGACGACGACGAGGGCGGCCGCGACGCTCACCTGGCGCGGCGACCACCAGCGGCGCAGCCCTTCCAGGCCGGCGACAACGGCCACGGCGGGCAAGAAGACCAGGAAGGGCAGGATGCCGATGGCGCGCAGGGAGTTGGGCCGCCCCTCGATGGACAACAGGCTCGGCACAAGCATGACGGCGATGAACAGCAGGGTGACGACGTAGGGGGCCTGACTGGGCAGGGGGCGTCGCTCGCGGGCGGTGGCCCCGCCTGGCTCGCCCGCGACAGCCCGCCAGCCGCACAGTAGCAGGCCCACGCCGGCCAGGGCAGCCATCAAGGCGTCGAAGATGGGGCGCGGGGCGATGTTGAAACGCCAGTTGTGGTCGCCCTTGAGGAAGAACATGCCTAGCACGGCGGTTACGTTGTCGCGCAGGGCGGCGGAGGGGTCGCCATCGCTGAGCTGGTCGCTGAACACCCAGGCCTGGTCGGCGCGGACAAAGAGGTAGTCGGGGTTCTGGGCGAAGAACAGACCGAGGGGCGCGAAGACGAGGAGGGCCGTCCCCAGCATGAGCGCCAGGCCACCCAGATTGGCGCGCACGAGCCGCCAATCTTTGACGGCAAGCCACACCAGGAACAGCCCAACGGCGACGGGGGTCAGGCGGCTGGCGGAGTAGGTGTAGGCCGTCGCACCCAGAGCCGCCCCCGCCGCCAGCCACCACGCCCGCCGGCCGCTGCGGAAGGCGGCCCACATGGCCCATACGGCCAGCGCCTCGAACAGGGGCAGGCTGATGGCGCGAAAGCCGTTGCGGCTGCTCAACAGATGCCAGCCGGAGGTCGCCAGGAAGCCCATCGCCAACAGGCCGGTCCAGCGGCCGCGCCACGCCGACACGCCGCCGAACAACTCGCGGGCCGTGAAGTAGGTAACGACGACGGTCAGCAGGCCGTAGAGCGCGCTGGTGACGTGCAGGGCGCGGGCGGTGGGGCCGAGGGCGGCCATGACGGCGGCGGTCGAGTACAGGAACAGCGGCTCGGCGCCGGTGAAGCCGGTGTAGAAGATGGGGCGCATCTCGCCCAGGCGCGTCTGCCAGGACAGGATGACATCGTGGGCCTGGTCATAGTGGAGGCCGGGGGGCAGGCTGTCGAGGTGGTAGAAGCGCAGCGCCGCCGCCAGCGCGACCACGGCCAGGATGGCGAGCCACCAGAGCGGCGTCGCGGCCCCCCCGTGGTCCCCCCGCAGGCGGGGGGAGGCTGTCTGGGAGAGAGGTTGCTCAGTCACGCAAACGATACACCCATACGTAGTCGAGGTCGTGGACGCGGCCGACGAAGACCGGGTTGCGACCGGCGACGGCCTGGACGAGGTCGTCGCCGCGCTGCACGTCGGTGACATACACCACGGCATAGTCGGCCTCGCGCCAGGGGGCGCGGCGCTCGGGCAGAATCACCTGCCCGCGAAACCACGGTGCGAGGCCCACCGCCCCCCACGAGGCCACCACGAGGCGCTCGGCGTCGGGCTGGGCAGCCAGATACTGGGCGGCCTGCTCCATGCCCTCGCCCCAACCGAGCGGCAGGCTGTGTTGGGCGGCGCGCTGCCCGCCGAAGAGAGGATTATACCACGCCAGGTAGTAGGGGTGGTAGCTGAGAACGAGCAGACCCTGGCCGAGGAGGAGGGCAGCGAGGAGGAGGGGTCCGACGAAGGGCGAAGGACCAAAGCCCGACGGGTGATTGCCAGACGCGGTGTCTTTTGTGGTCCGTGGTCCGTGGTCCGTGGTCCGCGTGTATGCCCCCAGGAACACGGCGGCCAGGCCGACGCCGGCCGCCAGATCAAGGGGCAGCAGAGCGGGCAGCAGGTAGCGCTCGAACTTGGCGGCCGACAGCGACAGGGCAACGCCGAAGAGACCGGCGTAGAGCAGCAGCGCGCCGACGGTCGGCCACGGCAGCGCGCGGTCGCGGCGCACGGCCCGCCACGCCAGCAGCCCCAGGCCAAGCAGCGTCAGCGGCGACGAGCGAAATACGGCCACCAGCGGGTAGAATAGCGGCCCCGGCGCGACGGTCGCCTCGCCCATGAAGAAGGTTGGGTCGTGGGCGGCGGGGGCGTAGGCTCGCAAGGTCTCCGCCAGATTGGCGAGGGTAGCGACCGGCGCGACCCACATGGCGGGCCAGACGACGACGTACGTCGCGGCGGCGACGACGACCCAGCCAACGAAGGGTACGACGCCCTTGGCAACAGTCCCCCACGGCTGGCGGCGAGCGATGGACCGCGCGATGGGAATCAGGCACAGCAGGCCAACATAGCCGAGGACGAAGAGACCGGTCGTCTTCTGGAGGGCGGCCAGCCCGCCAAAGATACCGGACAGCAACAACAAGGCCAGGTGGCCCTCGCGCAGGTAGACCAGCCAGGCCAGAAGGCTGAGCAGCATCAGGCTCGCCAGGACGGCATCGAGGGCCACGACCCGCGAGTGGGCCAGGTAGAAGGGGTTGACGATGAGGAGCAGCGCGCCCACCAGGGCGGCCCGCCCGCCCAGCAGCCGCCGCGCCAGCAGGTAGGTTCCGCCGACAGCCAGAGCGGTCAGCAGGCCTGTCATGGGCGTGAACCAGCGCGCCTCGTCGGCAACCGCGCCGAGCATGGGGAGGTTCGCGGGGTCGTAGCGGGGGCGACCCGCCGCGCGACTGGCCTCCCAGACAGCCTCGCCGCCGAGCCAGCCGCGCACGGTCGCCGCCAGACTGCCCAGCCACATCTCCACGACGCCCGGCTGGCCGATGACGTAGGTACGCGGCCAGGCTCCTGACTGGACCGCGCGCCAGAAACGCAGGGCGGCGTGGCTCCAGAATAGCTCGTCCCAGGTGGCGAAGCGGTTCAGGTCGACGACACGCCACACCAGGGCCAGCGCGGTCAGGCCTAGCGCGGTCCACCACGCGTTGACCGTTGACGATCGAAGGTTGATGGGTTGGGGGCGCGACGACGCGGCGGAGTCGAGGTTCATGCGCGCCTCCGGATCCCGGAGCGCGACACGGCCCACAGGGCGACGATGATGATGAGCAGCAGCGCGGCGCCGCTAATCAGGAGGCCGATCTTCACGAGGGGTGGGTCGAAGCGCAGCTCGACACGCTGGGCGCCCGCCGCGACCGGCACGGCCATCAGCGTCGTGTGGGCGCGCAACAGGGGCGCGGGCTGGCCGTCAACCGTCGCGGTCCAGCCGGGGTACCACACCTCCGACAGGTTGAGCAGGCCAGCGCGGGGCGTGTCAACATCGACGGCGATGTGGGTGGGCGACAGGCGGTGGTAGGCGGGCGGCGCGGCGGGCGGGCCACCGCCGGCCAGGGCAGGCAGCGCTGCCGCATCGGTGGGGGCGACGAGGGTTGTCTGCCACGGGTCGAAGGCAGGCTCGGCCAGACGAGCCAGGGCGGGCGCGTCGTCGGCCATCTCGGCGGCGTAGCTGAGCCAGGCGCGGGGGCCGGGGTCCGCGCGCAAGACGTAGCTCGTCTCGGCCACACCGGTGATAGGATTGGTGACGGGCAGGCGGGCGACCTCGGTCATGCCGGGGATGTCGGTATGCCAGGTGACGAAGTGGCCGACATTGAGCAGGCGGCGACGGCGGTCCGGCGGCACGGCGGCGTAGAAGTCCGCATAGCGCTGAAGGCGTAGCGGACTTGCGCCCCAGGTGTCCTCGACACCTGCCAGGACGCCGTAGTTACCCGGCAGGCGATACTCGTTCTCGACGCGGGACGGGGCAGCGTCTGCCCGCAGCGGGGCGATGAGCGCCGTCGGATAGCCCAGGTCTGAGGGCAGCGGCGGCCCCGCCAGCAGCGGCATGGCGACGCGCAGCAAATCGACGGCTGTCAGGACCAGCACGCTGAGGGCCAAGACCCTCAGGCTACCCATGTCCGCCACGCCCGCCGTAGAGGGGGGGAGGCGGAGGGGGGAGAGGGGGCGAGGCCGTCCACCCTCGAACGCGGTAGGGGCAGGGTCTGGCTGCCCGCCGCGCCGCGCCAGGAGCCGCGCCAGGCCCGCGCCCGCCAGCAGCGCGAGGGCAAGGCTGACCAGGAAGGCGGCGCGTTCCTGGGATTGGAACAGGTTGAAGCCGGGAACCAGCCAGTAGAAGGCAGGGTAGACGAACAGGCCGCCGCCGAAGGACAGCAGCAGCGCGACCAGCCCCAACCCCGCCCAGAAGCCGCTGTCGTCGCGGCGGTTGGCGTGGAGGGCGGCGTATAGCGCGAGGCTCAACGGGATGAGGCCGACATACAGTGGCGACCACAGGCTGGCCAGGCCGGGCGCAACTATCTGCACCAGATCGCGGAAGGGGAAGCCGTGGGATAGTTGATCGTAACTGGCAGCGGCGCGCACCGACAGGCGGGCGTACTCCAGGCTCGGCAGCCACTGCGCGGCGGCGAGGGCCAGCCCGCCCAGGGCCGTCCCGCCCGCCAACAGCAGCCCGCGCCACCAGCCGAGACCGGCGCCCCAGGCGCGGTACACGGCCCAGGCCAGCGCGGCGTAGGCGACGTACATGGCTGACTGCGGGTGGCCGGGTAGGAAGACGAGCGCCCAGACGAGGATGAGCGATAGGAGATTAGGGATTAGCGATGGGCGATGGGTGATGGGCGCATCCCTAGTCTCTCCCCAGCGCAACACCGCAGCATCGATGGCGAGGACGAGCAGCGGCAGCCAGGTGTCCGTCTGGAGGACAGCGAGTTGTAGCGGGGGGTAACTGGTCAGGTAGCCGCCGAGGGCGAAGGTGACGCCGGCCAGGAGAGCCGCCCAGCGGTTGCCCAGGCGGCGGCGAGCCAGGGCGTAGGTAAACGCGCCCGCCAGGAACAGGTGCAGTGCGACCTGGACATACAGGGCGGTCAGGGGCAGGTTGCCGCCGCGCGTCGCACCATAGAGTAGCATCAGCAGATTGGGAGGATAGAAGACGCCCGACTGGATGTCGGCCAGGAACGGCGTGCCGCTAAAGGTGTAGGGGTTCCAGGTGGGCAGGCGGCCGTGGGCCAGCTCCGCCGAGGCGAAACGGGCGAAGGCGTAGAACTGGTCGATGAAGTCGCCGGCCGGAAAGTCGGCTCGACCCGCCAGGACCGGGGTCAGGAGCACGAGGACCAGGGCAGCGAGGGTCAGCAGCGCCAGGACGTCCCAGCGTGACCAGGGCAGGGCGCGGGTCGGCGCGGCGGTGCGCTCGGTGCGAGCAGTCAGGGGTGGCGCGGTGGTGGACATGGCCTACTGCGCCACCGTCAGCGAGCCTAGCGTGGCGGCGCGCTGCTCGACCAGGCTCGCCCCGTCGTAGAGGATGACTCGCCAGGTGTACTCGCCGGGGGCGAGGTCGGCGGGCAGGCGCACCGCGTAGCGGTCGGCGACCGGCTGACCCACCTGCCACCTATCGCTGGGCATGACGCCATCGACCGGGAGGCGGTCGCGCTGCCAGACAAGGCGGCCGTCGGCCGCGGCCAGACGAAGCGAGACTTTGAGGTTGGGCGGGACGGGCGCGGTGGGCGTCCACGCAAGGCCCATCGCCACGATGTCGCCGGGATGGGCGGGGGTGGGTGACGCCGCCCAGGTCAGGTCGATGGGCGCGGGGCCGCTGAGATCGGCGGGCGGACGCGGGGCGGGCATGTGGCGGGGGAAGGCGTAGGCCCACAGGCTGATGTTGCCCGCGCCGTCCACATCGAGCTGGTAGCCGTGGCTGTCGAGCCAGGCCTTGACCTCGCCGGGCATCTGGGGCTGTTCCACAGCCAGCCAGACTGGCGAGTATTCGGCGGCGGTGTCGGCCACCACCTGCTGAATCTCGGCCAGCGGGCGGTCACGCAGGCGACTGCTCTGGAGGTTGACGGTGCGGGCAAGGTTGTCGCTGCCATAGCGGCGAGCGAGGAACTGGCTCGGTCCCTGAAGCAGCAGGGCATCGTTGTCGCCCGCCTGGGCCAGGATGCCAAGCATGTAATCCTTGTAGTGGGCCTTGGCGTAGGTGGTGTCGGTATACCACAGGTTGAGACTGTACGCGCTCAGCGCCAGCACGACGGCCAGCGTTCCCCAGCCCAGCAGTGGAACGCGCCGCCCCAGGGTCACGATGCCCTGGGCGATGATCAGGCTGAGGATGGGCGTGGCGGCGATGAAGTAGCGCGGGTGGAAGTCGGGCTTGCGCAGCAGCAGCGCGGCGACGACGAGGGCAGGAACAGCCAGGGCGGCGACAGCCAGAATAGTCGCGGGGGATTGAAGATTAGCGATTAGGGATTGTCCGCGCCCCCACAGCAGCGCGGCGAGGCCGATGGCGAGGAGGACGACGGCGAGCAGGTTGAGCCAGGGGGCGACGGCGGGCGGGACAGTCTCGCCGAAGCTGTAGATACCCGCCAGCTGCCAGGGCGTCGTCGCCACCGGCTCGCGCCAGCCGGGGAAGCTCAGCAGCCCTGCCGCGCGTGGCAGCCAGGGGAGGAACAGCAGGGCGATGCCTACCTCGGCGGCCAGGAAGGCCCGCCAGCCACGCGCGCGGTCAGTCGGCCGCGCCAGCAGCCGACCGATGGCGTAGACGGCGGCGATTGTCAGGGCGATGACGGCGTAGTAGTGGGTGTACAGGGCCAGCGCGCCCAGGATGGCGTAGGCGAGCCAGGGCCACGCGCGCCACAAGATGGAGCCGCGACGGTCGAGGCGATCCAGCGCCACGTCGAGGGCCAGCAGTGCGGCCAGCCCGAGGGCGGCCAGTTGGGTGTACATGCGGGCGTCCTGGGCGTACCACACCTGGAAGGGGTTGGCGGCGAGCAGGACCGCACCGACGAGTCCGACACGCGGGTCGAAGACACGCCGCCCCAGGGCGTAGACCAGGGCGATGCTCAGCGTACCCCACGCCGCCGACGGGAAGCGCAAGGCGAAGTCGCCACTGCCCGCCACGGCAAACCACAGGTGGAGCAGGACGAAGTATAGAGGCGTGTGCTCGACGGGCATGGCCGCCAGCATATCGCCGAGTGTCGCGCCAGAGCGCACCAGGGTGATGTACTCGTCACTCCACAGACTCTGGCGGTCGAGCCAGGCGACACGCAGGGCGAAGCCGAGCAGGATGACCAGCCCCGGTGCGGCCAGCGATAGCGCCCAGGCGCGGGGCATGACGCGCGAGGCGACGGCGGGCGAGCCGACGGCAGCGCGGGTGGTCACGGGGCGCCGCCCTCGTGCAGTGCGGGATGGCAGATCGCGCTCACTGTGCCTCCCGCACGTCCAACGTAGCCACGGTTAGCTCATCGGCGCCGGATGCGAGAAGTCGGCGCTGGCCCGTCGCCAGGTCGTACCAGCCGACCCGCAGCGTGTATTGGCCGGGGGGCAGGGTATCGGGCAGGCTGAACTCGGTGTAATCGAGGATGACCTCGTTGGGCTGCCACGTCGAGACCGGGTGCGACGTGGACAGGGGCTGGTGGTCATCCTGGAGGACAGTCTTGCCGGTGGCGTCCACCAGGTGGGCAAACACCGTCAAGTCCGTATCGAGCGGCTGCGGCGCGTGCCAATACAGCAGGTACTGGAGGCGGTCGCCGGGCACGCGGGTCGTATCCCCCTGCCAGCCGACGAGGCGCGGCGCGTCGACGAAGCGATCGTCGCGCTCATGAGCAGGGCGGACAGCGCCCCAGACAATGCGCTCACCCACGAACTGGGGACGCGCCGCGCTCGGCACGCGGTAGACGATGAGCAGGCCGTTGCCCTGGCGGTCCAGGGGCATGCTACGCTCGGCGGCGGCGCCGAGCCAGCCCGTCAGCAGGCGCGAGCGGCGCTCCTGGGCGGCGGGGAAGATGTAGCGCGCGTCCCGACCATCGGCGGCGGGTAGAATCAGCCCCCGCGACATCTCAATCGAGGCGGGCGGATTGTCACGGGTCAGGAAGTCGATGGTGGATTGGGTCGCCCACAGGGGCATCAGGTAGACGCGATCGGTGGCCGTCCAGCCCTGAATCAACCGCGCCGCGTCCTCCTTGTCGGCGTCGTAAGAGTAGTACAGCTCCGGCTGCTGGCTCCACACCTGGAAGTAGTCGCGCGCCGTCCACGCGCCGCTGACGAGGAGCACCAGCGCTGGCAGGCCAAAGGCGAGCCAGGGAGCGGCACGCGGGCTGGAAGCCGTAGCGGCGGGGTCGCCCGGCCGTCCCCGACCGGTCACGACCCGCGCCAGCCCCTCCGTGGCGGTCAGTAGCCCCAGCGCGGTCAGCAGGCACAACACGGGCAGCGCGCCGATGGCGCGGGAGTAGTTGGGGGCGGCGTCGCTGAACAGAGTCGGGGCCAGGCCCAGCCCGCCCCATAGCGCGGCCAGGGCGTAGGGCGAGCGGTCGCGGCCGCGCGCTCGGACGCAGGCCACCACCGCCACCCCCAGGCCGACGACGAAGAACACGGCCAGGAGGGGATCGAACACGGGGCGGCCGGGCAAGTTGTGGAAGTTGGAGGTGTCGCCCTGGACGAAGAACATACCCAGCACGGCGAGCGTCTGGGCGACCAGGGCAGCGGGGATGCTGCCGCCGTGAACCGACGGGTCGAAGATGGACACGTCCGACGGGTGGCCCCAAAACAGCCACTGGTGGTCGAGGAAGTAGACGCCCAGGGGCAGGAATAGGGCAAAGCCCACCGCTGCTGTCAGGCCCAGGCTGAGCAGGTAGCCCCAGGCATGGCGACGGTCTATCAGGGCCAGCCACAGGCTGTAAGCGGCCAGGGCCAGGGGAATGAGGCGGCCCGTGGGATGAGCGTAGACCGCGCCCGCCAGGGCCGCGCCTGCCGCGAACAGGGGCAGCACGCGTGGCGCGCGCGGGCCTGTCCCCTCGGCATACATCCAGAACACCAGGGTCATGAACAGCGGGACGAGAATGGCGCGGATGGAGTAGCGGCTGAAGTGGAGATGCCAGTAGCTGACGGTCATTACGGCGGCGGTGAGCAGCCCCAGCCACGCCGCGTCACGTCGATGGGCGAACAGGCGGGCGACGGCGACGGCGACGACGGCCAGCGTGATGAGGCTGGCGACGGCTGACGCCAGGCGCAGGCTCGACAGGCTGGGACCGAGGGCAGCGAAGAACAGGGCCTGCCAGTAGCTCAGCAGCGGCTCGCGGCCGCCGTTGGCCGGGAAGAACAGGTCGCGCGCGCCTTGCGTCACGCGCCAGGCGTCGATGGCGTTGTACGCTTCGTCGAACTGGAAGCCGGGCGGGATGCGGTCGAGGGCGGGCAGGCGCAGACTCGCGGCGACAGCCAGGATGGCGAGCAGGGCGAGGGCGAAGGCCAGGCTCGCCAGACGTAGCCGGGGCGGGGCGGCGGTAGCATCGCGCGCCGGCGGGGCCAGGCTCGCGGGCGGAGGCCCCAGCGCCTGTCGTGGCCGCGTCCCCGTCTCATCCCACTGCCGCGTCATGGGCCTATCGTCGTTGGGCCAACGCGATGGCGGACACGCCCGCCGGGAGATCTACATGCTGCACCAGCCGCGCCTCCGCACGCAGCACGACGGTCAAGATGCGGTTGAGCCAGGCGGGGGACTGCGCCACGTCGGAAGCTCCCTCTGGGGCCAGGGGGATGACGTTCTCGACGGCGCGCTTGGCGGCGGCCAGGGGCATGAGGAGGGTGTTGGCGTAGGTGGCGCGCTCGACGGCGAAGCCCGCCGCCGCCAGCTTACCGCGCAACTCGTCCAGGGTGTAGCGATGGCGAGTGTGGACGGTATGGTCGTGCTGGCCCCGCAAGGCCTCGTAGGCGGGGACCTTGACCAGCAGCCAACCGCCGGGCCGCAGCACGCGGTGAAACTCGGCAAGGGCCGTCATGTCCTCATGGACCTGAAGGTGGTACAGCACGTCCATGCAGGTGACCAGATCGTAGGTCTCATCGGGAAAGGGCAGGCATTCCACCGAGGCCTGGGCCAGGTGGGGCAGATGGCGGCAGCGAGCAAAGGACAGGGCGGCGGGAGACAGGTCAACGCCGGCCGTCCAGCCCAGCGCGTTCAGGTGCACGAGCAGGCCGCCTGTGCCGCAGCCTGCATCGAGGATGCGGGGGCGATGGCTATCGCCCTGGCGGCGGGCCTCGGCGGTCGCGTTATCCAGGTGTCCGTTCAGCAGGCCCAGAGTGGCATCGCGCATGCCGACGTACCACCAGTGGCTATCCTCGGCGGCGTACATGCGGGCGTATTCGTCGAGATTCATGGCTACCAGTAGTGCTCGCGATACTCGCGGTAGAAGGCTACGGTGCGCGCCAACCCCGCTCGCAGGTCGACGTGGGGTTCCCAGCCCAGTTCGGAATAGATGCGCTTATAGTTGCTGTACACGTCGCCAATGTCGATGCGAGCGCGTTCGGGCGGGAAAGGCTTGAGGCGATAGCGGCCCGTGCCCGCCGCATCGATAAGCGTCTCCACCACGTCGATCATACTGTAGGGGTGCGGCGCGCCGAGGTTATAGACACGACCGTTGGCCTCGTCGGTGTAGGCGGCCCGCAGCAAGGCATCCACCGCGTCGTCGACGTAGTTGTAGTCGCGTAGCTGTGTCCCGTCGCCCCAGATTTCGATCTCCTGGTCGTCCAGGGCCAGGCGGATGAGCCAACCCAGGGCCGTCTGGCGGTTGTGCTTGACGAGCATACGGGGGCCGTAGGTGTTCGTCATGCGCAGGGCGGTGGCGCGCAGGCCGTAGGTGTTGTTGTACAGCAGGTGGTAGTGCTCACCGGCCCACTTGTTGATGCCGTTGACATCGACCGGGAACACCAGATGGTCCTCGTCAAGGGGCAGATAGTTGGGGCGGCCGTAGATCTGGCGCGTTGAGGCGTAGACGATCTTGATGCCAGGGTTGCCCTTGCGGCACGCCTCAAGAATCGACAACTGACTGCGGCAGTTGATGTCCAGGTCAGTGTACGGGTCGCGCATCGAGTCAATGTGGCTAAGCTGGCCCGCCAGGTTGAACAGGTAGTCCTGACCCTGGACGAGGTAGCTCAGCCCGTGCTCATCGCGCACATCGGCGATATTGACGCGAACGTGATCGCGGATGGCCTCGATGTTGAAAAGGTTACCGCCGTAATCCGGGAGGAGGGAGTCGACCAGGAGCACGTTCGCGCCCAACTCTACCAGACGGTGGGCGAGATTGCTGCCGATGAAGCCGAGGCCGCCGGTGACCATGACGTTGCGGCCCCTGAACATGTCAGTGTAGGGCATAATAGCGAAGTTTACCACAGGTTTGCGTGGGATGCGACTTCAGGCTATCATTTCGGCTTATGCATCAGGTTACGCGCCGTCAGTTTCTGATCGGCTCAGCCGGTGTGGTCGCGAGCGCCGTCGCAGCCTCTTCGGCTGTGACGTTTTTGCGTCGCGTCACGGCCCCACCTGAGCCAGACCGGCCGGTGAGCGTCACCCTTGTCGACCACCACAATCTACGCGATGTCGAGAGCCGCATCGAGGAATCGTGGCAGCAGGTCGACGCCATCAAGCGCGGCATCGACCAGGCGGCCGCTCTCGGCGTCGGCTCATACGCCCTCTTCGCCGGCCAGACCTTTGAGGGCATGCTGCCCTACGACTTTGAGTTGCCGGGGGTGGGTAATCTCGGTCAGGCCTTGCCGGTCAGCGACAAGGCGCGGCGCAACGCCGAGGGCCTGCGGGCGTGCCTGGCGGAGGCCATCCGCTACGCCAACGCGCGCCAGGTGCGTCTGCTGTTCCACACCAACCAGTTCGAGGCTCCTGACGCCCTCTACGACGTAGTTGGGGACCGCCTTCAGGGGGCGACCGGCACGCCTATCTGTCCCGGCCGCGAGGACACCTGGCGCATCTATCGCGGCAAGGTCGAGACGTTCTGCCAGATGTTTCCGGATCTCGACGGGCTGCAAGTCACCGCGGACGAGTCGGATGTCACCATTCTCGACTGCCAGTGCCCGTACTGCCAGCATCTCGACCCGGTGGCGCGCATCAACCAGTTGACCGACGAGACGGCGCACGCTGTTGGCGCGCGCGAGGCCCAGTTGCGCACGTGGCAGTTTCTGGCCGGCATGGACGCCTACGACCCACGCCACATGACGGCATCGCTACCCCCCAACGTCACCCTGTCGCTCAAGAGCACGCGGGGCGACTTCATGCTCGACGCGCCTTTCGACGACGCTCTGGTGGGCGCGGGCGACCCGGCGCGCCAGATCATTGAGTTCGACGCCTGGGGTGAGTACACGGGGCACAATATCCTCCCCTGCTATATGGGCGACATCTGGGCCTCCCAGTTTGCCACCTGCGCGGCGCGCGGCATACGTCAGTACGCTATCCGCATGAACTGGAACAGCGCCCAGTACCCCCTCTTCGAGCGGCCCTGGGCGGGGCTGGTCAACCTGCGGGTGGGGCTGGCCCTGGCGCGTCAGCCGCACCTGTCGGCCGACGAGGCCTTGCGCCAGTTCATCGCCGAGACCTATCCGGCCACGGCGCGGGAAGCCGCCTTTGCTTTCTACAAGAGCACGCCTGACTTCATGCGCGCCCTCTATTACTACGACGGGGCGTACCTCGCCCACCACAGCCGTATGCTGAAGACCGTGGAGTCGACCCGCGAGGCCTACGCGGGCCTGCAACACCTGTTCCGTACGCCAGACGATTTCGAGCGACAGCGGCAGCGCGTCGAGGCGGCTTACCAGGCGATGGCCGCCCGCATCGCGGCCCTGCCCGACCTCCCGCCCGACTGGCGTGATGAGCTGGACCGCGCCGTTGGTAGCATGCGCTACGTGGGGCTGGGCCTCGTCAACCAGCTGGCGGCCGTTTCCGAGCATCGCCGCGACCCGGCGCTGCGCGAACGCATCCTGGCCGCCGAGGCCGAGTGGCAGGCGCTGGACAGCGCGAGCTTCGACCACATGCGCGGCGAGATGCCGCGGGTCGTTCTGGATAGCTGAGTCCTGTGTCGCAGCTCAGCCAGGAATCGAGCCGCCAGGCAGCCAGTGTCAGCCCGCGCCTGAGCGAGAACGCGCTACGGCTCCTCAGCGTGGGCGGCGTCGGGCTGTTGGCCCTCGCCCTGCGTTGGCCGTACCTGATGCTCGTGCCGCGCCTGACCGACGAGACGGCCGAGATCAAGTGGGCATGGCGCATCGCCCAGGGCGAAATCTTGCCCCTGACCCACGTCGATCCCTACTACGGCATTGTCCATCCCTACCTGCTGGCCGGGCTGTTCACAACCCTCGGCCCGCACACGATCCTCCCGCGCGCCCTGAACGCGGTCGCGGGCGCACTCCTGGCCGCGCTGGTGGCATGGGTGGCGTGGGGCATGGCGGGACGGACCACCGACAGGCCTGCCCCGCTTCCCGTGGTCGGTCGTCGGTCGGTCGTCGCCTCCCTCGTCGCCGGGCTGCTGACGGCGTCGTCGTTCCCCCTCATCATCGTCAATAGTCACATTGCGTGGTCGAACGGGCTGACACCGCTGTTCGTCACGGCGGCGTTGGCGGCGACGTGGTTCGCCGTGGTGGACCGGCGAGGCGGGTGGCTGGTGGGGGCAGGCTTCCTGTGGGGGCTGGCGCTGCAAACGCACCCATCGGTGGTGACGCTCCTGCCGGGGGCGGTGGCGTGGATCGTCTGGCAGCCGACGGGGCGCGGCTGGCTGCGCACCCGCTGGCCGTGGCTGGCAGCGGCGGCCTTCCTGCTCGGCTGCGCCAATATGATCGTGGCGAACGCGCTGGGATCAGGCGAGGCGGTGGATGCGGCCCTCAACCCGCAGAATGCGTACAGCCTGCCGGCAAGCGTGGGCGAGTATCTGGGCCGCATGGGGCAGATGGCGCTGCAACTGGCGCGCATGCTGGCGGGGTCGTACACGATTCAGGCCGACGGGAGTCTGCCGCTGACGGTGACGCCCTGGGTTGCGGTCTATGGGGCGCTGGCCGTCGCCGCGCTGGTGTGGGCGGCGCGGCGGCGTGACACGGCGCTGCTGCCGCTGCTGGTGGCGTCGGCGTGGCTCCTCTTGCCCCTGGTCAGTCACTCCTTCACCGCGCTCCACGACACCCGCTACATCGCCTTCCTGCTGCCGCCCGTCTACCTGGCGCTTGGCCTGGCGGCGGGCGCGCTGTGGGCGCAGTGGGCGACGGCGGGGCGGCTGGCGCTGGCCGTCACGACCGCCGTCCTGGTTGCCGCGCCTCTCGTCGCACTGGGTCAGTTCTACCGCGACAGCGCGGCCTACGGCCTGACCAACGCGGCCATGCTCCAGGTGGCCGAGGCGGCTCACGTCGCGGCGGCCGAGCAGGGGGCGGTGGTCCTGCTGGACCGCGAGATGCGCCCCATCAAGCTGGGCGGGGGCGGCGACCCGGTGCGGGCGATGGAGTTCCTGATGACGACCCAGGGGACACCCAATCAGACGGCGCGGCCTGACACGATCAACTGGTATCTGCGTAACGCCGAAGCGCCGCTGTTCCTCGTCCTGGCCGACGCTACGGCCACCAACCTCGGCGCGAGCGCCACCCTCACGCCGACCGGCCTGCGCGGCGACGGCTTCGCCGCCTACACGGCCCCCGCCGCCAAACCCTGACTCCTATTCAATCTCGACCGCGTTGCTCAGTCGCAGCGGGCTGCCCACGGGCTGCCCCGTTGCGCCATCGATGAGCGTTACCTCCAGGTCGGCCTGGCCTGGGGGCGCGTCGGCGGGGATGGTGAGTTCGCTCGTAGCCAGCGTCCAGTCGCCGGGCCGGGAGGGGCTACCCGGCGACGCGCCCTCGCTCGGTGCGCCTTCGCCCTCCGCCAGCGTCCGGCCATCGGCGGCCAGCAGGCGCACCCGGACGCGGTCATTGGCGAGCGATCGCGGCGACGACCAGAACAGGCCGAGGCGTAGCGGCTGGCCCGCGCCAAGACGGGGCTGGGCCAGGCTGTAGCCCTCGAAGGCGATACCGTCGGCCAGGGGCGTGGCGGCCAGTTCGATGCGCGGGCCGCCCGCCTCCGCCGCCCAGATGCGGCGCGACGCGCTGTAGCGGCGAGCCAGGCGATAGGTGTGGTCTACCCAGGCCAGGAAAGGTGTCACGGCTTCCCCGGACCGGACGAAGAGGACGCTCGGCGGCTGCCACTCGGCCATGCCCCGCAGCAGCGCGCTATCAGGCAGCAGTTCCGACTCCAGCCGCTTGCCGCTAATGATCAGCGGCGGTGGGATGCGTAGCCCGGCGCGGAAGGCGAGCAGCGTGCTGTCGGAGAGGGTCCAGTCGTCGGGACGAGTCAGCGCCTGAAGGTCGGCCGCCATGCGCCAGTTGGCGGCGTCGCCGTCGGTGGCCGGGACGAAGCCGTCGCGCACCGCGCCGGGCAGGGTCACGACGTAGACGGCCAACGCCAGCCCGGCCGCGAGTCGCCAGGCGCCGGGCTGCCAGAGCTGGGCAAACCCCACCCCGGCTACACCCGCCAGGGCGAACACGATCAGGGACAGGTGATGCTCGTACAGCGGATGGTGCAGCGCCAGCGCGAGGGCCATGAGAGTCAGCCAGGCCAGCAGCGACACGGCGGCGGCGGTGCGGCGGTGAAGGCAGGCGGCCGCCCCCACCAGGGCCAGGGTCAGCAGTCCCTGGTGGCCCGCCAGCGCAAACTCCTGCCAGCGGGCCACCAGCTGCCCGCCGTCCCACGTGTCGGCGGCGCGCGCACCGGCCACGGTGCCAATGATATTGGCGAAGGCGGCGGGCACGTCAATCAGGGCCAGGGTCAACAGCGCGACCACCGCCGCGCCCGCCAGCCAGGCTGCGAGCAGGCGCGGCCCCTCGCGGCGCAGCGGGCGGCCCCACAGCAGGCCGAGCAAGACCACCGGGGCGAGGGGCAGCGCGATGAGCTTGACCACCAGACTCGCGGCGTACAGGAGGCCAGCCGCCACCGCCCAGGGGATTCGCCCCCGTGCCCGCAGCGCGGTCAGCAGCGCCACGGCGACAAGACTGGCCGCCGGGATGTCGGGCATCAGGGCGCGCCCAAACCAGTTGAAGAGAGGCGACAGGGCCAGCGTCACGACGGCGGCCAGGCCCGCCCAGCGGCTGCCCGCCGCCAGCCACGCCACGCCGCCCACGGCTAGCATGCCCAGGCTGGAGAGCGCCACCAGGACAGACCGCCCAATCTGCACCGCGACGGGTGTCTCGCCCCACACGCTGAAGATGCCCACCATGAGCCACTGGAGGGCGGGCGGGTGGTCGCTCCAGATGTCCGTGTACAGGCCATAGCCGTCGCGCATGAGCCGCGCCCACATCAGCGGCATGCCCTCGTCGTTGGAGAAGCCATAGGCCCCCACATGGGTCATCGCCCACGCGGCGTATAGCCCAACGACCAGCAGCAGCGGCCAGGCGGCGCGCAGCCCCGCGCCCAGACGCCTGGCCGACGAGGGCGAGGCGACCAGAGGTTGCAGGTCTGCGCCGACCGTGCCACTCACGGCCGCACCTCGACGGTCCCCGCGTCGAAGGTGTTGTCCGCGCTGCCCGGCAGCGGCAGCCGCTCGCCCGTGGCGCGGTCGTACCAGCCGACGCGCACGCGGTACACCCCCGGCGGCAGGGGCGCGACGCCGCGCTCCTCGATCACCCGGTCGCCGACTCGCCACTCGCTCGTGGGGTACGTCGCGCCCAACGGCTCGCCGTCGGCCTGGGCCACCGTCCGCCCGCTGGCGTCCACGAAGTGGGTGAACACCGTCAGGTTGCGGTCGAGGGGGGCCAGGGCTGTCCACATCAGGGTCGCCCTGGGGCCGTGGGCCGCGTCGCCGGGTGTCAGGGCCACACCGCTGAGGCCGATGCGGTTGCCGAAGCGCGCCTGCCCAGGCCGCAGCCCCAGTGCGGCGCGCACGTCGTTCGGCTCAGTACGGCCCAGCCGATACACGGTGAGCAGCGGGCGGCCCTGGTCGTCGGCGACGGTCTCGCGGCTGGCCGCCAGGCGCTCAAGGCCAAAGGGCGGCGAAGTGTCGCCCGACCTCGCCGGCTGCGCCCAGGTGGCGTAGGTCGCCGCGCCGTCGGGCAGGACCAGGCCGCGCGCTGGGTCGAAGCGCCGCACGTCCACGCCGTCGGTCACGGCGCGCACCGTGGCGTGGGTTGCCAGGAGGGGGGCGGCGAAGATGGCTCGCTCGGCAGCCTCGGCGCGCAGGAAACGCCCCGCTGCGACCTTATCGGCGTCATAGGCGTAGTAGGTCTCAGGGCGGCTGGCGAAGATGGCGAAGTAGTCCCACGTCGTCCAGGCCAGGCTGACCAGCAGCACGCCAACCAGCAAGGGCGTCGCCAGGCGCGGCCGGCGGGGCCGGAGCCACGCCCAGCCCAGAACCAGGGCGCGGGCCGGGAAGACCAGCGCGACGGGCAGGATGCCAATGGCCCGCGAGAAGTTGGGCGCGTTGTCGGCGGCAACGGTGGGCAGGAGCATGGCGCCGAGCCAGGTGAGGGTGAAGACAGCGGCTACCGTTGACCCGCTCAAGGTGGCCGTCGACCGTTGCTCTCCCTGGCTTGTGGCCTGTGTTCGCTCCCGCCAACCCTCGCGCACCACCAGGGCGACCCCCACCAGGAACAGGACGCCTACCAGGGGGTCAAAGGCCGGTCGCCCGGCCAGGTTGCGCCACCAGGCGATGTCACCCTGGAGGTTGAACATCGCCAGGACACGGGCCAGGTTGGTGAGGGTTTCGCCTGGGCCAATGGCGACCTCACCCAGATGGGTGGTGAACTGGTTGGGATGCTGGGCGAAGTAGGCGGCCAGGGGTACCACAACCAGCGCCGCCACAGCCAGGACGAGGGCGAGACCGCGCAGATACAAACGGGCGCGCGGTCGGTCGGCCCACGCCAACCAGAGGCACATGGTGATGACCGCGAGGGGCAGCACGCGCGCCGCTGTACCGGTGTAGAGGGCGACGCCGAGGGCCACGCCCGTCAGGGCGTACAGGCTCACCTGGTCGCGGGCCATGCCGCGCCACAGCCAGCCGAATAGCAGCGCGGTGACGAGGGGCAGGCTGATAGCGCGGATGCCGAAGCGGCTGAAAACGACGTGCCAGAACAGGACGGCCAGCAACGCGGCGGCGACGAGGGCCGTCAGGCGGGCGTAACGCCAGGGCAGAGCGCGGAGACACCAGTAGCTGACGGGGACGGTGACGACGCCGATGAGGGCCGACGCCAGGCGCAGGGCGAAGGGTGTCGCGCCGAACAGCCCAATGACGGCCGCCTGCCAGTAGGAGTAGAGGGCCTCGCGGCCGGCATTGTCGGGCAGGAAGAGGGGACGGTCGCCCGCCAGGATGCGGCGGGCGTCGATGAGGTTGTAGGCTTCATCGACGGATAGGCCGGGCGGGAAGTGGCTCAACCCCGCCAGGCGCAGTACGGCGGCGACAACAACGATAGCGGCGAGCAGCCAGGCGAGGCGTCGGCCACCATGCTCAACCAACGGTGATCTCCGTAAGGATGGCCTGACCGTTGGGCTGGGCCGCGCCGTCCACGCTGGCCGGCAGTCGCTCGTCGGTGATGGGGTCGTACAGGCCGACGCGCAACTCGTATCGGCCGGGGGCAGCCGTGCGCGGCACGGCGATGCGGATAGGGTCGGCGATGTACTCGCCCGGCCGCCAGCCGGTGGTCGGGCGCGCGCCCTCGACGGGGATGCTGTCGCGCTGGGCGAGAATCTTGCCGTCGGGGCCGACCAGGTGGGCGAAGACCTTGAGACTCTGGGTCAGGCGGCCTTGAGGATGCCAGTACAGGGTGAGGTCAATGGTATCGCCGGGCGCGATGCGATCGGCGGCCAGGTCGTAGCCCGCCAGGTCCACCCGCTCGCCGAGATCGACGCGCAGCGGGTGGCTGATGGGCGGCTTCTCGAAGCTGGCGGCGACCGGCTTGACGCTCAGCGGGGCCAGGTCCACCGACTCACCGAGGGGCGCACCGTCGGGGGCGACGAGCCGCGCCCGCAGGCGGTACTCGCCGCCGGGTACATCGGCGTCGATGGGCACATTGTACTGGCCGAGGGCCACATCGCCCGCCGCCATCTGGAGGGGGAAGGTCTGGCGACTCACCTCACCGGCCTCAGCGGCCAGGCTCAAGGCGACCAGACCGTCCACGGGCTGCTCGCCCTGCCAGCCAAGCTCCGCCCGCAGGCTGTCGCCGGCGTCCACCGCCGCGCGGTCAACCCCGTAGCCGACAAGCCGCGCGGGGCCGAGATCGGCATTGAGGGTGGTCGCCAGACCCAGGTCACCCGTGGCAGGACGACGCGACGGTGGGGTAACGGTTAGTTGCCCCAGCCTGTGCTCGGTGCCGATCGGGTTGCCCTGGGCATTCAGGATGTCCAGCCGCGCCCCGTCGCTCAGGCGATACACGCCCATGACGACGTCGTATTCGCCCGGCGGCGTGCCGGGGCGGACACGCAGATTGAAGCGGTCGACGTTGAGTTCGCCCGCCTGCCACTGGGCGGTCTGCTTCTTGAGGGCGTTGGTGAGCGCGCCGTCGTCGCTGCCCCAGATGTTGCCTTCCGCATCTTGCAGGTGGATGAAGGCGACGTAGTTCTCGCTCAAAGGGGTGCGCTCGCGGTCGGCGGGGGCGGGGGCGCGCACGCCGAAGCGCAGGTGGACGGGCACGCTCCCGCCGCTGGCGACGTTGTCCGCAGCGGGTCCGCCAGAGAAGAAGGTCAGCTGATGGCCGAAGTTCAGCTCCGGCCCCGGCGGGGGAACGCCGTTGCGGCGATAGACCTGCAACTGTTGCTGGGCGCGGTTGAAGAAGCCGATGGGCGTGAACCCCGCATCGACGGCAGCCTGAAAGGCCCGGCGGTCGCGCAGGAACCGCAGCTGGCCGAACTCGGAGATGTCGACGACGATGTTATTGCCGCCCATCGCGTCCAGCTCGCGCAACAACGCCGCGCCGCTGATCTGGCCGCTCGACGCCGCGCCGTGGGACAGGGACGCGCCCGTGTAGCCAGTGGGCAGTTGGGCGTAAAAGTTCAGCTCGGGGTAGTCGGATAGGAAGGAGCCGGACGGCCCGGCCTCGGCGGCCATGAAGTCGGCCACACGCCACGTGCCTGTCTCGCTGTAGTGGGCCTGCACGCTATCGTTGAACAGCCAGGGCAGGAGAACCGCGCCGATGAGGGCCAACAAGAGGAAGCCACGCCGCGGCCAGGTGAGCATCGGCTCGATGCTCGCAGCGAACAGGCCCGCCATCGCGGGGGCAAGGTACACCAGATGCCGCGCCCATAGCTCACGCGACAGCAGGACGAAAGCGACGACCGTCGGCAGTTGCCAGGCCAGCAACGTCCAGCGCCCGCCACGCCGCCACACAACGATGGCCATGGGCAGGGCGAACACCAGGATAGGGGCGTACTGACCAAAGTAGACGCGGTAGAATTCCAGCCCCTTCCAGAAAACGTCGAGGCGCGACAGGTGGCTGCCCTGCATCAGCTGGTGGCCGAAGATGGCGGTGTAGGTTTCCGGTACGACCACCAGAAAGGCGAGCAGGACACCGCCCGCCACGAGGGCAGCAGGCACGACCAGGGCCAGGGCTTCTGGCACGCGGGCGCGCAGCCCACCCCAGTCCCAGGTCGGGGGGCGCGGCGCGCTACGCCGTCCCTCGATCCCGGCCAGGGCCAGCGCGTCGGTGCGGCCGCGCCACGGCGACAGGACGTATAGCAGGAGACCGCCGAAGGCCAGGGCGGCGAACAGCTTGATGAGGATGGCCAGCCCGAACAGCGCGCCCGCGAGGAGCCACCAGCCCCAGCGACGGCGTTCCTCGGCCGCGACGACAGCCCACATCCCCAGGCCCAGGAACATGAGCATGTAGGGTTCGGAGCGGAAGACGCGGCCCACGGCGTAGACATCGGGGAAGGCGAGGAAGGCTGTCATGCCGACCAGGGCCAGGAGCGGCGTCATGTAGCGGCGGAGGACGCGGTACAGCGCCCAGGCGGCGACCATGACGGCCAGCACACTCAGGATGCGTAGCGGGACGGGCGCGGGGCCGAAGATGCGCTGCGCCAGGCCGCCGATGCCCATGAACAGCGGCAGTTGCGGGGTGAGGAAATCGCGGTAGGGGATCTCGCCGAGGCTGACGCGCCAGGTCTGATAGAAGTACGAGCCTTCGTCGTCGGTGATGAGCCAGCCACCGAGATTGTACAGGTAGCCCGCCAGGGCGACGAGCAGCACGGCCAGAGCCACCAGGTCAGTGCGCTGGGTGAGGAGCGCGCCCAGGCGGTCCAGCAGGGACGGGCGCGGCGCGGCAGCGGGCGGCGCGGTGATGACCGCATCCCCCTGGCGACCGGCCGAGGTCGTCTGAGTCGTCATGCTATCTCACGTCCACGTCGAGCAGAATGCGATCCTCCGCCAGCCGCTGCCCCGCCGCGTCCCGCGCCTCGGCGCGGCCAGCCGGTGTGTACCAGCCGACGGCGACCTGATAGCGGCCCGGCGGTGTGTCTGGCGGCACGTCCAGCCGGTACGGGTCCACCACCACCTCGCCCGCCTGCCACTGGCTCGTCGCATACTGACTCAGGCCCGGCGTGCGGTCAATCTGGCTAAGGATGCGACCGTCGGGGGCCAGGAGATGCACGAACACCGTGTAGTCGGTCGGTGCGGCGCGGTCGGCTCGCCAGGTCAAGGTCAGGTCCAGCGGCGCGCCCGGCGCGACCTGGGCCGCGTCATAGCCCAGCAGCGTCGCAGCGTCCGCGACGCGGTAGGCCGTCGGCTGGCCCGGCGCGCGCGGCGGCGCGGCCAGGGGCTGCCCCTGGAGCCACAGCGGCCCCAGCACAATGGGCGTATCGAGCAGCGCGCCGCCAGCCGCGTCCCTGGGCAGCACCTCGACCTGTGCGGGGCCGGTCGCAGCGTCAGCGGGTAGAGTCACGGCGCGGGTAGCGCGGAACACGTCGCCCGCCTGCCACTGGCTCAGCGGTACACCCAGCAGCGGCGCGCTCGTGGTCGGCCCCAGGTGGCCCGCCGCGTCGCGCAGCGCCAGGTCTGCGCTCGCCGCGCTCACGGGGCCATCGGCGCGCCACACCAGCGGCACAGCCAGGGTTGTCCCGGCCTCGGCCGCGGGCGGCAGGCCGTGGCCCGCCAGGCGCAACCCTGGCCCGGCCGGCGCGTCCAGGCGCGTGGGTATCTCGATTTCGCTGGTCGCCCCATTGCGCGCTACCCTCATGGTTCCGAGGGCAGCCGCTGGCGCCGCGCCCTTGACGCCCGCGCGCAGGGTGTATTCGCCCGGCGGCGTGCCCGGCGGGATGGTCAGCGGTACGAGGGTTTCGACGCGCTCGCCCACTGCCCACTGGCTCGCGGGCCGCAGCGCCGCGTCGCGCGCAGGCTTCTCAGTACGCGCCACCACGCGCCCCTCCGCGTCCACGACCTCGACCTCGGCCACTGCGTCGTCTGTCACCGGCGCGGTCGGTTGCCACGCCAGGGCGACGCCGATGGGGGTCCCCGCTGTCGCCGCTGGCTCCTCCACGCCCCAGCCGACCAGGCGTAGCGGGCCGAAGTCGGCGCGGGCGACGCGGGCGGCGGGAGGTGCGGCGCGGAATCGCCACACCTCCACGTCGGGGAACTGGCGCACTTCGCCGTCAAGTATAGCGTGTTCGCGGAGAGCGTCCAACGCCACGCCGGGGTCGGCGGCCCGGTAGCGCAGATACCACAACCGCTGCGACGGCGGCAGCGCGGCCAGGGCCTCGGCCATCTCAGCGGCCCGAAAGTGGCCGTAAATCCTGGCCTGGGGCACGTCCGGCGGCAGGCGGTCGGCGGCGAGGGAGTCGCCGTTGACGACGAAGGCATCGCCGGGGCGGCGCTCGGCCTCGATGACGGCCAGGGGCGCGTTGGCCGTCGTGTTTTCGTAGACCCAGGCGTAGTCGATGCCATTCAGGGTGACGACGTGCAGCAGTTTCGCGTCCGGGTTGTCGTAGTAACGCTGAATCAGTCCCTCGTTACGCCGCCGCTGAATCTCGTTGAGGTAGAGGACGACGAAGCGCGTCTGGTAGGGGCGGTAGCCGGGCGCGCTGCGCGTCTCGCCGATGTACAGCGGCGCGAACTGGGAAACGCCGCGCACCGCCGTCTGACGCTGCGCGGTCGGCCGCTGGTTCAGGAAGCGGGCGGCCTGGTCGTAGCCCTCGCCCCAGCCGACGAGCAGCCAGCGCGTCGCAGCCGGCCCACCACCCAGCAGCGGGTTGTAGTAGGTGAGGTAGTAAGGCGCGTAGGGCAGCACCAGAGCCAGCTGGACGGCGGCGACCAGGGCCAGGGCGAGCGCCTCCTGTAGGGGCAGGCCTATGTGCCTGCCTTTTTCGGAACTGGACGCGGACGAACGCGGACGAACGCGGAAAGAGGCCACAGCCGCCAGGCCCACGCCTGCCACAAGGTCGAGGGGTGGGAAGATCGGTAGCAGGTAGCGGTCGAACTTCTTGGGGCTGAAGGCGATGAGCGCGGCAAACAGTAGCGCGAAGGCGAGCAGGCCGCCGACGGCGACGCGGGCATTGGAGCCGCGTCTGGCGCGCCAGCCTGCCCACGCGCCCAGGGGTACGCCGACGAAAAGCCACGGTGAGGCGCGGAATAGCAGCGCCAGGACATACATGAACGCGCCGGGATCGTCGACGATCTCCTCGTCGATGAACTGGCCCGCCTGGTGCGGGCTGCCGCCCTCGCTGGCCGCCTTGTCGATGACGCCGCGCATCGTGGCGGCGGGGGCGGCCCACGCGGCGGGCCAGACGACGAAAATGGCAACGATGAAGGCGACAGCCCAGACCAGGCCGTGGCGCAGCAGGGCGCGCAGCCACGCGCCGAGGTCGCGATGGGCGGGGTCGAGACTCCGCCAGGTTAGCCAGGCCAGCGCGAGGGCCGCCCAGGGCAGCACGAACACGGCGGCGACCTTCTGCGTCAGGGCGACACCGGCAACCGCGCCGGACAGAATGAGGAAGAGAGTCGAAGGCGGGCGGGGCGTCTCGTGCGCCGGCCGCCGGGCCGAAGGCAAGAAGGCCGCCAGCAGGGCCAGCACGCTCACGAGGAGCAGGCCACTGAGGAGGGCGTCCAGGTGCAAGACTCGCGAGTGGGCGAGGAAGAAGGGGTCGAAGGCCAGCAGGATGAGGCCGAACAGGGCGGCCAACGGACCCAGCACGCGCCGCACCAGCAGGTAGCTGGCGGCGAGGAGGGCCGTGTTCAGTAGCGCGATCCCAACCCGCATCCGCCACAGCACGTCGGCCAGCCCGGCCAGTTCCGACGCGCCCACCGCTGACGGCGCGGTCGCCGCGTCGGTGGCGGCGCATGTCGCCAGGGCCGCGGGGGCCGTCGCAGCGGGCACGGTCAGGCTGCCCGCCCACATGGTCAGGACGCCAGGGTGGCCGGTCTGGAAGGTGTTGGCGAGCGCGCCCGTCGCCAGCGCCTGGCCGAAGTTGAGGGCGCGGCACACCCAACGCAGCTCGTCGGCGGCAATGAACTGGTTCAGGCCCAGCAGGCGCAGCGTCAGGGCGGCGACGATAACCACTCCGGCCAGCAGGTCGAGCCAGCGGGTCTTCATGGCCGCACCGTAATCGTACCCAGCGTGGCATGGTCGCCCGCCGTGTCCGCGCCGCTGGCGGGCACGCGCTGGCCGCTGCCGCTGTCGTAGAGACCGACACGCAGGGGGTACTGGCCGGGTGGCGTGGCCGGGTCGATGCGCACGCTATGGCTATCAACAATGAGGTCGCCCCGCCGCCAGGTGGAGGTGGGCCGCGCGCCACAGGCTGGATAGCCGTCGGACTGGCCGCGCAGGGTATCATCGGAGACGTGGACGAACACAGACCAGTTGGTGGGCGGGCGGGCCGTCGCTTCCCAGAACAGGGTGATAGCGACGCTCTCGCCGGGCTTGACGCTGCGGCGGTCGATCTCGTAGCCGAGCAGACGCGCCGGGCCGAAGGCGGCATCGGTGGTCACCTGGGGCGCGGGCACGTCGAGGGCCTGGCCGATGGGGAAGCCCTGCGTGCCCGTGGGGTTGAGGCGCACGCTGTCGGCCAGCGTAAACCTGCGCACCGCATCGACCGGGTCGCGGCTATAGATGCGCAGCTTGGCGACGCCGTCTGCGTCGACCACGCCGAGCAGGTGATAGTCGCGCTCGATGCGGGTCAGGGGGATTCTCTCCTCGTCCTGGACGTTCTGCGCGACGATGTAGTACTGCGGGTCGGCGGCGCAGCGCGACGCGCCGCGCGTGTACCAGCCGGTGATGAGCGGCTCTTCGTTGCTGTTGTAGGTTCCCTGGAGAACGCCGGTCTCGAACAGGCGCGCCACGACGCCCCACCCGGCGCGGTACGGGAAGCCGAAGTAGCCGCCACGCGGCGCGTCGTTGCCGTAGACGGCGGGGTAGAGGGGGCTGCGCGACACAGGGTAGACACGCTTGTACTCCGGCTGGTGCTCGACAAACACGGTCCACAGATAGCCGGCTTGCAGGAGGGCAACGACGGCGACGACCACGACGACCATCCAGCGCAGCCAGCCGCCGCGCCAGGTTCCGCGGCCGACCCACAACGTCGCCAATCCGAAGGCTACCAGCAGGGCCAGGCCCGGCCACATGGTATAGAAGTGGGTGTGGGGCTTCTGGACCAGGAAGCCCGCGACCAGGAAGGGTGGCAGGAACCAGATCAGGGCGGTCTTGACGTCGTCGCCCAGGCGGCGCGCCAGCAGCCACAGGCCCAGGGGCAGAAAGAGCAGCACGGCCAGGTGAAGCCGCCCCATCTGGAGCGCGCTCCCGGCCAGCCCGGTGACCACCACGGCCACGGCCGGCCACGCGGCGGCAACAACGCCGGGGAGAGACAGGCCACCGCGCGCAGGACCGAATGCCCGCCAGCCGAGCCAGCCGAGGACGGCCACCAGGCCAACGACCATGAACAGCATCCACCACGTCGAATTGTAGAAGGTGGCGCGGGCGAAGTAGTCGGGCAGGCTGTTGTGCAGCGGTCCCGCGCTGTCGCCGCCCGCGCCGATGCGACGGTCGAGGATGTAGGTGACGGTCTCGGCGAAATGCGGGTTCAGGGCAAAGGGCACGTAGAAGAAAGCCGCGACGGCGGCAAACACCCCCGCCGCCAGCACCCCATCCCGTAGGGGCAGGCCCCCGTGCCGGCCCTCATTGCCCGCACGCGCTGCCCGCGCCAGCCACCACCGCCGCCCGAAGAGGAAGGCGAGGGGGACCAGGGCAAAGACGGCTTCGTAGTGACCGAGGGTTCCGGCCGCGATGAGGGCCGCGCCCAGGAGGAGCCAGCGCAGGCGACCGTCCGCATAGTAGCGCCAGGCAGCCCACACACCCACGATGGATAGCAGGGCGACGAGGCTCTGATATTGGACGATGCGCGCGAAACCCTCAAAGAAGCCATCGAGGGCGAGCGCCCATGCCGCCAACGCCCCCCCCCACACACCCATCAGCGTGTCCTGGAAGGGCGGCCCAAACATGCGCCAACCGAGCGCGCCGAGGGCGAGAACGGCGGCCACGCCCGCAACGGCGAAGGGCAGGCGCGCAGTCGCCTCGTCGATGCCGCCCGCCGCCGCGCCCATCAGGGCCGGCAGCAGGACCTCGGCGGGGCCTTTCTTGTGCAGCCACAGCACGTCGTCGCGGCCCTGTTGCAGGCCATTCGCCATAAGCAAGGCGCGCGCTTCGTCGCCTTGAAACTCGGCGTAGCCGAGGTGGGTCAGGCGCAGAAGGGCGGTGACGAGGAGGGCGGCGACGAGCAAGGCCTGACCAACGACGAAGGTCGAAGGGCCAATGGTTGTGCCGCGTTGTAACGTTTCCGCTTGGTCCGGGGTCCTGAATCCTGGGTCCCTGGTCGCCCGCCAACCCCACCCTACCAGCAACACGACCAACAGCGCATCCACCCCCAGCAGGACGACGCGGCGGTCGAGGGGGCCGGGGAGGTAGGTGAGGGCGAGACCGCCGCCAACCATCAGGGCAACGCCAATGCCGAGGGCCAGCGCGCCGCGCTCGGCCCACGTCGCACCCTGGCCGCGCAGCAGGAGGGCCGCCGCCGGGATGCCGGGCAGCAGCATGAGCGTCAACGCAGCGCTAGCACGGACGATTAGCGGGACGGGGAGAAAGAGGCATGCCTGGGCGGCCAGGGCGGCGAGGGCCACCAGCGCCGGGTCGCGCCACGCACGCGGTCGGCGTCGCGGGCCAATGTCGGTCAGGGTAGCGGTGGAGTGGGACGAGGCCATGGGCGATGGGGCCGTGGCCGCCGGGGCGGCCGCCTAGGCGTGGGACGCCGGGACCGCCGGCTGGTCGGCCAGGACCTCACGAATGACGTAGATGGTCTTGCCCTGGGCCTCGTAGTAGGTACGCGCCAGCACCTCAGCCAGCAGGCCGGTCGAGATGAACTGGATGCCGACGATGACCAGCAACACCGCCAGCCACAGCAGCGGGCGGTCGCCGATGTTCTGGCCGAGGAACAGCTTCACGAAGGTCAGGTACAGGCCGATGAGCATGCCCAGGCCCAGGGTGACGAGGCCGATGCTGCCGAAGACGTGGATGGGACGGGTATCGAAGGATAGCAGGAAACGCACCGTCATCAGGTCGAGGAAGACGCGCACGGTGCGCGAGATGCCATACTTCGACTTGCCGTACTGCCGCGCCCGATGGTTGACCGGCTCCTCGGCCACGGTCACGCCGATGCGGCTGGCGAGGGCGGGGATGAAGCGGTGCATCTCGCCGTAGAGGTTGATGTTCTTGACCACGTCGCGATGATACACTTTCAGCGAGCAGCCGTAATCGTGCAGGTGGACGCCGGTGACCTCGGAAATCATGTTGTTGGCAATCTTCGAGGGCAGCTTGCGGCTCAGGTAGGTATCCTGACGATTGACGCGCCAACCGCTGACAATGTCGTAGCCCTCGTTCTCAGCCTTGTCCACCAGGCGCGGGATATCGGCCGGGTCATTTTGCAGGTCGGCGTCCATGGTCACGACCCACTCGCCCCGGGCCAGGTCGAAGCCCGCCGCGAAGCCCGCCGTCTGCCCGAAGTTGCGGCGGAAGCGGATGATCTTGAAGCGCGGGTCTTCCTCGTGATAGTGCTTGAGCAGGTCGAAGCTGCCGTCCTTGCTGCCATCGTCGATGACAATGATCTCGTAGGGATGGCCGTACTGCTCCAGCACGCCCGTCAGCTGGGCGTACATCTCAGGAATCGACTCGACCTCGTTATAGAGAGGGATGACGATGGAGAGATAGGGCTTATCGTCCACGCTGCCACTCCACTTGTGCCCGCAGCCCGGTTTCGATGTCGATCTGGGGCTGCCAATCCAACTTCTCGCGCGCCCTGGTCGTATCGGCCAGGGCATGGCGCTGCTCGCCGGGCCGCGTTGGGCCAGGCACGCGCCTCAGCGGCTTGCCGATGAGGCGCTCCACCAGGGCAATCGTCTCATTCCAGGACACCAGGCTGCCGCCGCCGATGTTGAACGCCGCGCCCGTGGGGCCGTGGGCCAACGCGCGGCGATTGGCCTGCACCACGTCGCTGACGTAGGTATTGCCGCGCGTCTGCTCGCCGTCGCCGAAGACGGTCATCGGCGTGCCGTGCAGGACGGCGTCGATGAGCAGGTAGATGCCCATATCGGGCCGCTGGCGCGGGCCGTAGATGGAGAAGTAGCGCAACACCGTCACCGGAACGCCGAAGGTGTCGCGGTAGTTCCATACCAGGTGCTCGGCGGCCAGCTTGGTCAGGCCGTAGGGTGAGGCGGGGCACATCGGCTGGCCCTCATCACCGGATACGTCGCGCCCGTAGACTGAGGACGTGGAGGCGTGGACGACGTGCCGGACGCCCGCTGCCCGCGCCGCTTCCAGCAGCCGCTGGGTTGCCTGGATGTTGCACGTCATGTAGGCGTCAAAGTGCGTCCAGCTCTTGAGCAGCCCGGCCATTGCCGCCTGATGGAACACGGCATCCACACCATCGAAGTGGGGGGCGAGGTCGTCGGTCCGCAGATCAGCCTCGACGAAGGTGAAGCCGGGTGCGGCGCGCAGGCCCGCCAGGTTCTGCTCCTTGACGGACCGGGCGTAGTAGTCGGTGAAGCAGTCCAGCCCGACGACGGTGTGGCCGTCGGCCAGCAGCGCCTCAGCCAGGTGGCTGCCGATGAAGCCCGCCGCGCCGGTAACGAGGCAGTGGCTCATTTCTCCGCGCTCACCGCGCCGCGGCCGCCGCGCAGGCCGCTCACGACGTATAGCACGCCGCCGATAGCCCCCGTGATCAGGTTGACGGCGTAGAAGGACAGGGACAGCGCCAGCGCCTGGTCACTTGGCACGCCGACGCTGCCGAACAAGGCCACGTAGGCCGCCTCGCGCGCCCCCAGGCCGCTGATAGAGATAGGTAGGGCCAGCACAAAAGAGATAATGGGGATGAAGAGCAGGTAGTAGAGAATAGGCGCGTCCATCAAGGCGTTGACGCCGAGGCCCTGCCCGAGGAAGTAGTTGGTGGCGATAAGTTGGACGTTGAACACGATGGACACCAGCAGCGCCTTGTTGAGGGCGGGGCCTTTGTACATCTGGAACGACTCGGCGAAGGCGCGCGCGCCGGGCCTCGCCAGCCACTTACCGACCAGCGGGATGCGAGTCAGGACGCGCCGCAGCCGGTCCGCCTCCAGCATGGCGATCATGCCCGCCATGACGCCCCCCGACACCAGCAGGATGACCAGCGCTACGCCTGGGTCCACCACACCGGGGCGCACAATCATCGCCAGCCCCAGGGTAACCAGCGCCATCGCCATCAGGGTGATGAGGCCGGTGGCGCGGTCGACCACGACACTGCTGGCGGCGTTAGCCGTGCCCGCACCGTCCTTGGCCGTCTCGTAGACGCGCACTACGTCGCCGCCGATGCCAGTGGGCAAAATCTGGTTGAAGAAGGTCCCGACGAAGTACAGCTCCGTCAGGCGACCGAGACGCCCGTGGTAGCCCACCGCGTCGAGCAGGCCCTGCCAGCGCCATGAGCGCAGCCAGACGCCCAGCAGATACAGGCCGAGGGCGATGGCGAAGTCCCACGGGTTCATCTGGCGCAGTCGCTCGACCACGTTCTGCGCGCCCGCCTGGCGCAGCAACAGCGCCAGGAGAATCACGCTAACGAGGATGCGTATCCAGGTCGAAGGCTTTCGCATGGCTGACTCGCGCCGACTACTGAGGCAGAGCCGCGTCTGGCTCCACAAATGAAGGCCCGCTCAGCCTGGCTGGACGGGCCTTGGCGTCTGCTGTCTCGACGCGGCATTATAGCACAAGCGGAGGGTTGCGCCAAGCCGGGCGCGAGGCATAGGCCTGTTGCCCAGTCGCGTCGCGGCTCCACGCGACACGCCGCTCAGCGCGCCTTGACGCGCACCGTCGTGTCCAGGGTGAGAATGTCGTTGGGCTGAGGCTGGCCGTCGAGGGTGACGGGCACACGCTGGCCGCTATCGGCATGGTACAATCCTACGCCCAGGCCATACGTACCCGGCGGGAGGGCGGTGGGCAGGCGAACGCGCCGCTCATCCTGGATGACCTCGGACGGCCGCCAGCCGTCGGTGGGACGCGCGCCGCCGACGGGAATGCCGTCGGATTGGGCGACCGGCTTGCCGGCCTCGTCGAGCAGGTGGACGAACACTGTGAGGTTCTCGGTAGGCTGCTCGGTCGCCTGCCAGATCAGGGTCAGCGCCAGGTCCTTACCCGGCACGCCCTCGCCTGCCAGGCTATAGCCGCGCAGGCGAATCGGCCCGAACGCAGCGTCCAGCGGGCGCTCCATGTCGGGCACGCGCGTCACGAGCGGCCACGGCGTCACCTCCGCCCGCGCCACGTCCAGCATATCGTGGCGGACGGGCCACCACCCCGCCGATCCGGCGATGGCCGCGCCCCGCCCGTCGACCAGGCCCACGCGCAGCCGATAGTCGTCGCCACTGGCGTTGCTCGGCACTGGCAGCCGTATCGGCGTGCGTACCAAGTCCCCCACCTGCCAGGCGGAGGTGGGGAAGTCGGCGCGCGACGGCGGAACGATGTCCTCGGCCAGGACTGCGCCGCGCCCATCCACCAATTGCGCCTTGACCTCGACATCGGCGGCGAGGGGCTGGCGCACCTGCCAGTACAGGACCCCTTGCCAGATGCGACCGGGGCGAACCGGGGTGATGGGTTCGTCCACAGCCACCAGATCAAGGCCGTCAAAATGAGCGGTCGTCGCCACCCGCCCGGCCACGGCGGGCAGGGACACGGGGGTCGTCGGTCGGACAAGCGACAGGGCCGGGCCGTCCACCCAGCCGGGCGCGGGCTGCTGGCCCTGGGGTGTCAGGGCGGCGTCGTTCTCGTCGCGGAGCTGGAGGCGTATCTGATAGTTACCCGGCGCCAGGCCCGGCGGCAGGTCGAAGCGGTAGTCCTGGGCAATAACCTTGGCGGTGGGCCAGCGGCGAACCGGCAGGCCGTCGTAGAAGCCGTGGTCGGCGGCCCACCACTCGCGGCCCTCCGCATCGACGAGGGCTACTGTCAGGCGCGGCTCGACGGTCTGGGGCGTGTCCGCTGACCAGTATAACGTCATCTCTAGCGGCTCGCCCAGGCTGGTCTCACGTTGCGCCTGGTAGCCGTGGAGGCGGATGCCAGGCTCCCAGCGGGACGCCAGGGGCGTGGCGTCGGGCGGCAGCGAGTCGCTGATAGGCGGCGCGGCGCGGTACTCGTCCACGTGGGATTCGAGCCACAGGTCGCCAAAATCGGTCGTCGACGCCTGGAACAGGTTCTGCCTGGCCCACTCGGGCAGGGCATTCTGGGGGAAGCCGTCGCGAGGCGCCGGCTGACTCACGAACCACACCCGATCGTGGCTCGCCGCGAGCCGCGCCAGTTCGGCCTGGGCCGCCGCCATATCGCCGGCGGCGTAGCGCGGTAGGCTGACAACCGGCGCAGCGCCCTGATAGTAGGGCAAGAAGGTGAACTGAATCAGGGCGTCGTGGAGAACGACGACATCCCCGGGCGCGGCGCGCTGGCTGATGAATGCCGCCGCGCCGCGCACATCATCCTTGACCAGAGAGAAGAACTGCTCGTGGATGCGCTGGCCCTGCTGGAAGAGCACGAGGGCCAGCGCGGGCAGGATGAGCAGCCGCCACCAGCCGCGCAATCCGCCCAGGGAAGCCGCGACGAGCATCAGGAAGGGCGGCAGGCCGAAGAGGATGTGACGCGGGCCATTGTAGATCGGCGTGATCTGGGAGACGAGAAGCAGCAGCGTCAGGGGCACGATCAGCCAGCCCAGGGTGAATACCAAAGGCGGGCGGGTACGGGGCGAGCGGCCCCACAGCGCCACAGCGGGGAGGGTGAGCAGGGCATAGGGCAGCAGCTCCGCCCAGGGCAGTGTGACTTCTTTGACCATGCCCAGGCTATAGGCAGTCAGGGCCTCGTGCAGGACACGCGAGACGGGCAGCCGCTCGAAGTCGAACTGGGGTCCGGCCCGTAGCTGGGCCAGGCCGAAGGGGATGAGGGGCAAGGCCAGCAGGGCAGCCAGCCCAATCAGCAGCCACACGCGGCGGCTTACGCGCCCGCGCAGCGCCATGACGGCCAGCGCCAGCAACTCGAAGGCGAGGATGAAGAGGCCGAAATAGTGGGTATAGGCCATCAAGGCTGTGACCACGAGCCACGCGATGCCGAGGGGGGCGCGGCGGTGGCGGGCTACGCCGCGCAGCCGCCACGTCAACCACACCGAGACGAGGCTGAGGGTCATGAACAGGCTATAGTTGCGCAATTCCTGGGAGTAGAAGATATGGAAAGGGGACACCGCCATGAGCAGCGCGGCCAGCGCGCCCACCAGGGGCGAGAACAGGCGCTTGCCGAGGGCGAACATGAGCGGGACGGCCAGCACGCCGAAGGCAGCGCCGAGAAAGCGTAGTGCGTAGATGGAATCGCCCACCACGGCGCGCCAGCCCGCCAGAAGCAGGAAGTAGGTGGGCGGGGTGGTGTCCCGCGTCACCACGCCGTCGACGGTGATGGTATTCGCCAGCAGATCGCCCAGGGATTGACTGGCCCGATAGAGGCTGAGGCCCTCGTCGCTCCACATCGACTGGCCGTCGAGCCAGTAGACGCGCAGGCCGAAGGCGAGCAGCGTCAGCCCGACCACCAGCCACAGCGTCAGGCGCGCGACATCGACCCGCGCCGCGCCGCGCCCCACCGCCGAGGCCGCACCGCTGGGGGTGGCAATGGCGCGGCCATTGCGCAGCGCCGACGTGTCGAGCGAGGACGTGCGGCTCATGGCGCGCGCACCTCCAGCGGCAGGCGGACGGCCCCACCGTCTACCGCATCCGCACCCGTCGCGGGCAGCCGCCCCCCGTCGTCGAGGCGGTAGAGGCCGATACGCAGGCTGTACGAGCCGGGCGCAAGCGGCGCGGGCAACGCCAGTGGGTGGGCGTCGGGCACGCTCTCGCCGACATCCCAGGCCGAGGTGGGATAGGCGCCGCCGCGCGGCGGGCCGTCGAACTGGGCGACCGACCTGCCCGCCGCGTCCAGCAGGTGGATGAAGACCTGATAGTTGGCGGCGGGCGACTCGGCCGCCTGCCAGTACAGGCTGAGCGGCACAGTCTCGCCAGGCTGCGCGCTGGCCGGTAGATCGTAGCCGAGGAGGCGAATCTGCCCGCCGAAGGTGGCGTCGGCCGTCTGCGACGGGTGAGCGACATAGGGCGGCAGCGGGCGAATCTTGACCTGATCGACGAAGCCCGTGATGGCCTTGCCCGCGCTGTCCTGCATGGGCAGGCGATCGCCTGTGTCGCGGCGGAAAAAGCCGACTTCGATCTGGAATAGCTCCGGCTGGTCGGCGCGCACCTCATTGGCGGGCACGCTGACGGTAACCGGGTCGCAGAAGACCTGACCGAGCTTCCAACCAGAGGTGGGATACGAGCCGAGGCCGGGATAGGAGCGCCGCCCCGCGCTCACCAGACGGTCGTTTTGCCCGACCACCTGGACGAACTGGGTCAGGGGTGGGTTGGTGCGGGCCAGTGGCTGCCAGCACACAGTCACGGTGAAGGGAGTCCCCGCGTTCACCACCGACGGCTCGGACCGCGCGCTGACGAGGCGGGCCACGTCACCCGCGCGGATGTCGAGTTGGGGCTGAAGCGCCGCGGCCTCGGTGGCGCTCAGCCAGGGCGGTCGGGCGTAGGCGGGGCGAATCAGGGTGAAGGGTGCGGCGAGGGCCATACCCACCACGAAGACCAGCGGCAGGAGGGCGGCAGCGCGGGCGGGGGCGGCGGGCATGTAACGCCGCAGCCAGCGCCACAGCGCGAGGCACAGGCCGCGCCAGCCCGCTACCAGCAAGACTGAGCTAGCCGCTGAGGCGGGGAACATGAGGCGGCCCCAGGGGGCATCGACAATCTGGTTCCAGCGCAGCAGGGCGATCAACGTGACGGCCACGGCTACGCTGAGCGTAACGATGATGCCCAGGCCGGCCGAGCGCAGCCAGTCCCACGGGAAGCGTCGCCTCCGGGCAAAGTCCACGGCGGCCAGCAGCAGGCCGAGCACGGCCAGGCGCGCCAGAGTGGTGTGAACGGTGGACACCCAATCCTGGAAGTTGATGTTGCCCCAGCCGAACGCGCCCCAGTAGGTATCCCAGACGCGGGGCAGGCGCGCCCACAGCTCGGCGAGGGGCGTGGGCTTCGACTCGGCCCAGGCGGTCTCGGTGTGGGGCTTGATGCCCAGGGGGTCGCCGAACTCAAGGGTATTGCGCACGTACAGCCAGCCAGCCAGAGTGGCGACCACCGCCAGCAGGGCGACGCCGTAGCCGAGCAGGCGCGGCAAGGCGCGCAGCAGACCGCGCGGGGCGTCCTCCACCTCACGATACCACGCCCACGCAACGGCCAGCATCGCCGGGGCTACCAGGAGCAGGCTACTGGCTTTGCTGAGAATGGACAGGCTAACGAGGACGCCGAGGGCGACGACTCGCCCCGGCGTCAGGCCGCGGCGGATGAGGCGCGCCATGACCCACAGCGCCAGGGTCGCCAGGGCCGCCGCCGGGCCATCGTTGCTGAACATGCCGCCGATGTAGAGGAAGGTGGGCGTAGCCGCCAGGAGCAGCGCGGCGGCCAGGGCCGGAACCCGATCATCGGGCCACAGCTCGCGGCCCAGCAGGTATGTCCCCAGCACGGCGAACGCGCTCAGAAGAATCGCCAGCCAGCGGCCGACACGCACGGCCAGCGCGGCCCCATGCCAGGGGAAGTCCTCCTCGATGCTGTGGGCGAAGTAATTCTTATTGTTCGCCTCCCAGCCGGGCGCCGTGACCGGGAAGTGGCGGTTGCGGGGGAAGGCGGCCGGGTAGTCGGAGGCATCGATAGGCGCGGTGACCAGGGCGTAGAGAATATAGGGCAGCGGTGGCTGCGTTACCTCCTGTTGCATGGCGGCCGCGTCGGGGTCGCTGGGAGTAGGCAGGCGCTGCTTCTGAATCAGGTACTGGGCGTAGGAGAAGTGCCACTGTTCGTCCGGCCCCTCGAAGACCGGCGTCGATAGGCTATAGAACGCGCCCCACAGCACGAAGAACAGCAGGATGAGTGCAATGGCCGGCACCCGTCGTGCCTGCGGCCACGCGCCCACGGTCGGCGCGGCCAGGGATTTCTTGGCGACATCCATGGCGTCTACTTTGCCTTCACCAGCGGCGGCACGTCCACCTGGCCCAGGGAGACGCTCGCCCCCAGGTGGCGGCCGGTGGCGTCCGTCGCGCCCAGGTTGCGCTGCTCGCGCGCGTCCCACACCAGCAGGCGCGCATCATACGCGCCGGGGGCGAGATCGGCGGGTAGACTCAGCTGCGTCAGACCTCGCAGCGGTAGACCAACCGGGAAGCCGGTCGCCGACAGGTAGGGCGTGACGACCGCCTGGTCGTGGGCCAACCGTACCTGGCCGTCCGCGTCCACGAGTTGCACCGTCACCGAGAAGTCGCGGTCAAGGGGGCGGTCGGCGGTCCAGGTCAGTGTCCAGCCTACAGCGTCGGAGAGGTCGGGCAGGCGGTCGGCGCCCACCAGCGTCAATTGGCGCTCGAAGGTTGCGCCGATGGGCTGGGTGGGTGCAGCGGTCGGGTCGATGGGCGTCCAATCACTCAGCTCGAAGCGCATCAAATGGTAGCCGGCGAAGTTGTCGCGGATGAGGGGCGCTTTCTGGCTACGCCGCGTCAGCTCGGTAATCACCATACCCGTCGGATCCGTAAACTCGTACTGCCACAAGGGTAGCCAGATGTGGCTCGGCCGGGTCGCCAGCACCTGATTCAGTTTCGTCGCGCCCGCCGCGAAGTCGAAGCCGACGTCCATCGCGTAGCGCGGGGCCGCGCCCCGGTAGTAGTAGTCGAAGGCTTCCGGCGTATTGCGGACGTGCAGTACCGCCTGCTCCGGCTTGGCGCGCTCCGTGACGTAGCGAGCCACGCCCCGCGCGTCGTCCTTGCCCAGGAAGGGGATATGGGCCGCGCTCCACGCGCCGCCCGCGCTCGCCAGCAAGGTCAGGGCCAGGGCCACACCATAGACGACGCGCCCGGCCGGACGTCGGTTCCACAGCAGGGCGACCAGCACGACGGGCGCCGCGACGAGGAGAGCCGGGGCGGCAACGATGGCATAGCGCGGCACGAACTTGGGGATGACCGTCGCCAGCCCCGCCGTAAGCAGCATGGGCAGGGCGGCGGCCAGGGCAAGCAGCGCGACGCGGCGAGCCAGGTCGGGGGCGGCGCGCCACAGGCTGACCACCGCCAGCAACGCGCCGAGCAGCAGCGCGCCCGTCAGGGTCAAGGCCAGCGGCGTCGAGGCGACGCCGAGAAAGCGCGTCACAATCTGGCCCAGGATATCGCCGAAGTTCAGCTGGGCGGGGAAGTATTCTGGCGTTGCGCCGAAGCGCCGCACCTGGGTCAGGACCGAGGGCAGCCACGGCAGCCACAGCAACAGGCCGAACGCCAACGCCAACAGCCAGCGCCCAAAGACGCGCCCGCCGACCAGTAGCGCGTAGACGGCCAGGGCGGGCAGCAGCAGTACAGCCGCATAGTGGCTGTAGAGCATCAGGGCGATGGCCGCGCCGTGGGCCAGCCACGGCCATGGGCCACGGGGGGCATCCGCGCCGCGCCGCGTCGCCCACAGCAGCGTCCACACGGCCAGCAGCGCAAACAGCGTCAACTGGCTGTACATGCGCGCTTCCTGGGCGTAGAAGATGAGGTAGGGCGACAGGCTCACCAGCGCCGCCGCGCTGACACCGGCCGCCGCGCCGGCCACCCGCCGGTCGGGATGGCCGCGAAAGACCTCAGCCCCCGTAGTGTAGGCCAGGGGAACCAGCAGCACGCCCGGCACGAGGCTCACGAAGCGCACCGCGAACTCGCGGCTGCCGAGCAGGCGCAGACCTACCGATAGGATCAGATGGTGGAGAGGTGGGTTATTGTCGGTGGCGATGATGGTCGCGAACATGTCGAGCGGCGACTTCGCCGCCGCCGCGATGCTATAGGCCTCGTCGTACCACAGGCTGGCGTCGCCCAGCGCCCATACCCGCGCCACGAAGGCGACGAGAGTCGCGACCGTTGCGCCAACGAGGGACCAGCGCGCCACGGCCGCCGCGCTCCAGGTCCGAGGTCGCGACGGCGCGACGTAGCCGGCCGGGGGAGCCGGTGTGGCGGGGATGTTCATGCCCATGACAGATCGTGGTAAGCGGCCTCGTGTTGCTCGGCGATACGGCCCCAGCCGAAGGCGGCCGACAGACCTCGCGCGCCCTCACCCAGCCGCGCCCGTCGCGCCGGGTCCGCCCACAGCCTGGCGACGGCGTCGGCCAGGGCACACGGGTCATCCGGCGGGACCAGGATGGCGTTCACGTCGTCCACCAGGGACGGCACATCGTCGGCCGGTGGGGCGGACGGTGGGCGGGTCGTGACGATGGCCAGGCCGTGGGCCAGCGCCGCCATCAGCGTACCGCGCTGCAGCGACACGCCCTCGCGGTAGGGTAGCGCCGCCACATCGGCGGCGGTTAGCGCCTCGGATACCTCCGCCTCGGGCAGGAAGCCCGTCCAGGTTACGGCCTCGGTCACGCCGAGGCTGTCGGCCAGGGCGCGCACCTCGGCCAGGAACGCCTGGTTGGTCGGGTCGCTTGCGCCCACCTGCCCGCCCAGCATCAGCAGTTGTGCGGCCAGGCCGGTGGCGCGCAGACGGGCCAGCGCCTGCATCAGGGTATCGGCGCCTTTGGCGCGGTTCACAAAGCCGAAGTATACCAGCAGCGGCGTCGCGTCGCCAATTCCCCAGCGCGCCCGATAGTCGCGCCGACGGGCGGGGTCGGCCGTCACGTCGATGTTGGAGCCGATGGGGATGAGCCGCAGCCGGCGGGCCACAGGTAGCAGCCGCGCCCGGTCCGCCGGGTTGGTCACGATGGTCAGGTCCGACCAGCGGGCCGGGGCGTCGGTGGCCCAGTCGCGGATGCGCCCCGCCTTAGGGAAGAGATAGGGGATACGGGTGTCGTGGTAGGTGGTGACGACGCGGGGTTGGCGGGTGGAAAAACCCAGACGGCGAATCAGCCAGGGCAGGGCGTTGGCGACGGGATGCATGCTGTAGGCGGCGGTCTGATACTGAAGGTGGACGATATCGACACCCTCCAGCACGCGCCGCAGCGTCGGCCATGCCCCCCAGTCCCAGCGCGCGACGACGCGCAAGACGCGGGGTTCGCGACGCTCCCCCCGCTCCGGCTCCGCCAGCTGGTCCCCCCGCGTGCGGGGAGAAGGGGGAAGGGGGGAGGGGAGAGGGAGGTCTTGGGAGTGACCAGGAGCCAACGGCGAAGGGCCAGTGGAGGAGGCCTCGGTGGTCGGTGGTCGGTGGTCGGTGGTCCTCTCCCCCGCCGTCACTACCCACACATCGTGACCGCGCGCCAGCAGGGCGCGGGCCAACTCGCGGGTGTAGTCGCCCAGGCCGCCTTCCTGCGGCGGGTACTCGCCCGCCACGAGACCGATGCGCTGCCGCGTCATCCGCGCAACCCTGATAGCAACACGCGGCCATAGGCCCTGATACGCTCGGCGCGCAGGGGCCGCCTGTGACCGACCAGCCACTTGGCGGCCTCCTCACCCACCTGGTAGAGGTAGGTCGCCAGCAGGAACAGGCGCAGGCTCTCGGCGGCGGCTGCGCCGTGCCACTTGCGAGCGTAGCGCACCTTGCTCGACTGAAAATAGATGGCGCGCTGGGCGACGACCTGCTCGCTGCTCTTGCCCTCGTAGTGGACAATCTCGGCGTCGGGCAGGTAGACGACGCGCCAGCCCGCGGCCTTGATGCGCCGCGCCCAGTCCACTTCCTCGGCGTACATGAAGTAGCCCTCGTCCAGAGGCCCCACCTGCTGTACCACCGCGCCCCGCGTCAGCATGGCCGCGCCGACGACCCAATCTACGTCCTGGGTTATGTCGTCGGGCTGGTCTTGCACGTAGAAGTCGCGTAGCGTGGCGGAGTCGGGCCGCCATTGCTGAAGGATAGTGCTTTCGAGGAACAGAGTCCGGAGGCTGGGAAAGCGGCGGCGCGACGGCTGGACACTGCCGTCGGGGTAGCGCAGGCGCGGGCCGAGCAGCCCCACGTCGGGATGGGCGTCCATGTACCGGATCATCCGGCTCAGCGCGTCGCCGACGATCTCGGTATCTGGGTTGAGCAGCAGCACGTAGCGGGGGACAGGAGGCGCAAGGAGCCGCAACGCCAGGTTGTTACCGGCCGTGAAGCCGAGGTTACGCGGCGCGGCGATGAGGCGCGCCCAGGGGAAGTCGCGGCGCAGCATGGCCGCGCTCCCGTCGGTCGAGGCATTGTCGACGACGATCACCGCCGCGTCGAGGCCCGCGTCGTCCAGCCCGCGCCGCACTGACTCGAGGCAGCGCCGCAGCAAGTCGCGCACGTTCCAGTTGACGATGACGACGGCGAGGTCCATACAGTGGTCAGGGGTCAGGGGTCAGCCAGAGCATCGCGCCTGGCCGCCAGCCACTGACCCCCCTCCCCTAATCCGTCCGTCTGACGGCGGTGGCGGCGAGGTCGGCCAGGATATCGCGGGCGGGCGAGGCGGGCAGGCCGGTCAGCGCCTCCTCGGCGCGCCCCGCTATCGCGCGGGCCTCGGCGCGGGCCGCCTCGATGGCTGACGAGTCGCGCACCGCCGCGACGACCTCATCGACGGCGGACAGATGGTTGACGCCATCGGCTCGGTACTCCCACAGGCGGCGTAGCGCGGGGGCGTCGCGTGTCTGCTCGGCATAGATAAGCACGGGCAGGGTGACGATGCCCTCGCGTAGGTCGCTACCGACAGGCTTACCGAGGGTCTTCTCGTCGGCGGTGAAGTCGAGGATGTCGTCCATGACCTGGAAGGCCATGCCAAAGTGGTAGCCATAGTCGCGCAGGCGGCCCGCGCTCTCGGCGGGGGCGTCGCCCAACACCGCCGCCGCTTGCGCGGCCAGGGCAAACAAGGCAGCCGTCTTGCCGTAGATGCGGGCGTAGTAGTCGTCGCGGGTTGGCAGCGCCTCGGCGCGGTTGAAGAGCTGGCGCAGCTCGCCCGCCACGATGATTTGCAGCGTGTCGGCAAAGAGCCTGACGACCTCGGCGTTCTCCGTCTCAGCCACGTAGCCCGCCGCGCGGCCAAACATGTAGTCACCCGCCCACACGGTGGCGATGGGCGACCAGACGGCATTGACCGTCGGGTGGCCGCGCCGTAATGCGGCCTCATCGATGAGGTCGTCATGGACGAGAGACGCCGTGTGCAGCATCTCGACAGCGGCGGCCAGACTCAGAGCGCGCTCGGAATCTACGGGATACATCTGGTTGACCAGCAGAGCCACGGCGGGCCGCAGCCGCTTGCCGCCCGCGCTCACCAGCTGGGCAATGACGCTGGCAAGGGGTGGATACGTGACGTTGGATACGTCGCGCAGCTTGCGCTCGAGGCGATCCAGGTCGTGGCGAATCAGGATGAAGCGGTCTTGCATAGTCACAACTCATCCCACCAGAAGAGGCGACGCGCGGCGTCGGTGGTCGCCTGGGCAATCGCAGCCGGCGTCACACCCCACACCTCGGCCAGCCTGTCGGCCACCAGCCGCACGTAGGCCGGCTCGTTGCGCTGGCCGCGATAGGGCACGGGTGGCAGGTACGGCGCGTCTGTCTCGACGACGACCCGGTCGCGCGGCCAGGCGGCTGCCTGCGCCTGTAGATCACGCGCGCTCTTGTAGGTCAGCGGGCCGTCCACGCCGAGCATGAACCCGGCGGCGACGGCCTCGCCCGCCAGGGCAGCGTCGCCGGAGAAGCAATGCAGCACACCCAGCGGGCGCGCGCTGCCCCGCCACGGGTGGCGGGCGGCCCAGGCCGCCAGGATGCGCCAGGTTGCGGCGTGGGCGTCGTGGGCGGGGTCAGGGCGGCTGCGGATGTGGACGACGATCGGCTTGCCGACCTCGACGGCCAGATCGAGCTGGTCCTGGAAGGCGCGCGCCTGCGCGTCGCGGGGCGTATCGTCCCAGTAATAGTCTAGTCCTATCTCGCCCAGGGCGACAACCCGCGGGTGCGCCAGCAGAGCGCGCAGGTCAGCGAGGGCCGCGTCGTCCCACCCCGTCGCCGCACCGGGGTGAATGCCCACCGCCGCGTAGACCGTGGCGTACTGCTCGGCGAGGGTGACGGCAGTGCGGTTGCTCACCGCGTCGATGCCGATAGTCACGATGCGCGTCACGCCCACGGCAACGGCCCGCTCGATGGTCGCGTGGCGGTCGGGGTCGAACTGGGGCAGGTCCAGGTGGGCGTGGGTGTCGATGAGCATGGTGGATAGAGGGCCGAGAACGAAAGACGCAGGACCAATAGAAGGAGCCTTATTGGTCTTTGGGCCTTCGCCCCCGGTCGCGTCAGCTAATCCCCAGCAGCGCCTGGCCTGCTTCCAGCAGCGGCTGAACGGCGGCGGGGTCGGTGACCTCGGTGTAGACGCGCAGCAACGGCTCGGTGCCAGAGAAGCGAATGAGCAGCCAGCCACCGTCGGCCAACTCGTACTTGTAGCCGTCCATACGGTTGACGCGGGCCACCTTGTAGCCTGCCAGGCTGGGCGGGTCGGCCTTGAGGCGCTCCAGGATGGCGGCGCGCTGGTCGGCGGGGAAGATCAGGTCTACGCGGTCGTAGTAGTGGGGGCCAACCTTGTCGAACAGCATCTGCAACAACTCGGAGGGCTTCTTGCCGGTCTGTACCATGAAGTCGATCATGTACAGGTTGGACAGGATGCCGTCGCGCTCCGGCACGCCACGGTAGGCGTAGCCGCCGCTCTCCTCGCCGCCCATCATGGCGTCGGTTTCCAGCATCTTGGGGGCGATGTACTTGAAGCCGACACCAGTTTCATAGACCGGCACATTGTACAGCTGGCCCAGTCGCTCCAGCATCGACGTGGTGGACAGGGTCTTGACGATAGCGCCGCGCTGGCCACGCACCTCTAGCAGGTACAGGGCCAGGAGAGCGTACACCTGCAACTGGTTCATGAACACGCCATGCTCGTCGGACGCGCCGCAGCGGTCGGCATCGCCGTCGGTGATGGCCCCGTAATCCGCGCCAACCTCTCTGACCTTCGCCAGGCAGTTGTTGACGTTGGGCGGGATCGGCTCAGGGCGCGCCATGCCGGGGAAGAGGGGGTTGCGGGTGTTCTGAATCTCGATCAACTCGGTCGCGCCGCCGCCGATGAGGCGCGGCAGGTAACCGGCCCCGACGCCCCACATGGGATCGACGACGATCTTGAGGCCCGCCGCCTTGAGGCGCGCCAGGTCGACGCTGGGCTTGATGCGGGTCTCGATGTACGCTGCCGACGGGTCCCAGACCTCGACCAGGCCTTGCTGCTTTGCCTGGGCGAAGGGCATGGATTTGACCCTGGCCACGGGGCCGATGCGCGCCTCGATGAGCTTGAGATCGTCGGGGCCAATGGCCGCGCCGCTGCCGTCGCGCACCTTGAAGCCCGCATCCTGGGGCGGGTTGTGGCTGGCCGTCAGGTTGACCGCGCCGCCCGCGCCGCGATGCAGCGCCGAGAAGGAGATGACAGGGGTGGGCGTGCCGCGCTCGGTCAGATAGACGCGGATGCCGTTGCCCGCCATGACCTCGGCGACAGTGGCAGCGAAGTCCTCGGCGGCGAAGCGGTTATCGTAGCCGACGACGACGCCGCGCGCGGCGACGCCCCGGACCGTCAGGTAGTCGGCGAAGGCCTGGCTGGCGCGCCGCACGTTATCGAAGGTGTAGCCCTCGGCGATGCGCGCCCGCCAGCCGTCGGTCCCGAAAACAATGTCACCGGGCATCAATGCCCCCCTTGTTGAACACGCATGGTTGTCACAGGCGCATCGGCTGGCGCTGGCTGCGCAGGGTCTCCAGGTCAGCCTCGACCATCATCTGAATCATCTGCTCGAACGTGACCGTCGGCGCCCAACCCAGCTCCCGCCGCGCCTTCGACGCATCGCCCACCAGCAGGTCCACTTCGGCCGGGCGCAGGTCGTCGGGGTTGACGTAGACGTAGTCCTCCCAGTTGAGGCCGACGCTGCCAAAGGCGACCTCGCACAGGCGGCGCACCGAGTGGGTCTCGCCCGTGGCAACCACATAGTCGTCGGGGTGGTCCTCCTGGAGCATGAGCCACATGGCTCGCACGTAGTCGGGGGCGTAGCCCCAGTCGCGCTGCGCCTCCAGGTTACCCAGGGGCAGGCGGTCCGCCAGGCCGAGCTTGATTCTCGCCACGTGGTAAGTGACCTTGTGGGTCACGAACTCCAGGCCCCGGCGGGGTGACTCGTGGTTGAACAGGATGCCCGAGCAGGCGAACAAGTCGTAGCTCTCGCGGTAGTTGACGGTGATCCAGTGGCCGTAGACCTTCGCGACGCCGTAGGGGCTGCGCGGGTAGTAGGGCGTGCGCTCTGTCTGGGGCACTTGCTGAACCTTGCCAAACATCTCCGAGCTGGACGCCTGATAGAAGCGAATCCCTGGGTCCACCATGCGAATGGCGTCCAGAATGCGCGTGACGCCCAGGGCTGTGACCTCGCCGGTGAACACCGGCTGGCTCCACGACGTCTTGACGAAGCTCTGCGCCGCCAGGTTGTAGACCTCCTGGGGGCGATGCTCCTTGAGGATTGCCATGAGGGACACTTCGTCCATCAGGTCGCCCGCCACGAGGGTCAGCTTATCCTGGATGTGCTGGATGCGGTCGAAGTTGACGGTGCTCGAACGCCGCACCATGCCCACCACCTCGTAGCCCTGGTCCAGCAAGAACTCGGCCAGGTATGAACCATCCTGGCCGGTGATGCCTGTAATGAGAGCGCGCTTGCGCCTGGACACGATAGGATTCCTTCCTGCGTTTACGCCTGGCGATTCGCGATTTCCTCGGCCACCGCCGCGCGGGCGTCGTCGAGGATGTCGCGCAACGTATGCTCAAAAGACACTTGCGGCTGCCACCCCGTCGCCGCCTTGAGACGCGATGGGTCAGCCACCGTCAGCGGCACGTCCACCGGCCGGAAGCGGGCGGGGTCGACCTCGACGCGAATGGTGACTCGACTGTGGGCGATCAGGCCATCGAGCAGGCTCTGCACCGTGCGGGCCACGCCTGATCCGATGTTGTATACCTCGCCCGCCTCGCCCCGCTCGACCAGCAGCCAGTAGGCGCGCACGACATCGCGCACGTCTGTATAGTCGCGCGCCGCCGACAGGTTGCCGACGCGCACCAGAGGCTCGCGCCGGCCCGCCTCCGCCTCGGCAATCTGACGGGCGAAGTCGGCGGCGACGAACTCGGGCCGCTGACGGGGGCCAATGTGGGGAAAGGGACGGACGCGAATGGTGGCCACCTTGTGGCTGAGGAAGTATTGCAACCCCAGCATGTCCTGGGCCACCTTGCTCACGGCATAGGGGCTGACGGGGCGGAAGGCGGTATCCTCATCGATGGGCAGGTCGCCAGGCTGGACGGCGCCGTACTCCTGTTCCGACCCTACCACGAGGATGCGCGCGGGCAGGCCCAGTTCCACCATCGCCGACAGCAGATTGGTCTGCATATGGATGTTGACTTCGAGGGTCCCCCAGGGGTCGCGCCAGGATTGGGGCACGGCCGCCTGCGCCGCCAGGTGAAAGATGACATCGGGCCGCACGGCGCGCAGCAAGGCGACCACCGCGTCTCGGTTGCGGAGGTCGCCGTTGGTCCACTCAACCTGGGGGGGAACCCAACGCATGTCAATGTCGCGGCTGATGCCCCACACCCGGCAGTCCGTATGCTGGACGAGGTAATCAGCCAGGTGACTACCGGCGAAGCCACCGACGCCCGTGATAAGTACGCGCAACGTCTCTCCCCTTTCAGCAGCCAATCATACCGAAAAGGGGGCCAAATGGCAAAGCATCGCGGGGATAATGCGTGTAGATCCCGCGGCCAGCGGCCGAGGGCCGCAGACGTGGCCATCCGCCACGGACGGCAGGCTGCCAATGCCACGGGCCTGGAGGGAGCGCCTCCAGGCCCGTAGGTTCCTTGTTACATCGTCAGTATTACGCCGTGTTCGTCGATCGACGCCGCAAGAACAGGCCCAGGCCGAGGGTTAGCAAGCCCACGGCCACGACGAGACCCATCAGGCTGCCGTCGCCGCCGGTGCGTGGTAGCGCCGACGGCACACTGACAAACCCCAGGCCGACCAGGTCGATGGCAGCCGACTTGCCCGTCTCCTTGCCCGTCGCATCCACCGTCCGAACCAGTATCTCCTTCGCTCCGCTCGGCAGGGTGATGGACGTTAGCGACCACTTGCCGTCTGCCCCCGCCGTCGCCGTCCCCACCGACTGCCCATCGACCACCACCTCAACCTTCGAGTTGGGAGCCGCTGTGCCACTCACCGGGAACGTCGCCGACGTGATGCGGAACCCCGACGGGAACGTGATCGCTACCGCGCTCGCACCAGAGGCCGTCGTCGCCTGAGCCACCACCGCGCCAGCAGCCGCTGTCGCCACCGCACCCGGAGCCGCCGTCGCAGCCGCCGCAATCGTCGGCGCCAGGGCCGCCGCGAGCGTGGGCGCCGCAGCTGCCGCCGCCCCTGCCGCCGTCGCCACCGCACCCGGAGCCACCGTCGCACCGGCTGCCGCGCCCGCGCCGGCCCCACCCGGAGCCGCTGTCGCAGCGGCCGTCGCAGCGGCTGCCGCGCCCGCGCCGGCCGCTGCTGCCCCAAAGCCGAGGCTGCTCAGCGCGATGGGGGCCGACTTGCCCATCTCCTTGCCTGTCGCATCCACCGTCCGAACCAGTATCTCCTTCGCCCCGGCTGGCAGGGTGATGGATGTTAGCGACCACTTGCCGTCTGCCCCCGCCGTCGCCGTCCCCACCGGCCGCCCATCGACCACCACCTCAACCTTCGAGTTGGGAGCCGCTGTGCCGGCCAACGGGAACGTGGGCGACGTGATGCGGAATCCCGACGGGAATGCGATGGCAGGCAAAGCCGAGGCTACACCGGGCGCGCCAGCCCCGGACGCCGTCGTCGCCGCCGCCGCCACGGTGGGAGCCAGGGCCGCGGCCGCCGTGGGCGCGACCGCCGCCAGGGTTGGAGCCGCCGCCGCCAGGGTTGGAGCCGCCGCCGCCAGGGTCGGCGCGACCGCAACCGCCGTCCCCGAGGGGGCGATCGCGACTGGCTGGCCCTGTGTCATGGACACTGGCAGCAGCCCCAGCGCGCCAGCCAGAGGTAGTAGCAGAAGGAGAACGCCAACGCCGACGCGAGACCAGATCAAGGGGCCCATTGCCACTACCTCCTGCTCGGATCATTCGACAGCTCGCGCGCCCGAACGATCCAGCCCTGGACTTCGACGTTCGGCCCCGCAATGGGAGTCGCGATCTCGCGCAGCCGCTCGGGCGTTTGCGCCGCGAGGTCTTCGTAGGTAGCGATGCCCGCCGCGTTGAGCGCCTTAGCGATGGAGGGGCCGATGCCGCGAATCTGGCTCAGATCGTCGGCAGGGCGCGCCGTCGTCTGAGCGACGGTCTCCGCGCCTGGCTCTCGCCCCGCGACCAGCCGGGCGACCAGGACATCGAAGGCGGCACGGTCGCCCTTCGCCAGCAGCGCGGCCTGCTCCGGCCAGGTGGTCGGGTCGGCGATGCGATACTGGGGACCGGCGGCGTCGAGGATGGCGCGCAGCGTCTGCGGCGTGGTGTGCCACAGCCGCCAGTAGGTACGGATGCCCGCTGCATTGAAGACCTCGTTGATCTTGGGGCCAATCCCCTCGATCACAATCAGGTCGTCTGGCGTGGCTGATGCATCGGCCTTGAGGCGATCCTGGTAGTCCTTGAGCAGGTCCCAGTCGCCCGCGGCGGCCAGAGTCGCCTGTTCGCTCAAGGTATCATAGTCCAGGCCGCTCGTGGTACTGCCCGCCTCGGCCAGTACCGCTTCCAGGCTCGCGCGGTCTGTGGCGGCCAGCTGCTTGTAGGACTTGATACCCTGCGCGCCCAATGCCGCGACCAGCGCGGGGTTCATACCCTGCAGCGCGCCCAGATTGTCACCACGCCGGCGGCCGGCGACCAACTCGGCGGCGAGGGCGTTGAAGCGCGCCGTCTCACCCCGCGCCAGCAGATCGGCCTGCTCCGGCCAGGTCTCCGGGTCGGCGTAATTGAAGGCGGGGCCGCCCTTCACCAGGATGGCCTTGAGTTGGGCGGGGTCGGTCGCCGCCAACTGGCGGAAGGTGATGATGCCATTGGCGCGTAGCAGCTCGGCAATCTTGGGGCCGATGCCTTCGACAATGGTCAGGTCGTCGGGCTTGAGGCGACGCCCGCCGACGAGTTCAGCCTGTAGCTTCGCCAGGCCCTCGGTGTCGCCCTTGGCGGCGAGGGCCGCCTGCTCCGGCCAGGTCTCCGGGTCGGCGCGGTTGAAGGCCGGGCCGCCCTTGTCCAGGATGGCCTGCAACTCGGATTGGGGAGTGGCCGCCAGTTGGGCGAAGGTCGTGATGCCGCTGGCGCGTAGCAACTCGGCGATGCGAGGGCCGATGCCCTCGATGATCTCCAGGTCGTCGGCCTTGATGCGACGCCCGCCGATGAGTTGAGCCTGCAGCTTCTTGAGGCCTTCGGTGTCACCCTTGGCGGCGAGGGCCGCCTGCTCCGGCCAGGTCTCCGGGTCGGCGCGGTTGAAGGCCGGGCCGCCCTTGTCCAGGATGGCCTGCAACTCGGATTGGGGCGTGGCCGCCAGCTGGGCGAAGGTTGTGATGCCGCTGGCGCGTAGCAGTTCGGCGATGCGAGGGCCGATGCCTTCGATGATCTCCAGATCGTCGCCCTCTTTCTTGCCAGCCGCCGCCGCTGCGCCCAGCGTCGCGCCCGCCACCGTCGCTTTCGCCGCAGGCGAGGCGCCGGGCTTCTCCTCCTCCTTCTCCTTGCCAGCCGCCGCCGCTGCGCCCAGCGTCGCGCCCGCCACCATCGCTTTCGCCGCAGGCGAGGCGCCGGGCTTCTCCTCCTCCTTCTCCTTGCCAGCCGCGACCGCCGCCGCGCCCACCGCAGCGCCGCCCGCGGCCGCGACGGCCTCGTCGCGCAGCCGCCAGCGATCCTCGCGAGTGGCATTCAGGTCGTTCTGGAGAACCTCGACCTTGGCCTCCAGGTCGGCAATCTGCCGCTTGTAGGCCGCCACGTCCTCCTCACTCGCGACCGCCGCCCCCAACGCCGCGCCGCCCGCCGCTGCCAGGCCCGGCGCGACCAGCCCTTGCGAGTCCTTGGTCAGCTGGAGGCGCAGGTTGTCATTGTCGGCCCGCGCTGCCTGTAGGTCTGTGGTCATGCTCGCCAGTTGCTGGCGCGTCCCATCGAGGTCGGTGCGCAGCTTGGCGCCGTCCGCACGACAGGCATCCAGACTGGCCTGCATCTGGGCGCCCCGGCCCCGCCAAAACCACCAGTCGATCAGGAAGCCTATCAACCAGCCTAGCGCGAAGGCGAGAACAAGATACAACCATGGAGTCATGAGCAACCTCCCATAGAAAGACTCTGGGGCGTGCGCCGCACGCCACCGCACGCCACCGCACGCCACCGCACGCCACCGAAGCATCACGACATTGGGCCGAGGTCGCAAGGAAGACCATCGGCGAGAATAATGTACATTCAGTATACAACAATCTTTTGTAAGCTCAAACCCGAATCTGGGTCATTCCTGGCTTTTTGACCAAGAAGGATGACCAGCGCCTGTGGCCGCTCATGCAAATGCTGAGGGGCAGTTGCGGCCTGCAACTGCCCCTCGGTCCTGTCTCTATGGGGTCGCGCTCCAACTCAGGAGGCGGCGACACCTACCGACTGCGCCAGCCCTGCCTCGTGGCGCAGCACGTCGGCCTTGTCGGTACGCTCCCAGGGGGCGTCGATATCGGTGCGGCCGAAGTGGCCGTAGGCGGCGGTGGCCTTGTAGATGGGCCGGCGCAGGTTCAGGTCGTGGATGATCGCGCCAGGGCGCAGGTCGAAGTGGGCGTGAATCAGGTCGAGGATGGTGGCCTCGGGGACACGCGCCGTGCCGAAGGTTTCGAAGGTGATGGACACGGGGCGCGCCACGCCGATGGCGTAGGCGATCTGCACCTCGAAGCGGTCGGCCAGACCGGCGGCCACGACGTTCTTGGCGACGTAACGCGCCGCGTAGGCGGCCGAGCGGTCAACCTTTGTCGGGTCCTTACCAGAGAACGCGCCGCCGCCGTGGCGGGCCATGCCGCCGTAGGTGTCGGCGATGATCTTGCGGCCCGTCACGCCCGAGTCGCCCATCGGCCCGCCGGTCACGAAGCGGCCCGTGGGGTTGATGAAGTAGCGGGTACGGCTGTCCAGCAACTCGGCAGGCACGACGCCCTTGACCACGTGCTGGATGATCGCGTCGGCCAGCGTCTTGTGGGCAATGTCGGGATGATGCTGCGTGGAGACCACGACGGTGTCGACGCGGACCGGCTGGCCGTACTGGTACTCGACTGTCACCTGCGACTTGCCGTCGGGGCGCAGGAAGTCCAGCTCGCCGCTCTTGCGCACCTGGGCCAGACGGCGGGTGATGTCGTGGGATAGGGAGATAGGCAGCGGCATCAGGGTGTCGGTCTCGCGGCAGGCAAAGCCGAACATCATGCCCTGGTCGCCCGCGCCAACCGCCTCGATCTGGGCGTCGGTCATCTCGCCGGTCTTGGCTTCCAGCGCCTTGTCGACGCCGAGGGCGATATCGGCCGATTGCTCGTGAATCGAGGTGATGACCGAGCACGTCTGGTGGTCGAAGCCGTAGTCGGCGTGGGTGTAGCCGATGTCGCGAACCGTGTTGCGAATGATGGTGGGGATATCGGCGTAGGTGCTGGTGGTCACTTCACCGATGACCATCACCAGGCCGGTCGTCGTCGCCGTCTCGACGGCCACGCGGGCGTCGGGGTCGTCGACGATGAGAGCGTCGAGGATGGCGTCTGATACCTGGTCGCAAATCTTATCCGGATGCCCTTCGGTCACCGACTCGGAGGTAAACACGAAATGCGGCGCGGTCATGAAGGAGTTGTTCATGGGTTCCTCATGGAAAAGTGGTCGGTGGTCAGTGGTCAGTGGTCAGTCGACAGCAGGCAACCGGCGCGCCGCGCAGGGCAGCGGCCCCTGGCCACTGACCACTAACCACTCGCCCCTCTCTACGTACCTTCTTGCCAGCTCGCCAGGTAGCGGGCCTGCTCGGGGGTCAGCGTGTCGATCTCAACGCCCATGGCGTCGAGCTTGAGGCGGGCAATCTCGCGGTCGATCTCGATGGGCACGCGGTACACGGCGGGCTTGAGAGTCGCGGCGTTCTGCTGCATGTACTCGGCGGCCAGGGCCTGGTTGGCGAAGCTCATGTCCATGACGCTCGCCGGGTGGCCTTCGGCGGTCGCCAGGTTGACCAGACGGCCATCGGCCAGGACGTTCAGGCGGCGGCCATCCTTCAGCACATACTGCTTGATGAACTGGCGCGGCTCGCGGACCTCGACAGCCATCGCCTCCAGGGCCGGGATGTTGATCTCGACGTTGAAGTGGCCGGAGTTGCACATGACCGCGCCGTCGCGCATGACCTCGTAGTGGGGCGTGTCGAGGACGTGGATGTCGCCAGTCGAGGTGACGAAGACCTCGCCCTCCCTGGCCGCGTCGACCATCGGCATGACGCGGTAGCCGTCCATGACGGCTTCGAGAGCCTTGAGGGGATCAATCTCGGTGACGATGACATTCGCGCCCATGCCCCGCGCGCGGCTGGCGATGCCGCGACTGCACCAGCCGTAGCCGCCAACGACGACGGTGCGGCCGGCCAGCAGCAGGTTGGTGGCGCGGATGATGCCGTCCACGGTGGATTGGCCCGTGCCGTAGCGGTTGTCGAACAGGTGCTTGGTGTCGGCCTCGTTGACAGCGACGACCGGGTATCTCAGCGCGCCGTCCTCGGCCATGGCGCGCAGGCGGATGACGCCCGTAGTCGTCTCCTCGGTCCCGCCGATGACGCCGGCCAACAGCTCGGTGCGCTGCTGGTGCAGCACGGTCAACAGGTCCGCCCCGTCGTCCATGGTCATGTGGGGCCGGGCATCGAGGACCGCGCTGATGTGGCTATAGTAGGTGTCATTGTCCTCACCCTTGATGGCGAAGGTAGCGATGCCGTACTCGGCGACGAGGGCGGCGGCGACCTCATCCTGGGTGGAGAGCGGGTTAGAGGCGCACAGGTAGATCTCCGCGCCGCCCGCCTTGAGGGTGATAGCCAGGTTGGCTGTCTCGGTGGTCACGTGCAGACAGGCGGCCAGGCGCGTGCCCGCCAGTGGCTTCTCGCGCTCGAAGCGCTCGCGGATGAGGCGCAGGACAGGCATCTCTTGGGCGGCCCACTCGATGCGACGCTTGCCCTCGGCGGCCAGGCCGAGGTCCTTTACATCGTACTTGACAGCGATTTCCTTAAGCATTCGTTCTCCTTGTCGGTTACTGCGTTCGGCGCAGGACCAATGCTGAGCAGGTCCTACTTCTTTGGTTCCTGGTCACTGGGTTGGTGATGCAGCCGCGAGCCACGGGCTACGCGTCGCCCCGGCCTCGAGAAACTGGCAATAGGCGCGGAAGCCGAGCCTGCGATAGGCGGCAATAGCGGGCGCATTGTCGCTCTTGACATTGAGCACCACATCCGCCGCGCCGCGCCGCAGGCACTCCGCGACGACGGCGCTGGTGCAGACCTGGGCCAGTCGGCGCCCGCGCCAGTCGCGGTGGGTAAAAACGTTGCCGACGGCGGCGACGCCCTCGCCAGGGGCGAGCAGGTGTGTCCCCGCCACGGCGACTACTCGCCCAGCCACCTCGACAGCGTAGAACGCACCCTGGTCAATTTGCGAGGGGGCGAAGGCGTCGGGGGTCTCGCCCGACGCATACAGCGCGTTGAGGGCGCTCGCATCACCGCCAGTCAGGCGGCGCGGCGGAGGCAGGCCCTCAGCCCCCCCCTCGCTCCCCTCCGGCTCCTCTCGTAGACGGGGGGGAGGGACAAGGGGGGACCAGGCAACCGGCGAGAAGGATGCCGCGTCGACCACCATGCGCGTCATCAGGTCCAGCGTGTCGAGGGCGTAGACCGCCTCGACTACGGCGCGCTGCGCGGGCCGAATCGAGACCCGTGGCGCGACGGGAGCCACGGCCTCGGCCAGAGCGAGGCGCACGCCATCGTCATCGCCGAAGGGCCACAGGCCGGGCGTGTCCAGCCCCTTGAACAGCAGGACCAGGGCGACATCTCGCGCGCCATCGGCGACGGCAACCCAGTCGCACTGCTCGAACAGACCCGGCTCCAGATCGCCCAGGGCATACGCGGTCCACAGGCGGTCACTCGCCAGGAAGGCGCGAATCCGCTCCTTGTCCCGCGTCGCTTCGACCCGCCAATCGCTGGTCCCCACTCGCCAGCCTCCCCTTATCCCCTGGCCGCCAGGTCAGCCCATACCTGGGACTGGGGGCGGCGGTCGTCGGAGAAATGCTCGAAGTGGGAGAAGTGCTTGAAGTCCTCGTAGCGCTCGTGAATCTCCGCGTGGCTAAGAGTCCTCAGGCGATTGAGACTGAAGTCCTCGACGACGTAGGAGGCGACGACGCTACCGTGGACCACGGCGCGCTTCATCGCGCCGATGCTGATGGGGCCTGCCTTCGCCAGATAGCCCATGAAGCCGCCCGCGAAGCTGTCGCCCGCGCCGGTGGGGTCCTGGTACTTCTCCAGGGGGTAGGCGGGCACGAAGAAATAGGACGAGATGGGGTCGTGGCCCGCCGCGAACATGCTCGCGCCGTACTCGCCGCGCTTGATGATGAGCACCTTGGGGCCAAGCTCCAGAATCTTGCGCGCGGCGCGAATGAGACTGAAGGTCTTACCGAACTGGCGCGTCTCGGCCTCGTTGATGATGATGATGTCCGACTTGCGGAAGGCCTCGGTCAGGGCGTCGCGCTTGTAGTCGATCCAGTAGTTCATCGTGTCCAGGACGACCAGCTTAGGATTGTGGACCTGGCTCAAGACCTCAATCTGCAACTCCGGGTCGATGTTAGCCAGGAACACGTACTCGCTGTCCTTATAGTCCTCCGGCAGGACCGGGTGGAAGGTAGCGAAGACGTTGAGCTGGGTGTCCAGGGTCTGCGCGGTGTTCATGTCGTAGTCGTAGCGGCCCGACCAGCGGAAGGTCTTGCCATCGGCGACCTGCAAACCGCGCATGTCGATGTTGCGCGAGGTGAGGAAGTCGAGATGTTCCTGTGGGAAGTCGCTGCCAACGACACCGACCAGGTTGACGCGGTCGAACAGGCTGGCCGCCGCCGAGAAGTAGACGGCCGAGCCGCCCAGGTCGTCGCGTGTCCGTCCGAAGGGCGTCTGGATCGAGTCCAGCGCCAGAGAACCAACAACGAGCATGGTCACGTAAGTAAGCCCTCTCTGTCAGGAATGGGTGTCGCTCGACTCGTACGTCGCCTTGCGCATGGCTGCGTCGATACAGGCTGTCAACAACTTAGCCTCGCGCCGCAATCGAGGTTACGTCTTCCGGTACTCGGTTCAACTCGCGGCGGTGGTACATCCACACCGCCAGCGCCAGCAGGCTGTTGAGGGCGGCCGTCGTGACGCCTTTGCCGAACTCCCGCGCCGCCAATGGATCGCTCCAGTCAACGGCCCCTAGCAGCCACTGGAACAGTTGCCCCAGCGCCTGCGCGCCGGTCACGACGGCCGCCACCAGGGCGACGATCATCACCAGGTAGAGATACAGCCGCAGACCCAGGAACGCCCGCCGCTGGGAGGCCCGCTGTCGCGCGCCCCGCCAGTGGAACCACCACACCGGCAGCGTAACCGCCACAATTGCCAACTGCTGCGCCAGCTGCTCGCGGATGAAGCGGCCGCGTAGCTGATCCTGGCGAAAACGCTCGTCCTCCGGCGTTGCCGGCGGCGGCGTGCCGTCGGGCAGCGGTCTGGCGGGCACGGTCTCAGGTGGCAGGTAGGTCTGGAAGGCAAAGCCCGCCGCCGTATCCACGAGGCCGAAAGCGCCGAACAGGGCAATCAGCAGGCTGACCAGGGCCACCGCGAACAGGTAGACCGCCTGCAAGTCGAGGTTGATGTGCGGGCTGTCGCCGCTACGCCGCATGGCAATGAACACGCTCGCGATCAGCAGCGTCGGTACGCCGATGGCGATGGCGATGGCAACAGCGAACCCAATGTTACTCAAGCTCATGCTGCGCCCGCTCCACGGCCCGCCGCAGGCCCTCTTCGTAGGGCGGATAGACCACGCCCTGCTCGGTGATGATCGCGGTGATGTAGCGGGCAGGGGTCACATCAAAGGCCGGATTAGCGACAGCCACCCCGTCAGGGGTCACCTGCTCGCTCCCCACGTGGGTCACCTCGCGGGCGTCGCGCTCCTCGATGGGGATGGCCGCGCCGCTGGGGCAGGCCAGGTCCACCGTCGATGTAGGCGCGACGACGTAGAAGGGGACGCCATTCTCCTTCGCCACGACCGCCAGGTTGTAGGTGCCAATCTTGTTGGCCGTGTCGCCGTTGGCGGCGATGCGGTCCGCGCCCACCAGCACCAGGTTGACCGCGCCCGCGTGCAGGAAGTGGCCTGCCGCGTTGTCGGCGATGACCGTCTGGGGCACGCCGAGTTCTCGCAGTTCCCAGGCCGTCAGTTTGGCCCCTTGCAGGCGCGGGCGCGTCTCGTCCACCAGGACACGAGGGGCCTTGCCCTGCTCGTGGGCGGCGCGCACGACGCCCAGCGCGGTCCCATAGTCCACCGCCGCCAGGGCGCCTGTGTTGCAGTGATGCAGGATGGTCGCGCCGTCGGGGACGAGGGCCGCGCCATTCGCCCCCATGCGGCGGTTGATCGCCACATCGGCGTCGGCGATAGCCTGGGCCTCGGCCAACAGGGCGGCGCGCAGCGCGTCGGCGCCGCCGGGGGTCGCGTCGGCCTTGCGCAGCAGACGGTCCACCGCCCACGCCAGATTGGACGCCGTGGGGCGGGCGTCGCGGATGACATCGGCCGCCACGCGCAGGTCGGCCAGCAGGTCATCGCGGCGGGTGGCCGCGCTCTGCTGGGCGGCCAGGGCCAGGGCAAAGGCTCCCGTCGCGCCGATGGCGGGCGCGCCGCGCACCACCATGTCGCGAATCGCCGCCGTCACGTCGCGGTAGTCGTCGTACTCGACAACAATCACGGCGTGGGGCAGGCGTCGCTGGTCGATCATGCGCACTCGGCCGGCATGCCAGTCTACTGTCCGCATTGCATCCCTCGTGCCCCGTGGCAACAAAAAAAGCGTCTCTCCAACACAACAGAGAGACACGCTTCGGAAAGAGTGCTCTCATCTTCCAGACGACAACGGCGTCTGACGGAATTGGCACCAAGCGAGGATAATCTCGGCTGGCGGGCAAACGTCTACCCGCGTCACGATCCAGGCCGGTTGCCGGGGCTTCACAGGGCCGATCCCTCCACCCCTCTAGATAAGAGTTGCCATATGCGGTTGACGCCAAATACTAGCACGCCCCGCGCCGAGAGTCAAACGCCGGAAGGACGACGACCGACCAACGGCCACGCTCGGCCTCCACTCTCTTCGACGCAAGGGCGCGCGAAGACGCGAAGCCGATTTCTCGTCTCTGCTTCGCGTCTTTGCGCTCTGCCTCACCCCAGATTGTCACCGTCGGGCCAGGCCCTCGGCCGGTCGGCGGTGGTCGGTCGCCGTCGTCAGTCCGCGCCCACGGGAACCTCGATCGGCTGGCGCATCGCCTCGGCGCGGTCGCGGGCCAGCTCCAGCTGGATGCGCGCCAGAAGCAGGTAGGCATACAGCAGGGTGAAGGCGATCATCGCGACGTTGAGGGTCAGCGCCAGGGGCGGGTCTAGCGCGGGGCCGCCGGGGCGGATGGCGATGGGCTGTGGGTGCAGCGTGCGCCACCACAGCACGGCGAAGTGGATGAGGGGGATGTCCAGCGCGCCGACGATACCGACAATGGCCGCCAGACGGGCGCGACGCTCCGGGTCATCGATGGCGGCCCGCAGCATCAGGTAGCCCACGTAGATGAGCCACAACACCAGGGTACTGGTCAGGCGAGCGTCCCACGTCCAGTACGTGCCCCAAACGGTCTTGCCCCACAACATGCCGGAGATGAGGGTCAGCGTCGTCAGCAGGACACCGATCTCGGCCGAGGCCAGGGCGATGACGTCCCAGATGTGCTTGCGCTTCCACAGGTACATGATGCTGGCGATGGCGACGACGCCGAAGGACAGGTAGGCCGTCCACGCAGCGGGGGCGTGGAAGTACAGGATGCGCACCGTGTCGCCCAACATGGTGCGCTCCGGCGGCGACCAGATGAGCGCCATGTACAGGCTGACGGCCATAGCAATGAGGGTCAGGATGCCGAGGATACGGGTAGCCGTGTTCAGGCGTGATGGGGTCATGCGTTTACTCCTCGATGACGTACTCAAAGACGAGGAATCCGGCGACGAGAAAGATGATGTCGAAGATAGCCAGCAGCGAGAGGGGCGCGGCCAACTCATCCCAGCTGCCGCCGCGCACGACGATGGCCGTCGCGCCCACAGCGGCGATGATGACGGGGATCAGGATGGGAAAGAGTAGGATGGGCAGCAGCACCTCGCGGGTGCGCGTGTTGGCGGCCATGGCCGCGATGACCGTGCCCGCCGCGACAAAGCCGAGCGTGCCCATGAATACTACGGGCAGCACGTCTAGTCGGATGGGTTGATTGTTGAGCAGCGCATAGACCGGGAAGATGGCGATCTCCATGATGCTCATTAGCAGCAGGGTGCTAATGAGCTTGCCGGCGTAGATGGCGCTGCGGTCCATCGGGGCCAGCATCAGCCCCTCCAACGCGCCCCGGTCCTTTTCCAGGGCGAAGGCGCGATTGAGGCCGAGAATGCCGGCGAAGGTGAAGGCGACCCACAGGATGCCGGGGCCGACCAGGTCCATCTCGACGCGGCGCAGGTCGAAGGCAAAGTTGAAGATGAGCACCACCAGCAGGGCGAAGACGAGCATCGCCGACAGTATCTCTTTGGTGCGCCGCTCGGCAGCCAGGTCCTTCCATACCAGCGCGCCGACCTGGAACAGGTACAACGCCAGGCCGCCCCGCCGCGTCGTCTCGGCCGTGAGGGGCGGCACAGCGGCGCGTGTCTCCTCGCGGGTCGTCGTCACGATGCGCCTCGTGCGCCATTGCTGGTCAGGCCAGTGTCCCGCGCGCCCTCGGTCGCCACACGCCCGGCGGCCAGGTAGGCGGCCGACAGCTCGCCTGGGGCCAGGCTGGCCGCGTCGGCGGCGAATACCAGCCGCCCGCCGGCCAGGATGAGAACGCGGCTCGCCAGGGCCGCGCCACCTTGCAGGTCGTGGCTGGTCATGAGGATGGTGTGGCCCTGCTGGCTCAACTCCGCCAGCAGACGGTTCAGCCAGTCGGTCGCCACCGGGTCGAGGCCGGTGTACGGCTCGTCCAGCAGCAGCAGGCGCGGGTCGTGAAGTAGGGCGCGGGCGAGGGACAGGCGCTGCTGCATGCCGCGCGAGTACTGGCGTACCGGGTCGTCGGCCCGGTGCGCCAGGCCGACGCGGTCGAGCAGGGCGTTGATGCGCGGGAGACTCTCGGTCAGCCCGTACAGGCGAGCGAAGAAGGTCAGATTCTCGTGGGCAGTCAGGTCGGGATAGAGGAGGGGCTGGTGGGAGACGAAGCCGATGCCCTGGCGCGCGCTGGCCGCCGACGCCTTGAGGGGTTGGCCGTCCAGCACGACGCGGCCCGACGTGGGCTTACCCAGGGTCGCCACGAGGCGCATGAGGGTCGTCTTGCCCGCGCCGTTGGGGCCGAACAGGGTCACAACGTCGCCCGCGCCCACGTCAAAGCTGACCTCGCGCAGCGCCCAGTGGACGCCGAACTGCTTGGACAGCCGCTGGACACTCAGCAGCGGCACGACGCTCGAGTCTCGGTCTGGCATGGCGGAAGTATAGGGTCGTTGACGCTAAGGGTCAACGCACGATGGGTCCGGATGCTGTCCCGGTTCTGAACCCCCTCCCTCTGATGCGTGATGCGTGAGAAGAATGGCGTGGCCCTACCGCCTCAGACGTCAGCGAGAGGAGGAAGCGCGTCAGGCGGGGTGTTGTACTCGCCCTGCTGCTCTCGCATGGCGCGGCCACGCTGATGAGGGACCATGACCATCAGGAGGCGAATGATCTGGGTCAGTAGGTCCAGGCGATGCTCTACCAGCGACTCCTTGAGCACATGACGGGCCTTGTAGTACCAGTCGCGGCTCTCGCGCGCCGACCCCAAGGCGTACTCGTAGAACCGCGCTCGATCAGGCCCTGTGCCCCTGCTGTAGCCCTCGGCGATATTCGCTCCAATCGAGCCGAGAGCACGATACAACTGGTCGGCCAGCGAGAGGGTGCGCCGGTCTGCGGCCAGAGCGGTGACGTCATGCCAGCCGATGTCTGCGGCGAAGAGGGCTAATCGATCGACCTCTGTACGCCACAGCGGGTCGCCTTGGATTGACGCGGGAACAGATGCCTCCCACTCCGCATAATTCATGGCTCGCTTCTCTTCTCATCCATCAGACACCGCGCCCAGCACTAGGCCTCGGGTCCGCCTCTTCTCACGCATCACGCATCTCTGGGAGAGGGGATCAGAGTATCGCTCCTCAACCGTCTTCCTCTAGCGCGTAGGCGACGGCCTCCTCCAGCGTCATCGCCGCGCCCTCCCGCATCAGCGTCGCCAGGTGATCGTCGCCCAGGGCGGCCCGCGCCGGGGCGACGGCCGAGGCATAGGCCGCCTGCTCCATCGGCTCGCGCTCGCCGCCCAGGGCTTCGAGAAACTCTCGGGCAGCTCCCCACAGTCGGGCCGCTCGCTCCGGCCGCTCACGCGCTGCCAGGGCGGCGCAGCCTTCCAGCACGCCGACGAGGGTCCAGGGGTCGGCTGGTGCACGCGCTTCGGCGGCGGCCTCCCGCAGCCGCTGGGACGCCTGACAGGCATCGTCTCGGAGCACGGCGAGAAAGCCGAGGGTGACAAGCACGACCGCCGCCTCGCGATGACTCCCCGCCTGGCGGGCCACGGCGCGGGCCTCTATCAGGAGACTCTCGGCGCGCATGTCGTCGCCCCGCTCCCAGGCCAACAGACCCAGTTGGGACAGACTCAGGGCCAGCAGCGGCCGAATCCCCGTCTCCCGCGCAAGCTGAACGCTCTCCTCGGCAGCGGCCTCGGCCCGCTCGAGGTCGCCCAGGGCCAGCGCCGCCTTGCCGAGGTGCTGAAGCACGTTGCTCACCCTGCGCGTGTCGCCGAGGGAACGGTAGAGGTCCAGCACCTGCTCCAGGTAAGGCAGCGCCTGGGCGTGCGCGTGCAGCATGCCAAGCATATTGCCGAGCGCCAGCCGCGCGCCCGCCTGAGCGCGCGGCGTCCCTCCGTCGGCCCAGGCAAGAATACTCTCCAGCCAGCGGCGGCCCTCGCTCCAGTAGCCCCGCACGTACCAGAAGCGCCGCATCGCCGCCGCCAGTCGTAGCGCCGTCTCCTGGTCCCGCTCTGCCTCCTCCCAGGCCAGCGCCGCCCGCAGATTGTCGTGCTCCACCTCCACCCGGGCGAACCAGTCGATCTCCCCCTCGCCATACAGCTTTGGCTCGACCGATTCGATCCAGGTCACGAAGTACGCCGCGTGAGCCTGACGGACCATTTCGGCCTCGGCGCTGGCCGCGAGGCGTTCCAGGGCGTACTCGCGGATCGTCTCCAACATGCCAAAGCGCGGCTCACCCGTCGCGTTCTCGCGGTGCGTCAGTAGGCTCTTGGCGACCAGTGACTCGACGGCATCGAGGGTGGAGATTGGAGATTCCGAGCCTTCAATCTCTAATCTCCAATCTCCTGTAACCCCGTCTGCCGCCTCGAGCGTGAATCCCCCGGCAAACACCGCCAGCCGACGGAACAGCGCCTTCTCCCCCTCGCTCAACAGGTCGTAGCTCCACTGAATCTCGGTTTGTAGCGTCTGCTGGCGCGTCGGGAGGTCGCGGGGTCCGTGGGTCAGTACCGCCAGGCGATGGTCCAGGTGGGTCAGCAGCGCAGGCGGCGGCAAGACCCGCACGTGGGCGGCGGCCAGTTCAATCGCCAGCGGCAGGCCGTCCAGCCTCGCGCAGATGCCCGCCACCGCCGCCGCGTTGCCGGGGGTCAGGCGGAAGCCCGACGCGGCGTCGGCGGCGCGTTGGGCGAAGAGGGCCACGGCGGGGTACTCGGCCAGGCGCTCTAGGGGGAGCGGCTTGTCCAGGGGCGGCACAAGGAGCGGCTCGACCGCGTAGACATGCTCGCCCCGCAGTCGCAGCACCTCGCGGCTGGTGACGAGGACCTTGAGGCGCAGGGTGGCGGCCAGCAGGTCGGCCACCAGTGGCGCGGCGGCGAGCAGGTGCTCGAAGTTATCCAACAGCAGAAGGAGGGCCTTCGCGTGTAGATAGCCCTGGAGTATCTCTTCGATGGGGCGGCCCCGCGTGTTCCGAACGCCCAGCGCCTGGGCGATGGTGGGGGCGACGAAGGTCGAGTCGCGGAGCGGCGCGAGGTCGACGAAGGCAACGCCGTCGGGGAAGGCGTCCAGCGCCGCGGCGGCGGCGGCCACGGCCAGGCGGGTCTTGCCCGTGCCACCGACGCCGGTCAGGGTCACCAGGCGCGCCGCGTCGCCCAGCAGCAGGGCGCGCAGGGTGGCGACGTCCGCGTCGCGGCCGAGGAGGGGCGTGGGGGGCGTGGGCAGGTTGTGGCGGACGGGGGCCGGCAGGCTCACCGTCTGGGTGGAGATGGGCGGGGCGTTGGCCTGAGCCTCGCCACGGGCGAAGGGGGCGAAGGCGGCGCGCTCGGTGGGCGTCAGGCTCAGGGCGGCGGCCAGGCTCTCGACCAGATGACGGGACGGGCGCAGCTCGTCCGCCTCGACCTTGCGAATCGTCTCGCCAGAATAGCCCGCGCGCTGACCCAGCTCGAGCTGGGTCAGGCCCAGCCCGCGTCGTCGCCGTCGCAGCCACTCGCCGAAGGACAACTCCGCGTCCACGGCTCACCTCCCACGCCGCGTCGCGCCTGGCTTGGCGGGCCACGCCCGTCCCATTCCCGCTTGTCTACAGCCATTATACCGCAAAGCGGGTAGAAATGGGGCGACGAACGTGCTTCAATGGAAGTACAAGGAGTCGGATACAAGCTTGCCCCCTGCCCTGAAACAGGGCGACGGGCGAAAGGAGGATTGAGCCATGAACGCCACCCTTCATCACGCGACGGATTGGGCTACGCATCATCGACTGCTGCTGGCCGCGCTGCTGGCCCTGCTCGTCCTCGCCGTCCTCGCCGTCCTCGCGCCTTCGCGCCCACCCTGGAGCCGGTCGCGCCCGCTGCGCCCGCCGCCGTCCCGGCGCCCCTGGTTCGCACCGCGGCCGAGCACGAGCGGGAGATGGCCCGCCTGCGTGACCTCAACACCAGCGGCGACCCCGCGCTCGATGCAGTCGTGCCGGTACTGCGGTTCCGCACCGCGGCCGAGCACGAGCGGGAGATGGCCCGCCTGCGTGACCTCAACACCAGCGGCGACCCCGCGTTGGACGCCGGAGACCTGCCGCTGCGCGCGCCAGGGCAGTGGGCTGGGCCGTACTGAGTCAAGGTCGGGCGAGAGAAGACCCTAACGGTCTCGGAGACCGTTAGGGTCTATGCTTGGTAGAGGGTCTCGCCCGAGCAGGCTACGCGGCGAGGCGTTCGGTCGTCGCCAGCCGCGCCGCTGCGTGCCGCCGACCGAGCGCGCCCGCGACCGCCGTGGCGACCACGCTCGCGACGAGCAGCAGGCCGATGATGCCCAGCGCCTGTTGCAGGTCGAGGCGGTCAGCGGCCCAGCCGAGAACCAGCGGCGTCAGCAGGATGCCGAAGCCGCCGATGAGCGCCAGGCGGGTCATTGCCAGATCGGTCTGGCCGTCGGCTACCCCGTCGGCGAGGGCGACGACGAAGGGGTAGAGGTTGGAGATGCCCAGGCCCACGACGAATAGCCCAACGAGGCGCAGCGGCAGCGACGGGGCGAGCCAGAAGAGCAGGAAGCCGACGGCGGCGACGGCCAGCTGGAGGTACATCTGGCGCACGCCCTGGACCCGCTCGGCGATCCAGCGCCCGCAGAAGCGGCCGACAACCATCGCCGCGAAGAAGACGCTCATCCAGCGCACGCCCTCGGCGGCCGCCAGCCCACCCGACTGGGCCAGGTAGGTCGCGCCCCAGGCGATAATACCCCACTCCACCGACACGACCAGGAACTGGACGAAGGCGTACATCCAGAACGCACCCGGTAGCCGCAGGTGCGGCGTGCCGTCGGCGCGCGGGGCAGGGGTCGCACGCGGCACGGGCGTCTGCCAGAAGGCCAGGGCCAGAGGCACGAGGAGGGCGGCCGCCGCCAGGGTCGCCCCGCGCCAGCCCAGGCCCAGGCTGACGGCGGTTCCCACCCAGAAGGGGGCGACGATGGTTGCCATGCTCGCCACGCCGCTTGACTCGGCGAGGGCCGCGCCGCGCAGGGGGCCGTAGTAGTCGGACAGGGCGGCCTGGAAGGTGATCATCAGCAGGGCGGCTGAGATGCCGAGGGCGAAGGAGCCAGCCAGCGACGTGACGACATTCAGGCTGAGGGCGATCAACGTGGCGCCGAGGGCCATGCCGGCCGCCCCGCCCCAGACGGCGGCGCGACGGCCCCAGGCGCGCAGGACGCGATGGCCGGTCAACCCGATGATGACGGTGCCGGTCGCCGAGAGGGTCAAGTGCAGGCTGCCCAGGGTGAAGGTGAGGTCGTAGTCCTGGCGCAGGAAGGGGATGAGCGCGCTGATGATAGTGGTCAGCAGGCCGAAGTAGGCCAGGGACAGGTAGGCAAACCAGGTGAAGCGGGTGCGGGTGTAATGGGTTGTCATTCGAGTTGGTACGCCTCGTCCAGCAACTCAATCGGGTGGGCGACACGCATGGTCAGGCCGCGCTGGCGGACGCCCGATTGCAACTGGAGCAGACAGCCGGGGTTGGGCGCGGCCAATACTTCGGCGTGGGTGGTCGCGACGTTGTCCATCTTGCTATCGAGAATCACCGCCGACAGCTCCGGCTGGGTCAGGTTGTAGATACCTGCGCTACCACAGCACCAGTCGGCTTGCGGCATCTCCACCAGCTCGACGCCGGGAATCGCTTGCAGTACAGCGCGAGGCGCGGCCTTGATGCGTTGGGCGTGGGCCAGGTGGCAGGCATCCTGGTAGGTGACGCGCATCGCGCGCGGCGCGGAGGTCGGCGGGTCGAGGGGCAGAGCGGCCAGGAACTCGTGGACGTCCTTGACCTTAGCCACGAACGCCTGCGCCTTCGCCGCGTACAGCGGGTCGTCGTGGAGTAGCTCGGCGTACTCCTTGAGCATCGCCCCACAGCCCGCCGCGTTGATGATGATGGCGTCCAGGCTGGCTACGTCGAAGGCGTCGATGTTGCGCCGCGCCATCGCCTTCGCCTCACTGCGCTCGCCGGTGTGGGCGTGAATCGCGCCACAGCAGGTCTGCCCCGTCGGCGCGATCACCGCGCAGCCATTGCGGAGCAGCACCCGCTCCGTGGCGCGGTTGACATCGGCGAACATGAGTCGCTGGACGCAGCCCGCGAACAGGGCGACGCGGGGGGCGCTGGGCAACGCGCTGCGGAAGGTGCGCCGCTCCTCGCCGCTCGGTGTGTAGAAGCTGTCCGACAGGCTCGGCAACAGGGCCTCGGTCTTGTCCAGCCCCATGAGCTTGAGAAGGCCCGTCCGCCGCGCCAGGCCCTGCGCGCCGGTCTGCTGGTAGAGCCGCATCAGCCCAGCCACGACATTGAGACGCCCCGGCTGGGTGAACAACTGGCCCAGGACTAGCGAGCGCGTCAGCGACTCCTTCGCCGACGGGCGCTCGCCGCCATCGACGCGGCGCGGGGCGGCCGGGTCCACGGGGGCGATTCCGCTGCGCGCCTGCTGAATCTGGCCGCGCGCCGTCTCCATCAGGTAGCCGAAGCGCACCCCGGCCGGGCACGCGGTCTCGCAGGCGCGACAGTCCAGGCAGCGATACATGTGGGTGTGGAAGTCGGGATCGGTGACCTCCAGCCGCCCGTCGGATACGGCTTTGATGAGGGCGATGCGACCACGCGGCGAGTCCTGCTCGATGCTCAGCACGGCGTAGGTTGGGCAGTGGGGCAGGCACATGCCGCAGCGAATGCACTGGACAATCGCCTCAGGGTCGGGCGGGTCGATGGGTGAGAAACCTGACGCGGGCACACTAACCTCTTTCCACAGGAAGGGAATGCTACACCACGAACCGCCCCGGATTGAGAGTATCCGTCGGGTCGAATTGGCGCTTGATCTCGGCCATCAGGTCGGGCGCGGCCGTCGCCCCCCAGACCGGCACGCGCGCCTTGACCTGGGGCGGCCCGGCCGCCAGGATGGCGTGGCCGCCGTGGGCCTCGGCCGCCGCGCGTAGCGCCAGCGCGGCGGCGGCCAGGGCATCGACTGTCGTCTGGTTGCGCAACGCGCCCAGGTGCACGTAGCCCGCCCCCGCCCCGGCGTGCATTGTCACCAGGCGTGGCACGTCGAAGCGGTCGGTGATGTCGCGCACGTCGGCCAGGAGGGGGCCAACCGACGCGATGGGTACGCCGACGCGAACCGTGACCGCATAGTTGACCTGAGGACCATTCCAGTACGCGCCGCCCGTGCCCGCTGCGCGCCACAATTCCTGGCTGGCCGTCGTCTCGGCCACCTGAACGCGCAGCCAGGGAATCTCGTGGGCCAGGCTGTCGATGCTGGCGGCCAGGGCGTCGACGGCCTCCGGCTCGCCTTCGAGCCGCGCCAGGACGATGTACGCGCCCTCGGCCGAGCTAAAGATGTCCAGGGCCGTCGGGCCGAAGCGCTGGTCGAGGATGCGCGTCGTGAGGGCGGCGGCGGTATCGGGATCGGGGAAGGTGAATACTGACAGGGTGCGACTGAGGGGCGGATGGGCGTAGGCGCGCAGCGTTGCCTCGGCCACCACGCCGAGGGTTCCCAGCGAGCCGACGATCAGCTTGATGAGATCGTAGCCCGCCACATTCTTCATGGTCTTGCCGCCGAGCTTCAGAATCGTCCCGTCGGCCAGCACGAGGCGCACCCCCAGCACCAGGTCGCGCAGCGTCCCGTAGCCGAGCCGCCAGCCGCCACTGGCATCGGTGGCGATGAGGCCGCCGATGGTAGCCTCCGGGTAGGCCGGGTCGAGGGGCAGGAACTGGCCCGCCTCGGCCAGCGCGGCCTGCAGGCTGGACAGGCGCACGCCTGCCTGGGTGGTGACGGTCAGGTTGGGGGCGTCGTGTTCGAGGATGGCGTCGAGGCCGCTGAGGTCTAGCGCCACATCGTAGCGAGACGGCGGCGTCCCCAGGCCCATCTGGCTGCCACCGCCCCAGGGAATGACGGCCTGCCCGGCAGCGTGGGCCGCGCGCAGCGCGGCGGCAAGGTCGTCGAGGCTGGCCGGGCGTGCGATGGCCGACGGCTCGCGCCCATCCACTGCGAAGGTACGCGGGGCCGCCTCCGCTGGCGTGTCGGCGGGCCGCGCCGCGTCATTGCCCTTGCCGTTGGCAATCATGGCTGTCCTCCCCTTGCCACGCCTGCGGAGCATGGCCCCCGCACTCCAGGCAGAGGTTCACCACAGGCTCTGCGGGGCGGCCGTGCCGTCGAGGGCAGCGGTAATCTCGTCGCCGTGGGCGGAATCGTGGGCGGCCAGGGCGCGTAGCATACCATACGCCCCGGCCAGCATCATGTCGCCGTGGGGCACGGCGGGGTAAGCGGCCAGGCCCGTGCCGCGCAGGTGGCCACGTCGCGGGCCGGTCACGGCGAAGAACGCGGCCGGCCGATCCACCGCGCCCCCAATCGCGCCGTGACCCTTATCGTAGAAGACCTCATCGTTGGTAATGGTCCCATCGGCCAGCTTGCGCAGGTACGCCGCCAGGCCGGCCGGTGTTACCTCCCCGGTATGATGCTCGAACAGGCCCACGATGCGCGACCCGACCAGGTGGAAGGCCAGCGTGTGGAAGTTACCGATATTGGCAACCACCGCCCCATCCACAGCCCCCTCGCGCACGTGAGGGTCTTCCAGCGCCCCCAGCACGGCCGCCGGGCCGGTGTCCATGACCAGCGCCTTTGGCCCTAGCGGCGCCGACGCGGCGACGGCTTTGAGGCGGGTGAAACGGGCGGGGATGGCGTCGGCCCAGAAGGCGAAGCCCGCCAGGCCGTGACCCTCGGCGAGACGGTCGCGCAGGTAGTCGAAGCGGAAACGGCGGTCACTCACGCCGGGCGGCGCGTCGCCGTGGTCGAAGACCGCCAGGCACACCGCATCCACGTCCATGTCCACGCCAAAGGCGGCCAGGGCCGTGCGTACCATGTCAGGGTCAAAGTCGCGCAAGACGATGTGACAGGCGGCGCGGACCGTTGCGGCCTCGTCGTCGCCCACTACCTGGACCCCCATCGCCGCCACCTCGGCCAGGTCGTCATTGAACGTGCGCGCCGCGGCCGGGGTGGCGTACACGGGCAGCCCGGCCTTGATGTGGTGCTCGACGGCCCATGACGACGGCCCGCCGCCCATGGTCACCCCGGTTAGCAGCAGCGGTTCGCCGCGCCGCGTTGCCGCCTCTACCTCGCGCGCGATGCGCAGCGTGGGCGAGGGCATGACGAGCTTGAGGGCGTTCTCGACGCTGTAGCGGCTGTCGAAGAGCAGGATGTCCTGCGTCCCCGTGCCGATGTCCACGGCCAGGATGCGCATATGGGTCAATCCAGAAGGCGAACACTCAGGGGATTATACCACAGCCGGGGTCGAACCCGGCTCACACCAACCCGCGTAAGGTCGCGATCCACACCACGATCTGGACGGCCAGCGCGCCGCCCAGCACCAGATAGGCGGCGGCCGGCTGACGGCGATAGACCCAGACGGCAAAGGCGACGTTGCCAAGTAGCGCTAGCAGGCCGATGGTCGGCAGGAAGAGCGCCGACACGCGGGGCAGCGGCAAGCCAGACACACCGAAGAACAACGCCTCGGGCAGGCCGCCGTAGCGCAGGCTGACCCACGCAAACAGGATGATAGCGCTCACCGCCGCGACGCCGACGAGCGTGTAGGCCAGACGGTCGCGCCACAGGCCCAGGCCCAGCCACGGGTTGGGGCGCGTCTCAGCGACCACGTAGTCCGTCGGTCCCAACCGCAGGCGCGCCCCCAACTCACTGATGAAGGCATCCGGGTCGCCCGGCGACAGGGCATAGGCGTCGGTGGTGGTCTTGACGATGACCTGCTCCGCGAGAGGGCGCGAGGCAAAGACGCGGGTTCTACCGATGTCGGGAAAGTCGGCCTGCCCGATCTGATAGCCGAGCCAGCGCAAGCCCTCGACGCGAGGCGCAACGCCCGCCTCGCGCGCGGTCGCAGCGGCAATGACACCTGGCAACGGGACGATGTGCTGGCTGCCGGCCCAGTATACAACGAGGGCATTCCGGTCGAGGCTATAGCGCAGCGTCAGGATGCCCCACAGCCAGTAGCCGAGGGCCGCCAACAGGGGTAGGCTCGCCGCGAGTACCAGGCCAATGACGACGCTGCGGGCATCGACCGGCGAGCGTAGCAGAGCGAACAGCAGCGCGGCATCGATGCCGAGAACCAGCAGCATCAGGGCGATCAGGCTCAGGATGGCGGGCCAGGAACGCGGGGGGTAGATGGTCATGGGCTAGAACCGCCGCCACGGGACAACCGTCGGGAAGAGAGTCGGGATGAAGTCCTGCGTGAGCAAGGCCACCGCGCGCTCCTCCGTGGTGATAATCGGCGCGCTGACCCGAATCGACAGGATGCCGTCCTTGGGATCGCGCGCCTCGGTATCCCACAGGTACCAGTAGAAGACGGCGATCTGTGCGCCGTCGGCCTCGTTGCGCGCCAGGCCACGCTGCGCATACAGCGACCCTCCATCAAGGGGGATGGCAGCGACGTCCTCGTGCAGCATCGTCCAGCCCTGCAACGGGTAGCAAATTGTTGGCGTGTGCTCGAACAGGTGGAAGCTGGGCGGCCCACGGTGGCCGATGAGGGTGAGCCATACCACGTCACCGGCCGGGTTCTGATAGGCGCGCTGGAAGGCCACCTCCGGATTGTCGTACAGCTCCATCACCTGCGGGTGCATGGGCAGATCCGTCGCCCGCCACTCGCCAATCTGGGCCGGCAAAGCGGCCGGCAGGCTGGTCAGGCGCAGGTCGAAGGGACTCGCGACAGCCCGCTCGCTGCGCGTGACCCGATACCAGCCCTCCACGTCGGCGAAGAAAACATGGTCGGCGCGCACCTGGCCATCGGTGACGGGCGGGGCAAGTGGGGGGGCGGGCGGCCCAGCCGCCCGCGCCATGAGCAGCCCCAACGCCAGCAGGCCGGCCACGGCGACCAGCCGCAAGACCGCGTCGTCGCGGAGGGCGCGCCGCCAGGCATCGCCGTCCCAGCCATTGGCGGGACTCTGGAGTCGCTCCCAGGCGTGGCGCAGCCCGCTCACCATGCCTCCGGGCGTACCTGGTTCACGCCGAGGAGTCGACCCAGGGCCAGCAGCAGCGCCAGGGCAACCAGGAACAATAGCGGACTGGACAGGGTATGGAAGAAGCCCAGGGCCGCGTCGCCACCAAAGGCATCGGCCACCCAAAAGATGGACGAGACGCGCATCAGGTTAGCCAGCAGAGCGATGGGCAGGGCGGCGACCACCAGGATAAGCCTCACCCACAGGGGGGCGCGCAGGCTGTAGGCCAGCAGAACGGCCAGCGTCAGCAGAGCCACCAGGGAGCGCAGCCCACTGCATGGCGCGCCGATGGTGAAGCCCTGGCTGCCCACGCTGACCTGGCCGCCGACGCTCGTCGCGCCCACGCCCAGCAGGCGCGCGCCGTGGGCGGCGTAGGCGGCGGTGAAGCTCTCAAGACTGGGGGAGATACGCTCGATGCCCGGCAGCGGCACGGCGAGGAGCAGCAAGGCGAGGGGAAACGCCCAGGCGCGCACAACGCCGCGCCCGGCGAAGGCCCACACGACACCGACAAGGGTGACCACGAGGGCCACCGCCGACACCACGGCCATCTGGAGTGGCAACGCCAGCAGATGCGCGCCAATGCCGAGGGCGATCAAGGCCAGGCCGATGTTCTCGGAACGCGCGGTCGTCAACGCGCCGCGCCGCCGCCATACCAGCCAGCCGCTCACCAGGACCACCAGCGCGCCGTGGGAGTAGTACGGGTTGCCCAGCCACGACAGGGCCAGCCACTGCACGGTCGGCGCGAACAGCGCCACCAGCAGCGCGATCACCACCCCCGCGCCAACAAGGCGAGCCGTTTGATGGGTCATAGGCAGAAATGGTAGCCGGAACCGGCAGGCGGGGCAAGCCGAGCGAGGCTGACGGGGGTAGCCCCCTCTCCCCCCTCCCCCCCGTCTACAGGGGGAGCCAGAGGGGGGAGGGGAGGCCAGACCGGCAGCGCTACCGCTCAGGCGAGGGCGGGTTGCGCATCAGCAGCGGCAGGTACTGGTAGAACATCGGCCTGGGTGTCGCCGTCACCGTGGGCGTCGCGGTGGCTGTCTCCGTGGGCGTCGGCGTGGCTGTGTCCGTGGCCGTGGGCGTGGCTGTCGCCGTGGGCGTGGCCGTCGCCGTCGCGGTGGCCGTGGCCGTCGGCGCGGGGCCGAGGCAGGCGTTGCCGCTGAAGTTCACCTCGAAGGGCGCGTACTGGTTCTGCAAGAGGATACTCTGCGTCACCGTGGCCTGCCCATCGGCTGAGGCCGAGATGGTGTAGCTCTGGGCCGGCAGCGACAGCTGCCCCGGCTGGTAGAAGCCGCTGAGATTGGTGAAGGAGTGCAGAGACGTGCCACTGACGCGCACCTCAGCGTTGGCGATGGGCACGCCGCTCTGGCAGTCGAGTACGTACCCCTGCACCTGGACGAAGGGCGGGCCGGAGGGGGTCGGCGTGGCCGTCGGCGTGGCCGTGTCGGCCGGCGTGGCGGTGACGGTCGGCGTTGGCGGCACGTACAGCACGGCGCGATCCCAGATATCGGGGCCCGTCGCCTCGGTGACAGCGGTCCAGAAGGCGAGCACGTGGCCGTTGGCCGAATTGTAGGCCAGCGCCGGACCGTCGGGTTCCAGCTCATAACCAGCCGGGCCAGGATCGGCGACGGTGGCGAGCACAACGGGCTGGGTGATGGGCGAGCCAACACCGCTCCAGCCGATGCCGCGATACTCCTTCGCGGCCGTATACCACGAGAGGAAGAACTCACCCGCCTGGGCCGCGTAGGCCAGGGCCGGCCGCGCATTGGTCAGGGTGGACACGTCGGCAATGAGGCTGTCCCCTGTGCCGATGGGGTCGCCGTCCAGCCTGACGCGCCGCCCCCAGATGGACGAGCCGCCGGCCGAGCGCTGGTCCTGCCAGGCCACCAACCACTCGCGCCGCCCGGCATGGAAGGCTGCCACGGGCACTTGCTGCTTACCCAACCGCGCCTCGCTC
>DAOUDG010000083.1:0-30284 GCA_034431435.1 Anaerolineae bacterium | reverse complement strand
CTGGGCGAGGCGAGGCGGGAGGTGCAGCGCTGCCACCGTCGCCATCTCATCGACTGGCTCTCGAACCACCTTGCGGCGGGCGGTTCGCGTGACGCCTTGTATCGTCGTCTCGCCGCCTAATTGTTAAATCTGCAAGGATAGAGATGGTCGAAAAGAGGGCCATTTAGACCAGGTGGTCAACGGCGTGATGGCCGAAATGAGAGCCAGTTGATGATCGGAACCAGAGCCACCTCTGTCACCTTCCCCGCTCTGGTGAGGGCCGCGTTGAGGAAGCGCGGCAGGCGATGTTCGTCTTGGGCCTGGAGTAGGTCATTGACCAGCTCAGCCGCGGTGTAGAAGCGCACCCGATAGCCCTGGCGACAGATGGCCAAGGCCAAGCCTGTGGCCATGTGGGTCTTGCCCAAGCCTGGATGACCCACCAACACCACGGGCTCGGCCTTCTGAACATAGCTTCCACCCCCTAGATCCAGGATGGCCTGCTTATTGAGGCTAGGGACTACGGTGAAGTCGAAGTCGGCCAGTTCCTTCAGGATGGGCAGGCGCGCCGAGCGGATGAGGTGCTGCTGGCGGTTGCGTTCGCGCTGTGCCACCTCCTGCTCAGCCAGGGTCAACAGGATGTGGTCATAGCCCAGGTCGGCTTGGGCGGCGTCTTCGGCTACCTGGCGGTAGTGCTGGGCGAACATGGGCAGGCGCAGTTGCTTGAGGTAGCTGTCCAACAGGAGGCTCTTGTCCATGCTGGCGACCTCCCAGCAACTGGTCATAGGCCGCCAGGTCGGGGGCGATAGCGCCAACCGCGGCTAGAACCTGTTATGCACAGTGGACCATGAAGGACACGAAGCGATGCGCCATCAGAATGGCGAAGGCGACGAAGTGCAGTCCCGCGAGGCTCTCCGCCAGGCGCTCATAGTCGCTGGCGAGCCGACGGAAACGGGCCATCCAGGCGAAGCTGCGCTCGACTTTCCGAACTGGACTGCAAGGTGCGACTATCCAGGATGGCCGCTCGCGGCGGCTGCGCTCGACCTTCGATCTCGCGCATCAGCATGCGCAGGTCGTGGACTATCGTCTCGAAGACGTCCGCCTTGAACCAGCGGCGGGTCTGCTGGTAGACCGCCGTCCAGGGCGGCAGGTCATTGGGCATGAAGCGCCACTGCATGCCGGTGCGCACAATGTAGCGCAGGCCGTTGAACACCTCGCGCCAGTCGTACTGTCGTTGCGGAGCGTCCTGCGTCATCAAGGTCAGGTACGGGGCCACCAAGGCCCATTCCTCGTCGCTCACGTCGGAGGGGTAGGCTTTGCGGTTCATGCCCCAAGCCTGGCCCATTTCGCCTATAGTGCATAACACGCTCTAGTGATTCCAAGGTGAAACCCGTGCAGCGCATGCGCGACTTGCTTTCCGCACCGCAAGTGTGCGATGGAGGACCAAGATAGACACCAGGCAGGTGAGGTTGAAGCGCTAGCAGTTGTTATGGTAAGGCGACGCGGGGCGGCATGTACCGTACGCCAACACGGCGAGAACGCGAACGTTGACACGCGGCTGGTCGGCCAGCCAGGTCACCGAGGTCTTGGAACGGGATGCTTATACCATCGGCAATTGGGTGGCCAACTTGGAGCGAGGCAGGTCCGGGGGCTTGACCTTCGAGCGAACGGCGGTTCCTGCCGCCCTGGACCTGGCGCAGGCGAGGCCCTGAAGACATCAGTGGAAGGCGCGCCCGAAGCCTATGCCGAAGTGTGACGGAGCCACTTCGCCCAGCCGAATGCCCACGTCTGGAGGGAGGAAGGCGTGCTGCGCGCTGGTTTGGGCTGAGGATGAGGCGCTACGCGGCCGAAGGCATCCAAGGGTTGCAAGATGCGCGGTGTTTAGGTGCGCCTAATGCGGTTACCAATGTCTATCAGCTAGAGGCGCTCAAGCTGGTGCGATAGCGACTGCAGTAACTCAACTGGCCCCACTCTATGGAACCTCCATCGCTACCGTGCGAGCACGAGGCGGGCGGCGAGTTTTAGCGGATGATACGGAACGTCTTGACGTTCCATCCCATGAGCGATACGTCCATGAAGCCCCTCGTGGCTCTGTCGGGTCAGATTCAGGCTGTCAATAGTGTAGCGACATCCCTGTCCCCGCGCAAAACAAGGGCAGACATGACGGGCCTCGCCGGCCTGCCAGGTCTTGTAGTCGCGGGTATCGAGCCGCTCGGCTGCGCTATTCGTATTGCAGCGCCCGCAGAATGTCCATGTCGGCTGCCTGGCGAGCGGGCAGCAGCGCGGCCAGCACACCGAACAGTAGCCCCGTGGCGGCCGCCGCGACCAGCCCGGCGTAGGGGAAGCTGTAGCTCACGGGGTAGCCAGTCGCGCTCATCGCCATCACCATCACGTAGCCGAGGTATAGCCCCGCCAGCAGGCCCAGCGCGGTGCCGATGCCCGACAGTAGCAGCGACTCGGCCATGACCATGCGTCGCACCTGGCGGCGCGTGCTGCCAATGGCTCGCAGCATGCCGATCTCCCGGGTGCGCTCGATGACGCCGATTGCCAGTGTGTTCAGCAGCGCGATGAGGGATGGCAGGGTCAGTACCGCCAGTAGCACGAACAGCATGACGAAGACGGCATCGAACAGGCGGCGGTTCTGCTCGATGTAGCCACGTCCCGATACGAGGGAGAATTGAGGATAGTCCTTCAGAATATCCTTGACCCGCGCCTCCACATCGATCGCATCCGCGCCGGGGGCCAGGTTGAACTGGATGAACACATCCTCGCTCTTGCGGAAATCCGCCTGCATATTGGCCTGGGAGATGTAGGCCGTGCTGAGCTTGGCGTTCAGGTAGTCACCCGCCACGCCGACCACGGTATAGGGCTTGACGCCGGTGGGCGTGGACAGCTGCACCGTATCGCCCAGTCTCAGTCCGGCGTCGGCGGCGAAGATGCCGTTGGCGATCAGGGCGCGTTCGTCGCCCAACGCGGCGTAGGCTGCCTGAGCGTCGCCTTCCTGGAAGGTCAGACTGGCGACACGGGGGTACGCCTGCGGCTCGATGCCCAGCGCTACCACGGCCTGCCCGTTACCCGACGACGCCGCGTAGCGCAGGCTACTCACCACCTCTACGCCGGGCACGCTACGGATGCGGTCGGCCAGGTCGCGCTTGGCCCCGATGTTGCTCTGCCACAGACCCACCGACGGCGGCATCAACAGGTAATCGCTGCCCAGGCTGCGCTGCAACACGTCCAGGAACCCGCCGCTAATCGACCACATCATGCCCGCCATAGCCACGATGAGGGCCAGGCCGATCATGGTCGTGCTGGCGGTGATAGCGGCCCGCGAGGGCTGCCGTTCCAGGTTGCTCTGGGCGATGGCCGATATGCCCTCGCGAGCAAAGACCAGCGCCAGAAGCGCCCCGAATACGCTCGCGATGGGCCGCACCAGGGTGGGTGCGGCCAGTACCAGCCCGGCCAGGAATAGTACGCACCCCAGGCCGGCCAGGCCCACCTGACCTGACAGTAACCCCGCAATACCCGCCACGATACAGATCACACCACTGACCAGCGACAGCCGCGACGGTCGCTGCGCCGCCTCAGCCGTCGGCGGCTTCAGCGCTTCCATGGGTGTGACCCGCGTCGCGCTCAGAGCGGGTAGCAGTCCAGCCAGTACCGTGACAGCCACGCCCAGCGCGAACGTACCGATGAGCAGCATCGGCGGCACGACCGGCTGACCGATTTGCACGTGCAGGTACTGGCGCATCAGATTGCCCTCAAGGGCGATGATGCCCGCGCCCAGCAAGTAGCCGAGGCCTATACCAATACTTGTTCCAATGATGCCCTGCACGAGGCCTTCAACCAGGATAAGGGTCAGAATGGTGCGGCGACTGGCGCCGATGGCGCGCAGCATGCCGATGTCGTGGCGGCGCTCGGCGACAATGGTGCGGAAGGTGTTGAGGATGATGAAGCCACCCATGAGCAGTGACAGGACGCCGAACAGGTTGAAGGCCGTTTGGGACGTGCGCAGGTTGCCCAGCAGTTCCGAGCCACCTGTCAACCCGCCCAGGGTGTAGTCAGGCCCCAGTTCCGCCTTGATCCCGTCCAGGATGGCCTGGCGCTGCGCCGTATCCGTGGTGTCCAGGTTGGCCTCGATCGTGTTGAGGCGGTCGGTCAGGTCGAGCAGCTTCTGGGCCTGGGTCAGGGTGATGAGCACTTCCTCGTTGCCGGGCAGCGTCCGCGCCGGCAGCAGCCCCACCACCTTGAGTGTCACCGTGCCGTCGGCCGTCGGAACCTTGAGCTTGTCGCCGACTCCCAGGCCCAGGGTCTCGGCCAGGCTCGCGGTGATGACCGCTGACAGCGGGTCGTCCGAGCGTAGGAATCGCCCATCGGTAACGCTGTACGCCCGCAGCGCCTGGCTGGTGGCCGGGTCGATACCGGTCAGCGTCAACGCGCCCAGGTTGGCCTTGCCGTAGAACTTGTCGGGGATGTTGAGAGTGCGGCTCAGGGAGCCACTTGCCGCGCTGACTCCCGGCACGCGACGTACCGTGTTCAGCGCCGAACGTGAGAAGGCCTCACCGGTCTTGTGGGTGATGGTCACGTCCACCTGACCGGACGCCGCCAGAATGTTCGCCTGAAACGCCTTGAGGATGGTCGGCAGCAGCATGTTCATGCTGAAGATGACCAGCGTCCCCAGGGTGATGGCCAGGGTGGTCAACGCGGTGCGCAGCTTGCGTCGGCTCAACTCCCGCGTCGCCATCGTCAACTCAAAGCTGAACATGCCGCCTCCCGCTCACGCCACGTCCGGCTGTACATCACTCAGTCGCCGCATCGTGTCCATCACCCGGTCGGCATTAGTCGCGATGTGCCCATCCAGCCGCATCTCCTCCACGATGACCCCATCACGCAAGAACAGGATGCGGTCGGCATAGGAAGCGATGCGCGGGTCGTGGGTCACCATGACGACGGCGCGCTGCCAGTCATCGGCCGCCTGTCGCAGCAACTGCACCACGTCCTCCGATGAGCGCGTGTCCAGGTTGCCCGTCGGCTCGTCAGCAAGGATGAGGCGGGGGTCGGCCACCAGGGCCCGCGCCACGGCCACCCGCTGCTGCTGGCCGCCCGACAGCTGGTCGGGACGGTTGTCCAGCCGGTTACCCAGCCCCACCTGCGTCAGCCACTCCCGCGCCTTGACCTTAGCCTGGGCGGGGCTAACGCCGTCCAGGCTCAAGGGCAGCGCGGCATTCTCCGTCGCGCTCAGCACGGGGATGAGATTGAAGAACTGAAAGACGAAGCCGATCTTGCGGCGGCGCAGGCGGGTCAGGGCGTCGTCCGACAGGGCGTTCAACGGCTCGCCGTCGATGCGCACCACGCCGCTCGTTGGCCGATCCAGCCCCCCGACGAGATGCAGCAGCGTCGACTTGCCGCAGCCGCTCGGCCCCATGACGGCCACGAACTCACCGCTGTCCACGTCGAAGGTCGCGTTCGATAGGGCGGTTACTGCTGTATCGCCGCTGCCATAGACCTTGGTCAGATTCTCCGCTTCGACAAGAGCCATGTCTGTTCACCACTTTAGGCGTATGCCTTCGCTGAGTCGACCCATTCCAGCAACGTGTCTGAGTCTAGCAAGACCAGCGAGCCAGGCGGCGCGCCCAGGACGCGCTCCAGCGCGTCATTGTAGGCCGCGACCGCGCTCTGCACGCGGGGCACGTCCTCCGGTGCGACCTCAAAATCCAGCAGGACCTCCGCCAGATAATCCGAGAGATCGTGCAGCACGGCCAGCGCCAGCCGGCCGCCTTGCTCTGGATAGGGGGTAGACAGCGATCCCTCGTTGATACCCTGGCGGATGATGACCGTCAACAGCGGCCCAATGCGGGCGAAGGTGTGGGCGCGCACCTTCTGCCGCACCAGGGCATTCTCGTCCGTGTACCACGTGCGCCACACGGCCAACACGAACGCCTTCTGCGCCGTCTTCCAGCGCCCCAGCGTGTCGAACACGTCGCATAGCTTGTCCAGAGCGGGGAGGGTGGGGTCGTACACCAGGGGGTGGGCCACCGCCTCGGCCTCGTCGAGCATACGCTCAATGAGCGTCTCCAGCAGGGCCGGCTTCGACGCAAAGTAGTGGTAGAACGCCCCCTTGGATATCTGAAGCTCGTCCAGGATGTCCTGAATCGACATCTGTTCGTAGCCCTGGGTCTGGACCAGTCGCCGCGCCACGTCGAGAATCGCCATACGGCGCGCCGCATGTTGTTCGTGATTGAGCGTGCGGGCCATTGACACCTCACAATAATAGACCGACGGTCGGTCTATTATTGTGAGGTGATTCTAGGCCACCGCCGCGTCGCTGTCAAGTAGAGGCGCGCTATCAGCCGCCCTCTGCCTGAGCGTCGTACTGGGCGTAGAATGCGCCGAGTCTGACCCGCAGCCGCTGCTCTGCATAGCCACTGTCCCTGGCCTGTTCCAGCCACGGTGTGACCAGCGCGCTCGCCTCGCGCCGCGCCACGTCCTCGGTGATTCCCATCGCCTCCAGGAACGAACGCACATCCTGTTCGCCGTAGCGAGCGAAGAAGTGGCGCACCACCGCCGCCACCAGTGCGGTGAAGAGAGGCGTCTCGCGGTAGTGCAGCCAGAATTTCTCGACCACAGCCACGATGGCGCTCAGCGAGTCGGTGTCTACGTAGCTTGTCAGGTCTCCCACTGCCGTGGTGGCGTTGGTCTCCCACGCCTCGTCACCCAGCTTGCGCATCAGGGCGGGGTCGAGCGCCGTGTTCAAGAAGGTCTCGCTCTCGGCGATGGTATCCTGGATGTTGGCATTGACAAACTTGATCAATTGCCTGTCGATGCCGCCTTCGAGCTTGGGGGAGGCCGCGTTGAGCGACCGCTTGCCCAGGCGCACCAGGGATGATGCGCCTGGAATGTTCCTGGCCAGTACGTTCTCGGTGAGCAAGAAGTTCTTGATGCCGTGATACAGGACATTCGAGATGAGGCGCGAGTACACCGAGCTTGAGACAAGCTGGTGGGTGACCTCACCCGCAGGTCTTCGAGGCCAATGATGATGGCGACAATGTCGTCGAACACCTCGCGGGTGAGTATGGCCTCGACCGGCGTGCCATCTCGCGCCAGGGCGTCGTACACCAGCGCGACATTTTCCCGGATGTAGGCCCGCATCTCGTCCGAGATGGGCATGTCGATCGCATTGCGGCGGACAGCGTCAGCTACCTGGGCTTCACTCAACACCGCGTCTATCTGCACCTCGCCCAACCAGTCCCAGACCGCGCCGACCTCCTCCTGGATAGTCCGCTTCAAATGTCGGCGACTCAGCCGCTTCAATTCATACTGGACATGCGCTTCCAGCATCGCACTGGTCGTCGTCATCGTTCCCGTCCTCACTGGTTCGGCGGTGGGTTTTATCGCCGGCCGGTTCAGTAATCGAAGCCCTTTTGGGCGAGGATGCCCCGCTGGTAGGGGTGCTTGATCTCGCGCATCTCGGTGACGAGGTCGGCGCGGTCGATGATCTCTTGCGGCGCGCCGCGGCCGGTGAGGATGAGGTGCAGCCACGGGGGCCTGGCGTCGAGAAGAGCGAGGACGTCGGCCACGGGCAGCAAGCCGGTCTGCATAGCGACGTTGATCTCGTCGAGAACGAGGAGATCCCACTCGCCCGACAGCATCTCGCGGCGGGCCAGAGCCAGGGCATCGGCGGCGGCCTGACGGTGGACCTCCTCGGGGAGCTTATCACCCATGATTCGGTAGAAACCCGCGCCCATGCGCTCCAGGCGCACGCCGGGCAGGTATTCCAGGCCGACCATCTCGCCATACTGCCATGTTCCCTTGATGAACTGCACGACGAGAACGCGCCAACCATAGCCGATGGCGCGCAGGACGGTGCCAAAGGCGGCGGTGGTCTTGCCCTTGCCGTCGCCGGTGTTCACCGCCACCAGGCCGGTGCGCCGCTCGCGGGGTGGCGCTTTGAGCGCTTCGTGTTCCATCGGTGTATTTTCCATGACCCGTCTCCCAACTATCCCACGGTGGCATTCCGCTTCGTCTGACAGCGCCCCAAGCGAACGGGGCGCGGACGAATGCGGATGGTAGAGAAGCGCGTACATCGATTCGCGTTGAAGATGGTGCGCCGGTTCCGCCTAGCCCCCGGCCACGGCGTGAAAGGCTTCCAGGTGGTCGCCGTCGGTCAGGACGTGGTCCTCGTCGACGGTCTCATCGTTGACGGCGACGAGGCGCGGGTGGCGGGCGTCCACGCCAAGCAACGACAACAGCGCGGCCACGGTCACGCCGTCGGGGGCGTCCACCGGGCCACGCTGGGGGTGGTAGCGTCTCAGTTCGCCGTACAGGGTTACGTGGACTGTCAAGACCCTCACCCCATCCCTCGCCCAAAGGGCGAGGGGGCCAGAATCGGGAAGGGTTAGCCAAGCACCGGCAGGTCGGGGGACGCGACAAAGCGGCCCGGCTCCTCCGGCCGAGTCAGGTTGATGACGCTGACCTTGGCGGCGATGCGCTGCGAGATGTCCTCGTAGGCCTTCGCCGCGTCGCTGTCGGGGAAAGCTACGACAATCGGCTGGCCGCTGTCGCCACCCTCGCGCACGCGGGGGTCGATGGGAACCTCGCCCAGGAAAGGGACGTCCAATTGCTCGGCCATGCGCCGCCCGCCGCCCGTGCCGAAGATGTCGTAGCGGTGGCCGGTGTCGGGGGCGATGAAGTAGCTCATGGTTTCCAGGACGCCCAGCACCGGCACCGGCGGCTTGATGGCCTGGAAGGCGTCGACACCCTTGATAACGTCGGACAAAGCGACGGCCTGGGGCGTGGTGACGATGACCGCGCCGGTCAGGGGCAGCAATTGGGTCAGGCTGAGTTGCACGTCGCCAGTGCCGGGCGGCATGTCCACAATAAGGTAGTCCAGGTCACCCCAGGCCACGTCGGTCAGGAACTGGCGCACCGCGCTGTGCAGCATCGGCCCGCGCCACACGGCGGCCTTGTTGGCGGGCATCAGGAAGCCCATGCTCATCACGCGCAGCCCGTACTTCTCCAGCGGGATGATCTTGTTGCCCTCAGCCCACGGCTTCTCGTCGATGCCGAGCATCATGGGGATGTTGGGGCCGTAGATATCGGCGTCCATCAGGCCGACGCGCGCGCCCTGGCGGGCCAGGGACACGGCGATGTTGACGGCGCTGGTGCTCTTGCCCACGCCGCCCTTGCCCGACGACACGGCGATGGCGTTGCGCACGCCGATGTCGACCTTGTTGAACAGATGGGTGTCCTTGGGCACGCGGGAGTCGAACTTGAGATCGACCTCGCGGATGCCGGGCACGCGGGTCACGGCGGCGGTGACGTCGTCGCGGATGCGGTCGCGCAGCGGGCAGGCGGGCGTGGTCAGTACGTAGACGAGGGACACCTTGCCGTTCTCGACCTTGACATTCTCGACCATGCCGAGGGTCACGATGTCCTTGCCCAGCTCCGGCTCGGGCACGGTGCGCAGGACCGCCCACACCTGGTCGAGGAGGGCGTCGCCCGTGCCGCCCTGGGGCGGCTGATTCTCATTGTCCTTATTGCGGCCAAACTTAAACATTCACCACCTCTTTCGGCGAGGGAGTCGGTCAATCGCCCAAGCAGCGGGGGCGGGATAGCCGTCTCCCGCCCCCTGGCGTCCTGGCGTAGGACAATTATAGCATAGTCATCATAGAAAGTCGTAGGCGGCGTGACTCTGACGAGGTAGGCGGTTGCGCTGTGGCGTGGGCAGCGTGTTTGCCGACGTCAGAGTCTCGCGTATACTCTCCTGTATCGTGCTATCAAGCCTCGCTGTGAGCATCGCCTTCGTGGGCCGCGCTGACAAGAGAGGGCCACTCGGTCAGGAGAGGAGACAGTAATGTATATGCTGCGCATCGAGCACTCGGTTCTCAACTACGACGGCTGGAAGCAGGCGTTCGACAGTGACCCGGTGGGACGCAAGGCTGCGGGCGTGCGCCGTTACCGGGTACTGCGGGGGAGCGACAAGCCTGACCATATCATGATCGACCTGGAGTTCGACACGCAGCAACAGGCCGAGGCGCTGCTGGCAGGCCTGCGGGTTGTCTGGGGCCGCATCGAAGGGCAGATCATCCTGGCCCCCGAAGCGCACATCGCGGAGATTGTGGAGACGAAGGAGTATTGAGAAGGCGGCGCTCGTGGTCGGCGGCGAACGTCACACTCGTTATCAGAGAACCAACAAGAACCTGCCCACCCGACCGATGGTGGGCAGGTTCTGGCACAGAGCGCCTATCGTCTTGCTCACTATCGGATAGCCATCGATGACGGTCAGGGTGCGAATGCCGACGATGGCGCGATGCTCGCTGTACTCGACATGAAAGTGAGGTGGTGGGTGATCGTCGATGTACATCTTGATGACGATACCGAAGAAGCGGCTAATCTCCGGCATACGGCATGAGCTCGCGGAGCCTGGGGAAGATATCTTCCGGCTTCTTGCCGGTGAGTTTCAGATAGAGGGCGTCAGGGTCCAGGTCGACCTGATCCGTCCATACCAGTTCACCGCTGGAGCCAACCGTGACCCTGGCAAATTCTCGCGGATCTTCCCATACCGCGAAGACACCCTTTCCAACATAGTCGGAAAGGTCAACAATACCTTCGACGCCATCCGTATACTTCAGCCTCAGTCGGTAGTCAGGCAGAACCTCAACTTCCACTACTTTCATGATCCGGCCTCCTGGCTCGACGCGCGTAGGGAAGTGCGCGCGTGGATGCGGCTATTATAGCATAGAAGCGGGTCTCTCAATGGCGCCATGCTCGACATCACGTCATGCGCCAGCCCGGTCCCCTTACCACGCGGCCCGGCAGGGCGCCGGTGTGCTCGCCGTCCTTGAGGACGTGGCCGCCGTTGACGAAGACGTGGGCGACGCCGGTCGCGTACTGGTGCGGGTCCTGGATGGTGGCGTGGTCCTGGATGGTGGCCGGGTCGAAGACAACCACGTCGGCGAAGTAGCCGGGGGTCAGCGAGCCGCGGTCGCGGAGGCGCAGGTTGGCGGCGGGGAAGCTCGTCAGGCGGCGGACGGCCTCTTGCAGGGGAATCAGGCCCTCGTCGCGGACGTAGCGGCCCAGCAGGCGGGCGAAGGTTCCGTAGGCGCGGGGGTGGGTGCTGTTGCGGAGGAAGACGCCCTCGGTGGCGAGGGAGCCGGCGTCGGAGTCGAAGGCCACCCACGGCAGCTGAATCTGTCTGCGCACGTTGTCCTCGGACATGGAGAAGAACACGGCTTGCACGCGGCTGTCGTCCTCGACGATGAGATCGAGAACCGTCTCCTGGGGTGACAGGCTGCGCGTGGCAGCGACCTGGGCCAGGGTCTGGCCGCGCAGATGCTTGAGGGCCTCGCTGCGGAAGCCGACCAGCAGCGTATCCTCGGCGGCGTCGACCTCCTTGTAGCGGGTCATCTCGTCGAGGATGCGGGGGCGCAGGGACGGGTCGCGCAGGCGCTCGATCATGGCGCGGTGGCCGCCCTCGTGGACCCAGCCGGGCAGGGTGGCGTCGAGGCCGGTGGACGAGGCGCGGTAGGTGTACATGTCGGCGGTGACGGGCAGGCCGCTGGCGCGGGCGGCCTCGATGCGGCTGATGAACTCGTCGTACTTGTCCCAGTTGGCCTTGCCCGATAGCTTGAGGTGGTAGATCTCGCCGCGCACGCTGGCCTCGCGGCAGATGGTGAAGAACTCGTCCAGCGCCGCGAAGACCTGCTCGGCCTCGCTGCGGATGTGCGAGATGTACAGGCCGTCCACCTCGGCGACGACCTGGGCCAGGGCGACCAGCTCGTCGGTGGCGGCGTAGGAGGCGGGGGCGTAGATGAGGGCCGACGACAGGCCCACCGCGCCCTCGGCCAGCGCCTGCCGCACCAGGGCCTGCATACGCTGTAGCTCGGCGGGCGACGGCGGGCGGTTCGCGTAGCCTAGCTCGTGGATGCGCACCGTCTCGGAGCCGACAAAGGAGGTGACGTTGCACGCTACGCCGCGCGTCACCAGGTGGTCCAGGTACTCGCCCAGGGTCGTCCAGGCTACGTCGTAGGTGATGTCGCCCTGGCGCTCGACCATCTCGGACTTCATCGCCTCGTTGAGTGGCCCCATGCTGAAGTTCTCGCCCAGGACCTCGAGGGTCACGCCCTGGCGGATGTCGCTCTGGGAGCGGCCGTCGTGGATCAGGGAGACGTTGGCCCAACTGAGCATGTTGATGAAGCCGGGTGCGACGGCCTGGCCGTGGGCGTCGACGACGACGCGCGCGCCACCGGGGCCGACGTCGCCCACGGCGGCGATGCGGTCGCCCTGGAGGGCAACGTCGCCGGGATAGGGCGCGCTGCCGCTGCCGTCGTAGATGAGGCCGTTGCGGATGATGGTGTCGTAGCTGATCACAGTCGCTCCTGGGGTCGTGCGGGAAGGGACATCGAGCTGGCTGCTGGGGATTGTAGACGCATTGAAGCGGATTGTCACACCTGCGCCACCCGCCTTTATTAACACGAAGGCCACAAAGGCACAAAGGCACGAAGGGAAGATTGCCCAGAAAAGGGAACACGGACGAAGCAGGTAGGGGGGGAGCCACCAGGGCCGCCCTCGTGCTTGGCGGCAGCGTTGCCCCGCCAGGGTCCAAGAGGATGGGCCGCGGACGAACGCGGATGAACGCGGACAAGACACGGCAGACCTTCACTACTCTTGTGCTTGGGAGCGACTTATGATTGCCGACGCGGTCCTGAAGATTGGGACTTGCTGCGATTCTGCTTGGCATGAATCTCGTCGGCAAGGGCGACAAAACAGTCAAGGAAGCGGCGAAGATCGGCAATATCGAGGGTGGTTCCCCAAGTGCGCCTATCACCTCGGTTATTCCAGAACTCAATCCGCGCAATCTCGCCGCTAGTCGGTTCGGGAATGAACAGGATGTTGCCGTGGGCGAAGGCGTTGCGAATGAGACGCAACAGATCCTCAAGGCTTGTCGGATCGTGGTCCTCAGTACACCCTTTCTTGAACTCCGGCCACCCACACTCTCGTGCCTTGGCCAGAGACATGTTCTTCAATTGCGGCTTGTACTTCTCCCAGGGATGGGCAAGGGCGCCGAGGAATGAGTTGATGAGTTGGGTAACTTCATAGGGACCATTAGGAGTGGCGTCCGCTTCGATATAGCGCAAGTTGTCCATAGTGCGGTGCATGATGTCATACACGGGGTCGGAGGGGTTCATGGATCGGTCTCCTTCGCGTGGGGTAAGCCATTCTCAGGTCGGGTCATCCCCCGCTGGATGCAATCATCCAGCGGTGCGCGGATGTGACCATCCGCGCCGGAGCCGTTGTTCTGTCCATTCTGTCTAGCCCAGTCTGGTCCGCGTTCATCCGCGCTCGTCCGCGTCCCATTTCTCCGGGCCATCAGCCCTTCGCGCCTTTGTGCCTTTGTGTCCTTCGTGCTGATCGAGGGCGGTGTGCTGCCGACGGTCGCCGCCCAAAAGGGTAGACACACAGGTCTACCCCTACGGAGCGGACGGGAGCCAGACCAGCATCTCGCCGGGGGCGCGGTTGTCCCAGGCGTAGTAGGGGACGGCGGTCAGCGGGGTCGGCGTCTGGCGGGGCGGGACTGCACGATAGAGGCCGTCGCCCCAGTCGTCGGTCGCGGCGGCCAGGGCCGCGCCGCGCACCACGACCACGCCGCCGAGGGTGTCCGCCTCGAAGGCGGCCGACAGCGGGACGTCGGCGGGCAGGGCCAGGTAGTCCAGCGGCGCGGCGTGGTCCACCTCTTCGATGCAGTAGACCAGCGGCCCCCGTTGCAGAGCGACGCGGCCCACATCGGCGCGCACGGCGGGGTGAGCGTACACCCGCTCGACGGGCATGGGCAGGTCGAGAATCACCTCGTCGCCCGCCTGCCACTGGCGGTTGAGGCCGATGTAGCCGCGCTCGACGCGGCCCGCCAGGTCCAGCGGCGCGCCATTGAGGGTCAGGGTCACGCTGCGGCTCCAGCCGGGCAGGCGCAGGCGGAGGCTGAACCGAGTCGGCATGGGTAGGTCGAGGCGGAGAGCGACGTAACCCTGCCAGGGATAGTCAGTAGTCTGGCGAAGAGTGACGGGCTGGCCTGCAACGGCGACGCGCGCCTCACTCTGCACGTAGAGGTGGACGGCCAGGGCGTCGTCGCTGACGCTGTACACGTACTGGCCCAGGGAAGCGAGGAGTCGCGCCAGGTTGGGCGGACAGCAGGCACAGTCGAACCAGGGCTGGCGGTGATGCAGGCCCTGGCTGGCGAGGGGATTCTCGTAGAAGAAGGTCTCGCCGTCCAGGGATACGCCGCTCAGCACGCCGTTGTACAGGGCGCGTTCCAGCACGTTGGCGTAGTGGCTATCGAGGTCCACCTGCAACAGGCGGTGCGCCCACAGCACAAGGCCGATGGAGGCGCACGTCTCGGCGTAGGCGCTCAGGTTGGGCAGATCGTAGTCGGCAGTGAACCCCTCGTTGGCGCTCGACGGTCCGATGCCACCCGTCACGTACAGCCGTCGCGAGGTGAGGTGGGTCCACAGCCGCCCCAGAGCGCGCCACAGGCCCCCGTCACCGGTCTCGGCGACCAGGTCGGTCATGGCGGCGTAGAGGTACATGGCGCGCACGGCGTGGCCGACGACCTCGGCCTGCTCGCGGACGGGGATGTGGGACTGGTTGTAGGCGTAGGTGCGCGCCCAGAACGCGGCGGGGTCCTCGCCCCGCGCGCGGGCCTCGAGGTCGAAATAGTGAGGCTGGCGGCCGCGCTCATCGACGAAGTACTCGGCAAGGCGCAGGTAGCGCGGCTCGCCCGTCGCGTGGGCCAGCTTGACCAGGGCCAGCTCGATCTCTTCGTGGCCGCAGTAGCCGCGCCGCTGACCCGCCGCGCGGCCGAAGATCGCGCCGATGAGGTCGGCGTAGCGGCGCATGGCGTCGAGGAAGAAGGTCTCGCCGCTGGCGGCGTGGTGAGCAATGGCGGCCTCCATGAGGTGGCCTGCGCAGTACAGCTCGTGCCTGTCGCGGAGGTTGGTGAAGCGGTTGTGCGGCTCGACGGCGGTGTAGTGGCTGTTCAGGTAGCCGTCGGGCTGCTGCGCCGCGACGATGAGGCGGGCCACGTCGTCGAGTAGTCGCCTCTGGGCGGGGTCGCCGTCGGTGGCGACAGCGTAGGCCAGGGCCTCGACGGACTTGCCGACGTCGGAGTCCCAGAAGACGTGGGGGACCGGCTCGTCGCCGGGCTGCCAGGTCTGGCGCAGGGCAGCGAGGCGACCGGTATCCCGCAACTGGCGGAAGACGGCGGGGATGGTGCGCTGGCGGTTGACGCGCAGCCGCTCGCCCCAGAAGCCGCCGTCGATGCGAACGGCGGTGAGAGGAACGGGAGTATACTCGCGGTGTGATGGCACAGTGGCAGTCATATCGAACACTCCGATGGCGCGGACGTCGCGCTCAGCGCTCCTGGCCCGGCGCTTCGAGCCAGTCCAGCACAGCGTCGGACCAGGCCTCCGGCGCTTCCAGCATGGGATAGTGCCCGACGCCGTGGAGCCAGGTGAGGGTCGGCGCGAACAGTTCGCGGGCCAGTCGCTCGGCGATGGCGGGCACGGCGACGGGGTCCTCGTCGCCCCACACGACCAGGGACGGTCGGTCGAAGTGAACGAGGGCCGCCGCCCAGCGCGGGCCGCATGTTTCGCGCTCGCGGAGGTAGCCGGTCACCTGGGGGATGATGTCGCGACCGCCGTTGGCGGTGACGGCCTGCCACAGGGCATCCAGCTCGGTATCTGTCAACTGATCGCCGTCGGCGAACAGCGCGCGAAGACTGCGGCCGAACAGGCCGCGACTCATCAGCCGAGCCACCAGCGGGCCGGCCATGGGATGGCGTAGCAGCTTCTGAGCCGTCCGTAGCTGCGCCATCTCGATGAAGACGCTGCCGTTGCACAGGGTCAGGGTGGTGAAGTCAACGCGGTCGTCGCCACGGCGGCGGCGGTCCAGAATCTCAGCCGCGACGCTTGTGCCGTAGTCGTGGGCCACCAGATGGGCGCGGCGAACGCCCAGGCTGTGCCACAGGGCCAGGGCCATGTCGGCCTGCTCGATGAGGGAGTAGGAATAGTCGCGGGGCTTGTCAGACAGGCCGAAGCCGAGATAGTCGTGGAGGATAACGCGGTAGTTTGCGCTCAGGTCAGGCAGGACACGCCAATAGTCGTAGCCGCAGCTGGGGTAGCCGTGGAGGATGACGATGGCCTCGCCATCCGGTGGGCCAGCCTCGACGGCGAACAGCCGCCGGCTATTGATGGTCACGGCGCTGCCGCGTGTGGCCCACTCCGCCAGCGTGGGCGGCCGGTCGAGGCGAGGAATCATGGGGATTCGGATGGCGGCAGCACCCGGCTCGCCATCAGGTGATTCAGCGCGTCGGCGGGGTCGACACACAGCCCCGCGTGGGCGGGCGAGAGTTGGATGATGGTGCTGCGTGGCGCGCTGAGCCAGCGGAAGCGCTCGGCCTGCGGCAGGCCGCCGATGGGACCGGCATCCGCACCACCCTGGGCGACGCGCACAAAATGGTCCAGGTGGCGGCGCACCTCGGTCAGGTCGATGTCGGGGAAGACAGCCTTCAGCCGTGCGTCGTCTACGTAGACGCGCGCTTCCAGGAAGCGGAGCGCCTTGCAGTAGAGGATGACGCCGACGTTGAGGAACTCCTCACGTTCGACGCGGGGTACGACGCGCACGACGGCGTACTCAAAGGCGCGGCGAGCGGGCACGAAGCGCCTCCTCGACAAAGATGGGCGATGCCTCCAGGCGGCGGACCAGGTACTCGACGTAGGCGGCGCGGTGGGCGTCAGGGGTGGCGAAGCGTGGCTCGTCGCGTAGCCAGGCGTCGGGGACGAGGTTGACAATCGCCGCCAGCGTTTCGGGCGTCAGCTTGTCGCGCAACTCCGCCTCGGCCTCGGGCAGGGCGCGGGCGACGAGTAGCAGGACGTGATCCTTGATGGGCGTGAACGGCGATAGGCTGCGCTTGAGGTAGTCGTCCCAGGTGTGGTGGAAGTAGAGGGCCGCCCCGTGGTCGATGAGCCACAATCGCTTGTGCCAGTGGAGCATATTAGGGTTGCGGGCGGTGCGGTCAACGTTGGTGGCGTAGGCGTCGAACCAGACGATTCTGGACGCCAGCAGCGGGTCAACCTCGTGGCGATCCAGGGCGTCGAAGCCCATCGAGCCGGGCAGGAAGTCGATGCCCAGGTTCAGGCCGGGACTGGCCTGCAAGAGGGCGCGAGTCTCGTAGTCAGGTTCGCTGCGCGCCAGTTCGGGGTCCACGTCGATGAGGGCCATCTCTGGCACCAGCAGGCCTAGAGTGCGGCCAATCTCGCCCACCACCAGGTCAGCAATGAGAGCCTTGGTGCCCTGGCCCGCGCCGCGAAACTTGACCACGTACATGCCGTAGTCGTCGGCTTCGACCAGGCCAGGCAGCGAGCCGCCCTCGCGCAGGGCCGTCACGTAGCGGGTCGCTGTAACCGTGCGCAGGGCGGTAGGGATGGATGTCGACATGGTAGGGATTATAGCAGAGGATGCGAGGAGGGGCCACTGCTTTGCGCGTCACCTATACGCCAAATTAGCTGTTCCTAAATTTACACTTGACAATGCCCGCGAAACCTGATACAGTAATGTTAGGTCATCCTAAATCAGTAACGCGCAGACCTGATTAGCAAGAAGGGCGACACCTATGCCTGACCGGACCGAGGCGACCAACCAGGCGCGGGGCGACAACCAGGGCCCTGGTGAGATGGATCTGGCGCAGCCTGCCGAAGCCCCGGCCGCCGAGGGTGTGCGTATGTCGCGGCGGCGGTTCGTGGCCGCCGCCCTGGGCACGGCCGCCACGGCGACGCTGGCGGCGCACAGCGCCGCGCGGGTCGCGCTGGCCCAGGGACCGACGCCCCACGCGGCCCACACGCCCGCACCCGCCACGCCACATGGCGGGCACGTTAGCGTGCCGATGGGAAGCATGGGGCCGGCCGTTGTCCTGCCCGGCTCAACCACAGGCAGCGTACCCATGTCCGTGGACGAGCTGCCCGACGCCGTGCGGCATCTCCTGGCTAACCCCGCAGGGTTTACACCGAGTCCCATGGAGTTCTTGACGAGGTTCGACTACGGCAAGGTGAGCCAGCTACCGGACGGGCGCACCCTGCGCGAGTATACGATCATCGCCCAGGATGTCGACCTGGAGGTGGCACCGGGAATCATGTTTCCGGCCTGGACATTCAATGGCAGCATTCCGGCGCCGACCCTGCGCGCCACCGAGGGCGACCTGATGCGGGTGCGGTTTGCGAATGCCAGCGCTCACCCGCACTCGCTGCACTTCCACGGCATCCATCCGGCGAACATGGACGGCGTGTTCGAGTCTGTCCTGCCGGGGGAGACGTTCATCTATGAGTTCGACGCGGAGCCGTTTGGCATGCACCAATATCACTGCCACACGATGCCGCTGGCGAAGCACATTTCCAAGGGTCTCTACGGGGCCTTCATCTGCGACCCCAGGGGCGGCCGTCCGCCGGTCGATCGCGAGATGGTGATGGTACTCCACGGCCTTGATGTGGACTTCGATGACCAGAATGACTTCTACTCGGTCAACGGGCCTGCCTTCTACTATCAGAACAACCCCATCAAGATCAGAGTGGGCGAGACGATTCGCATCTATCTCACCAACATGCTGGAGTTCGACCAGAGCAACTCGTTCCACCTGCACGCGAACTTCTTCCACTGGTATCCAACGGGCACCAGCCTGACGCCTGTCGAGTACACGGATACCGTCGCGCTGATGCAGGCCCAGCGCGGCATTCTGGAGTTTAGCTACAAGTACCCCGGCCGCTTCTTGTTCCACGCCCACAAGACCGAGTTTGCGGAGCTAGGCTGGACCGGCATCTTTGAGGTCGAACCGTAGGGCGCACGAGGAGGAAACAATGGCCGAGACAACCGAGGGCCGCGCCGAACCCACCGCGTCGAGCACACCCCGCAGCAGCGGCTTCACGCTGGCGACGCTGGCGCTGGCCGTCCTGCCGCTGCTGCTGCTGGGCCTGGTGATCGCGCTGTTCGTCACGACCAGTGGTGGTCTCAACCTGAGCGCGCCTGTACCGGTGGAGAACCTGGTCATCGAGCGCTTCGTGCTGGAGCCGGGCTACATTCGCGCTGAGCTTCAGAACAGTGGGGCCGAGGCGCTGACCCTGGCCCAAATCGCCATCAACGACTCGGTCTGGCCCGCTACGGCCTATCCGAGCCACGTCATTCCACGCCTGGGTAAGGCCACGGTGACGCTCCAGTACCCCTGGGTCGAGGGCGAGGCGTACCTGGTCAAGTTCATGACCGCCAACGCCATCGCCTTCGAGGGCGAGATCCCTGTCGCCTTCACGACGCCGACGCCGTCGGGGAACATGCTGCTTAGCTTCACCCTGATTGGTATCTACGTCGGCATTATCCCGGTCGCATTGGGCCTACTGTGGTACCCGGCGCTGCGACAGCTGGGACGGCGCGCGATGATGTTCCTGCTGGCGCTGACCGTGGGGTTGCTCATCTACCTGGGCATCGACGGCCTGGCCGAGTCCATCGAACAGGCCGCCAGGGTCGCCAGCCCGCTGCAAGGGCTGGGGCTGGTGGGGCTGGGCTTCGTCGGCGCGTTCCTGCTGCTGTGGGCCGTGTCGGCGCGTCAGGTGGGGATTCAGCGCACCGACGCGGCGCGACGATTGTCCCTGGCGTACATGATCGCGTTAGGGATTGGCCTGCACAACCTGGGGGAGGGCCTGGCGATTGGCGCGGCGTACGCCGTCGGCGCGGTGACGCTAGGCGCATTTCTGGTGATTGGCTTCATCATCCAGAACATCACTGAAGGGCTGGGCATCATCGCCCCCATCCTGCGCGACCGCCCGTCGCCGCGCCATCTGATGCTGATGGGCCTCCTGGCTGGCGCGCCCGCCATCGTGGGCACGTGGATCGGCGGCTTCTCCTACTCAGCGGTGGCGGCGACGCTGTTCCTGGCCATCGGCGCGGGCGCGATCTTCCAGGTGGCGTTCGAGATTGGCCGCATGATATTGCGTGACAACGAGAAGACGCCCGCGCCCCTGCTGACCTTCGCGGGGGTTATGGCCGGCATGTTGCTGCTGTACGTCACGGGCGTGCTGATCAAGTAGAGGGCCAAGGAGATGGCTGTGACTTCAGGGTTGATGATACGACTGGCCGTCCTGGCGATGCTACTCGTCGTAAGCTTCGGTCTGTCCGCCTGCGGCGGGGCGGCGTCGGCCAGGCCGTCCAACGCGACGGATCAGGGGGCCGCCCTGGTTAGGGAGTTTGGCTGCCTCACCTGCCACGCCGTGAGCAAGAGCGAGACGGACAAGAAACTTGGCCCCATGCTCGCTGGCCTGTATGGCACGACGGTGCGTCTGGCGGATGGGCGGGAGGTCACGGCGGATGACGCCTACCTGCGGCAGTCGATTCTCCAACCCGATGCCGCGACGGTGGAGGGCTATAGCGCCGGGGTGATGGCGGCTGGCATCGAACGCCACAAGTCACGCATCGAGGGCGGTGACACGGTCGACCATCTGCTCGCCTACATCAAGAGCCTGGAGTAGCGCTACGCGCCATTGGAATAAAGAGCCCCACGCTCCATGCTATTCTTCGGCGGCGGCCCTACCGTCGGATGAGGCGCAGCAACCGCAAGGGCAACAGGAACTGCTCGCCGAGCCTGGCAGGTAAGGAGGCGGCAGAGGCCCTCGGGGTTCACAGAACCCTGGGGGCCTTGCACATTGCCGCAGGGATCAAGCGCCGGACGGGTCATACAGGATCAGACGAATCGGGGATACCTCATCGTTCTGACACGATGGCGTTGACGAGGGTCCAGATGTCGTTGAGGGAGCCGGTAGGCGTGTCGCCGCCGAAGACCACTAGGCGGTTACTATCGCTGCGATAGACGGCGCTGGCCGCCGTCCGCGCCATGGGCACGCTACCCGCTGGCGTGACCGGTGTCCAGACCGGCGTGCCGCCGAGGCCGTTGGCGTGGCTGAGCCGCCAGACGTCGTTCTGGAGCGCCGTCGCCGTGCCCCCACCGAAGACGAGCATCTGGCCGCTGGCGGCGTCGTAGACCGCCGAGTGGCCGCTGCGCCCGTCAGGCAAGACACCCGTCGGCGCGAGCTGATGCCAGGTAGGAACGCCGTCCACGCCATTGGCGGCGCTTAGCACCCAGACGTCGTTCAGCGGGCTGCTGGAGCCACTGCCGCCGAAGACGATCATGCGATTGCGGGCCGGGTCATATACCGCGCTGTGGCTGGCGCGGCCAGGGGGCGGCGCGCCCTGGGTTGTGAGCGGCAGCCACGTCGCCGCGCCGCCGTCGCCGTTGGCGTGGGTGAGAACCCAGGTATCGTTGTAGCGTTGGCCGCAGCAGTTGTCACCGCCGAAGACGATCAGGCGGTTGCTGGCCGCGACGTAGACGGCGCTGTGCCCATTGCGCGGCGGCGGTGGCCCACCTGTCGTGTCGAGCCGGGTCCAGACCGGGGCGCCGCCCAGGCCGTTGGCGTGGCTCAGGACGTAGACGTTGTTGTCGATGGGCGTGCAGCCGCCGAGGCAGCCGCCATAAGTGATCAGGCGGTTGCTGGCGGGGTCGTACACGCCCGCGTGGCTGCGGCGGGGCGGCGGGGTGTTCTGCGTGGCTAGCTCGATCCACTCCGGGACGCCCGTTGTGCCGTCGGCGTTGGCGAGCGCCCACGTATCGTTGAGCAAGTCCCCACCCTGCTTCATCCCCCCGAACACCACCAGTCGATTGCTGACGGGGTCGTAGCCCGCCGGGCGGTTGGCCGTGTCACCGCGCGGCGTCGGCAGGCTGCCTGTGGGCGTCGCGGCTGCCCAGGCCACGGCGGCGGGCGCGCGGTCCTCGATGACCTTGATACTGTGCGCGCTGTCGGTGGTCGCATACACGCGGCCCGTGGCCGGTAACAGCGTGTTGAGGGCGGCCGCGACGCCGAGAGGCACGGTCGCCAGGACCGTGTTCGTTGCCCCATCGATGATGGTCACGACCTGGCTCTCGCGATGCCCGACGTAGACGCGGTCCGTGTCGCGGTTGACCGTCACCCCCACCGGTTGCTTGCTGACGGCGATGGTCGCGATGAGGTGGTGGTCCGCGCCGTCGATGACGGAGACGCTATCGTCCGCGCCGTTGGTCACATACAGGGTGTTGGTCACGGGGTTGACCGCGACGCCATACGGCCGCTGGCCGACGCGGACTGTAGTGAGGACCGTGTTGCACGCGCCGTCGATGACCGTGAGCCGATGGCTAACCGGGTTGGTCACGTACACGCGGTTGGTGGCCGGGTTGACGGCGATGCTGGCCGAGTCGCAGGCGACGCTAGGGCAATCGGGCGCGGAGGGTGGGCCGAAGGCCACCGCGCCCAGAAAGGCGTTGGTGGTCGTGTCGAACACCGCCACGTCGTTGTTGTTGGTGCGGATGACGTACAGTCGATGGGTGGCCGGGTTGATGGCCAGGTCGCCGATGGTCTGGATGAGGTCGGGCACGGCGAGGTCGGCCAACACGCTGTTGTTCGCGCCATCGATGATGCGGACGCTGCCCGCGAACTGCTGGGCCACGTAGACGCGATTGGCGACCGGGTTGACGGCGATGCCCTTGTGGTAGCCCTGGGTGGGAATCGCTGTCAGCACGACGTTCGTCGCGGCGTCGATGACATCGATGGCCGCCTGCCCCTCGGCCGCTGCGTAGACGCGGTTCGTCGTGGGGTTGGCGCTGATGAAGCTGGGGCGGCTTTGGTCAAGGGCGATGGTGGCGATGACCGAACCTGGCGCGGCGACGCGCTGGCGCAGGACGAGCCACGCCAGGAGCGCGAGGCCCAGCACGGCCAGTGGCATCAGCCAGCGCATCTTGGGGAGATCACGTGTCGACCCGGTGGCGACGGCGTCAGACGATGGGTTCGCCATCTGGTCCTCGGCGTCGCTCGCGCCGTTTGCGACGGGCGGCAGCGAGGCGTGAGCCGCGTCGGGAGTTAGGGCGGCGCTTTCCTCTTGTTCACGCAGAATCGCGCCGAGGCGATCCAGCGCCTCGGCCTGAGCGTGGTGATAGGTCGGTTGGGCAATGCCGAGCTGCCCGGCCACGTAGCCGGGCGGCTCATCCTCGATGTACTGGTAGGTGAGGATGATGTAGGACCGCCAGCGGTCGTCGCCGAAATCGGGTGGACCACCTTCGGGCCGCAGCGTGTTCAGGGCCTCGCGCAGCACGTCGCGCAGGGCCGTGCCGCGGCCGAGGGGTGTATTGGGGTAGCCCGTAGCGATGCGGCGGACCTCGACGAGGCACGAGGCAGCCAGGGGATGCTGTCCCAGGGCGTCGGTGCGTTTCCAGACCCGCAACGCGTCTCGGATCGACTTGCGCGTGATCACATCGGTCCCTCTTGATGTGTGTGCCTCAGTGTACACATCCTCTCCGCCGGAGTCAATTAGCGGGCGAGCGATGCATCGGCACTTTTTCGGCACTTTTTCGGCAATCATCGGGGCCAGTCTACGCTAGACTGCACTTCAGGCAGAGGCAATTTGCTTCCGCCATATCGCCTTCAGCGCTAAGGAGGTGCATCCATGCCGCCGCGCCGTCTGCTCCTGATGCTGCTCTTCGCCGCTCTCCTATTGATGGTGGTCCCCCGCCTGGGTGTGGTGGACGCCCAGGGACCGCCGGCAGAAACCCCCCTGGAGGTGCGTGACGTCACTGTCACATCGACGATTGCAGGAACTGCCACCCTAACCCCGACACCCTGCACTATTCAACCGAATACAGGCACATGGTTCGGCGCCGCCGACTTCACCGTCTCGGCGGATCGTACTCACGTCGAGAACTTCTCGATTGACGCTACCTTCGGGACGTGCGGGAGTGTACGCTTGACAGCTGCATCCCTGCCCATCAACAACTGCCGGATCAGCTTCGCCAGTCAAGACGGGAGGTTCGGAGGGAGCGGAACCTTCACGTCAGCTGAGGAAATGCAGGGCTCGTTTAGCTACTTCACTGGCTCCTGCCTCGGTAGTGGCACGTGGTGGTCGTGGTGGCTAGCGCCGACGTCTACGCCGACGCCGACCGCCACGCCGACCGCCACCGCGACGCTAACCCCCACGATCACACCTACACCGAGCCAGACGCCTCTGGCGACCGCGACCTTCACCCCGACATCCACCGCCACGGCCACCGCTACCGGGACTGCCACCCTAGCTCCAACGGCGACAGGGAGTGCCACGCCCACTTTCACCCCGACGGCGACGGCCACCATCACGCCGACCCCCACGCCGTTCAAGCTGCACTTCCCCTTACTGGGTCGGAAGATGCCTGGCTTCCCGTCGGCGCCTAGCCTCAGTCTGGCGTCCGTGAGCCGCGACATTGTGCGTCTGTCGTGGTCCTCCGTCGCAAACGTGGTCGGCTATCGGCTGTGGTACCTCAACGCGCCGGGCGGCCCCCAGGTCATCGCGACGTATGGCGCCAGCGGCCCCTTCCAGCACACCGTCACCCTACCTGTCGGCGCCCACGGATTCCGCGTGGCTGCGTTCAACGCCTGGGGCGAGACGGTCAGTAACGATGTGACGGTGACGGTGCTCGCGCCCTCGCCCACGCCGACGCTAACACCCCCGGCGACGCCGACCCTGGCACCCACGCCGATCCCTTGTCCGGCCTTCCGGTCCGGGCGATGGGAAGGCGACGGGGCCAGCTTCGTTGTCTCGGCCGACCGAACGCGCGTGACGGACTTCCGGTTGACTGATCCAACCGTATGCGGCACGGTCACGGTGAGTTTCGCTGAGGCGCCCATTACCAACTGCGGATTTGCAGCCTCCGGCCAGGCGGGCAGCGCTATCATCTCCATTGAGGGTGTCTTTACCTCTGAGACAGAGCTTGAGGGTCGAACCCGCGTCTTCTACGGGTCGGGAGCCTGTTTCGGCTACTGGTATCCCACGTGGCGCCCGTAGGGCTCCTGGGGCTTATGCGTAGGGTGAAAGGACTCGGAGCTATGCGACGACAAGCAACCCGGTCACCAGTACTGGGGGTAGTAGTTTTGACGTTGTGGCTCGCAGCGTGCGGCGGGCAGCTAGTGGCTTCGGCGCCCCCCACAGCGACACTCGTCCCACCGACGGCAACGGCCCTGCCGACGGCGACCGTCCCGCCGACGGCGACACCTGTGCCGCCGACGCCGACCCCGATTCCACCAACTCAGACACCAGTTCCGCCAACCGCTACGCCCAGGCCACCCACGGTCTCGGGCACGCTTGTCGGGCCTGATGGTCCCATTAGGGACGCGGAGGTTACCTTACGACGATATGAGGACGAGAGTTGCCTGACGCTCGCCCGGTCTACCACATCTCTCAACGATGTGCAGAAGAAGCAGCTTGAGGCATGCGCCGTAAACGCTGCATCCACCAAATCCGACGCACAGGGCCACTACGAGTTCTCCAAGGTCGAACCAGGTTGGTATAGCCTAAGCATGGTCTGGCCCTTGAGCAAGAAGCCACAGCTTGGTCTGTGGGGCGCCCGCGTTCGGAACGACTTCTTCATCATGAATGGTGAGCTGAAGGAGACACCTGGAAAATACGTGGCAGTAGCCGTCCAGGTGGAACCTTTCCGCTATGCCGAGAGGGAAGCGAAGGTTCTGGATTTGACCGATAAGGAGGATTCAAAGTAACGAAGCGCACGGCATGCGGATGCGGACGCGTCCGCATGCCGTGCGTACTGGCAGACCGGCCGGGCAACCACGGCCCTCGGGGTTCTCGGAACCCTGGGGGCCGTTGGCGTTGGGCGGATCGCGGTGTCTCCGCCCCAGCCTGCCTCGGCAGGCTTCCTGTAGCAACCGTCGAATTCCATTCGGCGGGCCTCCACCCGACGGCATCCAACGGGCCGGGCGGTTGTTCGCCCGTGGCGGTTGGGCTACAATTGCGCGTACCAGGGGCGGCGTCCCTGGCTACCATAGACCGCGCCGTTGGCGCTCAGGAGCCTATGGTGTGTAGGAGGCGCTAGGGGAGGACGCCGATGCAACGCGATGAGGTCTTGCGTTTGCTGCGCGAGCACCACGACGAGTTGGAGGAGATGCTGGGGCGGCGCACGGACCTGGTAACTTGCGATGCGCTCCGCCCGGCCATGCGCGCCCAGGTACTCACCGAGGCTGTTTATGCCTGAAGCTGTCGCCTACAAGGAGGAAACGTGCGCCAGGTGATTCTCTATCCGGGTGAAGATGGTTACTGGATCGCCGAAGTCCCCAGCCTGCCGGGCTGCCTCAGCCAGGGAAAGACCCGGGAAGATGCGCTCGCCAACATCCGGGAAGCTATCCAGGGCTACGTCGCAGCGCTCAAGGACGATGGCCTGGCTGTTCCAGAAGAGCGATTCGAGGCGATGGTTGTCGCCGTATGAGAGAGGGACGGCTACCGCGTGTTTCGGGCCGTGAATGTGTGCGTGCCCTGGAACGGGCTGGCTTCTACGTAAAGCGGCGCGAGAGTAGCCATATCATTCTGCGCCGGGACGACCCTTTCGCGCAGGTGGTCGTGCCTGACCATGCTGAGCTAGACCGGGGAACGTTGCGTGCTATCATTCGACAAGCGGGATTGGACGTGGCCGAGTTTGCCAGTCTGCTTTGATGGATTGGTTTGTCTAGGCCGACATAAGAACAGCAGGCGGCGGGGCGTCTAAGGGGCGATGAACCACGCGACGCCTGCCTTCTACGTGCGCGACATACCCGTCTACGGCGACCTGATTCTGGCGCCGATGGACGGGTTTTCCGACCTGCCTTTCCGCCGCATCTGCCGCGAGAATGGCTCGGCGATGAGCTATACTGAGTTCGTCAACGTCGACGAGTTCAAGGGTGGCCGCTGGCCGGAGAAGACGGGCCGCAAGCTGGTGTTTGACCCCAGCGAGCGGCCGATGACCTTCCAGGTCTACGGCAACGATGAGGATCGCCTGGTGGCCGCAGCCGAGCGGCTCCTGGAACTGGGGCCGAGCATCCTCGACCTGAATATGGGCTGCTCGGTGAACACTATCGCCGGGCGCGGGGCGGGAGCGGGGCTGCTGTGCGCGCCCACTAAGATTGGTAGCATCTTTCGCCGCCTGTCGGCGGCGCTGCCCATCCCCGTCACGGGCAAGATTCGCCTGGGTTGGGATGACCGCAGCCGCAACTACCTGGACGTGGCGCGCATCTTGGAGGACAGCGGCGCGGCGCTCATCGCCGTCCACGGGCGCACCAAGGCACAGGGTTACAAGGGCCAGGCCGACTGGGACGCCATCGCCGAGATCAAGCGCGCGGTCCGCATCCCGGTGCTAGGCAATGGCGATGTGACCACGCCCACCGACATCGCCCGCATCAAGTCGCACACGGGCTGCGACGGGGTGATGATTGGGCGGGGGGCGATTGGCAACCCGTGGATTTTCGCCCGCAAGACACCCCATCAGGTGCTGTTTGACGACAAGGTCGCCCTGGTACGCCGTCATCTTGCCCTCAACCTGGATTTCTACGGCGCTGAGTTGGGGCTGATTCTGTTCCGCAAGCACGTGGTCCGCTATATCGACAGCCTGCGCGCCCTGGCCGATTATCGCGTGCGACTGCTCACGTGCGCGAGCGCCGATGAGTTTATCGCCCTGGTCAGCGAGGCCGAGGCGCGCGCCGAGGTGATGGCGGCGTGACGCGGGGCCGCTCCTCCTGGAGTGCGGCAGCACGGCTGCAACTTTACTCTCGACCTGACGTATACAATCATGGTGGCGCTGCCACAGGGTGCGCCGTAGTGGGGAGAGTTACTCGTCAGGAGGACGACGATGGAAGATAATGTGGAGACGGTGGCGCTGAGCCAGTTGGAGCAGGTTGAGTTTCAGGACAACCCGGAGCCGCGCTGCCCCGTGGTGCTGTTGCTGGATACGTCGGGGTCAATGGCCGGCAAGCCCATCGACGAGCTGAACGCGGGCTTGCAGGACTTCCAGAAGGCGCTGCAAGACGACCGCCTGGCGTCGCTGCGCGTCGAGGTGGCTGTAGTGACCTTCGGCGGCGACGTGCATGCCCTGGACGTGACGGCCGGTGGGACCAAGAGCGTGCCCTTCGACGCGCAACAGGCGTTCGTGACCGCCGACCGCTTCCTCGCGCCAACGCTGGATGCCAAAGGCGAGACGCCGATGGGCGAGGCCGTTGGTCGTGGCCTGGGGCTGATTCACGACCGCAAGGAGATCTACAAGCAGGCCAGCCTGGACTACTTCCGCCCCTGGATGTTCCTCATCACCGACGGTCGGCCGACTGATAACGGCTGGGAAGCCGTCGCCGACCAGGCGCGCGCCGAGGAAGCCCGCAAGGGGCTGGCGTTCTACGCCGTGGCTGTCGAGGGGGCGGACATGAAGACGCTGCAACGCTTCTCGGACCAGCGGCCGCCGGTCAAGCTCAAGGGCCTAGCCTTCCGCGAGCTGTTCCAGTGGCTGTCCAAGAGCCTGTCGAGCGTCGCCAACTCCCAGCCGGGCCAGCAGGCGCCGCTGCCACCGGTGGGCTGGGCCGAGATGGACACATCGCATTAAGATGGCTGCCACACCCATCTGGCGCATCGTGGGCGCGTCCGTGGAGGGCACGTCCCACCGCGCCCGCGCGACTGGCTGCCAGGATGCCTTCGCCAGCCGCGCCCTACCCGACGGCACGCTGATTCTGGCCGTGGCCGACGGCGCTGGGTCGGCGCCGCGCTCGGCGGAGGGAGCCGTCCGCGCCGCCGAGCACGTGGTCACATCCCTGCGGCGCATGGCGCTGAAGCGGCGACCGGTGACGGATGACGACTGGGCGCGGGTGATGCGGCGCGCCTTTCTAAACGCCCGCCTGTCGGTGTTGGCAGTGGCGCGCGGGGCACGCCGCCCCCCGCGCGACTTCGCCACGACGCTGACGTGCGCGGTGTTGACCGATGAGTGGCTGGTGGTGGGGCAGGTGGGCGATGGCCTGGTGGTCGTCCGGGACGGGGCGGGGCAGCTACACGCGCCTGTGCGCCCCAGCCGGGGCGAGTATGCCAACGAGACAGCCTTCCTGACCATGCCAGGCATGACCCACGCCCTGCAGGTGGCGGTGACGCCGCTGCGCGGTGCGGCGATAGCCGTGATGACCGACGGCCTGCTGCGACTGGCCGCCAAAGTGCCGGGCTATGAGCCGTTTCCGCCCTTCTTCGCGCCGTTGTTCGCCTTCGTCGATAGTGCGGCGGACGCGGCGCGGGCGGCGGGCGCGCTGGCCCAGTTCCTCGACTCGGAGCGCGTCAACGGGCGTACCGACGACGATAAGACCCTTGTTCTGGCGGCGCGGCTGGCTGAGCCTCAAGCCGCCGCGGCGGAGATGGTAGCCGAGAGCGTCTGATGGTCCTGTACGACTCGCATCGCAACCAGGTAAACCTCGGCCCGGTGGTGGCTCGGGGTGGGGAAGGTGTTGTCCATCAAGTCGACGGCCGCGATGGCCTGCTCGGCAAGGTGTATACCCCCGCCAAGCCCGACTACGAGGCGAAGCTCACCTGGATGCTGCGCAACCCACCCGCGACGCCGGCCGGCGGGGCGGGGCATGCCGCCATCGCCTGGCCCACCGACTTGCTGTACGACAAGCACGGCACGTTCCTGGGCTTCGTGATGCCCCAGGTGCGCTCAGCCGTGCCGTTGTTCGACGTGTTCAACCCGCGCCGCCGGGCGCAGACGCTGCCAGGCTTCACCTGGAAGTACCTGCATCGCTCGGCGCGCAATCTGGCGGCGGCGGTCAGCGCGCTCCATGCCCGCGACTATGTGATTGGTGACCTCAACGAGAGCAACGTTCTGGTCACCTCGACCGCGCTGGTCACGCTCATCGACACCGACTCCTTCCAGGTGAAGGAGCATCGAGCGTCGCAGATCGTCTTTTACCCGTGTCCAGTGGGGAAGCCGGAGTATACGCCGCCGGAATTGCAGGGCAAGACCTTCAATCGCGAGGTGCGTCAGGCTGACCAGGATCGATTCGGTCTGGGCGTCCTCATCTTCCAACTCCTCATGGAGGGCAGCCATCCCTTCCGGTCCCAATGGCGTGGCGAGGGCGACCCACCGGCCATCGCCAGCAAGATTCAGCGGGGCTGGTTCCCCTACGTCGCTACGCCTCTCGGCCCGGTCGCGCCGCCGACCCTTGCCACCTCGCTGGATGTGCTGCATCCGGCGGTGGCGCAGCTGGTGCGCCGCTGCTTCGACGAGGGGCATCGCGACCCGCGCCGTCGGCCGACGGGCGAGGAATGGGAGCAGGGGCTGGCGGAGGCCGAGACTGCGCTGGTCACGTGCCGCAACGGCCACATCTACTCTGGTCATCTCAAGGCGTGCCCGCGCTGCCAGGCCAAGGCGGCCGGTCCCGCCCGCGCGGCGC
>DAOUDG010000082.1:0-19771 GCA_034431435.1 Anaerolineae bacterium | reverse complement strand
GGGCGCGGCGTGACTGTCGCCGTCGGGGGGCGCGGGGTGGCCGTCGCCGTGGCGGGGCGCGGCGTAGGGCTGGGCGGCGTGGTGAGCGTGGCCGGGGTGGTGCGGGTGGGTGTCGCGGCCTTCGTGGCCTCAGTCGTCGGCGCCGTGGCCGTGGCCGTGGTGTTGACGAGGGCGGTGGGGGCAGGCGTGGGCTGGCCGCCGGTGAAGACCTGGCGGAAGAGAGTCAGCCCCACGATGCCCAGGACCAGCACGGCCAGGGCGGCCAGCAGGGCGAACAAGGCTACCCGCCAGCCACCGCCCCCCGACTGGGCCTGCGGCGCAGCGGGAGAGGTTGGCGGCGGGGCGACCGGCGGCCGGGGTGGGGGGGCCACGGCGCGACTGGCGGTCACCGCCGCGGCCGGCATCACCGGCAGGGCGGCCGTGGTTTGCCCCGCGCTCATTTGCAGGCTCGCCAGCGCGCGCCCCAGGGAGTCCATGTCCTGGTAGCGGCGCGTGGGGTCTTTCGCCATGGCCCTGGTGACGATGGCATCGACCGGCAACGGAACTTCAGCGCGCAGGCTCTGGAGCGCCGGTGGCTCGGCCGTCAGGCTCTGGGCGGCAACCTCCTGGACCGACGCGCCGCTGAAGGGGGGCCGCCCGCTCAGCATCTCGAACAGTGTCGCACCCAGGCCATACACGTCGGCCGGCGGCGACAGGGGCGCGCCTTGCAGGCGCTCCGGGGCGATGTAGGCGGGGGAACCCAGGACCATGCCGACCTCGGCGGTTCCGGTCGGGCGGGCAATGCCCAGGTCCACCAGCTTGACCTGGCCGTTCTTGTCGACGAGAAGGTTGTCAGGCTTCACGTCGCCGTGGACCAGCTGGCGACGGTGCAGGAAGGCCAGGGCGTCGGCCGCCTGGCGGGCGTACTCCACGGCATCGCCGATGGGTAGCGGGGCCAGTCGATGGACCGGCTGCCCGTCGACGTACTCCATGACAATGTAGGGCTGCGCGGCGTCGGCGTTGAAATCAAGGACCGTGGCGATATGGGGATGGCTGACCTGGGCGGCGCGTTGTGCTTCCTGACTGAAGCGCGCCAGGTAGGCCGGGTCCTGCGCCAGGTGAGGGCGAAGAGCCTTGACGGCCACGTCGCGGCCGAGGCGCTCGTCCCGCGCGCGGTACACGACGGCCGAGCCGCCCGCGCCGACCTGCTCCAACAGGCGGTAGCGGTTGTCGAGTAGGGTATTCTGGTTGTCCACAGGGTTCCTCTAGAAGATAAGGCCAGACTCACACACCAGGCTCTTTGTCGGCGACCAGAGCCAGCCGCCACGGCCAGTGCCAGTACAGCCGCGCCGGCAGGCCCGCCTGGCCGGCCATGGCGCGCATCTCGCCGAGGGTATAAGCGCGGCGGATGGAGAGGGGCGCGTCGTAGCGGGTCAGGTAGCTGCGGGCGATGAACGGCCGCAACGCGAAATAGCCCAGGTAGGGCAGCCAGGCGCGGATGAGATCGTTGGCGATGACGCCGCGCCGCGCCGTCGCGTACCAGCCACGCAGCAGCCCCACCACGTCGGAGGGTGGGAAGTGGTGCAGGAACAGGGACGCGACTATGTAATCGACGCCATCGCGCCAGGGGAGGTTCCCGCCTTCGGCGGCGACGAGACGCACTTCCGGGTAGGCGGCCAGGCGCGGGCGCGTCAGGGCCAGGTGGCGCTGATTGAGGTCGACGGCCAGAACCTGAAGCGGGATACTGCGCCGCCGCGCCCAGCGGACCAGGGCGATGGGTATGTCAGCCGAGCCGGTACCGATGTCGGCGACAACGACGGGGCGCGATGAGGCGCGGGCCGTCGCGGCGACGCGGGGCAGGAGGTGGTGCGTCAGGACGCGCGTGCCACCCAGCCAGCGATTGATGCGGCGCAGGTCGCCCAGGCTCTCGGCCGCATCGGCCAGCGTCCCCACGTTGAGGTCGAGTAGCTCCGGCGCGTCAAAACGGTCCATGCCTTTGTCTTGCCTCATGGGTAGCGTGCTGCGGCAGAGGAGCATTATAGCACCGAATGGGCCAGGGACAGGATGCGAGCCGAGCGGGCGGGCACGGCTGGAGCGGGAGTTGCCCACCGGGACGCTTACGCCTATACTGTCGGCTCATGCCCGGCCTGCTCACGGTGGATGGTCGCATCCGCCGCAGGTAGGGCGCGGGTTGGGGCCACGCCCGCGCCAGCGCAACCGCCCACTATGGGGCAGGCAATCGCTGCCCCTACAGGTTGTGTTCCTATACAGATTCACATACTAAATGTAGAAACGAGTTGAGTTTCTGCCCTGACGGATGTATAATGTCCTGTAAGATTCGAGGCCTGGTATGAGGTGGCTGCTCTGGCTCGCCGGGGTGGCGTGCCTGTTGGTTCTGGCAGCGTGCAGCGGCGCGGCGGATCTGCCCGCGATACCCCGTGAGGTTCTGTCGCTCAGTCTGGGGCCGAGCCGAACGCCGACGCCCACTCCGACCACGACACCGACGGCGACGCCCACGCCCACCCTGACGCCCACCGCGACGCCTACGCCCACCGCGACGCCGACCGCGACGGCGACGCTGCGTCCGGCCGAGGCGACGCTCAGGGTGGACCCGCCCAGCGTCGGGCAGGGCAAGACTCTGGTCGTCTCGGTGCGCAGCGACCGGGCCGTCAAGGCCAGGGGCGCTCTCGGTGGGATGGCCCTGTCCTTCTACCCGGCCGACAACGCGGCGTGGGCCGTGGTGGGCATCCCGCTGGACGCACCCGCCGGCGAAATGCCGCTCCAGGTCGAGGTGACGGACGCTCAGGGACGCACGCAGACGCTGGCGGCGAGCGTGCAAATCGCGGCCAACGCGGGGCCGGTCGTCGCTCTGAACATTCCGCCCGACAAGCGCGAGCTGTTGGAGCCGGAGGTGACGGGGCCAGAGCTGGCCCAGTTGCGCGCCGTGTGGAACGAGCAGACGCCGCTATGGCGGGGGAGCGCCTTCCGGTCGCCCCTGGCGAACGTGGCTCCCACGTCGGCGGGCTTCGGGCAGTATCGCATCTTCGACGGCGGCGCGTTGCGCGACTTCCACACCGGCATCGACTACGCCGTGCCGAGCGGCACGCCCATCCAGGCGCCGGCGGCGGGGCGGGTCGTTGTCGCCGAGCCGATGAAGGTGCGCGGCAACAACGTCTGGATCGATCACGGCTGGGGCGTGTATTCTGGCTACTTTCACCTGTCGAGTCTCGCCGTGGAACCGGGGCAGCTGGTCAAGCCGGGGCAGACCCTCGGCACGGTGGGGACGACGGGCCGCTCGACGGGGCCGCACCTTCACTGGGAGATGCGGGTGAACGGCGTGGCCGTCGACCCGCTAGAATGGACACGCCGCGCCATTGGGCCTGTCGGCCGCGAGGCGGGGCCATAGAAGCAGGACGATGACCGACACCACCCATCCGCGTCACGATACACTGGTGGTCCTCGACTTCGGCTCGCAATACAGCCAGCTGATTACGCGCCGCCTGCGCGAGCTGGGTGTCTATGCCGAGATGCTGCCCTGGAACGCGCCTGCCGAGCGCGTCCTGGCCCTTGACCCCAGGGGCTTCGTCCTCTCCGGCGGCCCGGCCAGTGTCTACGACCCGGGCGCCCCCACCCTCCCCAACTACGTTACCGCCAGCGGGCGGCCCGTGCTGGGCATCTGCTACGGCATGCAGCTCCTGGCCCACACGCTCGGCGGCCAGGTAGCGCCCAGCGGGCGGCGCGAATATGGCCCCGGCGAGGTCCACGTCATTGAGGCTGATGGTCTGTTCGCCAACCTGCCGCACCATCTGAGCGTGTGGATGAGCCACGGTGACCGGGTGGAGGCCATGCCGCCGGGCTTCGTGTGCCTGGCGACCAGCGACGGCTCACCCCTGGCCGCCATGGGCGACGACCAGGGCCGCTACGGCATCCAGTTCCACCCCGAGGTGACGCACACCCCGGCCGGCCGCGACATCCTGGCGAACTTCGTTACTCGCTGTGGCGCGCGGCGCGACTGGACGCCAGGTCACTTCATCGACGAGGCCATCGCCGCCATCCGCGCCCAGGTGGGCGACGCCCACGCCGTATGTGCCCTGTCGGGCGGCGTCGACTCGTCCGTCGCCGCCACCCTGGTCGCCCGCGCCATCGGCGAACGCCTGACGTGCGTCTTTGTGGACCACGGCTTGCTGCGCCAGGACGAGGTCGAGACGACCCTCGCGATGCTGCGTCCGGTCATCGACGCGCGAATCCTGCCCGTCGATGCCAGCGCGGACTTCCTGGCCGCCCTGCGCGGCGTCACCGACCCGGAACAGAAGCGGCGTATCATCGGCGAGCGTTTCATCCGCACCTTCGAGACCGTCACCGAGCGCCTCATCGAGGATGACCCGGCCCACGCGCCCCGTTTCCTGGTCCAGGGAACGCTCTACCCCGACATCATCGAGAGCGCGGAACCCTATGGGCGCGACGCGGGCGCGACGCCCGCCGCCAAGATCAAGACCCACCACAACGTAGGCGGCCTGCCGCGCGAGATGCGCTTCGCGCTGGTCGAGCCGCTACGCTACCTGTTCAAGGACGAGGTGCGCGCGGTGGGTCTGACCCTGGGGCTGCCGCCCCAGGTTGTGCAGCGCCAGCCGTTCCCTGGGCCGGGGTTGGCGGTGCGCATCCTGGGCGACGTCACGCCGGAGCGCCTGGCGACGCTGCGCGCCGCCGACGCGGTTGTGCGCACCGAGATCGAGGCCATGCCCCAGGAGCCGCCGGTGTGGCAGTTCTTCGCCGTCCTGGTCCCCGTCAAGAGCGTGGGCGTCCAGGGGGACTTTCGCACCTATGCCGATCTGATTGTGATTCGCGCCGTGACGAGCGAGGATGGGATGACGGCCGACTGGGCGCGGCTGCCCTACGATTTGCTGGGGCGCATGGCCGCGCGCATCGTGAACGAAGTGCCCCACGTCAACCGGGTAGCTTACGACATTACCAGCAAGCCCCCGGCGACGATCGAGTGGGAGTAGGAAGGGACACAATGGCCGCGATGACCCCACCGAACCTGGATACCGATATCGCCGCCGGCGCGCGTAGCGGCGGCTACTGGCACTCGTCCGCGCCGAGCTTCGCCGTCTTCCCACCGGGCCAGGCCGGCCCGGCCGACCGCGGCCTGCTCGCCGTGGTCGTGGACCTGGCTGGCCCGGTCGAGGGTCGCGACGAGCTGACCGGCTACATGGTGCAGGCGGCCCGCGCCGCCTATTTCAACACCACCGGCTCCATCACTCACAGCCTGAAAGCGGCCGGCGAGGCGGCGAACCAGACCCTCTACCAGGCCAACGCCGTGACGAGCCGCGAGATGCGGCGGCACGCCGGCATTGGCCTGGCGGCGCTGGTGGGGCCTGACCTGTATCTCGCCCAGGCGGGACCCGCCCTTGCCTACGTCATGCAGGCAGGCGATCAGCTCCAGTTCCCCTCCGACTCGCCCTGGCTGTCGGGCGGCGAGGGCAACGAGGACGACGAGGGTGGGTGGTATCCCCTCGGTGTGCGCCGCACTATTGACATCGATCTCTACCACGTCGAGGTTGGGGACGACGATATCGTCGTGCTCACGACGCCGGCAACGGCGCAACTCGCCAGCGGCGACTTCCTGGACGCCCTGCTCGATCAGCCACCGCAAGACATCGTCAATGATCTGGCCCAACTCGCGTCCAACGCGGCCAGCGACCCCGACTTGACGGTGGTCGCCATGCGCATCGCCGGGACAGGCGTCGAGACGGTATCCGTGCCGCCGCCACCCCACCCGGAGTACGCTCAGCCGGAAGACGTGGTGGCCGCTGCCGCCGGTGTCTCCCTGACCGAGCGGCTCGCCTCGGCCTCGAAGTCGATGGCGTCGGGCGTGAGCAAAAGCACGGGCAACGTCCTCAAGCAGACGCTGCCCAACAGCGCAGACGCGGGCAAGATGGTGCCGCGCGGGCCGTCCATGTGGCGGCTACTGGCGCTCTTGATCCCCCTGCTGCTCCTGGTGGCGGGCGGCTTCTACGTGTTCCAGACCAACAACCAGCGCCGCGCCCAGGACGACCGCGTGGCCGCGTTGCTCAGCCAGGCGCAAGACCGCCTGACCGCCGCGACGGGCAGCCAGGCCGACCGCCAGTCGCAACTGAACCTGCTCAACTTCGCCGATGAGATGACCCAGGAAGCGCTGCGGATTCGCCCCAACAACGAGTCGGCGCGCAAGCTCCAGCAGGACATCCAGAAGGCCAAGGAGGAGACCGGCGGCGTCTATCGCCTCGGCGACATGCGCACCGTGGCGTCGGTGGCGGAGACGGGCGCGCTACCGCGCGGCCTGTGGGTCAATGGCCCCCAGGCCTACCTCCTCGACGTGGGGCTGAACCGTCTATTGCGCGTCCGCCTGGGGCAGGACAACGCGACGCCGGAAACGGTGCTCAAGGGGGGCGATCAAATCAGCGGCAAGACCGTCGACGCCCTGGCCGACATGGTATGGCTACGCAGCGGCGGCGCGCGCACCAATGAGGACATCGGCGTGCTGGCGCGGGACGGCGTCCTGTGGGATGTCAACGCCACCGGCGGCAAGACGCCCATCCAGCTCAGTGGCAGCCGCGACTGGCAGAACCCCCTCGTTGCCGACAGCTACGGCGGCAACTTCTACCTGGCCCAGGCCGACCGGGGCCAGATTCTGCGCTGGACGCCGTCGGGCAATGACGGCTATAGCGACGCTGCCACCCAGTGGCTGGCCCAGTCGGCCGACCTCAAGGGGCTGGTGGACATGGGCATCGACGGCCAGATCTACATCCTGATGGGTGATGGGCGGGTGCGACGCTTCACGGCGGGCAAGGAGGAGAAGTTCGATGTCAAGGGGCTGGACAAGCCACTGGCCGACCCGCGCGCCCTGTTCGTCACACCCGATAGTCGCTCGCTGTACGTCCTCGAGCCGGGTCGCATCGTGGAGCTAAACAAGGAGGGCGGCTTCGTGCGCCAGTTCCAGGGGCCGGACGAGAAGGCGCTGGCCGACCCGCGCGCCTTGTTCGTGGACGAGAAGAGCGAGCAGATCTACGTCGTCAACGGCACGAACCTGTACGCCGCCGCGCTGCCCAAGCCGAAGGCGACCAGGCCCGCGCCTTGACGCCTGGCGACGATTGCGCGCGGCGGATGTGGTCATTCGCCGCGCAGCGTGCGGGATGATCGCATCCCACGCGCCATCAAGCTACCGACTACGGAACACACGGAAGACACAGCATGACAACCGCAACCCGTCTCGCTAACCTGCGCCGCCGCCTCGCCGAGGAGGGGCTGGACGCCCTCGTCGTCAGCGACGGGGTCAATCGTCGCTACCTGAGCGGCTTCACCGGCTCGGCCGGCCACCTGGTCGTCAGCCCCCGCGCCGCCATCTTCGCCGTCGACTCACGCTACTACGAACAGGTCAGCCAGCAGGCCCCTGACTTCACGCTGGAGAAGGTCGGCTACGACTTCGTCGCGAACCTGGCGCGCCTTCTGGGGGAAGCCAGTGCGCGGCGCGTCGGCTTCGAGGCGCGAACACTGACCGTCGCCGACTTCGACGGCTGGCGCAAGGTGACGCCGGATGTCGAGTGGCTGCCCACCTACGGCCTGGTCGAGGAGCTACGCGCCGTCAAGGAGCCGGGCGAATTGGCGGCCATCGCCGCCGCCGTGCGCCTGACCGACGAATGCTTCGCCTACGTCGCCGATATCGCCAGGCCTGGTATGACCGAGAAGCAGCTGGGCTGGGAGATTGAGAAGTATTTCCGCGAGCGCGGCGCGCAGAACTGGGCAGCGGGGCCGATCGTCGCCAGCGGGCCGAACAGCGCGCTGCCCCACGCTCGCCCCTCAGAGCGACCCCTGGGCCTGGGCGAACCCATCACCGTCGACATGGGCTGCCTGGTAGACGGTTACCACTCGGACCTGACGCGCACCTTCGTCCTCGGCCACACCGACGCGAAGTTCGAGGAGATCTACAGCCTGGTCCTCAAGGCGCATCAGACATGCGAGGAGGGTGTGCGGGCGGGCATGGTCACCAAAGCCATCGACGCCCTGGCGCGCGACGTCATCGAGGCGGCTGGTTACGGCGAGGCCTTCGGCCACAGCCTGGGTCACGGCGTCGGGTTGGCGATTCACGAAGCGCCCTGGGCGCGACGCACCGGCGAGGATACCGTGAGCGACGGCATGACACTGACCGTCGAGCCGGGGGTGTATCTACCCGGCTGGGGTGGGGTGCGCATCGAAGACACCATTGTGATTCGCGAGCATGGCGCGGAGGTGCTGACGCGCTCTCCCAAGCGCCTCCAGGACATGGTCATCCACGTATGAGCGAACGATTGCGCCCCTGGCTGATCCCCGGCCTGGCCTTCGTCGGCGGCCTGCTCATCGGCTGGCTGCTACTGGGCTGGGTCGTCTTCCCGCCGCCGGCCAGGAACGCCCTGCCGTCCGCGCTGGTGGACAACTACCGTAAGGACTATCTGGCCCTGGTGGCCGATTCCTACGCCCAGAATGGCAACGCCAACGTCGTTCGCCAGCGCCTGCAAGGCTTTGACCTGAGTCAGGTCGTAACCGAGGTGGACAATCTGGCCCGCCAATCGGAGGCGTTGGGCCTGGCCGGGCAGTCAGCGCGCCTGCGCAGTCTGGCGGCGGCCATCAACCGGGGCGAGGCCGGCCCGCTGACCGGGCAGCCCGTCGCCACGGGCGTGGCGGCGACGGTCACGGCCGGCGGCGCGCCCACGCTGAGCGCCGCCGCCAAGGCAGCCGCCGCGACAGCCACGGCCGCTGCGACAGCCACGGCCGCCGCGACGACAGCGTCGAGCCGCGTGCCCAGTGACTGGATCATCATCGGTGCGTTCGGCCTGCTGGCGGCGGCGCTGGCCGTGTGGGCGGTACAACGCTGGCGTCTCTCCCGCGTCGTGGCCCCCGCCGCGCCGATCTCTGGGGGGCCGGTTGTCAGTGCGCCGGCTGAGGGCGGCGCGGCTCCATCGCTAAGTGTGGCTTCCCCGGCGAGCGGTGTTCCAGTCTACGTGACCCTCAACCAGACGGTGCACATCGAGTTTCGCGGCGACGCGCCCGACAATGCGGACCTACGCATCTTCGACGCGACGGCGGCGGGCCAGACCAAGACCGTCATCGGCCAGGTAGACCTGCGCGTCGCGGAAATCCTGCGCCCCGACCCCACGCACCTGCCCGCCGCGCTGGAACTGCGGCTGTTCGACCGCCGCGCGGCGCGCACAGTGGCGGCCGTCCTGGTGAGCGCGGAGGCGTACATGGACCCGACGGCGCGCCAGCTGATCGGGACGCTGCCCAATAACGTGGTCAAACCGGCGATCGACGTCAGTCGCACCGGCCGTACCATTGAGTTGGAGACGCGCAACCTGCGCCTGCAGGCCGAGGTAGTGAGCGTACAATTCGGGCCGGCCACACCCTACCCTGTCTTCGATGAGTTGGTGCTGGCAGTCACGCCGATGCCCAACGACGAGCCACCCGAGGTCATAGACGGCGACTACACACTGGCGCCGCCGGACGGCGAAGAGGATGACCCCGCGGTGGATGAGAGCCAGAGCGGGACAGCGAGCCAGCCGCCAGCCACCGGCGCGGCCCCGCCCAGTCCCTAGCGCGAGACAACCTAACGACAACCGTCGCTGCCCGGCAAGCGCTGGCCCTGCCCATCGACGGCATGGATGGTGGCGAGTGCGCCCTGCACGTCGAGCACGCCATCGCCCGCCTGCCCGGCGTCGACGAGGTTCACGCCCTGCTGTCTGCGGAGCGGGCGGCCCTCACCTTCGACCCCCCGTCCCAGGCGCGTCGCGCCTGGGACGGGGGCGAGCGTCCGACCATTGACCGCTGACCATCGGCCACTCCAACCGACCACCTTCAACCAGCTTTGACCCGCGTTCACCTCCGTGCTACATTTTGCGACGGAGGCTTCCCCCATGTTCCAACCCACCCTCGACCGGATACGCCGCGAGTACTCTGGCCCGGCGGCTAAAGAGTACGTGGCGCACATTGCCCGCTATCACCGCATCCAGGCCAGCCCCGGCTATCGCCAGGCCGCCGACTTCGTGGCCGCTGAGCTGCGCCGCTGGGGGCTGGACGTGACCGTTCACCGCTACCCCGCCCGCTTCGAGCAGAGCTACTGGTCAGCGGGTATGTTTCAGGAATGGTCGTGCCGCGCCGCAACCCTCGATGTCGTCGCGCCCCACGACCAGGCGCGGCGGCTGGCCGATTTCCGCGAGACGCCCATCAGCATCATCCAGCGCAGCGTCGCCGTGGACGGCGAGTTCGCCGTTGTTGCCGTGGACGGCGGGGCGCGGCGCGAAGACTACGCCGGCCTGGACGTGACGGGCAAGCTGGTGCTGACACGGCTGGGCGGCGAGCCGGTGCGCCGGGTTGCCGTGGAGGAGCTTGGCGCGGCGGGGGTACTCACCGACAACATGACCGTCGTGCCCCGCATCCGCCCCGCCGGCGACTTGCAGGATGTCCGCCAGTACACATCGTTCTGGTGGACGGGCCACGAGAAGCAGAGCTTCGGCTTCGTGCTGACGCCGCGCCAGGGCGCCTGGCTGCGCGAGCAACTCAAGCAGGGGGAAGTGCGGGTGCGGGCATTCATTGACGCCCGCCTGTACGACGGCGAGATAGAGGTCATCGACGCTGCCATCCCCGGCGAGTCCAATGAGGAGGTGGTTGTCCTCAGCCACCTGTGCCACCCCGCGCCGGGCGCGAACGACAACGGCTCCGGCGTGGGGGCCAATATGGAGGTTGCGCGCACGCTGGCAACGCTCATCGCGCGCGGCGACCTGCCTCGCCCACGACGCACGCTGCGCTTTCTATGGATGCCGGAGATGACCGGGACCTACGCCTACCTGGCGAGCCACCCCCAGCGCGTGCCCCACATGGTGGCAGGCCTCAACCTGGACATGGTCGGCGCGGACCAGGACGCCGTCGGCTCGGTGTCCCTTATCGACACGCCGCCTGAGGCGATGGCCTCCTTCACCCTCGACCTGCTGGGACGGCTACGCAGCGAGTTCACCCAGGAGACGACCTCCTTCGGCGGGCACAGCAGCTATGCCCTGTTCCGCCACGCGACGGTAGCCTTCTCCGGCGGCTCCGATCACTACATCCTGAGCGACCCGACGGTGGGTGTGCCGTGCCCCATGCTCATCGAGTGGCCCGACCGCTACTACCACACCTCCCACGACTCGCTGGAGAAGGTCAGTCCAACGACGCTGGCTCGCAATGGTGGGCTGGCGGCCGCCTATGCCTACTGGATCGCGACCGCCGGCGCGGCCCAGGCGCGCTGGCTCGGCGAGGAGATGGTCAGCCAGGGCAAGGCGCGCCTCCTGGCGACGCTGCGCGCGGCGGCCGACGCCGGGCTGGACGCCACCGCCACGGCCGACCGGCTGGCGTATCGCGTCGAGCGCGAGCAGGTGGCCCTGGAGAGCCTGGCGCGGCTGGCCCCCGACCTGCCCATCGAGACATGGCAGGAGGATATCGCCCTGTTCGCCTACGGCGAGGGGCAAACCGCCGCCCGCCGCCTGGGCGAGCCGGTGTTTGCCACCGAGGAAGCCGTCGGGGGGTTGGTCTTTGCCGCCGAGGCGGCGGACATGGCGCGTGTGCCGCGCCGCGTCTACCCCGGCCCGGTCGACCTGCGCAGCCACAGCCACAAGCTGACGCCTGAGCAGCGCGCCGCGCTTCAGCCACCGGGCGGCGGCAGCTTCACCCTGCTGACGTTGGCCCTCTACTGGACGGACGGGCGGCGCAGCCTGGCCGAGATTGGCCGCCGTGTGGCCCTGGAGACAGGCAGCGCGCTGCCCGACGCCGACCTGACGGCCTTCTACGCTGCCCTGGCGACGATGGGGCTGGTAGAGTTGGCCGTGCCGCACGACGCCCTGACCGAAGGAGCGCATGTACCTTAATTACGACCGACGCAAGCCGCGCCGCTGGCCGTGGGCGCTACTGGCTCTCGTGCTGGCCGTCGGTGCGGCGGGCTATTGGATCGTGCAGAATCGCCCCGATCTCATCCCTGCCGACCGCCTGCGCGACCTGCCCCTGCCCGCGCCGGTCCAGGCTCAGGTCCAGTCGCGGGTGGCGCAGGTCATCCCGCCGACCATCACGCCTGTGCCCACGGTGCGCGTCGATCACCTGGCGCGGGGTGACGCCCTGTTCCTGGAAGGCCAGATCGACGAGGCTATCAGGTCCTACGAGACAGCGGCGCAGCTCAGCCCCGATAGCCCGGTCGTCTACGCCCGCTGGGCGCGCGCCCTGACCATTCGCCGCTCCTACGCCAAGGGCCTGGAGCGGGCGCAACGCGCCGTCCAGCTCAGCCCCAACAACGCCGACGCCAACGCCGCCCTGGCCCTGGCCTACGACTGGCTCGGCCAGTATGACAAGGCGTTGGACGCGGCCCGCAAGGCGACGCAGTTGGATCCCAACTCGGCCGACGCCTGGGCGTACCTGTCAGAGGCGCAATCGGACAAGGGGCTGTGGAACGAGTCGATGGAGTCGGCGGAGAAGGCAGTGCAGCTGGGGCCGAAGAACTATGCGGCGCTACGCAACCTGGGCTACGCCTACGAGATTCGCGGCCAGTCGCCCAAGGCCATCGAATACTACGAGCAGGCGTCGGCGTTGCAGCCGGGGCTAAACTTCCTGCGCCTGGACATCGCCCGCAACAAGAAGGCCCTCAAGGATTTCGACGGCGCGCGGGCCGAGGTGGAGAAAGCCATCAAAATCGACCCCAATGACCCCCAGGCCTACGACGAGTTGGGCATCATCTACTTCACCGACCAGAAGTACAAGCTGGCCGCCGACAATTTCGAAAAGGCCATGCAGGTCAACCCCGACTTCGCCCAGGCCTACGGCCACATGGGCTGGGTGTACTACTCCCTCAAGAACTACGAGGAGGCCGTCAACTTCCTGGAAAAGGCCATCCGCATGGGCCAGTCCAACCTGAGCAATCACCTGCAACTGGGCCTGTCCTACGCCTATCTTCGCCAGTGCGACAAGGCGAAGGAGCACCTCCAGAAGGCCCTCGCCATCCAGCCGGACATGCCGGCCGCCCAGGACGGGCTGCGCGCGTGTCCGTAGCCGCTCGTGAGGCCGTTGACTGGCCCGCCGCCGCCGCCGAGGCTACCGCGCTCCTGATTGACCTCATCCGCCTCGATACCACCAACCCGCCCGGTGGCGAGAGCCAGGCCGCCGAGTATCTGGCGGACGTGCTGCGCGGCGACGGCATCGACGTCACCCTGCTGGCAGCGACACCGGGTCGCGCCAACCTCGTCGCCCGGCTATGCGGGCAGGGCGAGCAGCCGCCCTGCCTGTTCCTGGCCCACACCGACGTCGTATACGCCGACGCCGCCAGGTGGCGCGTGCCACCCTTCGCGGGCGCGGTGCGCGACGGCTACGTGTGGGGGCGGGGAGCCGTGGACATGAAGGGCCTGCTGGCGATGCAAGTCATGGCCCTGCGCCTGGCGCGACGGCTGGGCATGCGCCTCGACCGCGACATCCTGCTGCTTGCCAGCGCCGACGAGGAGGACACCGGCCGCTACGGGGCTGGCTGGGTAGTGGATCATCACTGGGACAGGGTCGCATGCGGGGTAGCCCTCGGCGAGGGGGGCGTCGGCGTCGACTTGGGCGGCCGTCCCCTATTCCTGGTGGCGACGGCCGAGAAAGGCTACGCCGACCTGCGCCTGACGGCCAGGGGACAGGGCAGCCACGCTTCCACCCCTGGCCCCGACAACGCCCTCGTCCGCCTGGCCCGCGCCATCAACCGCCTGGCCGCCTACCGCTCGCCCGCCCGCCTGACACCGCCTGTCGCCGAACAGATGGCCGCCCTCGCACCCCACCTACCCCGCTCGGAGCAGCTGGCGCTGGCCGGCATGCGCGCGCCGGCGCTGGCCGATTGGCTGGCCGACCGCGTCACGCAGCCAAGCCTGCGCCACGCCTTCCGTAACACGTTCACGCCCACCGTCGCCCACGCCGGGCGTCAGCCCAATGTCGTGCCCGACCACGCCGAGGCGACCGTCAACTGCCGCGTGCTGCCAGGAGTGAGTCGCGACGACCTGCTGGCCGAGGCGCGCCGCGCCGTGGCCGACACCGACGTGGAGGTAGAGGCGCGGCAGTTCAACCCCGCCAGCGCGTCCCCCACACGCACGGCCTTCTTCGAGGCCCTGGCGGCCGCCGTGCGGAGCGAGCATGCGGACGCGGCCATCATTCCGTACATGATGAGCGGGGCCACCGACGCCCGCCACTTCCGGGCGCGGGGCGTGACGACCTACGGCCTCATGCCGGTGGTTCTCGCCGCCGATGAGATGGCCGGCATCCACGGCGTCGACGAGCGGCTGCGCGTCGCCCATCTGGAGCGTGGCTCACGAGTTTTATACCATTTCCTGCGTGGCTTTGCGACCAGGCCGTGACTCGAGGCCCTGGTCTCGCGTTGTAGTAAGCGCGACGTATCGGTCGGCGGCATGACCGCCCGCATTCCGAAGTTGAAACGCCCATCGTCCCGGCGTATAATAGCCGGACAGGTTCTGGCGTTGGGATAGCTCATGACACAGCGCAAGCAGCGAAAGCATCTTCCCTCCCTATCGACCCTCCTTATCCTGATGGGCGTGGCCCTGATGGTGGTGGGGACGTACAGCGCGTTCCAGTACCGGCCGCGACCGCTCACCGCGGCCGAGCAGGCGGCCCTCGATGTGGGCGAGGCGAGGGCCGCTGCGTCCAGCGCGCCGCTGCTGCTGCCCGCGCCGGGCGTGGCGGACCTCAGCGAGAAGGGCGAGATCACGAGCCTGGGTGACCCATCGGTGGCGGTGGTTGCCCCGGCGCAGCCCGCCGACTCGCCCGCCCCCGCGCTACCAGGCGACGACGACGAACCCGACGCCGCGCGTCGGCCCGTTGCCACGCCGACGCACGCCGCCCCCACCGCCGCCCCGCCTCGCCCGACAGCCGTCCCCATCGCCCCGCCCATTCCGGCTAAGAGTCCCCCCGACCGCATCGCCGCCCCCACCATCGGCCTCGACTCGAAGGTCATCGAAGTCGGCTGGAAGACCATCAAGCAGGGCAATCAGTGGTTCAGCGAGTGGGATACCGCCGACTACGCGGTGGGCTTTCACAAGCTGTCCGCCCTGCCCGGCGCCAGCGGTAATACTGTCTTCTCCGGCCACAACAATATTCGTGGCGAGGTGTTCCGCAACCTGGTCGATCTGAACATCGGCGACCCGATCTCGGTATGGGCCGATGGCCGCGAGTACCAGTACCTCATCACGGACAAGTTCATCGTGCGCGAAGTCGGGGCCAGCCTCGAGCAGCGCATGGCGAACGCCAAATGGATCGCCGCCACCGACGACGAGCGCATCACCCTCGTGTCGTGCTGGCCCTACTGGACGAACACCCATCGGGTGGTGGTGGTGGCGCGCCCGCTGGCCGTCGCCGACCAGTTCATGCAGCAACTCAGCGTCCACGTGCCCGACGTGCCTACAGGCGGGGCAGATTGCGCGGCGCGGCCCGCGCCCGGCGCTATCGCCGACGCCTGGCAGAACAATGACGACGTTCGCAAGCGGCTCGGCTGCGCGGTTGCCAAAGCGCAACCCGTGTCGACCACCCAGCAATTCTTCAAGGGCGGGCGGATGATCTGGCGACCGGATACAGCCAGTATCGCCGTGCTCTACGACGACGGCCGCTGGCAGAGCGTCACCAGCTTCAACGGCCTGCAACCGGCGGACACCACGCCCACCTGCGCAGTCGAGCCGAAGCTGGGCTTTGGCCGCGTGTGGACTGGGCTACCCGGCGCGACGACCCGGCTCGGCTGCCCGGCGGGCGACGAGCAGGGCGTCACCGCCTCGGCCCAGATGTTCGAGGGGGGTACGGCTCTTATCTTCGGCAACGCCCCCACGCCGGTTCTGCTTCTCCGCGACGGCTCGTGGATCGTGGTTCGCCCCCAATAGACTGACAACCCACCATGCGCATCACTCTCACCCTGCCGCGCCTGCTGCTCGCCCTCGCTCTCATGCTACTGGCTATGGCAGGTGCAGCGTGTAGCGCACCCGCCGCGACAGCTACCCGTCCCCTGGCCGCCGCCACAGTCGCGCCGGTGAGCGAGGCCGCGCCCGCTGCCCGCGCCACGCCGCGCCCCCTTGTCGCCGCGCCGACCGCGCTGCCGACCGCGAAAGGCCCCACGCCGCCGCCAGGCATGCGGACGATCCAGGAGAGCCAGCTACCTCGCGAGGCGCGACAGACCCTGGCCCTCATCGACAAGGGCGGCCCCTTCCCCTACCGCCAGGATGGGCAGACCTTCCAGAATCGCGAGCGGCTGCTGCCCGCCAGGCCGGACGGCTACTACCGCGAGTACACCGTGGAAACGCCCGGCTCGGACGATCGCGGCGCGCGGCGTATCGTCACCGGCCGGGGTGGCGAAGTCTATTACACCGACGACCACTACGCCTCCTTCAAGTGGGTTATCCGCTCATGACGACCCTCAAAGCCGCCCTGGGCGGCGTGCGCCCGCCGGGCCTATATCGTTTCGCCGCCAGGACCGCCCCCGCCACGGTGCGCCGCACGACGGAGAGCCTCGGCTGGCGCTTCTTCTACCTGGACGGCGCGACCATCGCCGACAAGGCCGCCTTCCTCGACGCAGCGGCCCAGGCAATGGCCTTCCCTGACTACTTTGGCCGCAACTGGGACGCCTTCGAGGACATGGTCAACGACCTGTCATGGGCCGCCGCGCCGGGCTACGTGCTCCTCTACGACCACGCCGCGCCCCTCGCCCTAGACGCGCCCCAAGACTTTCTGACCGCGCTGGACATCCTCCGCACGGCGACCGCCCGTTGGCAGGCCGCCGGCATACCCTTCTACGCGCTGGTGCGCGGCCGCGACATCGACGCGCCCGTACTATAAGCGCGCCCCGTTCATGGGCAGTGATGCGCGCGGCGCGGTCTTCGACCCCGATGGCGCGTACCGCTATCGCCTATGGCGCACGTGGGACACTGCCCTGCCCGCCGCCGCGTTCATCCTCCTCAATCCCAGCACCGCCGACGCCAGCCACGACGACCCCACCCTGCGCCGCTGCCTCGGCTTCGCTCGCGCCTGGGGCTACGGCGGCGTCGAGATCGTCAATCTGTTCGCCTGGCGGGCCACCGACCCGGCGGCCCTGCGCTGCTGCCGCGACCCGATTGGCCCTGCCAACGACGCGGCCATCCTGGCCGCCGTCGCGGGCGCGCCCCTTGTAGTCGCAGCCTGGGGCAACGGCGGCCGTCGCCACGACCGCGCCGCCGCCGTGCTGAGCCTTCTCGACGGCGTGCCGCTGGTGTGCCTCGGCCTCACGGGCGCGGACCAGCCCCGCCACCCGCTGTACGTCCCCGGCGCAACGACGTATGAGCCATATGATTCGGGCTGGCAGACGGCCAGGGCGACGCAAGCCAACTGACGACCTGACACAGGAGTGACTATGCCCAGGTTCATCGCCCGCTACCTGGACCCGATCGACCGGCTGACGGAGATCATCTACGGCATCCTCATCCTGCTGACCTTCACTCTGGGGGTGCAGGCCATCGAATCGCGCGCCCCCATGGCGGAGGTTGTCGCCCAGGAGGGGGTGCGCCGCCTGTTTGTGGCGGCGATGGGCTGTGTTCTGGCCTGGGGCATGATCGACGGCGTGATGTACGTTCTCCTCAGCCTGGCGCAGCGTTCGGATCACCAGCGCGTACAGCGGCTGGTGACCACAGCATCGGGCGAGGACGAGGCGGTGCAGCGGCTCAACGACGAGATCGACAGCGAAATCGTGGCCGCCCTGAGCGACACGGAGCGCGATAGCCTGTATCGCGGCCTGTACCGGTACTCGCGGTCCCGCCCCCTGCCGACTATCGGCATCAAGCGGGACGATGTGCTGGGGGGCATCGCCATCTTCACCGTGTCCGTCGCGGCGACGCTGCCGGTGGCGATTCCCTTCCTGCTAATCGGCGAGCCAACGCTGGCGATGCGGGTGTCCAACCTGCTGGCGATTGGCATGCTGTTCGGGATTGGCTACAAATGGGCGCAGTACGTGGGCGCCACCCCGTGGAAAATCGGCGCGTACACGGCGGGCATCGGCGTCGTCATCGTCCTGATCGCCATCCCCATGGGCGGGTAGGGGGAACGTGGAGCGTGGAGCGTGAAGCGTAAAGCGTGGAGCGGCTCTGTGTGGCCGCCCGCGTCCTTGGCGACATTCCCCACCCCCGCCGACCCAGAGATGAGGACGCGGACGAGCGCGGACGAGCGCGGACAGAAGAAGGTAGGGGCGGTCCTCCGTGTAGAAACTCAAGGGGTTATACCCCCTCGTTGCTCATTAACAATCTACCCCTTGGGCAGTGGCAAAGGCAACTGTTGCAGACCTAGCCCGACGGGCCACGCCACGATACCCGTCAGATCGGTCAGGTCCAGATGGCGAGCGGCCTGGCGCGCGACTTCGACCTGGAGCGCGTCGTCAGCGTAGAAGACGAAGTGACGGTCGGTCGGATCGAAGCGCACACTCAGCGTCTGGTGGGCATAGGCGGCCCCGACGCGGTAGCGCTCATGGCGTCCACCGAGGGTGACGCGGCCCTGCTTATCCACCTTGCGCTTGAGACAGAGGCTCGCCAGATAGGCGTCGACGCGGGCCAGGTCAAAGTGAGCGTGTTCGTAGGCCGGGGCAAAGGGTCGGCGGGGCTGCCCGATCTGGGGATGAGCTCGGAGGGGCGGCTGACCGCCACAGCCCGAAGCCCGCGAGGGTAACTGGCTGGCCAGCTCCTCCACGGCCTGGTCCAGAAGCCGCTGCAACGCGGCGAGGGAGTGGTCTTCGTTGCCCACGATGGCATAGTCGGTGACGGTGCGGTGGCAGCGCTCGACCTCGGCGTTATCCGTCGGACGGGCGGGGCGGATCTGCCGATGGGCGATGCCCAAGCCGATGAGCCACAGGCGGAAGGGACTGGGCAGTTCGTCCTGGAACTGGCCGATGAGGCTGCTTTCGCCATCGGTTTGCACCGCATCGGGCAGGGTTCCCCAGCGGGCGAAGCAGCGACGCAGGACGGACCGCACCTCTTCCGCCGTCACTCGGGTCGGAACCTGCCCCACCTGGCCGGCGGGGAAGACGTAGGCGCCCAGGCAGACGGCCCCAACCGGGTCGCGCACGGTATGCAGGTTGACCAGAGTGCCGTCGGTCAACGGGATGCCCAGCTTGAAGTCGATCTGCCAACACTCATGGACGTGGCTGGGCGGGTTGGGCCGCGAGAGGGCACCAGGCGTCCGACGCGGCGGGCGACGAAAGCGCGGCCAGTGGTGGAGGTAGCGACCGATGCTGGCGCGACTGGGGAGGGGGAGGTAGTGCAAGCTGGGACGCTGGCTCAGATGCAGGCGGATCCGACTGGGACCCCAGCGGGGATGGGCCAGCCGCAGGCGCAGGATGACGTAGCGGACCCGTGGGTGGAAGTGACCACACGGGGTCGGGGCGCGGGGGGGCCAGTGGGTCTGGACCGTGCCGCCAGCGCGCTGGCGACGACACCAATACCGCACGCACTCCCGGGAGACGCCAGCCTGCTCGGCGATAGTGGCGTAGCTGGCCCCGGCTTGATGGCGGGTGTAGAAGTCCCGCCGCTGCTCGACGCTGGTAGTGATACGGCCCATAGCCCCTCCTCAGGGACAATCATCCCTGAGGTGTATTCCTAAGCTTCTTGTCTGACAGCTAAAGAACGACTACACTGTCAAGGACAAGGAGACGCAGATGAGCCAGACGACCTCGACAATAGAACCAACGACCGCGACGAGCGAGCTGCCGACGCCAACTAAGGTGACGGCCAAA
>DAOUDG010000081.1:0-64580 GCA_034431435.1 Anaerolineae bacterium | reverse complement strand
GCCAGCCCCGGCCGCATCGACCCGCAGAACCCGGCCTTCCAGAACAGCCGCAAGCCGCTGGTGGGCGAGTTCGAGGTGGGCGGCCAGCGCCTGTTTGTGGTGGGCAACCACCTGGTCGCCAAGGGCGCGGACCAGCCCTTGTTTGGCCGCTACCAGCCGCCAGAGCGACCCTCCGACGCGCCACGCCTGGCGCAGACGCAGTCGCTCGCCCGCTGGGTCGCCGACCTGCTGGCCCACGATCCGGAGGCGAATCTGCTGGTCATGGGTGACTTGAACGATTTCGAGTTTTCGGCCCCACTACAGACACTGGCCGCGGCGGGGCTGACAAACCTGACCATGACCCTGGCCGAGAACGACCGCTACAGCTACGTCTTCGAGGGCAACAGCCAGACTCTCGACCAGATTCTCGCCAGTCCGCATGTCATGCGGACGATGTCGCCCCAGTACGACATCGTCCACCTTAACAGCGAGTTCGTCGCGCGCGAGAGCGACCATGATCCGGCGGTCGTTCGCCTTACCATCCCACGGACCGCCGCCCCGACGTCGGCACCCGCACCGACCGACCGCGCCGCGCCCGGCACGCCGACGACCGCGCCAGCCGCCCGCGCCGCGACGGCCACCCCGACGCGCATCGCCTGGCGCGACGCCGGCCGCTGGGTGGGGCAGACCGTCACGGCCGAGGGTGTCATTGTGGCGACGCGCAACACCGGCCGGGTGACGTACCTGAACTTTAGCCAAAACTACGCCACGGATCTCAAGATCGTCATTTTTCCCGCTGAGGCGGCGCGCTTCTCCCGCCCACCGGAAGAGATGTACAAGGGCGCGCGTGTAAGGGTCACGGGGCTTGTCCAGGAGTACAACGGCGCGCCGGAGATCATCGTACGCTCGCCGTCTCAGATCGAGATTGTACCTTAACGCGCATTTGCATAACACTCCGCGCTCTGCTATCGTTGTCACAGGTAGGGAAGCGCGGACAGCGGGCCGTGGAGGGGGCAGCCATCCGGCTCGCGGGTTTCGAGGCCGTCTTCCCTGGGTTGGTTGGAAGGAAGGTGTTGGCTCATCACCCCGCCATCGGCGGGGCCAGGAAGGGAGGTAATCGATGGACCGGAAACTGTGGGGACGCCGGTTTGGTCTGGCGCTCGTGCTCGTCCTTAGCCTGCTGATCCTGGGGACAGCCGTGAGCTTTGCCGCGCCGGCCGAGAGTTCGAACGACTGGTGTAACGGGTATGTGGTACGCTATGGTAACACCCTGTCGGGCATCGCCGCGCGTTTCGGCGTGTCGGTACAGGCCCTGGCCTCCTATAACGGCATCCACAACCCGAACTACATCCGCGCCGGCCAGTGCCTGTACATCCCGCCCGCTGGCTACTATGGCTACAGCCACGGCTACAAGCCCTGGTATGGCTATCAGGGGGGCCACTGGGTCTGGATGCCTGGCCGCTGGGTCTGGGTTCCCTATCGCTAAGCACGTTTGCTGAGGTGAGGATTGGCTTAGGTGCACGCCGGCGCCAACGCCATGTGACTGTAGACTGACTCTGCCCCCTTCCTTCCCTTCCATCGGGTGACGGGCGACGCACGTAGTGTCCGTCACCCCTTTTCTTTCGGTTTCGCCCTCCCCAGGCGCGTCCCCTATAATTGCAGCATGCGACGCTTTCTCCATTTGATTCTCTGGTTGGGCCTCATTCTCAGCCTGAGCGCCTGTGCGGTGTCCGCCCCAGCCGCACCGCCGCCCCTCTACGTGGCTCTGGGCGCGTCGGACAGCGTCGGCATCGGCGCGCCTGACCCCGCCCGCGATGGCTGGGTCCCCCAACTCCAGCAGCGCTTGCCGCCGGGCGCGCGCCTGGTCAACCTCGGCGTGAGCGGCGCCAGAATCGCCGACGCCGTTCAGCAGCAGCTGCCGGTCGCCGCCGAGCAGCGCCCCGACCTGGTCACCATCTGGCTGGCCGTCAACGACTTCAACGCCCGCGTACCCCTCGACCGCTACGAGCGCGACCTGGATCGCCTGCTAACGGCTGTTCAGGCGACTCAGCCGCGGCGCATTCTCATCGGTAACATCCCCGCCCTGGAACAGCTCCCCGTCTATGGCGTGACGGGCGTGACGGACATGTCACGCCCGCAGGTACAGGCCGAGGTAGCGCGCTGGAACGAGGTGATCGCCCGCCAGGCCGTCCGCCACGGCGCGACGCTGGTTGACCTGCACAGCGGCTGGACCGAGCTGGCCAGCCATCCCGAGTATATCAGTGGCGACGGCTTCCACCCCAGCGCGGCAGGCTACCAGCGCCTGGCCGACGTTTTCTACGCGGCGCTGGAAGCGAGTGGCGGCATTGACTGAGGCGTAACATGTGAAACGCGAGAGCAGTCGAAGCAGGTCACGTTTCACGCCCCACGTTTCACGTAGCCTGGAAAGCGATGTTCTGTGGCTGATCCATCAACCGACCTGATCGTCGACGCGCGCGGCCTGGCACGGCGCTACTATATGGGCGAGGTGATTATCGACGCCCTGCGCGGCGTTGACTTCGCGGTGCAGCGCGGCGAGATGGTGGCCCTCATGGGGCCGAGTGGCTGCGGCAAGACTACCCTGCTCAACTGCCTGGCGGGACTGGATGCCCCCGATGGTGGCGAGGTCTTCATCGATGGCGCGCTCCTGTCGGCGATGGATGACCGGCAGCGCACCGCGTACCGCGCCCGGCGCATGGGCTTCATCTTCCAGGCCTACAACCTGCTGCCCGTTCTCAACGCCGTCGAGAACGTCGAGCTGCCCCTGCTCGTCGGCGGCGTCGCGCCGCGCGAGGCCCGCCGCCGCGCCCTGGACGCCCTGGCGGCGGTCGGTCTGGCCGAGCGCGCCCAGCACGCCCCAACCCAGCTCTCCGGCGGCCAGCAGCAGCGTGTCGCGGTGGCCCGCGCCCTGGTCACCCGACCGGCCATCATCTGGGGCGACGAGCCGACCGGCAACCTGGACTCGGTGGCCGCCGACGATGTCATGGGCCTGATCGGCGACCTGCATCGCCGTGCGGGGCTGACCGTCGTCCTGGTCACCCACAGCCGCGACATCGCCGACCGTGCCGATCGCATCGTCCACATGCGCGACGGCCGCATCGTCGGTGAAGAGCCGGGCGGCGCGAGCGTGACCCTGACCCCGCGCCGTCCGGCCGCGACACGCCTCTAGCCACCCATGCAAACCCTGTTCGGCATCCCCACCACAGCCCTCGCCGCTGCCCTGGCGGGGCTGACCGCCGCGGCCGCCGTGGTCACCCTGCTACTGGCCCTGCGCAACCCGGTCCTGGTCAGGCTAGGCATCCGCCACATCCCTCGTCGCCGTGCCCGCTCGGTCCTCATCGTCATCGGCCTGGCCCTCAGCACCACCATCGTCGCCGCGTCGTTCACCACGGGCGACGCCCTCGGCTACACCCTGCGCGCCCTGGTCAGCGGCTCGTTGGGTAACGTCGACGCCGTGGTCGTGTCCTACGGCCAGGGCATGCGCCGCTTCGACCGTCGCGACTTCGAGGGTCTGGCCGACGGCCGCATCCCCACTGTAACCGGCGACGACTTCGCAGCATCGGCGGTGGACGAGGTGCGTGGCGTGCTGGCTGAGCAGGCGGGCGTGGCGGGCGTGGCGGGGGCCACGCTGCGCCAGTATCCCATCGCCAACAGCGCGCAGCAGGTCGCCTCAGGGGCCGTCAATCTGCTGGCCCTGCCCCCTGACACCCCGACCGCCTTCGGGACCCTCGCCACGCCCGACGGCGATCCCCTGCCCCTGGCGCGCCTGGGTGCGGGCGACGTCATCCTCAACGCTGCCGCGGCCGGCGCCTTGCTCGCCCAACCTGGCGACGACCTGCTCATCTACCGGGGCAGCCTCGCGACGCCCGTCCGCGTCGCCGCTATCGCTGCCAACGGCGACCTGGGCGGCACGCAGGCCACCGCCTTCGTCAGTCTACCCTGGTGGCAGAATGTCGAGGGGCGGCCGGGCCGCATCAACCAGATACTCATTGTCAACCAGGGCGGCGTCGACAGCCTGCGCTACAGCGAGGGTGTCGCCAACCGCCTGCGCGCAGCCTTCGTCAACGACGATGCCGCGCGACGTCTCTTCAGCCTGCTGGCCACCCCCAACGTCCGCGACGGCCTGCGCCGCAGCCTGCCGACTCAGCCGGACAGTGTCCGCCCGCGCATGGAGCAATTGTTGCGCGCCCTGGAACAGCCGGACATGCCCGACGATTTCAAGCCGCTGATGGGCGATATCCTCGTCCTGGGGCGGCTACGCTTCGTGCTGAGCGACCTCGCGCCTGGCACGGCGCGCCAATTCGCCTCGGCCCTGATGGGCCTCAACCGACTGACGGTAGTGGAGCTCAAGCGCCTCAGCCTGGACATCGCCAGCAACTTCGCCACCGCCCTCACGTCCACCTTCCTGGTGCTGGGCCTGTTCTCCATCGCCACTGGCATCATGCTGGTCTTTCTCATTTTCACCCTGCTGGCCGCCGAGCGACGCGGCGAGCTGGGCATGGCCCGCGCCCTGGGAACCCAGCGTAGCCATCTGGTGCAGATCTTCCTGTTCGAGGGCGCGCTGTACGACCTGCTGGCCTCGCTGTTGGGCGTACCGGCCGGCATCGGCGTGGCTCTGCTGACCCTGGACTTGCTGGGTGGCTACCTGACCGACTTTGGCATCCGCGTCTCGCGCTACATTGAGGCGCGCTCGCTGGTCATCGCCCTGTGCCTGGGGTTGCTGCTGACCTTCATCACCGTCGTCGTCGCCGCCTGGCGCATCGCCCGCCTCAACGTCGTCGCCGCCGTGCGCAACCTGCCCGACGAGGGTCCGCCGCCGCCCAGCCTGAAGCGCCTGGCCCGCCAGGGTCGCCCGCTGGACCTGCTGCGCGCGCTGCTCAGTCGCGGGCCACTGCTGGTGATTCTCGGCCTGGTCCTGGTCCTGGTCACCCGTTCTACCCCGCTCCTCGTCGGCCTGACGAGCCTGGGCTGGTCGCTGGCGATGATCGGCATCGGCCTCGCCCTACGCTGGCTGCTGCGCGCGAGCGGCGTGCGCGCCGTACTGGCCGACCGCATTGGCTTCACCGTCTCCGGCCTGGCCCTGCTCCTGTTCTGGGCGCGCCCCATCAGCGGTGCGCGCCTGGCCGACACGCAGCGTTTCATCGGCGGCCTGGAGCTGCTGGCCCTGGCCGGGCTGCTCATGGTGCTGGGCGCGGTATGGGTCATCACCTACAACCTGGAACTGCTGCCGGCCCTCATCGGCCGCGCCACGGCCTGGCTGCGCGGCGGCGCGCCCCTGACGGCCGGCCTGCGCATTGCCGCCGCCTACCCGGCCCGCTACCGCTGGCGCACCGGCCTGGCGATTCTCATGTTCGCCCTGGTCATCTTCACCGTGACCACGGCCTCCATCCTGCTGGCGGGGACACGCTATGCCTACGACGACCTGGGGGTCCAGGCGGCGGGCTTCGACCTGCGCGCTGACGTCGACCCCCAGCGGCTGCCCGACCTGCGCGCCAGCCTGGCCAACGCCCCCGGCGTGTCGGCCGACACTTTCGTGGCGGTAGGTGGGCAAGCGTCCATTGCCGTCGAGGCCATCGAGCCGAGCGCGCCCACCGCCCGCTGGCAGTCCAGTAACGTGCAGGTGGTGGATGAGGGCTGGCTGGCGGGCATCGGGGCCAGCCTGATACAGCGCGCCCCCGGCTACGCCGACGACCGCGCCGTGTGGGATGCCCTGCGCGCCACGCCTGGGCTGGCCGTGCTCCACGGCAGCGCGCTGTCAGGGGACGCGGGCCAGCGCAGGGCCGCCGACGCCTTCGGGTCGAGCCAGTTCGCCTTCCAGGCCAGCCGCCGCGACGACAGGAGCGTCCCGCCGACGGTCGTCTGGGTGCGTGACCCCAAGGGTGGGCCGCCCCTGAAGCTGACGGTCATCGGCGTCCTCGACGGCCGGGTGTCGCTGGGCAATGGCCTGTACACGACCGCCGCCACGCTCCAGGCAGGCGGCTGGGCCGCGCCACCGCCGCGCGCCTACTATCTCCGCGTCGCCGCGGGCGAGATGCCCCGTCAGGCCGCCCTGGGCCTGGCGCGCTCCTACAGCAGCCAGGGCCTCACGGCGTCGGTTCTCAACGAGGAATTGCGCGCCGCCCAGGGCATTCGCCTGCTCCTCAATCAATTGTTGCAGGGGTTCATGGGCCTGGGGCTGGTAAGCGGCGTCGTCGCGCTGGGGGTGCTGGCGACACGGGCTGTGGTCGAGCGCCGCCAGCAGATCGGCGTGCTGCGGGCGTTGGGCTTCAACCGTGGCCTGGTGCAGGCGACATTCCTGTTCGAGGCGTCCCTCATCGCGGGCCTGGGTGTCCTGGTCGGGGTAGGTCTGGGCATCGTCCTGTCGCGCAACGTGGTGCAGTTCATCGCCACCCAGAACCCGGAGATTCAGTTCGGCATCCCCTGGGGGCAGATCGGCCTCATCGTGCTGGTCGCCTATGGCATGACGCTGTTGACGACGATCATCCCCGCCTGGCAGGCGGGCCGCGTCTACCCCGCCGAGGCGCTACGCTACGAGTGACGCCGACCACCGACCACCGCCAGGAATGAGACTATTCTGGCCTTCAACAGGCACGAACAGAGACCTTCGCGTCTTCTCTTCGCGTCCTCGTGCCTTTGTGTCCTTTGCGCTCATACCAGTATACTGCCCCATCCAACATCGCTGCGGGTTGAGCTGGCCAGTCAGGAGGAAGTAGATGCCGAAAACGCTGTCGCACCTACCCGGTGGGCGGGCACGGGCGCGTGATCTAGGGATTCAGATCGGGCGTCTGGCGCCAGGTCGGTGGAATGCGATTACCGACGTGTCTGGCCTCAAGGTCGGGCACACCACGCTGATCGACGGTGAGGGACCGCTGGTGGTGGGCACAGGCCCCGTGCGAACAGGCGTCACGGTGATTCTACCCCACGAGGGCGACATCGGCGCCGATCCCCTGTTCGCGGGCTACCACGTGCTCAACGGAAACGGCGAGATGACGGGTCTCGCGTGGCTGGAAGAGTCGGGCACGCTGTCGACGGCCCTGGCCATCACCAACACCCACTCCGTGGGCACGGTCCATGACGCGCTGATTGCCTACCAGGTCGGGCGCGGCAATGGCTCCGTTGAGTCATCCTGGAGCCTGCCAGTCGTGGCCGAGACCTACGATGGCTTCCTCAACGACATCAACGGCTTTCACGTCCAGTCTGAGCACGTCTTCGCCGCCCTCGACAACGCGGCCAGCGGCCCTATCGCCGAGGGTAACGTCGGCGGAGGTACAGGCATGATCGCCCACGGCTTCAAGGCCGGCATCGGCACGTCATCGCGTCTGGTTCCCCATACCTGGCCGCTGCGCAGCCCTGACATCACCCCAGCCGTCGCGACGGTGACAATGGGCGACGAGCCGGTGTGGACGGTTGGGGTCCTGGTCCAGGCGAACTACGGCCAGCGGGCATTGCTGCGTATCAACGGCGTCCCGGTCGGTGCAGCCATCCCCCCCTCAGTCGTCCCCGCACCCGGCGTAGCGGCCCCATCCCCTGGCGCTGGCTCAATCATCGTCATCGTCGCCACGGATGCCCCGCTCCTCCCAGGTCAGTGCCGGAGGCTGGCGCAGCGCGCCGCGCTGGGGATTGGACGGATGGGGGGCCTGGGCGAGAACTCCAGCGGCGACATCATCCTCGCCTTCGCGACAGGCAACCGAGGATTGGGCGAGCGACTGCCGGCGGGCCAGACCCTCCCAGTGCGAATGCTGCCGCACCATGCCCTGACTGGGCTGTTCGAGGCCGTAGTGGAGGCGACCGAGGAAGCCATCGTCAACGCCCTGTGCATGGCCGAGACCATGACGGGGTACAACGGGCACATCGCGCACGCGATTCCCCTCGATCGTCTACAAGAGGTGATGGGGCGTTACGGGCAGTCAGCGTAGGTTGGGGCCTGATGCTCCCGTGACCCTCAGCACCTGGATAACCCCTTCGAATACGAGGAGGAACAGGCGCGCTAGAGGTCGCTTTGCGCTTTGGACGAAATGGGCTAGGCTTGAAGCATGAACCGGCAAGCTTACCCCTCCGACGCGAGCGACGTATGACAATCCGCGCCGTGATCTTCGACATGGACGGCGTTCTAACCGATTCGGAGCCGCTCATCAACGTGGCGGCGGTCGCCATGTTCCGCGAGCAGGGGCTGGCCGCGCAGCCCGACGACTTCCTGCCCTTCGTCGGCACGGGCGAGGACCGCTACATCGGCGGCGTGGCCGAGCAGTGCCGCTTCCCCGTCGTAATGGCAGGGCAGTCGGGCTGAACTGCAAGAAGGACGAGCCATTCACCGATTACACGAGGAGACAACAACGATGAAGGCCGATACAACCACCGAAGCCGCTGTGAAGGCCGTCTTGGGGCAAATGGCCGAAGGCTACGCCCGACGAGATCTGACTCTGGTAGCCGCCGCCTTCGCGCCAGACCCGGATGTCGTCATGTACGGCACAGGCGCAGACGAGAAGCGTATCGGGCTTGCCGAGATCCAGGCACAGGCCCAACGCGACTGGTCGCAGACCGACGCCACCACTCTCACCTATGGCTGGACGTCGGTCTCGGCCGCCGGTTCAGTGGCATGGGCGGCGACAGATGCAGCCTTCAACCTGACGGCTGGAGGACACGAGATGACGCTGCCCGCGCGAATCACCCTTGTTCTCGAGAAGCGCGGTGAGCAGTGGCTGATCGTGCAGGCGCACTTTTCGCTTCCTGCCAGCGAACAGGCCGAGGGCGAGTCATTTCCAGCCCAGTGACAGGGATGACCACGCGACGGACCGCGCCGCGCCGACTGCGTCTGCTGTTCACCTTCGCCGGTGGCAGCGGCCACCTGGAGCCGCTGCTGCCCCTGGCCCGCACGGCGAAGGCAGTGGGCCACGCCGTCGCCTTCGCCGCCCGACCCTGGATGGTCCCCAAGGTCGAAGCCCTGGGATTTGCAGCGTTCGGCGCCGGCTCGGACACCGGCCTGACGCCTGTGCGGCGACCCCTGGTGGCGGTTGACGTGGAGGCTGACATTCAGGACCTGGGCCACGGCTTCGGTCGCCGCATTGCCCGCGAGCGCGCCGCCGGCCTGCTACCCCTATGCGAGATGTGGCGTCCCGACCTCGTGGTGTGCGAGGAGACGGATTTTGGGGCGCTGGTCGTCGCCGAGGCCCTGGGCCTGCCCTACGCCACCGTGCTGGTCATTGCCGAGGGGTCGTTCGTGCGCCCCGACGCCATTGCCGGGCCACTGGACGAGGTGCGCGCCGTGTACGGCCTGCCGCCGGATCCGACTCTGGCCGCGTTGGGCCGCTACCTGGTCCTGTCGCCTTTTCCGCCCGGCTTCCGCAACCCCGCCGCGCCGCTGCCCGCCACCAGCCACGGCTTTCGTGCGATGCCCAGCGACGCCGACCCAGACGACGCTCCCGCCTGGCTGGCGAGCCTCCGCGATGCGCCGACGGTGTATCTCACGCTGGGGACCATCTACAACGTCGAGTCGGGCGACCTGTTCCAGCGCGCCCTGGCCGGCCTGCGTGATCTACCGGTCAACCTAATCGTCACCGTCGGGCGGGACATCGACCCCGCCGAGCTTGGCCCGCAGCCCGCCCACGTCCACGTCGAGGGCTATGTGCCCCAGGCGCTACTGCTGCCCCACTGTGACCTGGTCGTTTGCCACGGCGGGTCAGGCAGCACGATGGGCGCGCTCTCCTACGGGTTGCCCCTGGTCCTGCTGCCCCTGGGGGCGGACCAGCCGCTCAACGCGGCGCGCTGCGAGACGCTGGGCGTCGGGGTGGCGCTGGATGTCATCACCGCTACCCCACTTCAGATTCGTGACGCGGCTGTGGCCGTGCTCGGCGACCCTGGCTACCGCATCGCAGCCCGGCGGCTCCGCGACGAGATTGCCGCCTTGCCCCCACCCGACGAGGCCGTGGCGCGCCTCGTGCGCCTCGCCGAGGACAAATCACCCCGTCTCGTCCCTTGACATCACCGAACTAATGTTCTATAATAGCGAAGCCACCACACTTGCTCAGTCGGTGTTCTTGAGTATCCTTGACCCTCTTTGCCGAACCTGTCGGTGATAGACAACAGAGGCCCTTGGGAGGGACACCGGGATGTGCCGGAACATCAGGCCGCTCCACAACTTTGAGCCGCCCGCGACGGCGGACGAGATTGAGGCAGCGGCGCTCCAGTACGTGCGCAAGGTCAGCGGCTTCCACAAGCCAGCGAAGGTGAACGAGGCTGCCTTCTACACCGCCGTCCACGACATCGCCCGCGCCTCCGCCCAGCTTCTCGCTGCCCTCGAAACGACGGCCGCGCCCAAGAACCGCGAGGTTGAAGCCGCCCGCGCCAGGGCGCGCGCCGCTCACAGGTTCGAGCGGTGAGCCGCCTCGCTGAGGCTTCCCTCGCCACCGCCTCGAACGCGACCTCGCCCCACAGCGAGCACGTTCGCCGCGTCCTGGAGGAGGTGTATCACCGCGACTCGCGGCGCGTTTTCGCCAGCCTGGTCCGCCTGCTAGGCGATTTCGACCTGGCCGAAGATGCCCTCCAGGATGCCTTCCGCGCCGCCGTTGAGCAGTGGCCCCGCGATGGTGTGCCCGCCAACCCCCGCGCCTGGCTCGTCTCGGCTGGCCGCTTCAAGGCCATCGACCGCCTGCGCCGACAGACGCGCTTCGATGCCGCCCTGACCACCCTCGGCCAGGAGCTGGCCGAGGCCGGGGACGAGTTCGCGATTCTGGACGAGACAGAGGTCGAGGACGACCGCCTGCGCCTCATCTTCACCTGCTGCCATCCGGCCCTCGCGCCCGAGGCCCGCATCGCCCTGACCCTGCGCGAAGTGTGCGGCCTGACTACCGATGAAATCGCCCGCGCCTTCCTTATTCCGCCGCCCACGCTGGCCCAGCGCCTCGTGCGCGCCAAGGCCAAGATTCGCGCCGCTCGCATTCCATACCAGGTCCCTTCCCGCGCGGACCTGCCCGATCGTCTCGGCGCCGTGCTGCACGTCATCTACCTCGTGTTCAACGAGGGCTACTCAGCCTCGGCGGGCGAGGCTCTCACGCGGCCTGATCTGTCCGACGAGGCGATACGCCTGGGTCGATTGCTCCTGGACCTGATGCCGGAGCCTGAAACCCAGGGGCTGCTGGCGCTAATGCTCCTGCACGAGTCGCGCCGAGCGACCCGCACCTCGCCCAGTGGCGACATCGTCCTTCTAGAAGACCAGGACCGCTCGCTGTGGGATCAGGCGCACATCGCCGAGGGCATCGCGCTGGTCAATCGCGTTCTGACCGCTCGCCGCGTCGGTCCCTACACTCTCCAGGCGGCCATCGCCGCTACCCACGCCCGCGCCCCCAGCGCTGCCGCCACTGACTGGGCGCAGATCGTCGCCCTGTACGACCTGCTCCTGCGGCTGGCCCCATCCCCCATCGTCGAGCTGAACCGCGCGGTCGCCGTCGCCATGCGTGACGGACCCGAGGCGGGCCTGGCGCTCGTCGATGCCATCCTCACCCAGGGCGATCTGGCCGACTACCACCTGGCCCACGCCGCCCGCGCCGACCTGTACCGCCGCCTGGGGCGCTCCGCCGAAGCGCGCCACGCCTACCAGCGCGCCCTCGACCTGGCGCGCCAGGAGCCGGAGCGGCGCTTCCTGGCGCGTCGCCTCGCCGAGCTACCTGACTGAGCGGCTCTCCCTCGACTCTCGAAACTCGTGCGGTCGGGTGTCGATTCGGGCGTACGCCAAACGACGATGAGATATGGGCCTGACGCACGGATGGCAGCGTAACGCACAACATTGTACCTCGTTTCCCGGTCCAGATTCAACCCCACAGGAGACAGACATGATCTCGCACATTCACTCGACGACGATCGGTGTAGCCGACCAGGACGCAGCGCTCGACTTCTACGTCAACGCGCTGGGCTGGGACAAGGCCATGGATACTATGTTCGGTGAGGGCATGCGCTGGCTGACGGTTGTCCCACCCGGCGCCACGACCCAGCTGGTCCTCGCCCATGCCAGTTGGGCGGGGGCGGGCAGCGCGCCCGGCTCGAACACCGGCATCAGCCTGATCAGCCACGACATCGATGCGACCTACGCGACTCTGACGGCTCGCGGCGTCAGGTTCAAGGGTCCAGTTGAGGTCATGCCCTGGGGGCAGAAAGCGACCTGGCTCTACGACCTCGACGGCAACGAGTTCTTCCTCATCGAGGAATAGAGGCGTCATGCGCAAAGTGATCTACGCGCTGAACGTGTCCCTGGACGGCTTCGTCGAGGACAGAGATGGCGGTCTCGGCTGGGCTCTGGTCGACGAGGAGTTCCACCGCTTCGCCAACGAGTGGGAAGCCAAGATGGGCCTCCACCTCTACGGCCGCCGGCTGTACGAGACGATGCGCTACTGGGAGACGGCTGATAGCAACCCCGCCAGCGCGCCCTGGGAGGTCGAGTACGCCCGCATCTGGCAGCGGACGCCCCACATCGTGTTCTCACGAACCCTCGACAGCGTGGGGAAGGGCGCGCGGCTGGTCAGAGACAACGTCGCCGACGAGGTCGCGCGCCTCAAGGCGGAACCGGGCGAGGCCATGAACGTCGGCGGTCCCAACCTCGCCGCGACCTTCATGCGCCTCGATCTGATTGATGAGTATCAGGTGTACGTCCATCCGGTCATTCTGGGCGGCGGCAAGCCCATGTTCGCGGAGCTAGACACCCCCCTCCAGCTTCGGCTCATCGAAACGCACACGTTCAGCTCCGGAGTGGTCTGGATGCGCTACGAGCGCGTCGCTCCATAGAAAGGATTCCCCACATGGAAACCAGGCAGGCAGTCAGGGGCGACTACGCCCCGGTCAACGGCCTCGACCTGTACTACGAGACCTTCGGCGAGGGCGCGCCGCTGATTCTGCTGCACGGCGGCTTCGGCGCCATTGAGATGTTTGGCCCCATCCTGCCCCAGCTGGCAGCGGGCCGCCAGGTCATCGGCGTCGACTTGCAGGCGCATGGGCGCACGGCGGACACCGACCGCCCGCTGCGCATAGAGCTGATGGCCGACGACATCGCCGCCCTCATCCGACACCTCAATCTCGGCCAGGCCGACGTGATGGGCTACTCCATGGGCGGCGCCGTGGCCTTGCAGACGGCCATCCGCCACCCGCAGGTCGTCCGCAAGCTCGTCGTCGTCTCCATGCCATGCCGACGCAGCGGCTGGTATCCGGAGGTCGTTGAGGCCATGTTGCAGATGGGGCCGGAGGCAGCCGAGCCGATGAAACAGTCGCCCGTGTACCAGCTCTACGCCGCCATCGCGCCGCGCGTCGAGGACTGGCCGCGACTGGTCGGCAAGATGGCCGACCAGTTGCGGCAGGACTACGACTGGACGCAGGACATGGCGGGCATCCAGGCGCCGACCTTGCTCGTCAGCGGCGATGCGGACGGCTTCCCGCCGCAGCACGCGGCGGAAATGTTCCAACTCCTCGGCGGCGGCCAACGTGACGGCGGCTGGGACGGGTCGGACATGTCGGCCTCGCAGCTCGCCATCCTGCCGGGTACGACTCACTACAATAGCTGCGACTCGCCCTTGTTGCCGGCCATCGTGACGACCTTCCTCGATACGCCACCCCCCACTGCGCGATGAGCCATCAGGCAGAAGCCACCATGACCCCGTCGGGGCGCATCAGCCAGCGCATCGACGGGCTGACCGACTGACACGGTGCGTTGCTCGCCCGCCGGCGCGCCCTCATCCTGGATGCCGCCCCCGAACCGGTCGAGGCATGGACGTGGGACACGCCGCTGTGGGCCGCTAGTGGCAACGTCGTCGACGGCGCGGCGTCCAAGGACCACGTCAGGCTCAACTTCTTCGAGGGCGCGTCCCTCGCCGACCCGCACGGTCTGTTCACAGAAGGAGAACTTGCCATGACAGAGTACGATGTCATTCCGCCCGCCCCATCTCCTGACATCCAGAGCCTCGACAGGTTGGTTGGCACATGGATGATGTCCGGCGGCGTGCAAGGGCACGTCACCTACGAGTGGATGGAGGGTGGTTACTTCCTCTTTCAGCACGTCGATCTTGAGCACGACGGCCGCGCCATCAAGGGCCTGGAGGTCATCGGCCATCTACAGCCCTTTGGCGAGCCGCCCAGCGCGGATATCTGGTCCCGCTATTACGACACGACGGGCAGTACCCTGGACTACGTGTATGAGCTGGACGGCGACACGCTCACCATCTGGGGTGGCCAGCGAGGCTCCCCGGCCTACTATCGAGGCGCGTTTAGCGCTGACGGCGACACCCTGAGCGGTGGCTGGGTGTATCCGGGTGGGGGCGGGTACGAGGCCACCGCTACCAGGGTCAAGAAGGCCCAATAACAGCCATCGGACTACAACCCAGCCCGGACGGGCAAGGATAGCCATGACTACTTCTATCGAGAGCGCCCACTTCACGGGCGCGCTGTACATGCTGCTGGACGAGACCTTCGACAACGTGCAGGGCATCTTTCTCGACGAGGGCACGTCGATGTTCGAGACCCTGGCGACCATCAGCGCCGAGGAGGCGTCGATACCGGTCGGCGGGCAGTGCGCCACGCTGGCCGCCCAGGTGAAGCACACAGCCTTCTACCTCGAGGTACTCGAGCGCAACCTGCGCAGCGGCAGACTTGAGCGGGTCGACTGGGGCGAAATCTGGCGCACGACCGCCGCCGTCACGCCCGAGGAATGGCAGGCCATCAAGGCGCGATTGCGGACAGCCTACGATGGTATTCGCAGCCTGATCGCAGACCAGCCTGCCTGGTCGAGCGAGCAGGCGATAGGCGGGGCCATTGCCACGGTCGTCCATAGCGCCTACCACCTGGGCGAGATTCGGCAGGCTTTGTGTACCATCAAGACACCCTAACGGTCAGAACGACCTACGATGACGACAAGAGGAGCAGGCAATGAGTGGTGTACGAGTGCTGGTTGGCACACGCAAGGGTGCGTTCATCCTTACCTCCGACGGCCGGCGCGAGAAGTGGGACGTCAGCGGTCCCCACTTCGCGGGCTGGGAGATGTACCACCTCAAAGGGTCGCCCGTTGACCCCAACCGCCTGTATGCGTCCCAGTCCAGTGGCTGGTTCGGGCAGACGATGCAGCGCTCCGATGACGGCGGCCAGACCTGGCAGCCGGTCGGTAACGAGTTCAGCTACGTCGGTGACCCTGGCACCCACCAGTGGTACGACGGCTCGCAGCGGCCGTGGGAGTTCACCCGCGTCTGGCATCTGGAGCCGTCGCTGACGGATCCGGACACGGTGTACGCGGGCGTGCAGGACGCGGCTCTGTTCCGCTCCACCGACGCGGGGCAGACCTGGCAGGAGCTACCCGGCCTGCGCGAGGCCAAGGGCCACCTGTGGCAGCCGGGCGCGGGTGGCATGTGCCTGCATACCATCCTGCTCGATCCGGTCACCCCCAACCGCATCTTCGTCGCCATCTCGGCGGCGGGGGCTTTCCGCACCGATGACGGCGGCCAGACCTGGCGGCCCATCAACCACGGCTTGCAGTCGGCGTTTGAGCTACCCGACGCCGATGCTGAGGTCGGGCACTGCGTCCACAACATGGCGCTGCATCCATCGCGGCCCGACGTGCTGTTCATGCAGAAGCACTGGGACGTGATGCGCAGCGACAACGCGGGCGACTCGTGGTACGAGATCAGCGGCAACCTGCCCAGCGACTTCGGCTTCCCCATCGCCGTCCACGCCCACGAGCCAGAGACCATCTACGTCGTACCCATCAAGAGCGACTCTGAGCATTACCCGCCCGAAGGCAAGCTGCGCGTCTACCGCAGCCGCAGCGGCGGCGGCGAGTGGGAGGCATTGACCACCGGCCTGCCCCAGAGCAACTGCTATGTCAATGTCCTGCGCGACGCGATGGCCGTCGACCGCCTCGATGCGAGCGGCCTCTACTTTGGCACCACCGGCGGCCAGGTCTACGCCTCGACCAATAGCGGCGATAGCTGGGCGGCCATCGTCCACGACCTGCCTGCCGTCATGTCTGTCGAGGTCCAGACGCTGCCATGACGGGTCAGTGGGAATACGGGACAGGGAACAGCGCGCCGAGGCTGATTCGGGTCGTGCTGCCCCATCATCTGCGGACCCTGGCCGGGACAGGCCGCGAGGTTCAGGTTGAGGTGCAGCCACCGGTCACGCAGCGGACGGTACTGGACGCCATCGAAGCCGCGTACCCGATGCTACGCGGCACGATACGCGATTACAAGACCCGGCAGCGACGGCCCCTGCTGCGCTTCTTTGCCTGCGCGGAGGACCTGTCCCACGCGCCGCCCGACGCGCTCTTGCCCGACGATGTGGTGTCGGGCAAGGAGCCGTTCCTGATTGTGGGCGCGATGGCCGGTGGCTAGACCGGCGACAAGGATGGACACCCATGCGCTACATGCTGCTGATCTACGGCGACGAGAATGCCCTGGACGCCGCCGAGCGCGATGCCTGTTACCAGGCGTCGACGCAACTGGCCCACGCCCTGAATACGGAGGGCCACTTCCTCGCCACCGCGCCCCTTCATCCGACAAGCACGGCCACCAGCGTCCAGCTTCGCGCGGACAAGCGCATTGTGACCGATGGCCCCTTCGCCGAGACTCGCGAGCAGTTGGGCGGCTACTTCCTCATCGACGCCGCTGACCTGGATGAGGCCATCGCCATCGCCGCCCGCATTCCCGGCGCGAAGTGGGGCACGGTCGAGGTGCGGCCCGTGCTGGAGCTGCCCAACCTGCCGCCCCAGTAACCGATACAGGCACGCGGCATGCAGCGGACTGCCGCCAATTCTTGCGGCAGTCCGCTGTCGATTTCGCGGCATGTCAAGCGACTATCCAGTGACGACAGCAACCCCAAGACACAGTAAGGAGACACAACGATGCGGTTCATGGTCATGATGATCACGAGTAACGACGCGCCCGACCTCCTCAATCCTGAGAAGGGCGCCGTGCCCGACGAGAAGATTCTCACGGACATGATGCGGTACAACGAGGAGCTTATCGACGCCGGCGTGATGCTGAGCGGCGAGGGCCTCCACCCGACGGCGAAGGGCGCGCGCATCACCTATCCCGGCGGCAAGCCGACGGTGACCGACGGTCCATTCCCCGAAGCGAAGGAGGTTCTCGGCGGCTTCTGGCTCTGGCAGGTGCAGTCGAAGCAAGAAGCCATCGACTGGGCGCTGCGCTGCCCAGCCGGCGAGGGCGCGATCCTCGAGCTGCGTCAGGTGCAAGAGTCGGAGGATTTCGGCCCCGAGATCGCCCGCATGGAGGATGAGTTGCGGGAGCGAATCGCGAGGTATGCGACGGGCTGAGCCGGCGGCCGCTGTCACACCTACAGGCAGCGGAGCATGGGAACAGGGCTGCCGGCGCTCAGTGTCTGCTGAGTCACCAGCAGCCTTCCGCGTGCCTTGTCGCCCGCGCCCTGCGCGCCCGCCGGCCTGGCCTCGAGCTTCACCTCAGGCAGGCTGCTTTGACCGGGGCCAGACGTAAAGCGTGGTGCGGCGCGGTTGACCGCGCCTGCCAGCGGTGCTAGAATAGATGCTCTATCTTCTACCGCCGCATCGTAGCCGTTCTGTCCTTTGGTAGACCGAGAATCGGCGAGACGAGGGCGATGCACCCAGTCCTCACTGTCCGCCTTCTGGGCGGCTTTGATGTTCGTTATGGCGATACGCCGGTCACGACCCTGCACGCGGGCCGCCTCCGCGCCCTCCTCGCCTACCTCCTCCTGCACGCTGACTCCCCCCACCCGCGCCAGCACCTCGCGTTCCAACTCTGGCCGGACGCGCCTGAGAGCAACGCCCGCAACAATCTACGCCAGCTTCTGTTTCAACTTCGCCTCGCTCTACCCGACGCCGACCAGTTTCTCGCCATCGACAGCCAGACGATTGGCTGGCGGCGCGACAATGCTCAGGCCGTCGACGTCCATCGGCTGCGATTCGCGCTAGGCGAGGCCCACACCGCCGAGCAGGCGACCGACGCTCCAGCCACGCGGCGCTGGTTGGAGGAAGCCGTGGCGCAATACGGGGGCGAGCTTCTGCCAGAGTGCTACGATGACTGGATTCGCCCCGACCGCGAATACCTCTACGATCTCGTCTGTGCCGCCCAACGCAGGCTCCTGCGGCTGCTGAGCGACCAGCAAGACTACGCAGCGGCGCTGGAAGTGGGGCGCGGGATGCTCCGCCTGGACCCGCTGGACGAAGAGGCGTATCGGCATCTGCTGCGCCTGTACAGCCTCCTCCACGACCCGTCGGGCGCTCGCCACGTCTACGAAGCCGCCGTCGATACCTTGCGCCGCGAGTTGGGCGCCGAGCCTGGCGAGGCGCTACGGCGCGCCTTCGAGCAGTCGCAGCGCGCCGCCCCACCGCCCCCGCGACCTGAGTCGAGGATGTCACGCCGCTTGCCCCTCATTGGGCGGCGCGCGGAACAAGAACAGATGCTCACTGCCTGGGCCAGCGCCAGCCAGGGAACGCCGGCCATGCTGCTCGTGACCGGCGAGGCCGGCATTGGCAAGTCGCACCTGGCAGAAGGGCTGTATCGACACGTCCAGGAGCAAGGCTATCTCGCCGCCAGCGCCCGCTGTTACGAGGCCGAGGGGCGTCTAGCTCTGGCGCCGGTCGTCGAGTGGCTGCGCAGCCCGGCTCTCCGCCCCCACCTCGTCAGCCTTGACCGGGTATGGCTCACCGAGATCGCCCGTCTGCTGCCGGAACTACTCGTCGCATATCCCGACCTGCCGGCGCCGGAAAGCATCGGCGAGTATGGACAGCGGCAGCGCTTCTTCGAAGCTCTAGCCCGTGCTGTGCTGGCCGCCCCATCGCCGCTACTGCTGTGGGTCGATGACCTCCAGTGGTGCGACTCGGAGACATTGGGGTGGTTGCACTACCTGCTCCGCTGCCAGCCGGACGCCGCGCTGCTCGTGCTGGGCACGGTGCGGAGGGAGGAGTTCTCGCGTCAGCACCCACTGGCGACCCTGATGCAGCAGCTTCGCATCGAGGACAGGCTCACCGCTATCGGGCTAGGCCCGCTGGATGCCGCGGAGACGGCGAAGCTGGCCGCCCAGATTCGCGGCAGCGAGGTGGACGCCGCCACCGCCATCCATCTGTTCAGGGAGACAGAGGGCAACCCCCTGTTTGTAGTCGAGACCGTGCGGACGAGTCTCACTCACGCGACGGACCCGGCTACGCCGCTCTCCGCCAACGGGCCGCCCCGCGCCGACTCGTCCCTGCCGCCACGCCTGTACGCCACCCTGGCGCGGCGACTGGCGCAACTCTCGCCCACCGCTCGTGGCGTGGCGAGCCTGGGCGCGACGGTAGGGCGCGCCTTTTCCTGGGAGCTCCTATCGCGCACACTGCTCGACGACGAGACGCAGCTACTGGACGGCCTGGATGAGCTTTGGCAGAAGGGTATCTTGCGCGAGGAAAGCGCCAACAGCTACGACTTCACTCACGACAAGTTGCGTGAGGTTGCGTATGCTGAGATCAGCGTGCCGCAGCGCCGGATTCTACATCGGCGCGTGGCTCAGGCGCTGGAGGCGCTCAGCGGCGATGGCCTGGACCCGGTGAGCGCGCAGATCGCGGCGCAATACGAACAGGCCGGCATGCCTGACCAGGCCGTCCCCTATTACCAACGCGCCGGGCTGGTCGCGGCGCGGATGTATGCCAATGAGGACGCCATCACCTGGCTGAGGCGCGCCCTCGCTCTCCTCCAGGAACAACCAGCGACAACGAAGCGCGATATGACCGAGCTGGCGCTCCAGTTCGCCCTCGCCCGGCTGTATCGCATCACCAAGGGCTGGGCCGCGCCCGAAGTCGAGCAAGCGGTAGCGCGCGCCTTGCTGCTCAGCGAGAAGGTGGGCGACCCCATGCAGCGCGCGGAAGCGCTCTATGGGGCACAGACCGTGTACGTCGTTGCGGCGCAACTTGACAAGGTCGAGAGCACCTATCTAGAGATGTACCGCCTGTACATGGACAGTCAGGGCCGCCCGCCGCCGCTCTTCGCCGGCATGATGTACGCCGGCGCGAAACTGTACATGGGGCAGCCCATCGAGGCACGCGGCCTCTTTGAGCAAATGCTGGCGACACCCGATGAGAAACAGGCCCTGGACCTGGAGACATCCCAAGGGGTCAACTACCTATCCCACGGCCATGCCTGGCACGCCCATGTGCTGTGGTATCTCGGTCAGCCGACCGAGGCTCTGGCGCACGCGACCCTGGCCGTCGAGTTGGCCGAGCGCTTCCGGCAGCCCTTCAATCAGGCATTGGCTGTTACCTACCAGGCCACACTCATGGAATTGCAGGCCGACTTCGGCGACTTTCAGGCGCACGCTGCCCAGGCTGTACGCCTGACCCTGGAGTATCAAGCGCCCTATTACCACGCCTGGGCCAGCATCCTCGCCGCCTTCGCAGTGGCGTGGCAGCAGCCCACTGATGCAAGCCTGCGCGCCCTCCGCGAGGCGGTCGACCAGTTCACTGCGACCGGCGCGCGGCTGCGCCTGCCCTACTATCTGTCTCTGGTAGCCCGCGCCTGCCAACGCGCCCACAGGCTGACGGAAGGCCTGGCCGTCGTAGACGAAGCCATGCGCGAGTCACTACAGAATAACGAACGCTGGTGGATTCCCGAATTGCATCGGGTCCGAGGCGACCTGCTCCTCGCCCAGGGCGTCGATACGGCCGACGTCGAGGTAGCCTATCGGCAGGCGCTCGCAGTCGCGCAGGCGCAGCGTGCCAGCCCCCTGGAAGCCCGCGCGGAGACAAGCCTGGCGCGATTGGGGCTGGCGTCCGCTCAACGTGGCGCGTAATCGTCGTTGCCTGACACCCCGCCTAACGTCTGACTAACACCACCTGTGATAGAGTACTACCACTCGATCAGTTTCACAGGAGGAAGTCATGTCAGCGACAGGGTATGCTCCGAGTTCGGTTATGCTCGATGGCGCGGCCGTCGAGACTCTCCGCGCCCAACTTCGCGGCCATCTGGTAACGCCCGGCGACCCCAACTACGACACCGCGCGCCGCCTCTACAACGCCATGATCGACAAGTACCCGGCCCTCATCGCCCAGTGCGTCGACGCCGCGGATGTCATCAGCGCCGTCAACTTCGCCCGCGAGCATCATCTGCCCGTGGCGATTCGGAGCGGCGGCCACAATGGCCCCGGCCTCGGCTCCGTCGACAACGGCCTCGTCATCGACCTGTCCCCCATGCATGGTATTCGCGTCGATTCAGCGGCCAACACGGTCCGCGTCGAGGGCGGCTGTCTGTGGGGCGATGTGGACCACGCCACCCACGCCTTCGGCCTGGCCGTGCCGTGCGGCTTCATTGCCAGCACCGGCGTCGGCGGGCTGACCCTCGGCGGGGGCATCGGCTACCTCACCCGCCGCTATGGGCTGACCATCGACAATCTACTGGCCGTGGACATCGTACTGGCGGATGGCCGGCTGGTGACGGCCAGCGCCGACGAGAACCCCGACCTGTTCTGGGCGGTGCGCGGCGGCGGCGGCAACTTCGGCGTCGTGACCTCATTCCTCTTCCGGGGCAACCCGGTCGCTACCGTCTACGGCGGCCCGATGCTGTGGCCTATCGATCAGGCGCCGACCGTGCTCAGATACTGGCAGGAGTTCATCTTGAACGCGCCCGACGATATCAACGGCTGGTTCGCCGTGCTCACCGTACCGCCGGTCGCCCCATTCCCCGAAGTGTATCACATGAAGAAGATGTGCGCAGTGACATGGTGCTACACCGGCCCCCTGGAGAACGGCCCCGAAGCCCTGAAAGCCTTCCGCGAGGCGCTGCCGCCCGCCATCGACTTCGTCGGCCCGATTCCCTTCCCGGCCTTGCAGAGCATGTTCGATGGCCTGTATCCGGCTGGCTTGCAGTGGTACTGGCGCGCGGACTTCTTCGAGCGCTACAACCCCGAGGCCATCGCACTCCACCTCAAGTATGGCGCACAGTTGCCCACCATGCACTCGACCATGCACATCTACCCCATCAATGGCGCGGCCGGTCGCGTGGGCCATGCGGATACACCATGGGCCTATCGCGACGCGAACTTTGCCCAGGTGATGGTCGCGGTTGACCCCGACCCGGCTAACAACGAGCGCATGATCGAATGGGCGAAGGACTACGCGCTGGCGCTACAGCCCTACTCAGCCGGTGGCGGCTACGTCAACATGATCATGGCAGAGGGCGACGAGCGCGTTCGAGCGGCCTATCGCGACAACTATCGTCGCCTGGCCCAGATCAAGGCCAGGTACGACCCCACCAACTTCTTCCACGTCAACCAGAACATCGTCCCGGCCCGCTAGGCCAGGTTTCGTAGCTACCCGCTACGTAGGGGCAGATTCTCGTACCTGCCCCATCGAACGCCCCTCATCGTTTGAGGGGCGCTTCGTTTGCTGTCCGCCGCCAATTTGCCTATAGTTTCTCCACTGCATCGAGACAGTTGTGTCAGCCCTTGCCCTGGCGGATAGGCTTGGCCGCCCTGCCCCTAATCCACTGGCCTGAGATGAGCATGAGCGAACTCTCTGCCTCGCGATCTGATCTCTGGCGGCGACGCCTCCACCGCTTTCGCGTCCGCGCCCGTAGCGCGGCCCCTTTCCTCGCCGGGATGCTGGCAACGTTGCTGGCCCTTGTGTTGTATAACGCGCTCACCCCCAAGCCCCAACCTCTGACAACCCGCCAGGTCAACGACCTCGTGGTGCAGGCGATGGCGTCGGCCACGCCCCCCCCGGCTCGCTCAGCGCTGGTCTACCAGGCTATTCGCCCCTCCTTCGTGCTCATTCAGGTCGAGGAGCCGCCGGGCGATGATGGCAAGCCAAAGCATGGTGTGGGCAGCGGCGTCATCATCAGCGACCAGGGCGACATCCTGACCAGCCTCCACGTCGTCGCCGCCGCCAATACTATCAAGCTCACCTTCGCCGATGGCACCGAGGCCGACGCTGAGATAGCCGCCAGTGATCCGAAGAACGATATCGCCGTGCTCCAGGCCAGCCAGCTCCCCGACCCCGTCATCCCCGCCGTGCTGGGCAACCCCAGGGCCATGCACATTGGCGACGAGGCCTACGTGGTGGGCAACCCCCTCGGCTTGTATGGCTCCATGAGCAGCGGCGTCATCTCCGGCTTCGAGCGCTCCTTCAAGCCCCCCGACCGTGAGGAACGGCTGGAGGGGTTGATCCAGGTCGACGCGGCGGTGAACCCCGGCAATTCCGGCGGCCCGCTCCTCAACCGCAACGGCCAGGTCGTCGGCATCGTGGCCGGGCTGGTCAACCCAACGGATAAGAACTTCTTCGTCGGCATCGGCTTCGCCGTGCCCATAAACGTGGCCGGCGGGGCCGCTGGGTTACCGCCATACTAGGGAGACATCTAATGGAGCAGCGCGGGGAAGTGGTGAATCGAGCGCCGATGGAGCGCGTCCTGTACGAGGTCAAGAAGGTCATCGTCGGCCAGGACAACCTGCTAGAGCGGCTGGTCGTGGCGCTGCTGGCGCGAGGTCACATCCTGGTCGAGGGTGTGCCGGGCCTCGCCAAGACCATGGCGATCAAGACTCTGGCCGAGGCCATCGGCGGTGACTTCAAGCGCATCCAGTTCACCCCCGACCTTGTTCCCGCCGACCTGATCGGCACGCGCATCTACAACCAGCGTACCGGCGAGTTCAACACCTCGTTGGGGCCAGTCTTCACCAACCTGCTGCTGGCCGACGAGATCAACCGCGCCCCGGCCAAAGTGCAGAGCGCGCTGCTGGAGGTCATGCAGGAACGCCAGGTCACCATTGGCGGCGAGACCTTCAAGGTCCCTAACCCCTTCCTGGTCATGGCGACCCAGAATCCCATCGAAACCGAGGGAACCTACGCCCTACCCGAGGCGCAGGTCGATCGCTTCATGCTCAAGGTATTGGTGGGCTACCCCAGCCCCACCGAGGAGTTCGTCATCGTCGAGCGCATGACCGGCTTCCTGCAGGCGGTGCAGAAGGTACTGACCACCGACCAGTTGCTGGAGTTGCAGAAACGGGCCTATCAAGTTTATGTCGACCCCGCCCTCATCGAGTACACTATCCGCCTCGTGAACGCCACGCGCAACCCGAAGGAAATCGGGCTGGGCACGCTGGAGCATTACATCACCTTCGGCGCCAGCCCCCGCGCCTCCATCAATCTCATCCTGACGGCCAAGGCCCTGGCCTTCGTGCGCGGTCGGCCCTACGTCCTGCCTGAGGACGTGCTGGACATGGCGCTGGACGTGCTGCGCCATCGCCTCGTACCCTCCTACGAGGCGCTATCCGACAACATCAGCAGCGACGATCTGGTGAAGCAGATTCTCGGCCGCATCCCCACGCCGGTGGTACCCTTGCATGAGCACCTCGTCTTCCGCCCCAACCCCTGAGCGCATCCTGCAGCGCCTCGACTGGCAGGTCATTCGCCGCCTGGACGGTTTGCTCCAGGGCGACTACCGCAGCCTGTTCTACGGCTACGGCGTCGACTTCGCCGATCTGCGCGAGTACCAGCCCGAAGACGATGTGCGCTACATCGACTGGAACGTCACGGCGCGCATGGACACGCCCTACGTCCGCCAGTACGTCGAGGACCGCGACATCACCGCCTGGTTCCTGCTCGACCTCAGCCCATCGGTCGACTTCGGCACGCTGCAAACTCAGAAACGTAACACGCTGGTGGACCTGGTAACAACCCTGGCCCGGCTCCTGACTCGCCACGGCAACCGCGTCGGCGCAATGTTCTATACCAGTCGCGGCCGCGTCGACCGCACCATCCCGGCGCGTGGGGGGCGCATCCAGGTGCTGCGCCTGGTCAACGACCTGCTCAAGCAGCCGCGACTGACCGACGCCCCCTTCACCGACCTGACGCCCTTGTTGCAGGCCGGGCTACAAACTATTCGCCGCCGCTCGCTGATCTTCATCGTCTCCGACTTCATCAGCGCGCCCGGCTGGGAACGCCCCCTCAGCCTGCTGAACCAGCGCCACGAGGTTCTCGCCGTTCGCCTGTGGGATCCGCGTGAGATGGACCTGCCCGACGTGGGGCCTATCATCATGCAGGATGCCGAGACCGGCGAACAACTCTATGTTGATACCCACGACAAGAAGTTCCGCCAGCGCTTCCGGGAAGCCGCTCAGCGCCGCGAGGCGACCCTGACGGCGGGCTTCAAGCGCGCGGGCGTCGACGCCTTCGCCATCTCGACCGAGGAAGACCTGGTCCGGGCCATCATTCGCTTTGCGGAGCGCCGCGAGCGCCGCCAACGTTGAGCAGGGATTGACGCCTATGTCGTTCATCTGGCCCGCGATGCTGCTATCCCTGCTGCTGCTACCGCTCCTGGTGGCGCTGTATCGGCGCACCCTGCGGCGGCGGCAGTGGCTGGCGGCGCGCTACGGCAGCCTGGGGTTGGCGCAGGAAAGCGGCGCGCAGAACGCAGCATGGAAGCGTCTCGCGCCACCTGCCCTGTTCTTGCTTGGCCTGGCCGTCCTTGCCTTCGCCCTGGCGCGGCCCCAGGCCGTCGTCAGTCTGCCCAGGGTCGAGGGCACGGTCATTCTCACCTTCGACACCTCGGGCAGTATGGGCGCCGACGACATGCAGCCAACACGCATGGAAGCGGCCAAGGCTGCCGCCCGCGAGTTCATTCAGCGTCAGCCACCAACCGTCCTGGTAGGCGTCGTCAGCTTTAGCGACAGCGGCTTCTCGGTGCAGCCGCCAACCAACGACCAGGCGGCGGTGCTGGCCGCTGTCGACCGCCTGGCCCCGGCCCGTGGCACATCGGTCGGCAATGGCATCAACGCCGCCCTCGGCGCCATCGAAGCCATGCAGCGCCGTGAGCCGCCGCGCTACTATACCAACGCCACGGCGATGCCCAGTCCTACGGCGACGCCCGTCCCCGAGGGAACCTACGTCCCGGCGGTCATTGTCCTCCTCACCGACGGCGAAAGCAACGTACCGCCCGATCCACTGGTTGCGGCCCAGGCGGCCGCCGAGCGCGGCGTGCGCATCTATCCCATCGGCCTCGGCAGTCCTACCGGCACCACGCTGAAGGTCGAGGGATTTACGGTGCACACCCAGCTCGACGAGGCCGCGCTACGTCAGATCGCCGATGTAACCCACGGCGCGTACTTCAACGCGCAGAACGAGCAAGAGCTACGCACCGTCTACGAGAATGTCGGAGCGCACCTGATCATAAGGCCCCAGCTGACCGAGATTACGTCCATCTTCGCGGGCCTGAGTCTGATGACACTGCTCCTGGGCGGACTGTTGTCGCTGCTGTGGTTCAGCCGGCTGCCATGAGGTCGGTCAACGGCTGTCTGTGGGAGGGGAGGTAACCGGTGAGCGTACTCTGGCCGGGGTTTCTGCTCTTGCTCGGTCTCGTCCCGCTGCTCATCGCGGGCTACATCTGGGCGCTACGCCGGCGCCGCCCGGCGGCGATTCGCTACTCGAGCCTGTCCCTGGTACGCGAGGCGCAGCCGCCCCGCTCCAACTGGCGGCGACACGTTCCTTTCGCCCTGTTCGTAGCCGCTGTGGCGGGCCTGGTCCTGGCCCTGTCGCGCCCTGTTGCCATCGTGAGCGTACCCGCCAATCGCACCACTATCATGCTCTCCCTGGACGTGTCGCGCAGCATGTGCTCGACTGACGTTCCACCCAATCGCCTGGCTGCCGCCAAGGACGCGGCCCTCAGCTTCATCGAACGCGAAACGCCCGCCCGACAAATGGGCATCGTGGCCTTCGCCAGCTATGCGGAGTTGATTCAATCGCCAACCAACGATCCGGAATTGCTGCAAGACGCGGTCGAGAGCCTCGTCACGGGCAGCCGCACCGCAATCGGTAGCGGCATCCTGAAGGCGATCGATGCCATCGCCGAGGTAGACGACGACGTAGCCCCCAGCGTGACCAGCGCCTCGTCTGGCCCAACGCCCACGCCCGTGCCCAAAGGGGCGTATGTGCCGCATATCATCGTCCTGCTCACCGATGGCGCCAGCAACACTGGCCCCACCCCGGTATCGGCAGCGCAGCAGGCCGCCGATCGCGGCATCCGCGTCTACACCATCGGGTTCGGGACCGAGGCCGGCTCCGAGTTCCCCAATTGCGACCAGCGACTGACGGGCAGCGAGCCATCGCCAGGCGGCACGGGCAGCAGCCCGCCGCCGAGCGGTGGGCGTGTACCAGGCGGCGGGGGAGGGGGCTTCCGGCGCGGCATCGACGAAGCCACCCTCAAGCGCGTCGCTGCGCTGACGGACGGCGAATACTACGCGGCGCAGAGCGCGGACGAATTGGTTGAGGTGTTCCACAGCCTGCCGACCTCCCTGATCGCCAGGTACGAAATCACCGAGATCAGTTTCGTCTTCGTTATCCTGGGCGCACTTCTGGCAACGTTGGCCGTCCTCCTATCCCTGCTCTGGCGCCCCCTACCCTGACGGCCCATGCGCCTATACGCCATCAGTGACCTGCACCTATCGCGTCGCGCGAACCGCGAGGCGTTGACCGCCCTCCCCGCCCACCCCGACGACTGGCTCATCGTGGCGGGCGACGTGGGCGAGACCGAAGCGCATCTCCACTTCGCCCTGGCGACCCTGACGCCCCGCTTCCAGCGCCTGGTGTGGACGCCCGGCAATCACGACCTGTGGACGCTGCCCCAGGACCGCAACCCGCTACGCGGCGAGGCCAAGTATCGCCGCCTGGTGGACATCTGCCGCGACTACGGCGTCCTGACACCCGAAGACCCCTACGCCGCCTGGCCGCCGACCAATCCGCGCTACCGGCTGGCCCCCGTGTTCACCCTCTACGACTACAGCTACCGCCCCGACCACGTGCCCGTGGCGGAAGCCGTCGCCTGGGCATCAGAGTCGGGCATTGTGTCCAGGGACGAGGACCTGCTGCACCACGAGCCGTACCCGTCGCGCTCCGTGTGGTGCGGCCTGCGCTGCCGCTACACGGAAAAGCGGCTGGCCGCCGTCGATGGCGACCTGCCGCTGGTGCTTATCAACCACTTCCCCCTGCGCCAGGGACACGCCCGGCTGCGGCGTGTCCCCCGCTTCTCGGTCTGGTGCGGCACACGCCGCACCGACGACTGGCACACCCGCTTCCCGATATCCGTCGTCGTCTACGGCCACCTCCACATCCGCCACCAGCATGTCGAGGACGGCGTGCGCTTCGAGGAAGTCTCCCTCGGCTACCCCGGTCAATGGAACGCTGCCGCCGGCCTTCAGCCCTACCTGCGCCCCATACTGACGGTGTAAGCCAGCCACCCTATTCCGTCGCGGGGCGCGCCATCGTCGCCAACGCATGAATCTCGTCGCGCGTGGTGATACTCATCTCATAGTGGTCGTGGCGGACAGCGTCCGTGTAGGGCTGGACCTGCTCGGGCGGGAAGCCAAGCGTCAGCAGCGTCAGCCGCATGATCTCCAGTCCCCCTTCCAGCTCCGGCTGAACCACCTCCTGTGCCCCTGACCGATACAGTCGCTGCACTCCCGACCGAGTCCCGGCGCGAGCGATGATAGGCAGGTCAGGGGCCAGCTCGCGGGCTGCCACGACTACCACCTCGGTGGCGGCCTCCTCCGGCAGCGTGACAACCAGCGCGCGCGCATCAGCGAGGCCAGCGTGAGTCAGCACTTCCGAGTTGGCTGCGTCTCCAATGAGGCTCGGTATGCCTTGCTGGTCAAACGCGACGGCACGCTGCGCATCAATCTCCACCACCAGCCGTGGGACATTGAGACGGTCCAGCACGTCTACGATATGCTTGCCTACCCGTCCCGCCCCAACCACGACGACGTGATTCGTGAGCCTGGGTGTGGCAAGGTCGGGCGGCGTCCCGTGGCGGTCCAGGCGCGCCCACAGGGTCGGGAAGCGGCGCAGGGTCCGTTCGGTCAGCGGCAACACCCGGAACAGCAGCGGATTCAGCACGATGGACACCAGCGCGCCCGCCAGAATCAACGAGTATTGGTCTGGCGTCAAGATGCCCAGCGATACGCCCGTCTGGCCGACGATGAACGAGAACTCGCCGATCTGCCCTCGACCGGCGGCCGTGACAAGCATCGTCATGGCCGAGGCGGGCAGCACGAAGCCCATGAGCAGGGTAAAGAGGGGCTTGCCGATCATGATCAGCGCGGTCAACGCCAGCACGGGACCAATATTGGCAACCAGATAGGCCGGGTTGACCAGCATGCCCACCGACACGAAGAAGATGACGGTGAACACGTCACGGAACGGGATCACCTCCGCGCCGATCTGATGACTGATGGCGGCCTCGGCCAGCACCGCGCCCGCCAGAAACGCGCCCAGGGCGAGCGACAGCCCGAACAACTCGGCCGACCCCAGCGCGACACCCACCGCAACAGTGACGACAGCCAGGATGAACAACTCTCGCGAGCGGGTGAAGGCGATACGAGTCAGCAGCCAGGGCAGGAACCGCGCGCCGACCAATAGCATCAGGGCGATGAAGGCGAAGGCCTTGACCAGCGCCAATACCGCACTCTGCCACGACGCGCTCTGACCGCTACCGAACAGCGCAGGCAAAAGCACCAGGATAAAGATAGTCGCCAGGTCTTCCAGGACGAGCCAGCCCACCGCCACCTGGCCGTGGACCGTGTTCAGGAGGCCTCTATCGGCCAGGCTGCGCAGCAACACGACCGTGCTGGCGATGGCCACGGCGAAGCCGAGCACCAGGCCCGCCGCGGTGGACCAGCCCCACATCTGCGTCAGGGCGAACCCCAGCGCCGTCGCAATAACAATCTGCACCAGCGCGCCAGGAATCGCCACCGCCCGCACGGCCCACAGGTCGCGCAACGAGAAATGCAGCCCGACGCCGAACATCAGGAAGATGACGCCCAGTTCAGCCAGTTGGCCCATAACCTCGACATTGCCGACGAAGCCAGGCGTAAACGGGCCGATGACCATCCCCGCCAGCAGATAGCCGACAATCGTCGGCATCCCCAGGCGGCGTGCAATTAGCCCGCCGGCGAAGGCGGCTACCAGCGCGCCGCCGATGGTGATGAGCAGATCCAGACTGTGCATTCGAGCCTCCACCTCGCAGTGTACTGTATCACACCTGCCGCGATAAGTAAAAGCGAGGCGAAGACGTCAGTGACGATGCCAATGTAGCGATCACACATGAAGAAAGGCCCTGAAGCCTGTGCGACCTCAGGGCCTTTCTGACGTGCCTGCCGCTAGCGCGTGAAGTTGAAGTTGGCGCGGTAGGTCGTGCCATCCACCAGTTTCAACACGAACTGGCGGCACGAGTTCGACCACGACTTCTCCGTCTTCCACACGTAGGTGTATCGATTCGCCGCTGAGTCGTACTGGAGACCGCTCCCGCCGGACGTTGAGGTCGGCTCGACGCCATCGACGAGAACCGCTGACCCACAGGGAATCACCTGCGACTTGGGGTAACCAGGCGCGAGGATTTGCAGGCCTTGCGGGCCGCCCAGGCTGAACTTCATGGGAATAGCCCGGCCAGAGTTGACGGCGTTGAACGTGGGCAGGTTGTCCACTGGCGAGAAGAAGCCTGTGAACTGCCAGATCACGCTAACCTGGGCCAGGGCGACGGCCGTCAAGCCGCCCTTGTCCATAACCTGGACCCTGACCGTAAACGTCTGCGGCGCGGAGTTAGCGGGCGCCGCGAACGCGACGCTCTGGCCGGGCGTCTCGAAGCTGCCATTGTTGTCCAGGTCCCAGGCGTAGCTGAGGGGGGCGCCGTCGGGGTCGTTCCCCGTGGCCGTCAAGGTCACACTCTGGCCCTCGACGACGCTGTACGGTCCGCCTGCGCTGGCCGTCGGCGGCTCGTTCAGAGTGAGGCCGACGACGACGGGGTCGTGGTCCGAAACGCGGTACTGATCGGGGGCGTACAGGGAGACGATCTGCCCCGCGCTCTTGAAGTCATCGTTATAGTCCAGGACGCTCGGCTCATCCGCGTTGATGTGCCACTCTCCGACGCCGCTGACCTTGGCCGCGAGCGAGGCCGAGCCGAGGGCATAGTCAAGGTAGCCCCACTGGCCATCGAAGACGTAGGAGTAAGCATCGGGGCCGATGCGGCTGGCAACGAGATTGGCCAGGCCGCCACTGGCAAAGGCGGTGATGGGGTCTTCCTGCGCGTACGAGTTCAGGTCGCCCACGATGAGAACATCGGTCTCGCCCGTGCCCGTCGGGTTGGTCGCCAGCCAGCTCACCAACTCGTTTGCCGCGTTCGTCCGCACCGTGCTACAGTTGCCCTGGCCGTCGCCCGCGTCGGCTGCGTCGCACGCGCTGCCCTTGCTCTTGAGATGGTTGACACTGACGATGAGGCGCGCGCCGTCGGCCACCTGCTCGAAGGCCTGGGCCAGCGAGGCGCGGTTGCGGGGCGCACTGTCGCCGCCATTGACGAAGGCCACGCTATTCAGCGCGGCCGTCTGGCCGACCGGCGTCACCCTGGCAGGCCGGTAGATGAGGGCCACCTTGATGGCGTCGGTTCCCAGGGCATTGACCTGCCCTGTGGCAGCGTCGGCATCGATGAAGGCCCATGTGCCCAGCGCAGTCGCCGCGTTCAGCTTGCTGACAATATCCTGGATGGCGCTGGTGGGACCATAGCCGTCGTTCTCCAACTCAACGATACCGACAATGTCCGCACCCGTGCCGAGAATGGCCGCCACGGTCTTCGGCCACTGACGGTCGAACTCACCCGCGTCATCCGCGCCGCGACAATCGGTCGGCGCGCCGCCCACGCCCAGGTTGCAGCCATTCGTGGCTGCGCCATCGAAGGTATTGAAGTAGTTGAGCAGATTCATGCCCACGACCCTCAAGTCCCCGCCGACAGTGGGGGCCATCGCCAGCCGTGGGTTGGCTGGTTGGAAGTCAGGGACGCCACCGCCCAGGGCGTTGATGGGCCGCACGCGGTAAGCGTTGCCGCTGGCCGCGTTGCCCGCCCAGGTATAGGTCATCACGCCTACGATACCCGCCGCCGTGTCGCCGCCACGCAGGGTGTTGCTCGCGCTGAGAGGCAGGCCGCCGCGGCCGAACAGGATGGGATCGGGGTTCTGGGCCTGCGAGGCATCGTCGACGATGATGCGGTCCAGGTTGTTCTGGGCCTGGAGTGCGTTGGCCGGCGCGCCGGGCGCCACCTGGTCCGTGGGCTGACGCAGCCGCCCGCCCGACGATAGTACGACCTGGCCGAAGCGCCCCAGCTGGAAGTGCTCGGTGACGTACAGCGTCTGTGACAGGCGTACCAGCATGCCCTCGTAGCGCTCGGCGGCATCGGCCGCGGCGAAGGGTAGCGTCACATCCGCCGGTATCACTGCCCCCGTACCGCATTTGACGATGGTCCCCACGCTGATCTGGCTCTGGCCCTGGTTCTCGCCGGCCGTGCCCGTTACCCGCACGACGTCACCCAGGCTGATCGTATTGGCGTTGCTGCCCTCGAAGACAAAGATGCCATCCGACGTGGCCGGGTTGCCGTCGCCGAGCGGGTCCTGGATGAAGAAGCCGCGCAACGCGGGCGACGGCCCCTCGTAGTCACCAACCACGACACCCTGGGTGGTCCGTGTCCCCGGCAATGCGACAGTCGCCCCGCTGCCCTGAATGGCAGGGATGGGCGTAAAGGGCTGAGCACAGACATCAAAGGGAGTGAAGCCGACGACGAAGTTGACGCTCATCGTGTCCGGCGGGTCGATGCCATCCTGGTCGCTCACATTCGTGGCGATGATCGTCAGGGTGCAGGTCTCGCCGTTCACCAGGTCAGTGGTTGGGTCCAGGGTGAACGTCGTCGGCCCGCCGCTCACGGTCGCCGAGTGGTAACCGCTGCTAGTGCAGGCGAGCGTGAACCACGGATCGGTGACGTTGACCGGCTCGCTGAACGTCACGCTGAGGTTCGCATTCACCGGGAAATCTGTCGCCCCGTTGACCGGGTACGTGCTGGCAACCGTGGGCGCGACATCCAACAGGTGGCTGCCCAGACCGCCAAACGTGTCCGTCGCGAAGCCCTCCCACTCAATGCTGGGGTCAAAGACATCGCTACCGTTGCTATCACCCGCCGTAATGTTCGACATGCGACGCAGGGTATTGTCGGCCGTACTAGTCAGGCCCGTGCCCCACTCCGTCCCCGGATCGAAGCCGATCTGGCCGATGACGTCAATCACCGTCGTGCCCTTGCGGAGCACAATCGCATCGTCGCCATTGAACCAACCCGCGCCGTTCGTCTGGTCCGCCTGGGCTAGGATGGCCGCCGCCGCGCTACTGTGCGCCAGCACGAACACATCGCCATCCGCCACCGTACCCGTAAGGTTGATGGTCAGCCCCGCACTCGCGCTGCCGTTGAAGTACATCTGGACATTGTAGCCATCGCTCGCCAGGTTCACGGCTGCGCCCGTGCCATTGTAGATTTCGAGCGCCTTGTTGTTGCTTGTGCCTTCGATATACTCGGAGAAGAACAGATCCGTCGCGGCGGCCATGTGCGCCGGCTGCGGCGAGCCGGTCAGGGCCAGGGCGAGGCTGAACACAGCCAGTAGCGACAGAGTCATCGCGCGGCGGGCGGCAGAAGGGGCGCGCATCGATAGCCATCCTTTCGAGCTGGCAAGGGGGTGTCGCAGCGGACGCAGCGTGAGGGCGCGCCCTGCGAGAGCAACACTATACAGGCGTTGACGGGGACAGGCAAGTAACGCCGTGGCGGCCACCGGTGCGGCGCGAGGCTGCGCTGGATAGTTGAAAACAGGCCCCGCCTATGCTAACATCTGTCCCGTTCCGTGTGCGCATTCACCGGCCGACGCCCATCGATGTCGTGGGCCGTCCCTGTCTTTCGCCCGCAGTGCGCCGCCTGGTCGGCGGAGGGATTCCGTGCCCGACAGCATCTTTACCCCGACCTACCTGATTCTGCTCGGTGGCCCTGGCGCGGGCAAGGGTACCCAGGCGCAATGGCTTATGTCGTACCTCGGCCTGATGCGGGTGGCGTCGGGCGACCTGTTCCGCGAGCATGTCCGCTCGCGGACCGAGTTGGGCCAGGCCGCCAAACGATACATGGATTCCGGCGAGCTGGTTCCCGACGAGCTGACCACCGCCATGGTCATGGAGCGCCTGAGCCGCACCGATTGCCGCTATGGGGCCATCTTCGACGGCTTCCCACGCACTGTCGGCCAGGCCGAGGCCCTTGACTGCGCCCTGGCTGGGCACGGCTGGCGCATTGCCACCGTCATCGACTTACAGGTCCCCTTCGCGACGCTGATGGAACGCTTGAGCGGCCGCTGGATCTGCTCTGTATGCGGCGGGACCTTCCACGAGACGATGAACCCGCCGCGCGAGGTGGGCCGCTGCGACTTCTGCGGCAACGCCCTGTACCAACGCGACGACGACAAGCCGGAAACCGTCGCCAACCGCATCCAGGTCTACATGCGTCAGACAGCCCCACTGGAAACGTACTACCAGCAGCGCGACCTGCTCGCCATCATCGATGGGGCGCAGCCGGTCGCGGCTGTCCAGGCCGCCATCCAACGCGAGTTACGTCAGCTGCGGTTGCACCGATGACCGACGCGACACCCGTCGGGGCCGCTCTCGCAGCCCTGGGCATTCCCCACCGCGAGTTCCGCCACCCCGGCGAGGTCACCTCCCTGGAGCAGGCCGCGCGTGAGCGTGGGCAGCGGCCTGAGCAGGTAATTCGCAGCATCGTGTTTCGCGTCGGTCAAGGTGAGTACGTCATGGTCCTGGTAGCTGGGGCGCGGCAGGTGGCGTGGCCCGCCCTGCGCCGATACCTCGGCCAGTCGCGGCTGACCACGGCCAGCGCGGGGGAACTCCTGGCGGTCACTGGCTATCCCATCGGCGCTGTGTCGCCCTTTGGCCTGCCCCAGCCGATACGCATTCTGGCCGACGAGAGCATCTTCACCGAGGACGAAGTATCCATCGGCTCCGGTGTACGGGGAACCACCGTTATCCTGACCCAGGTCGACCTACGGCGCGGCCTGGGCGACGTTGAAACCGGCCAGTTCGCGGAGGGGTAGAGCGCATGTATGACGCGATCGTCGTGGGCGGAGGCATCGTCGGCATGGCGACCGCCTACCATCTGGTGGTCAACGGAGCGCGCACACTGCTCCTCGACCGTCGCGACCGGGGCCGCGCCACCGACGCCGGAGCGGGTATCATCTCGCCCGGCACCAACACGCGGGATTCTGATGAGTGGTTCGAGTTTGCCTCTCAGGCGGGCGCGCACTACCCAACCCTCATCGCCGATGTGGAAGGCCCTCAGCCCGGCAGCACCGGCTACGCTCGCACCGGCCTGCTCCTCGTCGCCGCCAGCGAGGACGAGATGCTGCCCTTCGAGGAAGCGCGGCGCCGCATCTTTGAGCGCCAGCGCAGCCACGGCCACCCGGCCCACGACGACATCCAGGAGGTATCCCCCGCCGAAGCGCGACGCCTGTTCCCACCCCTGACCCACGTCGAGTGGGCCATCTACTCGCGCGACGCCGCCCACGTCGACGGCCGCCGGCTGACAGGGGCCATGCAGCAAGCCGCCGAGGCGCGCGGGCTTGCCGTCCGCACCGTGGGCGTCGATCGCCTGGTGTTGGCCGGTGACCGGGTCACGGGAGTCGTTGTGGGCCATGAGACCGTGGCCGCGCCGCGCGTGGTCATCGCCGGTGGGGCGTGGTCACCCGCCTTCGAGCGGCAACTGGGGTTGCGCCTGCCGGTGGAGCCGCAGCGCGGCCAGATTCTCCATCTGCGCCTGCCGGGCGTCGAGACAGACGGCTGGCCGGTGGTCAATGCCTTTCGCGGCCACTACCTCGTTGCCTGGCCCGACGGCCGCATCGTGGCGGGCGCGACCCGCGAGTTCGGCACAGGCTACGACCCCCGTGTGACGGTGAGCGGCATGCACGAAGTGCTCCGCGAGGCGCTGCGTGTCGCCCCCGGCCTGTCCGACGCCACCTTCGAGGAGTTCCGCGTTGGCCTGCGGCCGCTTGCCGCCGACGGCCTGCCCATCCTGGGACCCGTGCCCGGCCGCGTCGGCCTGTGGCTGGCGACGGGCCACGGCCCAACCGGCCTCACGGCCGGCCCATACAGCGGCAAGGTCGTCGCCGAGGCCGCCCTCGGCCTGGAGCCGTCGAGCGACCTGACCCCCTTTAGCGTGGCGCGCTTCAGCCACAGCGACGAATGATTCGCCGCCAGGAGACGCTATGAGCCGCCCCGTGGTCGAGTCCATCCTCACCGAGTTTGACGTTCCCGCCCGGATGCGCGACGGCGTGGCGCTGAGGGCCAACGTCTTTCGTCCCGCCACTGGCGGCCCCTACCCTGTCGCTCTGACCCGCACCCCCTACGGCAAGGACTTCGCCAGCGTCTCGCCCATCCTGGACGCGGTGCGTCTGGCGCGGGCGGGCTACATCGTCGTCATCCAGGACGTGCGCGGCCGCTTCGCCTCGGAGGGTGGTTGGGCGCCCATGCGCCATGAGCACGAGGATGGTTACGACAGCGTCGAGTGGGCGGCGCGGCTACCCAACGCCGACGGTCAGGTCGGCATGTTCGGCGCGTCCTACTACGGCTTCACCCAATGGGCCGCCGCCGCCGAGCAGCCGCCCAGCCTTAAGGCCATCGTCCCCAGTGTCACGTGGAGCGATCCGCTGGACGGCGTCTCCTGGCGCGGCGGGGCTTTCGAGCTGGGTCTCATGGCCAACTGGCATCTGACCTCCCTGAGTCTGGACATCTTCCAGAAGCGTTACGCCGACGCCTCGCCTGCCGAGATGATGTTCGCCGCCGTCAGCCTTGTCCGCACCATCGACAGCCTGCGCAGCGAGGGCTACTGGTCGCTGCCCCTCAAGGACTTCGAGCCGCTACAGCGCGTCAATGTGGGTATGCCCGACCTGGAGGTGGCCGTCGAGCGACCCTACGACCCCGACCCCGTTGCCTACATGACGCCTCGGCGCGAGATGGACCGTGTCACCGTGCCCGCCCTCAACGTCGGCGGCTGGTATGACATCTTCACCCAGGGTACACTGCAGAACTTCAATGCCCTTCGCCAGCATGGCTCCACATCCGCATCCCGCCAGTCGAAGCTTGTCATCGGCCCCTGGTCCCACGTCAACTACGGCCACGTCATCGGCGAGCAGGACTTCGGCTTCGTGTCAATGCTGGCCTTCATGAACCTGCAAACCGACCTGACAGGGTTGACTCAGCGCTGGTTCGACCACTGGCTCAAGGGCATCGACACGGGCATCACCCAGGAGCCGCCGGTGAGGCTGTTCATCATGGGCGACAACATCTGGCGCGACGAGCACGAATGGCCCCTGGCCCGCACCCAATACACGCCCTACTACCTGCATAGCCACGGCCGCGCCAACACGCTCCACGGCGACGGGCGGCTGTCACCCCAGCGGCCCACCGACCAGCCGCCCGACGAGTACCTGTACGATCCGGCCAACCCCGTCCCTACCCACGGCGGCGCGCTGCTGCTACACCCTCTGTTCCGACCCGGCGTCGCCGACCAGCGCCCCATCGAGACCCGCCAGGATGTGCTGGTCTACACCTCCGCCCCGCTTGACAGCGACCTGGAAGTCACCGGCCCGGTAACGGTTACGTTGTGGATGACCAGCGACGCGCCGGACACTGACTTCGTCGCCCGTCTGGTGGACGTCCACCCCGACGGCTTCGCCCAGAACCTGGCCGACGGTATTCGCCGCGCTCGCTACCGCCACGGCCACCAGCCACAATGGCTGACGCCGGGCGAGCCGACCGAGATTCACATCGACCTGTGGGCGACGGCCAACGTGTTCAAAGCGGGCCACCGCATCCGCGTCGACGTGACCAGCTCGTCCTTCCCGCGCTGGGACCGCAACCCCAACACCGGCGCGCCCTGGGGCCAGGACGCCAACCTGCAACCCGCCACGAACGCCGTGCTACACGACGCCGCCCACCCGTCGCATATCCTGCTGCCTATCATCCCTCGGTCGGATTAGCCTGGGGTGACGGGCCAGCGGCCGGCAGCGACTGGCGTAGCTCGCTACGCCAGAATAGCCATGCCCGCCGGCGGCAGATCTACCCGCACCGTAGCCCGCCCATCCTGATAGATCACAGGCACGATCTGGTTCTGGGGTGGGCTGGCCAGCTCAGCGTCGCTCCAGTCGCTGCGATAGCGATACGTCATGTGGCTGCCGTCAGGGTGCATGCCCCGGTCCACCGTCACTTCCGCCCCCCGGCTCTCCGTTCCGTGGCTATTCAGCGCCACCAGGACTTCCCGGTCGTACAGGATGCGCGACCAGCCTACCACCTCACCCGCCCCCGGCAACCCAAAGGGCCGCCCCAAGAACGACGTTGGTCGCAGATACTGGCGGCCTCGCCGCAGCGCCCGCCCCACCGCCGTCGGCTCCTGACGGACGCGGGCGATGGCCGCAATGCGTCGGTAGGTCGGATGAGTCGGGTCGAAGAAGTGGCAGCCCTGACTGGCGAACGCGCCGAACGTTCCGCCGAACATCGCCTCGCGAATATAGCGGTCGGCGAAGGGCGGCCTGTCACCCTCCAGCGGCTCGATGCCAGGGTCGTGGCGGTCTTGCGTGCCGTCGAAGGCCTGCTCCGTGCCGTAGTACAGGCATGGGATACCCAGCGCCGTCAGCTGGACGCCAACGGCGTGAGCGACCTGGGCGTCCCGCGCCGCGATGGTGTTGTGAGCAGCGAAGCGATGCTTGCCGTCGCGCCCCACCATATCGTGGTCGTCGAGGATGGAGACGTGGTAGCGGCCGACGACGCGGTGGCTACCCAGCGAGTCGTGGCCGCCGAACTGGCTGAAGTAGGCGCGGGGGTCGAGCTGCCCACGCACCAGGGCCGCCAACCGCTGCGCAGGCTCGCCGATGTCCAACGCGGCATCGATGTTGCGGCCAAAGATGTCCAGGTAATTGCGCGTCATGTCCGCGCCGCCGGTGACCTCGCCCAGGAGCAGGAAGTTCTCCTTGCCGATGGCCTCGGCGTACTCGCGAATCGCGCCGCAGAAGTTGCGCGACGCTTCAAAGGAGACGTGTTTCACGGTGTCGATGCGGAAGCCGTCGCAGTCGGTCAGGGCGATCCAGTAACGATAGACGTGAATCAGCGCCGACAGCACCGCGTCCGAGCCTGGCTCCAACTCGTTGAGCTTCAAGTCCTTGAGATCGTAGAAGTCGCCACGACGAAACTCGGCGCTGGGGTGGAGCGGGTCCTCCCAGTCGGCCGGGTCCCAGCGCTGGATGCTGCCCGCTCGCGTGTACCAGTCGAGATTCTGGAACTCTCGCGGCCATACACCGTCATCCACGGATGCAGGAGCTGGGATACTCTGCCCATTCCTGGAGCGCCAGCCGTGGACGGGATACTCCGGCGCGAAGCGATAAGGCAGTTGGTCGCGCGGCGAGCCGTGGTCGTCGTAATACCAGTTGTTGCCACTATGGTTGTAGATGATATCCAGGATGACATACATCTTGCGGCGATGGGCGGCGTCCACCAGATCACGCAGGTCGCGGCGCGTGCCGAAGCGCGGGTCAACGTCGAGGAAGTTCTGGATGCCATAGCCGTGGTAGGTCTCCAGGTCGGGTCGCTGCCGCCAGATTGGCCCCACCCAGAGCGTCGTGACGCCCAAGCCTTGTAGATAGTCCAGCTTGCTCTGGATACCCTTGAGCGTGCCACCCTGGAAGCGCTTACCCGCCGCCATCCAGGCGCCCCGGTCGACGGCCCGGAACTGGTCAGGCTGCGCCCGGTCGAACAGCGGCCGCCCCGCCTCCTGGCCGTCGCTGAAGCGGTCGGGGAGCAGGAAATACAGAATCTGGTCTCGCCAGGCAGCCGGACTCGGCCATACCGACCCGCGTGGGGTCAGGCTCGTCTCCGTCAACGCGGTCGGCGCGTGGGCCAGAATGCGTGCAGGCATGGGATGACTCCTTCAGCGGCGAGGCGGGGGAAGGCCAGGGGGTAAGGCAGCGTGGCTGCGGCCGGGCCGGGGATGATACACCGACCGGCCCAGAGAGTCAAAGGCGTGCCAGCGCCGCATGCCTTGACACATTCTTGATGTGGGTCAGCGTCTGGCTGACCCTCTCTTGATTCGCTTCCTGGTACACTGACCGAGGTGGCTACTTGAAAGGAGACCCTGATGCTCGATATGGCGATGCTGCTGCTGACGGTCGGATTCTTCGCGCTCACCGCCGCCTACGTGCTGGCCTGTGAGCGTCTATAGGAGCGCTGACATGACTCTCGACTATGTACTGGGCGGGGTGGTCACCATTGGCCTCCTGGTCTATCTGGTGTACACCCTCGTGTACCCTGAGCGTTTCTGAGGTCGCGCCATGAACGCCTACGGTATCGCGCAAATCCTGGTGTTCTTCGTAATCCTGACACTCGCGGTGAAGCCACTGGGTATCTATATGGCCCGCGTCTTCAATGACGAGCGCACCTTCCTCAGCCCGCTGCTCAGGCCTGTCGAACGCGGCATCTACGCGCTGGCCGGCGTCCACCCAGCGCAGGAGCAACACTGGACGACGTATGCGGTTGCCATGCTATTGTTCAATGCGGCGGGTCTGCTGGCCCTGTACCTCTTGCAGCGCGCTCAACGCCTGTTGCCGCTAAATCCCCAGCAACTCGACGCCGTCGCGCCTGACCTGGCCTTCAACACCGCCGTCAGTTTCGTGACCAACACCAACTGGCAGTCGTACGCGGGCGAAAGCACCATGGCCTACCTGACCCAGATGGCGGGGCTAACGGTGCAGAACTTCGTATCGGCGGCGACAGGTATCGCCCTCGCCCTGGCCCTGGTGCGCGGCTTTGCCCGTCGCACGACCCAGACGATCGGCAATTTCTGGGTGGACCTGGTGCGCGCCACGTTGTACGTCCTGCTGCCCCTGTCACTGATCGGCGCGCTGGTCCTCGCCTGGCAGGGTGTGCCCCAGAACCTGAATCCGTACACGGCGGCCACCACCATCGAGGGGGCAGCGCAGACGATCGCCCAGGGGCCGGTGGCGTCCCAGGAAATCATCAAGCACCTGGGTACCAACGGCGGCGGCTTCTTCAACGCCAACTCAGCCCATCCCTACGAGAACCCAACGCCGCTGACGAACCTGATTCACATGCTGTCCATCTTCGCCATCGGCGCCGGGCTGACCTACACCTTCGGGCGAATGGCAGGCGACGCGCGCCAGGGTTGGGCCATCTACGCGGCCATGTCGGCGCTGTTCTTCCTGGGCGTGCTGGTCACCTATCCGGCCGAGGCGGCGGGCAATCCCCTATTCCCCGGCAACGTGGACCAGGCGGCGACGGCGCTCCAGTGCGGCGGCAACATGGAGGGGAAGGAGGTACGCTTCGGCATCGCCAGCTCCGCCCTGTTCGCCGTGGTGACGACGGACGCTTCGTGCGGGGCGGTCAACAGCATGCACGGCAGCTTCACGCCCCTCGGCGGCATGATTCCCCTGGTCAACATGATGCTCGGTGAGATCATCATTGGGGGTGTAGGCGCAGGTCTGTACGGCATGCTCCTGTTCGCCATCCTGGCGGTGTTCATCGCGGGCCTGATGGTAGGCCGGACGCCGGAGTATCTGGGCAAGAAGATCGAGGCCAAAGAGGTGAAGATGACCATGCTGGCGGTACTCATCATCCCGCTGGCGATTCTCGGCCTCACAGCCCTCGCGAGCGTGTCGCCCGAAGGCGTGCAGGGGCCGCTGAACCCTGGTCCCCACGGCTTCAGCGAGATGCTGTACGCCTTCACGTCGGGCGCAGCCAACAACGGCAGCGCGTTCGCCAGCCTGAGCGCCAACACCCTGTTCTATAACCTGACGCTGGCGGCGGCTATGCTGCTCGGCCGTTTCTGGATCATCGTGCCTGTGCTGGCAATTGCCGGCAGCCTGGCGCACAAGAGGCTAACCCCCGCGACGGCCGGTACGTTCCCCACCACGACACCGCTGTTTGTCGGTCTGCTGGTGGGCGTGATCCTCATCGTCGGTGGCCTGACCTTCTTCCCATCTCTATCCCTCGGTCCCATCATCGAGCAACTGCTGCTCATGGCGGGGAAGACTCTCTAGGGCTTCCTCGCGCGGAGTGTGACGTATGCCTCAGCGAGCTGACAAGACGTCCCTGTTTGAGCCAACTTTCGTCCGCCGGGCGACAGTCGATGCGTTTCGCAAGCTGGACCCGCGGCTGATGATTCGCAATCCGGTCATGTTCGTGGTCGAGGTCGTGGCCGTCGTGACGGCCGTCCTCTTCCTGCGCGAGCTTGTCACCCCGACCGGCGAAGGCGCCACCTTCGTGGGCCAGATCGCCGCCTGGCTGTGGTTCACCGTCCTGTTCGCCAACTTCGCCGAGGCAATGGCCGAGGGGCGCGGCAAGGCCCAGGCCGATAGCCTGCGCAAGACCAAGACCCAGACCCTCGCCAAGAAGCTCGCCAATGTGGAGCGCCGCGACTTCGACATCGTGCCCGCCACGCAGTTGCGCCGAGGCGACCTGGTCTTCGTCGAGGCCGGCGATACCATCCCCGGCGACGGGGACGTGGTCGAGGGCGTGGCTTCGGTGGACGAGTCGGCCATCACCGGCGAGTCGGCCCCCGTCATCCGCGAGAGCGGTGGTGACCGCTCCGCCGTCACCGGCGGCACGCGCATCCTGTCTGACTGGATCGTGGTGCGCATCACTTCCAACCCTGGCGAGACGTTCCTGGACCGCATGATTTCCCTCGTCGAGGGGGCCAGCCGCCAGAAGACGCCCAATGAGATTGCCTTGAGCATCCTGCTGTCGGGTCTGACGCTGATCTTCCTGATGGCAACAGCCACGGTGCTACCCTTCTCCATCTATGCCGGCGGCGCGGTGACCGTCACCGTGCTCGTCGCCCTGCTGGTGACGCTCATCCCGACCACCATCGGCGGCCTGCTGTCGGCCATCGGCATCGCCGGCATGGACCGCCTGGTGCAGCACAACGTGCTTGCCATGTCCGGGCGCGCCGTCGAGGCGGCGGGCGACGTGGACACGCTGCTCCTGGATAAAACCGGGACCATCACCCTCGGCAATCGCATGGCGACCGAGTTCATCCCGCTGGCGGGTGTCCACGAGTCGGAACTGGCGGACGCGGCGCAGCTGGCATCATTGAGCGACGAGACGCCGGAAGGACGCTCAATTGTGGTGCTGGCGAAAGAACAGTATGGCCTGCGCGGGCGCGAGGTGGCCGAGCGCCACGCCCACTTCATTCCCTTCACGGCGCAGACGCGCATGAGCGGCGTCAACATGAACGGAACGGAGATTCGTAAGGGGGCGACCGACGCGATTCTAGGCTACGTGGCGAGCAAGAATGGCGGAACCCGGCAGCCATCCCGCGAGCTGACGGAGGCGGTGGAACGAGTCTCCAGGGCCGGTGGGACGCCGCTGGTGGTTGCCAAGAACGAGCGCGTGTTGGGCGTGATCTACCTGAAGGACATCGTGAAAGGCGGCATGCGCGAGCGCTTCAACGAGCTGCGCCGCATGGGCATCCGCACCGTCATGATCACGGGTGACAACCCGCTCACCGCGGCGGCCATCGCCGCCGAGGCCGGCGTCGACGACTTCCTCGCCCAGGCCACACCCGAAGACAAGCTCAAGCTCATCCGCAGCGAACAGGCAGCCGGCAAGCTGGTTGCCATGACCGGCGACGGGACCAACGACGCGCCCGCCCTGGCCCAGGCGGATGTGGGCGTGGCCATGAACACCGGCACATCGGCCGCCAAAGAGGCCGGCAACATGGTGGACCTGGACTCGAACCCGACGAAGCTCATCGAGATCGTGGGTATTGGCAAGCAACTGCTGATGACGCGCGGCGCGCTGACCACGTTCAGCATCGCCAACGATGTCGCCAAGTATTTCGCCATTATCCCGGCCATGTTCGCCGTCACGTATCCGCAGCTAGACGCGCTGAACATCATGCGGCTGTCGACGCCGCAGAGCGCCATCCTATCGGCGATCATCTTCAACGCCCTCATCATCATCGCCCTGATCCCGCTGGCCCTGCGCGGCGTGTCGTACAGGCCGATGAGCGCGGCCGCCACGCTGCGCCGCAATCTGCTCATCTACGGCGTCGGCGGCCTCATCGTGCCCTTCATTGGCATCAAACTCATCGATGTCCTTGTCAGCCTGCTGGGGCTGGCGTGAGAGGAAGGCAAATAGAATGCTGGCTCAAGTCAGACCCGCTGTGGTTATATTGGCCTTGCTGACGCTTCTGACGGGCATTGTATATCCGCTGGTCGTGACGGGCATCGCTCAGGTTGCGTTCCCCTACCAGGCCAACGGCAGCCTGATGGTCCGCGACGGTCAGGTCATCGGCTCGGAATTGATCGGCCAGACCTTCAGCGGCCATCGCTACTTCCACCCACGCCCCTCGGCGGCAGGCAGCGACGGCTACGACGCGGCGGCGTCGAGTGGCTCGAACCTGGCTCCGACGAACCAGACCCTCATCGACCGCGTGACCGTGTCGGCCGATAGCCTGATCGCCGCGAATGGCAGCGCTGCCGTCCCTGTCGATCTGGTGACGACCTCCGGCAGCGGGCTGGACCCCCATATTACGCCCGCTGCCGCCGAGTATCAGGTGGCGCGGGTGGCGCAGGCGCGCGGGCTGAGCAAGGACCAGGTGCGCGCGCTGGTGGAGCAGTACACCGAGGGACGCCAGTTCGGCCTGCTGGGCGAGCCGCGCGTCAACGTGCTGCGGCTGAACCTGGCTCTGGATGGGACGCGCTGATGACGTGTATAATACGGCCAGGTGGTGACGGACCATAGAGGAGTGACGATGCGTGGGGAGACCCCCGAACGCCGCCCATCGCCCGAGGCGCTCCTGGCGGCGGCCCAACACGAGCAACCAGGCCGCCTCAAGGTGTTCCTGGGCGCAGCGCCGGGTGTGGGCAAGACGTACACCATGCTGGAGGCCGCCGGGGCGCGACGACAGGATGGCCTGGACGTTGTCGTCGGCATCGTGGAGACCCACGGCCGCGCCGAGACCGAGGCGCTCCTCGACGGGCTAATCATCCTGCCGCGCCGCGAGATCGACTACAAGGGGCGCACGCTCACCGAAATGGACCTCGACGGCCTGCTGGCACGTCGACCGGCCCTGGCCGTGGTGGACGAGTTGGCCCATACCAACGCACCTGGCAGCCGCCACCCCAAGCGTTACCAGGACGTAGAGGAGCTACTGGCGGCCGGCATCGACGTGTACACCACGTTGAACATTCAGCATGTCGAGAGCTTGAATGACGTCGTGGAGCAAATCACCGGCGTTCGGGTGCGAGAGACGGTACCGGATCGACTGCTGGATTCGGCTGACGAGATCGAGCTGATAGACCTGACACCCGACGAGTTGCTGCAGCGGCTGCGTGAGGGCAAGGTCTATGTCCCCGACCAGGCGGAACGGGCCATCCGCCACTTCTTCCGGCGCGGGAACCTGACGGCGCTGCGTGAGCTGGCCTTGCGGCGCACGGCGCAGCGGGTCGACGACCAAATGCGCAGCTACATGCAGGCCCACGCCATTCGGGGGCCGTGGCCGGCCCACGACCGTATCCTGGTCTGCGTCAGCCCCAGCCCCCTGACACCGCGCCTGATTCGCACGGCCAAGCGCCGCGCCGACCGCCGCAAAGCCGAGTGGCTGGCCGTCTACGTAGAGACACCGGCCCACTACCGTCTGCCCGAGGTCGACCGCGACCGACTGGCGCAAAGCTTGCGGCTGGCCGAGCAACTCGGTGGCGAGGCCGTCACCGTGCCCGGCCAGGACGTGGTCGAGACCCTCATTCAGGTCGCGGAGGCGCATAATGTCACGGAGTTCATCGTCGGCAAGTCGCGGCGCCCGCGCTGGCAGGAGACGCTGCGCGGCTCGGTGGTCCACGACTTGATTCGCGCCAGCGGCAGTCTGGATGTCTACGTGGTCACCGGGCAGGAGGAGGAAGACCAGCCGGCGCCCGCGCCGCACCCCAAGCCGCTCCCCCCCATCGCCGGCTACATCTACAGCGCGGCGGCGGTGGCGCTTGCCGCACTGGTGGCGCAGTTGCTGCGCTCCTTCCTGTCGCTGCCGAACCTCTCCATGATCTTCCTGACGGCCGTCCTGTTGAGCGCGGTTCAATGGGGCCTGGGACCGTCCCTCTTCGCATCGGTGCTGAGCATGCTGGCCTACGATTTCTTCTTCGTACCGCCCGTCTTCACCCTCACCGTCGCCAGCCCCCAGGATATCCTGGCTCTCGCGATCTATGTGAGCGTTGCTGTCCTCACCAGCAACCTGACGGCCAAGGTGCGCGACCAGGCCCATGCCGCCCGCATGCGCGAAGCGCGCACGAGCGTCCTCTACGGCCTCAGCCGCGAGATGGCCGCCTCGGCGGGGCTGGACAATGTCTTGCAAGCCATTGTCACAGAAGTCGCCGAGACGCAGGCGGCGGAAGCGGTGGTGCTGTTGCCGTCAGGCGACGAGCTAGCGGTCCGGGCGCAACAGCCGCCCAACGTGGCGCTGAGCGAGGCCGAGCACGGTGCGGCGACGTGGGCCTGGCGACACGGCCAGGCGACGGGGCGCGGCACCGACACACTACCGGGTGTCGAGTGGCTGTTCCTCCCCTTGCGCACCACGCGCGGATGTGTGGGGGTGTTGGGCCTACACGTTGAGCAGACGGGGCAAGTCTCTCCCAGCCAGCGGCGGCTGCTGGAAGCGCTGGCCGACCAGGCGGCGATTGGCATCGAGCGAACCCGCCTGGCCCAGGAGATGGAGCAGACGCGGCTCTTGACCGAGACGGAGCGCCTCAGCGCCGCGCTGCTGTCGTCAATCTCCCACGACCTGCGGACACCACTGGCGGGTATCACCGGCGCAGTCACGACCTTGCGCGCCGAGGGCGCAGCCTATAGCGAGGCTGACCGCCAGGACCTGCTGACCACCATTGAGGAGGAGGCCGCGCGCCTGAATCGCTTTGTAGGCAATCTCCTGGACATGACGCGGCTGGAGTCGGGCGCGCTGGAGTTGAACCGCGATTGGGTAGAGTTGGAGGATCTGATTGGCGCGTCGCTGGCCCGGCCCGCGCAGTTCCTCGGCGACCACCGCCTGAGCGTTGAGATTGAGCCACAGCTGCCCATGGTCAATATCGATTTTGTGCTGATGGAGCAGGTGCTGGTGAATGTGCTGGATAACGCAGCCAAATACTCACCACCGGCGACAACCATCCAGGTGCGTGCGCAGCGACTGCCAGGCGCAGTAGTCGTGGCGGTGAGCGACGAGGGGTCGGGCATCCCACCCGAGGACCTGGAGCGCGTCTTCGATAAGTTCCAGCGGGTGAAGACCGGCGACCGCCACGCGGCGGGCACCGGGCTGGGCCTCTCCATCTGTCGGGGCATCGTGGAAGCTCACGGGGGTACGATTACCGCTGCGAATCGGGCCGACGGGCAGGGCGCAATATTCAGTATTTACCTACCGATACAGGGCGAGGCCCCCCACGTCGAGCGGGAGATGGAAGCATGACAGGGCAATCCCTGTGCATCCTTGTCGTGGACGACGAGCCGCAGATTCGCCGCCTGCTACGGACCAGCCTGGGCGCCCACCAGTATCAGGTACTGGAGGCGGCGAGCGGGCACGAAGCGCTGGCGAAAGCCGCTGAGGAGCGGCCCGACCTGCTGATTCTCGACCTGGGCCTGCCGGACATGGACGGCCTGGAGATGCTGGTTCGACTGCGCGAATGGTCCGACGTGCCTGTCATCGTGCTATCGGTCCGCGATCGCGAGATGGAAAAGGTCGAGGCGTTGGATCGAGGCGCCGACGATTATGTCACCAAGCCCTTTGGCATGAGCGAGTTGCTGGCGCGGATTCGGGCCACCCTACGGCATCGCCTCCAGGCGGAGGTCGAGACGCCGGTGTTTCAATCGGGCGATCTGACGGTGGACCTGGCGCGGCGGGTCGTGACAGTCGCCGGGCAGGAGGCCCACCTGACACCCAAGGAGTACGACATCCTGCGCGTGCTGGTCACACACGCCGGCAAGGTGCTGACCCACCAGCAATTGCTGCGCCAGGTATGGGGGCCAGGCTACGAGCAAGAGACCCATTATCTGCGGGTTCATATCGGCCAGCTGCGCCAGAAGATCGAGCCGACCCCCGCTCAGCCGCGCCACATCCTCACCGAGCCGGGCGTGGGCTATCGGCTCATCGACGAGCGGACGTGACCACAGCATCGAGGGGGGTTTAGGCCGTTTCGACGGTCGGTTACGACACCAAGACGAACCGCCAGACTGGAACTGCTGCGCGACTTGCTGGCCGAAACCGAGGGCGCAGGCATCATCTACGCGGGCACGCGCGCCAACGCCGAGGAAGTCGCGATCTTCGCGCGCGAAGTCATGGGCCTCCCCGCCGAGCACTACCACGCGGGGCTGGACGCACTGGCAGCGGCCATTCGCGGCGCGCCCGACGCTCCCCCCACCTCGACGCCCCGTCAGGGCACGCCGTGCTAGGGTTCGTGCCGCTGTCCATCAACCGCCCCGCGCACGCGCCACTGGAAAGGCGGCGGGCATCACCTGCCCGCCGCCCTGTGATTCTCGCTCGCCAGCTGGCTACCCCTCGCGCACCAGTCGCCGCACCGCGTCAACAATCTGGCCCGCGCCTACGAGGGCGGTGACGGCCAGGCTGGGGCTGTAGGGGACTGGCACCGGCGCCGCCGCGACGCGCACGATGGGCGCGCGCAACAGCCCGTACAGGTACGCCGCCGCCTGCGCTGCGATCTCTGCGCCCCAGCCCAGGGTGATAGGCGCTTCCTCGACGATGACCAGTCGCCCCGTGCGCCCCGCGCTCTCCAGGACCGTGGTCCAGTCGAAGGGCATCAGCGTGCGCGGGTCGATGACCTCGGCGCTGATACCCTCGGCGGCCAGAGCCTCGGCCGCGGCCAGGGCCTCGCCGACGGCCGCGCCCACGGCGACGATCGTGCAATCCGTGCCGCTACGCTTCACGTCGGCCACGCCGAAGGGCACGCTGTAGTCGTCCTGGGGGACCGGGCCTGTGGCCTCGTATAGGGCCTTCGGCTCGAAGAACAGGACGGGGTTGTTGGAGCGCACGGCAGTGAGCAGCAGCCCCTTGGCCTCGTAGGGTCCGCTCGGCACAGCAACGAGCAGACCGGGAACGGCGGCGAACCAGCCTTCCAGGCTCTGCGAGTGCTGCGCCCCCCAGCCCTGGGCAGGGCCGCTGGCAACGCGAATGACGAGGGGTACCCGGTACTGGCCGCTGGTCATGTAGCGCAGCTTGGCCGCCTGGTTGACGATGGGATCTGCGGCCAGGGTGAGAAAGTCGCCGAAGCCGATGTCGATGATGGGCCGCGTGCCCGCCGCCGCTGCCGTGACGGCCGAACCGATGATGGCGTTGGGACTGATGGGCGCATCGATGACCCGCTCAGGGCCGTAGCGGTCGATGAGGCCCGACACCGTCTGGAAGCGGCCGCCGCTCGCCAGACTGACGCCGATGAGGTACACCGACGGGTCGGTGCGCAGCGCGGTGGCCTGAGCCTCGCGAATCGCCGCCGCCATGCTCAAGCTGCGGTTGGCAACCCGGAGCGGCGTGGGGCGATAGAGAGCCGACGGCTCAGGACTGTAGACGAAGGTGGTCAGCGCTTCGGCGGGCGGGTTCGGCGCGCCCTGCGCCCACTCCACGGCGCGGCTGGCCTGCAACTGGGCGGCGGCGGCCATCTCGCGGGCATCGGAAGGCGCCAGGGACTTGGCGTCCACAAGGCTCTGGTAGAGACGCACCAACCCGTCCTTGCCCTCGCGTTGGGTGTCGGGCAGGGTCGACAGGCGCGGTGTCTTGACTTCGACCAGACTTGGCCCCCCATTGCGGGCGACCCGCACGGCGGCGCGCAGGGTACGATACATCCCCCACACGTCGCTGCCATCGACCGTGGCGTTGCCTATCCCGTAGGCGACGGCCCGCTGCGCCAGGTTCGACAGGCGGCTCGTCTCCTCGACTGGGGTGGAGTCGGCCGTACCGTCGTTGGTTATGACAAACACTACAGGCAGACTACGCACGGCAGCCAGGTTCAACGCCTCGTGGAACATTCCCTGGTTCGACGCGCCCTCGCCCAGCAGGCACAGCGTTACCTGCTCAGTCTTCTGCAAGCGCGCCGCGAGGGCAAAGCCGAGGGCCAGCACGGGCGACGCGCCAACAATGGCTGTCGCCAGCGCCCCAACACGCACGTCGGACAGGTTCTGAGGTCCACCCTTGCCGCCATTCAGCCCCGCCGCGCGGCCATAGATTTCAGCGGCCAGGGCCGCCGGATCGCTGCCCCGCGCCAGGAAGGGGCCGACGCTGCGATGCGTGGTTACGAGGTTGTCCTCGGGACGCAGGGCGAAGGCCACCGCGACCGCCACGCCCTCCTGCCCGTCCGACCGGGCCAGTTCAGCCGCCGGCAGACGCCCGGCTGCCATCTCATCGGCCAGGCGGCTCTCCACGGCCCGGATCAGGGTCATGCGCCGTAGCATCTCCAGCCGGAGCGCCGTCTCGTCGGTGGGCAGAGTCTGGTCAAGACGCTCCACCTTGCGGCGCGGCGCGTCCCCTTCCACCACCGGAATCAGTCGCCGGCCGAGAGACTCGATAGCGGCGCGCAGGCGGCTCGTGCGGGCGTCAGCGATGGGCGGCGTGGCGGCGGGGGCGGGCAGCGGCGGGGCGGCGGGGATGAGCGCGGTCGTGGCCTTCTCCACCTCGCGCTTCTTGTCGCGCCCCTTGCCCCTGCCCCGCGCTTGCCCGTCAGCCTTCACTGCATCCGTCGCGGGTCTGGCTGTCGCGACGGCCGAGGGCTGGCTTTCGGTCTTCTTGCCGCCCTTACCCCTCTTACCCGCCTGGCTGGTCACCGCAGGCGCAGGCGGGGCCTCAGCGGCGGGCGGCGGGGCGGCCTCTTTCTTCGCACCCTGCTTGCCGCGCTTGCCCCGCGACGGGGATGGCCGGGCGGCGGGCGGCGGGGGCGACTCAGGCGTGGGGGCTTCGGAAGCCGTGTCGAGAGCCTCGAGTTCAGCCTCCAGCGGAACCCCAGTATCGGCAGCCAGAACTTCCTCGCCCGGGGGTGTGAGTGGGACTTCGGGCAACTCTTCCACCAGCGGCGCAGGCTCGCTCGCTTCCATTGCCAGCGGAGTCGGCTCGGCTGACCTCGCCTCATCCAGCGTCGCGTCAGCGGCAACAGCCTCGACAGTCGGCGTCTCGGCCGGTTGTTTGCGCGAGCGACTCCTGGCCCTGGCTGGGGGTGGGGCGGCCGCTGCGGCAGGCGCCTCCGGTGCGGCGGCGGCCGCCACAGGCGATCGCCGCACGCGGGAGCGTGTCTTGGGCGCAGGCGCGACAGGCGGCTCCGCCACTGGAGCAGGCTCAGCGGGCGCGGGCATCTCGGCGTCGGATGCGCTCTGCGGCGCGGCTAGGGGCACCATGCGCCGCCGGCGCGCCGTCTCAGCATAGACAGCGAAGGCGAGGGGCAGGGAGTCGGCAATGTCGAGCAGGGGTTGCACGTCCCCATCCACCTGACTACGGGCGAGGAAGTCGGCCAGGCTGAGGTGGCCCGACCAGAATTCGTGGAACAGGGGGGCGGTGGTGGTGATGAGGGTATCCGGCGTCAACCGGGTGCGACTGCCTGGGGCGCGCAATGGGACAGTGCGCGCATCCAAGACGAGGATGGTGTCGAGATCATCGAGACGAAAGCCAAGCGCCTGGCTCAACTCAGCCAGCCGACCCGCCAGGGCCGGGTCACTATTGAGGCGCTCGACAAAAGCCGCGAAGAGGCGAGCGAGACGATCTTTGTCGGCGATGGGCGGCATGCGCGAAAAGCTCCTACGAGTCGTTTGTCCAGATTGTACACCCCGTCGGCCCAAGTCGCAAGGCGCTGACAGCCAGACGCAGCCTCGACAACCACTCAGCCGCGGCGGAGCTTGCCAGCGGGTGCGCAATGACCGCCGTGCGTCATGACGCGCCAGTCGCGCCGAGGCGACGGCCCCGTATTCTCAGAGCGTGGCGATACGCGAGATAGAGCTGGTCTGTCGTCAGGCGCGGGTAGGCGGCGCGAATCTCTTCCAGGCTGTAGCCGAGGTCGAGAGCGGCGCCGATGTATTCGGCCAGGATATGAGTATCGCGGCCAGTCGGCGGCGGCGGCAGCGGCGGGCGGCTGTCACCCGAGTCGATCATGCGCTGGCTGCGTTGAACTCAGCGCGCACGGCCTCGGCCAGTTCCGGCTGCGACAGCACCTCCAGCGCTGTGAGGGCCATCGCCTTCGACGCGCGCAGCATGTTCTCCCGGCCCAGGTCGGAGGCCGAACAGGCCACCACCTCTGGCGAGTGACCGGCGATTGGCTCGGGGCTGATGGCGAAGGTACAGCCCGATGACGGCGCGGCGTGGCTGACATTGCCGAAATCCGTGGAGTACATGCCCACACCGGGGTCTTCAGGAACTAGAGTCAGATCCATCCGCTCCAGATGGGCGGCGTAGCGCCTGCCGAGGCTGTAGCTGGGGCGCATGTCGTCGTAGGGTGTGCCCACTTCACTGATCTTGAGCTGGGCGCCGGTCATGCTCGCCGCACCCTCCGCCACCCGGTCAACGCGGGCAACCAAATCGTTCACCTCGGCGCGGCTCGGCGCGCGCATGAGGAACTGCGCCGCCGCGTAGCGCGGCACGACGTTGGGCGCGTCGCCACCGTGGGTGATGATGCCGTGGATGCGCGCCGTATCGCGGGTATGCTGGCGCAGCGAGTCGATGCCCAGGAACAGGTGAATGACAGCATTCAGGGCATTGACGCCATTCCACGGGTCAGCCGCGGCGTGGGCTGTCTGGCCGAAGAACTCATACAGACGCTGCGATGTCGCGAGGCAGGAGCCTGTGCCGGGCACAGTGGGTACCCTGGTCTTATCCCCACCGTGATGAACCATCAGGACGGCATCCACAGCCGTGAAGAGGCCCGCCTTGACCATAGGAATCTTGCCCCCCCCGCCCTCCTCGGCGGGCGTGCCGAAGACGATGGCTCGCCCGCCCACGTCGCTCAAGACCTCCCGCATCCCTAACCCGGCCGCCACCGTCGACGCCGCAATGAGATTGTGGCCGCAGCCGTGGCCCAGGTTGGGCAGGGCATCATACTCGGCCAGAAACGCGACAGTGGGGCCTGGCTTGCCACTGTCGATGCGGGCGACGAAGGCGGTGGGCATATCGCAGACGCCGCGCTCGACCGCGAAGCCATGCGCCTCGAAGGTGCGCGTCAGCAGGTCAGACGCGAAGACCTCCTGATACTGAAGCTCGGGGTGGGCGTGAATCTGATCGGATACGTCGAAGATAAGCGCGCGATGGGCATCGATAGCGTCGAGGAGGCGCTGCTCGAGAGAGTCGGCCATAGAATCTCCTGGCTCATTCAGAGTGCTTCGCCAACGCCTCGGGGTCGTGGATGGCGATGCGATAGTTACGATCGACGGAGAGATAGCCCCGCTGCTTGTAGTACGACATGATCTGGTTGACCCGCTCGCGAGACGCGCCGACCATCTCAGCAATATCGCTCTGGGTGAGACGGATGGGGATGACCATCGCACCGCCCGGCAGCCGTTGGCCGTAGCGATGGCTGTAGGCCAGGAGGGTCCGCGCAACCCGGCCATAGGCATCCAACGCGGCAAAGCCCTGGATGCGCTCATTCGCCAGGCGCAAGCGCCCGGAGAGGATGCGCATCAGGTTGAGGGTGAAGTCGGGCATGCTGCGTAGCGCCTCCATGAACGAGGCACGATCCAGCCACAGCAGAACCGACTCCTCCAGGGTGTTGGCGCTGGCTGAACGCCCCACTCCCTCGATCAGGGCCATCTCGCCCAGGATATCGCCCGTGCCCCCGATGTCGATGATGACATCCGTACCCGTCGCCTGCTCCACGTGGATGCGAACTGTGCCGCTCAGGATGATGTATACCACCTCGGCGGGCTGCTCCACAGTGAAGATGGTCGCATTGGCAGGGTAGGCTTGGCGGTGCAGGCGGGCGTTGAACCAGGCGAGCTGCTCCCGGGTCAGGCCACGAAAGACAGGGAGGGTCGCCAGCGTTATGGGGTCAGCTAGAGCAGGCATGGGGGGACGCCTCCGGTGTACCTGGGGATTATAGGGAGCCGACGGGATGAGTCAAGCCACGTTAAGGTTACACGGCGAACGCACCCGGTCTTGTTCGGGGCCTATTCGGTGGTATAATCTGGCGTACTTTGCAGGGGAGCCAGCCTCCCCCGGAATGATGGAATGACTCCGCGCTCGTTTGAACTCAAGCGCGTCCGCCTACCCCTCCTGGTCGGACTATTCGTGGTTGGCTTTGGGCTGCGCGTGTACAGCCTGGCCTGGCCGCCCATCGCCTGGGATGAAGGGTGGTCGCTCGCCATCAGTCAGCTGCCCTTCAGCGACATCGCCTACCTCACTGCGCGAGATGTGCACCCGCCGGGTTACTACCTCGCCGTGCGGCCCTTCCTGGCCCTGGGCCGCAGTGAGTTCATCCTTCGCTATCTGTCGGTGGTGGCAGGGGTGGCCTGCGTACCTCTGGCCTACCAGACAGGGCGGGCCTGGGTCGGACGCCACCGCAGCGCGGCGGACATGGTGGGGCTGTTGGCCGCGACCTACGTGGCCCTTGCGCCGCTATTGGTGTATTACTCGCAAGTGGCGCGCATGTACTCGCTGACGGTCCTGGGCCTGCTCCTGGCAACCTGGGGAATGCTGCGCTGCCTGGACGCGGAGTCGCCTGCGCCGTGGGGCGCGCTGGCGGCGTGGCTCGTCGGCGCGCTACTCGCCATCTACACCTTCTACTACAGCGCACTGGCGCTGCTTGGCCTGGTGGGGTACGCCATCGTGCGCGGGTGGACGCTCTGGCGTGCGCCCGGCGGGCGTGCCGCCATAGGTCGTGTCACCGTCGCCAGCCTGCTGATTCTGGCTGCCTTCGCGCCGTGGCTGTGGTATGCGGCAGCGGCCACGGTCGACCGGGTCGAGGGGCGGTTTGAACTGGGCGGCGCGACGTTCCGCCTGTTCGACGTGCTCAGCGCGGGTCTCTACGGCTCCGTGTTCGCGTATGGCCCCGGCTGGCCGGCCGTCTGGATTGTTGTCGCCATCGTGGTGGCTGGCGTCGTCGCCGTGGTGGTCGGTCGGCGGCAGGCGTTCGGCCTGTCGCCCACCCTGCTGCTTCTACCAGTTCTCGCTGTGGCGCTGACGCTGGTCGGCGTGGCCGTAGGAACCCGCGCTCACATGTTCGCTGCCCGCTACACCATCCCGGCCAGTCCCTTCATCGGCCTGGCCCTAGCCTACGGGCTGGCGGCACTATGGGCGACGTGGCCGCGGCTGGCAGCCTTCGCTGCTGTCGCCGCCCTGGTCGTCACCCTCTGGCCGACCGCTGGCGGCGCTGTCTACGCGAAGGGTTTGGAGCGCGGCGACAACTGGGAGCCGTGGGCCGACGCGCGCGCCTTACGGGCCGCCGGAGCGCGCCCCGACGACATCGTTGTCTTCAATGTGTTGAGCCTGGCGGGCGCGTATGATGCCTACCGCGACTCCAGCCTGCCGCCGTGGACGTATGCGCAACGCTGGGACCCGGTCACAGAACCTATGGAGCGTATCGAGAACCGCCTGGAGGCGGCTCAGGCATCTCACCCGCGCCTGTGGACTATCTTGTACCGAGGCACAGCGGGACCGAACGCAGCCCTCAAGGCCTGGCTCGATCGTAACCTCTACCCGGCGTCGGCCACCTGGCGCGGCGACAACCTGACCCTGCTACACCTGACGAGGGATGAGCCACGCGCGACCTTTGAGCCTCAGGCGGTATGGGCAATGGGCCCGGTCTTGCGCGACGCCAGCTTCAACCCCAAGACACGGCCAGGTGGAACTGTGACCGTTGATCTGAAGTGGGACACGCTCCAGCCTCTGGCGGCCGACTACAGCGTGTTCGTCCATCTGTACGACTCGGCGGGACGGCTGGTGGCACAACACGACAGCCCGCCGCAGGGAGGCGCGCGCCCAACTTCCAGCTGGACACCCGGCCGCCCCACGCCCGACTTCCACGGGCTACATGTGCCTGTCGGCGCGGTCGGCCCCCTCACCCTGCGCGTGGGATTGTACGAGGCCGTCAGCGGCCGGCGACTGCCTTTGACCGACGGCCGCGATATGGTCGACCTGGCTACCATTGACGTGGTACAATAGAGCTGCTCAAGCGAAAGGAGCTTCCATGCCTGTCAAGACACCCGCCCGCGAGCCGGGCCGCCTGACCGTCGAGATCGACCGCGAGCAGTTCTCCCCCGGCGACACGGTGACCTTCACCGTCACCGTGTCGGCGAACACGTCCCTGAAGGCGAAGGCCCTGATCGCCGAGCTTTTCGGCGTCGAGGAGATTGAGCCTGAATTCGAGGATGAGGAGGATTTCGGCGAGGACGAGGAAGAAGCGCTGGAAGATGTCGAAACACTGGACGGCGCGCTGAATGGCGAGGCCGAAGTGACCCTCGACGAGGACGAGGATGATTGGGGCGAGGAGCTTGAGGAGATGACTAGCTTCACCCACGAGGATGAGGCCGTCCTGGCGATGAATGTATCGCTCCAGGCCGGCGAGAGCCGCACCTTCGACGGGTCGTTCACGCTGCCTGAGAATGCTCAGCCGTCCTATTTCGGCGTGCGCGCCGCGCATACGTGGTGGCTCGACGCCTATCTCGAGGGCGACGTTGAGGTCAGCGGCGGCAAGGAATTTCTTGTCCGGTGAGCAGCCTGACCCGCCTCACGATCGAGCGCCTCGCTCCGCGTCTGGCCGCGGTCGAGGTATCGCCGGTCGAGGTCACCGACGCCTACCTCGACCGCATCGCCGCCCGCGATGGCGATCTCAACGCCTTCATCGTCGTCACGGCGGACAGCGCCCGGCAGCAAGCGCGCGCCGCAGAGGCCGAGATACGTCGCGGCCACTATCGCGGCCCGCTGCATGGCATCCCCATTGCGCTCAAGGACCTGTTCGACGTCGCCGGCCTGCCAACCACAGCCGGCTCGCGCCTGTTCCTGGACAACGTTGCCCGCGAGGATGCGCCGTCGGTGGCTCGCTTGCGGCTGGCCGGAGCCGTTCTCCTGGGCAAGCTCAACCTGCACGAGGTCGCCTACGGCGTCACCGGCGATAGTTCCCACTTCGGCCCGGTCCACAACCCGTGGGACACGGGTCGCTCGCCCGGCGGCTCGTCCAGCGGCAGCGCAGCTGCCATCGCCGCCGGGCTGTGCGCCGCCGCGACGGGAACCGACACCGGCGGCTCGATTCGCATGCCTGCCACCCTATGCGGTATCGTGGGCCTCAAGCCTACCTACGGTCGCGTCAGCAAGCGTGGTATCATCCCCTTGTCCTTCTCGTTGGACCACGCTGGACCCATGGCGCGCTCAGTCTACGACGTGGCGGTGGTACTACAGGCCATGAGCGGCTACGACCCCCTCGACCCGGCCAGCGTCGACCGCCCCGTGCCATCCTTCACGGCCGACCTGGACCGGGGCGCGCGCGGCCTGACCATCGCCGTCGATCCCAACTACTCCCTGGTCGGCGCGACGGCCGACGTTCTCGACGGCCTGCGCCACACGCTGGAGATTCTGCGCTACCACGGCGCGACAGTCATCGAGGTCTCCGTGCCCCGCCTGCGCGACGCCAGCCGCGTGGCCCTGGACATCCTCAACGCCGAGGCGTCGGCCTTTCACGAGGAGCGGCTACGCACTCGCCGCGACGAGTTCCAGCCCGACGTGGCGAGCCGCCTGGAGCTGGGCTTCCAGGTAAGCGGCATGGCCTACGGGCGCGCCGTTGAGTTCCGCGCCCACCTGATTCGCGATTTCGAGGCCGTGTTCGAGCAGGCGGACATCTTTCTCGCCCCAGGAACCGCCGTTCCTGCGCCCGTTCGCGGTGCGGCGGAAGCCGTCATCGACGGCGCGTCGGTCAACATGCGCGAGGCCATCGCTCGCTACACCCGCCCCTTCAACCTGCTCGGCCTGCCTGTTCTGGCCGTCCCCAGCGGTATTAGCGGCGAGGGCCTCCCCATCGGCGTGCAGCTTGTTGGCCGGCCCTGGGACGAGGCCACCCTGCTCCGGGCAGGCCGCGTCGTCGAAGGCGAGCGCCCCTGGCCGTCGCCGCCGGAGCCTGGCAACATCAGCGCGCCATGACACCCCCCCATCACCCCCTCGCCCACCGTCTGGCTGGCACGGGCACGTCCGTCTTCTCCGAGATGAGCGCGCTGGCCGCTGAGCACCACGCGGTCAACCTGGGCCAGGGCTTCCCCGACTTCCCAGGTCCGCCCTGGATCAAGGCGGTGGCCGAGGAGGCCATCGCGGGCGACGTCAACCAGTACGCCGTCGCCCACGGTGCGCCCGCCCTACGCCAGGCGCTGGCCGCCCACTACAGCCCGCGCCTTAATCGCAACCTCGACCCGAACCGCGATGTGGTAGTCACCTCGGGCGCAACAGAAGCGATCTTCGCCTCGCTGCTCGGCCTCGTCGATCCGGGCGACGAGGTTATCGTTTTCGAGCCGTTCTACGACTCCTACGTGCCGTCCATCGCCTTCGCGGGCGGCGTGCCGCGCTACGTCCCCCTCCGCCAGCCCGACGCCGACCACGCCGAGTGGTGGTACGACCGCGCTGAGCTGGAGGCCGCCTGCGGCCCGCGTACCAAGCTCATCCTGGTCAACACGCCCCATAACCCGACGGGCAAAGTCTTCACCCGCGCCGAGTTGCAGCACATCGCCGGACTGGCCCAACGCTGGGGCGCGCTGGTGCTCAGTGACGAGGTCTACGAGTACCTGACCTTCGACAATGCCGCGCACATCTCCATCGCCACCCTGCCGGGCATGTGGGAGCGAACGCTGACCATCTCCAGCGCCGGCAAGACCTTCAGCCTCACGGGCTGGAAGATCGGCTGGGTCATTGCGCCACCGCGCCTCAACGCAGCCACGCGCGGGACCCACCAATTCATTGTCTTCTGCTCGGCGGCCCCCCTCCAGGCGGGCATCGCCGCCGCCTTCAGCCTGGCTGAGGACCACGCCTACTACGACCAGTTCCGCGCCGAGTATACCCAGCGGCGCGACGTGCTGCTGGCCGCCCTGGCCGACGCCGGGTTGCCCGCCTTCGTCCCGCGCGGCACATACTTCGCCCTGGCCGACATCAGCCACCTGCCCTACGCCGACGACGTTGCCTTCTGCCGCGCCCTGACTATCGAGGCCGGGGTGACGGCCATCCCACCCACCGCCTTCTACTCCGAAGACCACCGCGAGCTGGGCCGCCATCTGGCGCGCTTCGCGTTCTGCAAGCGCGTCGAAACCCTCGAAGAAGCCGCTCGCCGCCTGCACCGCTGGGCGTCGCCTGCCTCCCAAGCAGCCGGCAAGCGCTGAAGCCGCATCAACGCGGAGTTTGCTTTGACACCTCTACGTCGGGGCCAAACGCAGGCGCGACGGCCACCCGACACAGCCCACGGCGAACGTCAACTCGCCTGGAGAAACCAATGGCACTCGACCAACCCTATCCTGACCTAGACGAGCTACTCACAACGATCGGCGAGGCCGGCCTGCGCGTCAGCAGCATCGATGCCAGCGAGGGCGCGGCAGGCAACATCTCCCTCTTCATCGGCTGGCCCCTCGAAGTCCGCCGCCGCTTTCCACTGGCCGAGCCTCTCGACTTGCCGCACCCAGTGCCCGCGCTGGCAGGGGGCCTGATAATTGTCACCGGCTCTGGCCGCCGCCTGCGCGACATTCGCTCCGACCCCTCCGCGAACCTGGGAGCAGTGATCATCCACGATGACGGGCGCACGGCTCACCTGTGCACCTCGCCGCGACGGCTGTTCCAGCGCGTCACCAGCGAGTTCAACTCCCACCTGGCTGTCCACGATGACCAGGTGGCCCGCACGGCTACCAACTTTCACGCCCTCATCCACGCCCAGCCGCCCCATCTGACGTACCTCAGCCACATCCCAGCCTATCGAGACGAGACGTACCTGAACCAACGCTTGCTGCGGTGGGAGCCGGAAACCATCGTCAACCTGCCAGAGGGCATTGGGGTGTTGCCGTACAAGCTACCCGGCTCCCACGACTTGATGGAGGCGAACGTGGCCGGGCTCAGGACGCACCGGGTTGTGGTGTGGAGCAAGCACGGCGTGATGGCGCGGTCGGACATGTCGGTAACGCGGGCAGCCGACCGCGTCGAGTATGCGGAAGCGGCCGCTGTGTACGAATACATGGATCTGGTCACAGGGGGACAGGGCGAAGGCTTGACGACCGACGAACTGCGCGAGATCGTCCGCGCCTTCAACGTGGCCACCACCCTGGTTTGAGCTGTCATCAATGGCGGCTCAGATCGATGGATTACGCTGCGTGATGACGACCGAGAGTGCTCATTCATGACCCGCGCCGAGGCCACCACCGAATCCAATCGCTCCATCCGCATGGTGCGGCCGGACCTGCGCGACATCCCGCAGCACACCTTGCCCGCCGGGTTCCGCTGGCGTTGGTACCGACCCGGCGATGAGCGGCTGTGGGTCGCGATCCACGAGGTCGCCGACCGCTACAATGTCGTCACGCCTATCGTGTACGAGCAGGCTTTCGGCGCGTACCCGGACGAGTTGCCCGAGCGCCAGGTGTTCATCGTGGACGACAACGACCACGCCGTCGCGACGGCGACGGCGTGGTTGGACGATGCGGGCATGGGTGAGGGCTACGGGCGCGTCCACTGGGTGGCAATGGTCCCCGCCCGACAGGGCCAGGGACTGGCGCGTCCCTTGCTGACCACCGTCTGCAATCGCCTGGCCGAGCTGGGCCATACGCGCGCCTGCCTGGACACCTCTGCCCTGCGCATCCCGGCCGTCAACCTGTACCTGTCCTTCGGCTTCGTCCCTCTGCTTCAGAATGACGACGACGCGCGGACGTGGGCCGACATCCGCGACTGGCTGAAATACCCCCTCCCCCTATAGCCGGGGCAGGACAATTCCCTCCTGGTGCATGTACTTGCCCGCCTTGTCGGCGTAGCTGGTCTGGCACACTTCGCTCGCGCGCAGGAACAACACCTGCCCGATGCCCTCGCCCGCGTAGATAAGGGCAGGCAGCGGCGTGGTGTTCGAAATCTCGATGGTCACCTCACCTTCCCACTCCGGCTCTAGCGGTGTAATGTTGATGATAATCCCGCACCGCGCATACGTTGATTTCCCAATCACGATCGCCAGCACGTCGCGGGGAATGCGGAACGTTTCGACGGTGCGCGCCAGGGCGAACGAGTTGGGCGGGATGATGACCGCCTCGTGATCGGCCGCCACCACCTCATCGAAGCTGGTGGGGGCAAAATGCTTGGGGTCGATGACGGGCATGAAAGTCGTCTTGAAGACCTTGAACTCGTTGGCGACGCGGAAGTCGTAGCCATAACTGGACAGGCCGAACGAGACGACACCCACCTCCCCGACGCGCTTGATCTGGGTCTCGACAAAAGGCTGAATCATGCCGTCGCGCGCGGCGCGCGCAGCGATCTCGTGGTCGCTCAGTACCATGGTGGGGGCTTCTTTCTGGGCTGAGGGGCTAGACCATGCCCGAACCCCAGTGCGCGCGGAAGGCGGCGTGGGTCCAGGGCAGGCGCTCGGCGAACACGGTCTCCATAGCCTCGGCGTAGACGCGAATCTCGGCCTGGGCGTGGGGACTATGGCGCAGATACAGGAAGTTCATCAGGCTCAGGGCGTTGACTGTCCAGATGAAGGTCGTGTATTGGGCGACGGGCAGCACCATGCGGGCATGCTCGCGGGCCACGCCGGCGGTCAGCATGTCTTCGTACAACGCGCGCGCATCGCGGTAGAGCGCCTCGATGCGCGCCACGAAGTCGGCGTTGCGCTCGTCATCCAGGTCCACGTACTGGTAGTCCATCGCCTTGCCGACGCGGGCGCGCAGGTGAGTCGGGACATAGAATTCGTCCTGGAGCTCGACGTATCGACCGCTTTCTTCGTTGAAGGATGAAAAGCGATGACGGAACCACTGACGCGCGACGAAGATGGGCGCGCGAACGCGCCACTGGAACACGACCGACTCGAAGGGGCTGGTATGGTGATCCCGCATGAGGCGGTTGATGAGGCCGCGATCACGCTCGGCCTGCTTCTCCGAATGGTCGGTGAGGGAGGTAAGCTCCCGGTGCAGGCTGACCCGCGCTGATGCGGCGATGGTGTGATCCTCGCCCATCATGTTCCACAACTCAACGAAGCCGTGGTCGAGCAGCGGGACGTGGGTGAGGGGGGCAGGGGCAGGCGAGGCGGCCATATGGGTCTCCGTCGATGGAAGATGGCCCTCAAGTATAGTGGCGAGGCTACCCAGGTCCAAGTCCTGCCAGAAGTTTCGCCCCCCTCGACTCGGTGGCTATAATTGAGCCAACAGGCTGACCGCGGCCTGCACGCCGTGACTGCGGAGGAATCCTCACTTGACCAGTCTATCTGCGCCGCTCACCAGGACAGCGATCCACTTCGGGACCGACGGGTGGCGCGCCGTCATCAGCGACGAGTTCACCTTTAGCAACGTCCGCCAGGTGGCCCAGGCCATCGCCCAGTGGACTCTTGACCTGCAAGCCGCGAACGGCGCCGAGGGCGTCGTCATCGGCTTCGACACGCGCTTCCTATCCGACCGCTACGCCATCGAGGTCGCGCGGGTGCTGGCCGGCAACGGCCTGCGCGTCTTCCTCACCCACAACTTCACGCCCACACCGGCCGTGTCGTGGGCGGTGCGCAGCCGCCACGCGGCGGCAGGCGTCATGATCACCGCCAGCCACAACCCGCCGCGCTACAACGGCATCAAGGTCAAGGCCTCCCACGGCGGATCGGCCCTGCCGTCGGAGACGGCCATCATCGAAGGTTACCTGCAAGACAATCTGGCCGCCGGACGCGAGCCGCAGCGGGCAGCGTACGAGCCACCGCGCCAGGACAACGGCGAGTGGCCCAAACACCCCCTTATCGAGCGCATCAACGTCATGCCCGGCTACCTGGCCCACCTGCGCACTATCGTCGATGTCGATGCGATCTCACAACTGGGGCCGCGCGTCCTGGTGGACGCGATGTACGGCGCGGGACGAGGCTACCTGCGTTCAGTGCTGGGGGCCGTCGGCGTTGAGGTTAGCGAGCTACACGGTGAGTTGAACCCCGGCTTTGGCGGCATCCACCCTGAACCGATTCCCCGCAACCTGGGCAGCTTGATGCACACGGTCAAGGAAAGCGGCTGGGATGTCGGCCTGGCGACCGACGGCGACGCCGACCGCATCGGGGCCGTAGATGACCTGGGCCGCTTCGTCAGCCCTCATCTCATTTTCGCCCTGGTACTGCGTCACCTGGCCGAGCGCGGCCAGCGCGGCTCGGTGGTGAAAACCATCTCCACCACGCTACTGGTGGACCGCCTGGCGCGACGCTACGATCTGCCGCTCCGCGAGACGCCGGTTGGCTTCAACCATATCGCCGACTACATGCTCAAGGAGAATGTGCTCATCGGCGGCGAGGAAAGCGGCAGCCTGAGCATTCAGGGACACATCCCCGAAGGTGATGGCCTGCTGATGGGGCTGTTGCTGCTGGAGGTTATGGCCCACCAGGGGCAGCGCAAGCTGAGCAAGGTGGTAGATGGCCTGCTGGAAGAACTGGGACCGGTCTACTACAACCGTGAGGACCGCCGGGTGCGGCCTTTCGCCAAGCAGGATATGGTACAGCGGCTGGTGGCCGATGCGCCGACGGAACTCAATGGCGTCGCCGTGGCGCGTGTCAATGCCTCCGATGGCGTCAAGTATCTGCTGGCCGATGACGCCTGGCTGCTGATTCGCCCGTCGGGTACGGAACCGGTGCTGCGTATCTACGCCGAGGGTCGCAGCCCCGAGCAGGTGGCAGCGTTGCTAGTCGCCGGGGCCGAACTAGCGGGCATGTGACGCCATAGCAGCGCTCGCGATGCCCTGCTGACGGCGCTGGCCGGACGCGGCGCATCACACGTTACCCGTCGGCGCTGGCGGCGATCTGCGGCTCCTCACGAGGGACGACGTGGCAGTGGCGGCAGCGCGCCTCGTACATCTCGTTCGCGCCGACCTTGATAACCGGGTCGTCAAAGCGGGCCGGGTGGCCGTCAATCAGGCGCTGGGTACGGCTGGCGGGGCCGCCACACACGACGCAGATGGCCGACAGCTTGTCGACCTGCTCCGCCTGGGCCATGAGCAAGGGCATCGGGCCGAACGGCTCAGCGCGGAAATCAGTGTCCAGTCCGGCCACAACGACGCGCTTGCCGTGGTCGGCAAGCGCATTGCAGACGACAGCAATCTCCCAGTCGAAGAATTGCACCTCGTCGATGGCAACCACGTCGGTGTCGGCGTCGGTGAGGGAAAGAATCTCGCGGGCGTGGGCAATGGGTACGGCTTCGACCTGGAGACCGTTGTGCGAACTGACGCGCTCAACGCTGTAGCGGTAGTCCAGGGCCGGCTTGAAGACTTGCACTTTCTGACGAGCAATCTGGGCGCGCTTGACGCGGCGAATCAACTCCTCACTCTTGCCGCTGAACATTCCACCGCAGATCAGCTCGATCCAGCCGCCAACGTGCCCGTGGGGATGAGGAGGCAACGCGAGACTCCTTTCAGGCGCGGTTCCGTTCGTAGACAGGGCCTATGATAAGCTCTATCCTTGCAGATTTAACAATTGAGGGCGACCGAGTTGCGACATAGCGCACCTTGGGGTAAAAGCAGAGGTGGTGAACTCACTTCTGCCCCAGGAGGTGCGCTATGCCGATGCCGATTGTATGCCTGGATGAGCGTCTGCGT
>DAOUDG010000080.1:0-18190 GCA_034431435.1 Anaerolineae bacterium | reverse complement strand
GCGCCGCCACCCTCATGGGCGTGCGGCTGCACGTCATGCTTCAACCCGGTGTGCCCCATGAGCGCGTCCGCGAGCATCTGACGAGCGCGGGCGTCACCGTTGCCTCGGTGGAACCCACCACCCCCTCGCTGGAAGATGCCTTCGTCACGCTGATGGCGGGGGCCACGCCTATCGGTTAATCGAACAATCCCGGCTGGTACATCCCCTCGTCGCTGTCGGGGCTGATGAGGCGCGGCACGTCGCGGCCCTCGTCCAGGCCGCCCAGCTTGTTAACCTTGTCTATCACGGTCGGCGCGCAGTAACTCTCCATCTCCGCGTGAATCTGCTTCGTATTGAAACGCAGCAGGCTCCAGCCCGCCGTCTCCAGGTCGTTGTCGCGCAGGTTGTCCAGGGGGATGCGCTCGGGGTCGCTGTGCCAGGTGTCGCCGTCGGTTTCTACGGCGAGCTTTCCCAGGGCACAGTAGACAGCGAAATCAAGGGCATAGTCGCGGTCGTGGACGCGCACCCATTCCTGCCGCTCGGCCACAATCCTCAATCGCCGGAACTCGGCCCACAATCGGTCTTCCAGTGGGCTGTCATCGAACAGGTCGTTGAGTTCCTGGGCGGCCATGAGCTTTCGCCATGTCGTGGGAATGAACACGATCCGTCGCCAGCGGCGGCTGAAGATGGGTTGAGGCAGGCGATGCAGGTCGCCCAACATGAGCTGGTAGTATTCACGCTGCGACTTGTTGTTGTCGCGTGGCTCATTGGGCAGCAATTGCCAGCGGTAGCGCCGCCGGATGTCGAGCACGTCGGCGTAGTAGCGGATGGCAAAGGCCTCACCGCCGAAGGCCTTTGTCTGATAGAAGGCCAACCCCTCCGGCGGCCAGCGGTCCTTGAGCCACTTGGCCTGGCTCTCGACCGGAATGCGATACCAGCGCTCCTCGCGCACGACAGTCCAGTCGATGGGCTTGTTCATGATGGCGACAAGAACTTCGCCACGGCGGGCCATGCCTCTCTCCTCTCAACTCACGACGCTCGCCTGCGGCTCCACTGGCTTCGCGCGCTGTAGCGGCAGGTACCACACCAGCGCCAGGCCCGTGCCGACGGCGGTGAAGCCGAGGGCGGTGGTGAAGGCCTGGGGCGCGTAGTGGCCCACCTCGGCGGCCGGGAACGCGCCGATGATGACGCCCATCCACCACTGCAAGACGAACGCGCCGCCAATCCCGAACAGGTTCACCGCCGACATGGCCCGCCCGCCCAGGGCGGCGGGGAACATGTGGCGGATGTTCGCCAGGAGCAGGACGTTGGCTGCCCCCGTCAGCCCGAACACCAGGAACAGCGGCCACACCGTCCACAATGGCGGCCGCGCGGCCAGCACAGCCTGGACGAGAGAGAAGACCATCGCGCTGCCAATAATGACCCGCCGCAGGCCGACGCGGTCACTCAGCCAGCCCCCCAGTGCGAAGCCGACACTCGCGCCGACGCCGATAGCGAGCAGGATGCTGCCACCTTGAACCTGGGAAAGGCCGTAGCCGTCGAAGAGATACGGTCCGCCCCACAATCCCTGGACGGCCTGGAGCGCGCCCGCCATGAAGAAGGTCAGGGGCACGACGCGCCAGAAGCGCGGGTCGCGGAAGACAGTGGTGAGGGAGCCGTCAGCAGGATGGCCGGGCCGCCAGGGCACACCGGGTGGTGTATTTCGCGCGAAGAGCAGAATGGCGAGGCCGGCAAGGATCGTCAGCGCGGCGCCGTAGGCAAAGACGGCCCGCCAGCCGAGCGCCTGGTTCAGCAGGGCCAGGGGAGTGGCGGCGAAGATGGCTCCCGTCGAGCCAATGCCGATGAGCAGCCCGGAGACCGTGGCGACGCGATGGGCCGGGAACCACGCACTGAACGCCTTGAGCGACCCCATCAGCACGCCTGCCATGCCGACGCCGATGACGCCGCGCCCCACCGTCAGGCCGCCGAAGCTGGCCGCGCCGGCGAAGATCAGGCTGCCCGCCGCGCCGACGAACAGCAGAGTGGACGTCACTCGGCGCGGCCCGACGCGGTCGAGGGCGACGCCGATGGGCAGCTGCGCCAGGGCGAAGGTGGCGAAGAAGACGCTGGTCATCAGTCCCAGCTGCGCCGCGTCCAGGTCCATCTCGCGCGCCAGGTCTGGCGCGATGATGGCATTGGTCGAACGGTAGAAGAACGACAGGAAGTAAGCGCTGCTGAAGAGGACGAAGATGAGCAGGCGGTTGGGCATGGTGCGCGGGCTTCCGAGGCGCGCTAGAAGATGTACTCGTTGAAATCGCACACCGGGCGGTAGCCAATGCGCTGGTAGATGCGGTTGGAGGTGGGGTTGCTCAGGTCGGTGAACAGGCAACAGAAGGCGTAGCCCTCGTCGAGGAGCTGCTGGCTGAGGGTCGCGACGGCGGCCGTGGCATAGCCGCGCCCGCGCTGTTCCGGCGGCGTGTACACCGCATTGACGGCAATCCCGTGGCGCGTGGGCCGCGAACGCGCCGTCATCGACACGACCTGCCCATCGTTCTCCCACACGAACATGTCACCCGCCGCGATGCGCCGCTCGGCGTTGTCACGCGCGGCGTCGGCGTCGGGCGTTTCGTGCAGCGCCTCCTCGTGGAAAGCGGCGAACCAGGCCGCCAACAGGCCCTGATCGTCGCTGGTCGCGGCGCGCAGGCGGCCTGCTGCGTTGCCGCGCTGGACGACCTGGCGCAGTGCGTGGACCCGTTGGCGCATGCCAGCGCGGTAGGGATAGCGGGTGAGGGCCTGCCACGTCTCGGCGAAGGCGTGGGCCACCTCCGACGGCCCCAGTACGCCGGGTACGTACCAACCGTTGTCGAGGAGATGCTGCGTCAGAGGTTCGGTGGCCGGCTGCCAGACATCGCCCTCGCCGTAGAGCACGAGCTTGGCGGGTGGCGTCATGACCGCCGCCAGCGCCAGGCGTCCCGCGTCATCGTCGACCGTGGTGAGGCAGGGTGTTGACCAGGCGGGCGGCGCGTTGCCCGACGCCAGACGCTGGGCGATGCCGAGCATCAGGTTGTTGGCAGCCTCGTCCATCTCCAGCGCGTCCCTGGTCCGGGCCAGGAAGTCGCTGGCGTTGGTGTAGAAGGTGACGTTCATGCGCCTATTGTAGCGTTGCTCGGTGGGTGGAGGCAAGCAGCGCCGGGGGCGGGCGCATGGCTTCATCCGCAAGCGGGGGCCAAAAGGCTCACGCCCTTCATGACGAAGGGCGTGAGATGCTGCGAGGTTTTTTGGCCCCACCAGGCCGTGTACGGCATGTTTAAAGCCTGCTTGCGCAGGTGGGCGGCTACCTGGCCGGTCGCCGGGGGAACCCGACGCCCAGGTCACGAGATCGCCTCCCATAAACAGAGTGTTGGCAGTAAACACGTAACCGCATCACTAACCCAGCAGGGCCGTGGCAGAATGGTAGCACACTTCCCTGTGTGGTGCAAATGGCTGCGCGAGCCAGACCCGGCCTACCGTTCCAGGGACAGCGGCTGGGGGGCAGATGATCCGCCCGCTGCCTCGCTGGCGGTGTCCGTCAAGGCCCGGCCGGCCGTCTCCCGACCCAGCAGCGATACCAGCGCCGCCAGCAGGAACGACACGGCGTAGATGCTCAGCGCGACGGGTAACGACAGGCCGAGCAGCCGCACGCTTAGCAGCGGTGCGACGATGCCCGCCACGCGGGCCATGGCGCTCGCCCAGCCCATGCCCGTCGCCCGCACCGTGGTCGGGTAGACTTCGGGCGTGTAGGCGTACAGCGCGCCCCACGCGCCCAGGGCGAAGAAGCTCATCATGATGGCCGCGCCCAGGATGAGCGGCAGGTTGTCGGCGACGGCGAAGGCGTAGGTGAACACGGCCGCCGCGCCCAGGTATACGGCCAGGGTCGGCTTGCGGCCCCACTTCTCGACCAGCCAGGCCGCCGAGAAGTAACCCGGCAGCTGCGCCAGGGCCAGGATGAAGGTGTTCTGATAGGTGCGCAGGAAGTCGAAGCCGCGCTGGACGAAGATGCCCGGTAGCCAGGTGAAGATGCCATAGTAGGCCAGGCTGAGTAGGAACCACACCGCCGATAGGATGAGGGTTGAACGCAGCAGGGGCGACTGGAAGATGACGGCCAGCGGCTGGCGGGCCTGCGCGGTGGCCGTCGTGGCGACGGGCGCTACCAGGCGGAAGCCGTCGGGTAGCGCGACACCATTCTCCGCCGCGACAATCCAGACGACCTGCTCGGCTTCGGCCGTGCGGCCTTGCGTCACCAGATAGCGGGGTGATTCGGGGATGGTGCGTCGAATCCAGAAGGCGACGAGGCCGGGCAGCGCCGACAGGGCCAGTACGTAGCGCCACCCATCCACCGGATAGCGCGGGATGAAGTACCAGGCCAGGCCGGCGGCGATAATCGTCCCCAAGGCCCAGAAACTCTCCAGGAAGACCAGCCAGCGGCCGCGCTGCTGGCTCGGCAGAAACTCGGCGGTGATGGCGTAGTCGACGGGCAGCGATCCGCCAATCCCGAAGCCGCTCAGCAGGCGGAAGAGAAGCAGCGTCTCGTAGTTTGGCGCGAGCGCGCTGGCGAGAGCAAAGACGGAGGCGATCAGGATGGTAGAGACGAAAACGTTCTTGCGGCCGATGCGGTCGGCCAGACTGCCCCAGAACCACGCCCCCAACATCATGCCCACGAACAAGGCTGTTACCAGCCAGGCGGCTTGTTCCCGCGTGATCTGAAGGGAGACGATGATGGACGGAATCAGGAAGCCGATGAGCAGGACTTCCATGGCATCGGCCGCCCAGCTCACGCCCGCGACGGCCAGCAACTTGCGCTGGAAGCGACCCAGCCCGATACTGTCGATGGCCTCGGCCAGTGTCAGTTCCTGTATCTGCGCCATTGTTCTACCTTCTCCTACTCTCGGGTAGAGCCGCTGGCGGTGACCATCCAGCGGGAGCGGGCGCTCGCGTTACCGCGCGGGCTTCTCGTCGCGGACAGCGATGTGCAAGTCCTTGAGCTGTCGCTCGTCCACCGCCGACGGCGCTTGCGTCATCAGATCTACCGCCGCCTGGGTCTTGGGGAAGGCGATGACCTCGCGGATGTTGGGCGCGTCGGCCATGAGCATGGCAATCCGGTCGATGCCCAGGGCGATGCCGCCGTGGGGTGGCGCGCCGTATTCGAAGGCGTCCAGCAGGTGGCCGAACTGGGCGCGCGTCTGGTCCGCCGTCAGGCCCAGCAACTTGAACACCTTCTCCTGCACGTCGCGGCGGTGGATGCGAATGCTGCCGCCCCCGGCCTCATAGCCGTTCATCACCACGTCATAGGCCTGGGCGCGCACCGCGCCCGGGTCCGTGTCCAGCAGCGGCACGTCCTCCGGCCGCGGCGAGGTGAACGGGTGATGCACCGAATCCCAGCGTCCCTCATCGGCGTTCCACTCGAACAGTGGCTGGTCGATGACCCACGCCGCCGCGATGATGCTATCGTCCATCAGGTTCAGGCGTCGCCCGATCTCCAGGCGCAGCCTGCTCAGCGCTTCCGCCACCACGTTGGGTGCGCCTGCCACGACGAACACCATGTCGCCGTGCTCGGCCTCCAGCCGGTCACGGATGACGTTGATCTCGTGCTCGGTCAGGAACTTGGCGATAGGCGACTTCACCTCCTCGCCGAAGGCCAGCGTTGCCAGGCCCCTGGCCCCCGCCGCCTGGACAATGGCCTGCACCTCGTCGATCTGGCGACGGCTGTAGTCACCCATGCCGGGGCCACGCACGGCCTTGACCTGGCCGCCGCCCGCCACCGTGTCGCGGAACACGCCGAAGCCGCTGTCGGCCACCACGTCGGACAGGTCTACCAGGGGCAGGCCGAAACGCAGGTCGGGCTTATCGTTGCCATATTTCGCCATGCTCTCGGTGTAGGTGAGGCGGGGGAAGGGCTTCTGCTGCACCGTCTTCCCCATGCGCTCGACGATTTCGATGACCAGCGGCTCGATGAGGCGCAGGATGTCCTCACGCTCGACGAAGGCCATCTCCAGGTCCAGCTGGGTAAATTCCGGCTGTCGGTCGGCACGCAGGTCCTCGTCGCGGAAGCAGCGGGCGATCTGGTAGTAGCGGTCCATGCCCGCCACCATCAGCAACTGCTTCAGTTGCTGCGGCGACTGGGGCAGGGCGTAGAACTTACCGGCGTGGACGCGGCTGGGCACCAGGTAGTCACGCGCGCCCTCCGGCGTGCTCTTCAGCAATATGGGCGTCTCGATCTCGACGAAGCCGCGCGCGTCCAGGAAGTCGCGGATGGCGCGAATCAACTGGTGGCGCAGGATCAGGTTGCGCTGCATGCGCGGCCGCCGCAGGTCCAGGTAGCGATAGCGCAGGCGCAGCGCCTCGTCTACATCCTGCTCGGCGGCGACAGGTACGGGCGGAGTCTTGGCCGGGTTGAGGATCTCGACGCTGTCGGCCAGCACCTCGATGTCGCCGGTGAGCAGTTCGGGGTTCGACTGTCCGGCGGGGCGCTCCTCGACCACGCCCTGCACCTGGACGACCCACTCGCCGCCCAACCGGGTGGCGGCGGTGTGGGCGGCAGGCGCGTGGGCGGGATTGAAGACAATCTGGGTGATGCCATCACGGTCACGTAGGTCGATGAATACCAGGCCGCCGTGGTCACGGCGGCGGTGGACCCAGCCGGCCAGGGTTACACGTTTGCCGATGTCGTCCAGGCGAAGCTGGCCGTTGGTATGGGTGCGGAGCACACAGCCTCCAAAAAGGGAATGATAAGGGCGATGGAATAGGGCAAAAGGCCCGTGGCAGCGCCAGGGGCCTCGTCATCGAGCAGCGGGCCGCAGAATGATAGGCGGGACGCGGGGGATGGTCAAGAAAGTCGCGCTGAGGCGCACGAACGCCCTGGCCGAAGCCAGGGCGTCGCGCTCGCGGAGGCATCGCCTTAGGCGGTGAAACCGAAGGCGATGCTCCACGTACTACTGCCGTCTTGGGTCATGAGCATCACCTCCTGCGATTAGGATAGCAAGGGATAGATCCACGGGATGTGCCCTGAGCTAGCCGCCGCGAAGGCTATCGATTGATGTCGATATTATTGCGATATGGGCGGCTTTTGTCAAGCCCTTCAGCAACGAATCTGGCGGCTCGTGTCGAAACGCGCGCTGGCGTCTTGCTGACAACAGCTTTGGCCCACAGCACGACCTGTGCTATACTAGGTTATCGGCGCGCCGCTCGTGCAGCGCGCCGCCTATTCTTGTTGAGGAGGTCGTATTCCGGTGAACGTTTCAACCCGATGGCTGCTGATCGCGCTCCTGGCGCTAACTATGCTCGCGCTGGCTGCGTGCCAACCCTCGACGACCCCACCGGCCACGCCGGGCGCGCCCACTGTCGTTCTCCCACCGCCAGGCGGGGCGACCGCGCCACCCGGTGGCGCGCCGACCGGCACGCCGGTTCGCATGCCTACGGCTACCAAGCCGCCCGGCTATCCAGCGCCCACGACGCCGACCATCCAGCCGCCCGCGGCCTACCCGAACGGCACACCCACGCCGTAATCTTCCCTCAGCCTGCTATAGAAACGGGGCTTTTCAGGCGGGACATGCCGCGCTGAAAAGCCCCGTTACCATTGTACCCTCGCCAACCGACTCTACAGCGGGCTGGTCCTGCCGGCGATGCCGTGATCGCCGTTGCTGTCGGCGCGCCCGGCAGAGTCGCTGTGGCTCGCGCCGTTGGCGCTCGGCGCGCTGACCGCGCCGTTGGTCTCCGTCGCCGCGAACAACGCGCGGAAGTCGGAGGCGTCGAGGGTCTCAACGTCCATCAGCTTCTGGGCGATGAGGTCGAGCTTCGCGCGGTTATCGACGACGACGCCGCGCGCCCGCTCATAGGCTTCCGTGACCAGCGCACGGACCTCGGCGTCGATCTCCTCGGCCACGGCTTCAGAGTAGTTGCGCTGCTCGCCAATCTCGCGGCCCAGGAAGACCATCTCATCTTTCTCGCCGAAGGTGATGGGACCGAGCTTCTCGCTCATGCCGTACTGGGTGACCATCGCCCGCGCCAGCTTCGTCACCTTTTCCAGGTCGCTGCTCGCGCCGGTGGTCACGTCCCCGAACACGATCTCCTCGGCGACGCGCCCGCCCAGGGTAAACGCCAGGTCGTCCTTGAACTTGGCGACATTGCGGAACTGACGGTCGCTGTCCGGGAGTGGCATTACGAAGCCGCCTGCCATGCCGCGTGGGACGATGGTGACCTTGTGGATAGGGTCGCAGTTAGGCAGCATGTGGCCCACCAGAGCGTGCCCCGCCTCGTGGTAGGCGACGATGCGCTTCTCCACCGGGGAGATGACGCGGCTCTTACGCTCTGGCCCCATGACCACCTTCTCCATCGAATCCTGCATGTCCTTCATGGAGATGGCCTTGGCGTTGCGGCGTGCGGCCAGGATGGCCGCCTCGTTCACCAGGTTCTCGATATCCGCGCCGCTGAAGCCGGGCGTGATCTTGGCGCAGGTCTCCAGGTCAACGTCAGGCGCGAGGGGCTTGCCACGGGTGTGAATCTTGAACATGTGCTTGCGGCCGGCCACGTCGGGTCGGTCGATGATCACCCGTCGGTCGAACCGCCCTGGCCGCATCAGCGCCGGGTCTAGAATGTCCGGTCGGTTCGTCGCCGCGATGATGATGATATGGGTGTCGCTGTCGAAGCCGTCCATCTCGACCAGAATCTGATTGAGGGTCTGCTCCCGCTCGTCGTGGCTGCCCCCCAACCCCGCCCCGCGATGCCGCCCCACCGCATCAATCTCGTCGATGAAGATGATGCACGGGCTGTGCCGCTTGGCCTGCTCGAACAGGTCCCGCACCCGCGACGCGCCCACCCCTACGAACATCTCCACGAACTCCGAACCGCTGATGCTGAAGAAGGGCGCGCCTGCCTCGCCGGCGACGGCCTTCGCCATGAGGGTCTTGCCGCAGCCTGGGGGGCCGACCATGAGGACGCCCTTGGGGATGCGCGCGCCGAGGGAGATGAACTTTTCGGGTTCCTTGAGGAACTCGACGACCTCGGCCAGTTCGTGCTTGGCCTCGTCCACCCCGGCCACGTCGGCGAAGGTGACGGTGGGTTTATCACCGCTGAACATGCGGGCGCGGCTCTTGCCGAAGCTCATGGCCTGGTTTGTGCCGCCTTGCGCCTGCCTGAACATGAAGAAAATGAACCCGCCGAAGAGCAGGATCGGCAAGAGGGAGGCGAGGATATTGCCCCAGTTGGACCAGAAGCCCGGTCCCACCACCTCGATCTTTACCTTGTCGAGCTGCTCTGGCGTCACGCCGAAGGAGGTGAGAACCTCGGTGATGCCGCTTGTCGCCTCCTTGTTGGAGGAAAACTCGCCCGATTGGTCGTTGCGTGTGATGCGGAGGTTTACCCCATCCTGGCTGACCTGGATGGCGGTGACCTTGCCCGCCTTGACATCGTTGGCAAGGGTAGACAGATCGACGCGCTGCGTGCGAGCGCTGACGCTCGTCGAAGCGCGGAAGAGAATAATCAAAAAGGCTGCCAGAAGCAGCAGGTAGATGGTTCCGCTCTTGAACCACTTACTCACCGGCGTTCCCCCGTTGGTTGGTTTCCGCTTCATGTACTAAGTCTCCCACGCGTAGGCCTGCTAGTCCCTGAGTTGAACCTGCATATTTGACGGTCGAAAGGGAGATAATCTTTCGTCGCCCGCGTTGGGGCGAGCGGCGCAAGGTCATCCCCAAGTGTAAGCCGGTTGGCTCAGGGTGTCAATTCATCGCCGCCCCGCGTGGGCGGCGGAAGACCCGCCGCAGCCACACGCTGCCGATCAGCCCCGCCAGCACGAGGAGGCCTCCGACGGCCAGGGGAAAGTTGGGGTTGGCGCCACGTAGAGCGTCGGGGGCATCGGCTGCCAGGGCGCGCCGTAGCCCCTCGTACAGCCCGACGCGCGGCGCATAGCTCAACTCGCGCTCCGCCTTGCGAAGGTCGTAGTGGGTGTCTCGCCCCAGGTTGGCGACCACATCCGAGCCGAAGACGTAGGCCAGGCGCGGGTTGATGGGCGCGACGGCTTCGTGGGCGAGACTCGCTATGTGCTGGAGTCGCGCCGCGCTGATATCCATGATGCGCGGGGCGTAGCCGGTGAGCAGGCCAAAGGTCTCCACGATGTCGCGCACGGTGGTCGGTCGGCCGTCGGTGAGATTGTAGGCCTGCCCCACCGCCGCCGTGCGCGTCGCCGCCTGCAACGCCGCGTCGGCGACATCGCTCACGTACACCAGTTCGACCAGGGCGTCGCCGCCATCGGGCAGCGGCACGACGGGCAGGCGCATGGCCTTGAGCAGGGCAGGCAGGAAGTAACGATCACCGGGGCCGTAGATGACGGCCGGCCGCAGGATGGTGACGGGCAGACCCTCGCGCTCTGCCTGCCACACGGCTTCTTCGGCGGCCAGCTTGGTGCGGCCATAGATGCTGGTCGGCCGCGTGGCGGCGTCCTCGCCAATGGGAGGATCGTGGGAGCCATAGACGGCAACCGAGCTAAGGTGGACGAAGCGGCTCACACGGGCGGCGCGACTGGCGGCCAGGGCCAGTTCCGTGCCGACGACGTTGACCCATTCCATGTCGGCCTCGCTCGCCCCAAAGCCGAGCAAGGCCGCGCAGTGGAAGACGACGTCTACCCCTTGCACGGCCTGGCGCAGGCTCTCTTCGTTGTTGAGGTCGCCGATAATCAGGTTCACCCCGCGCAGTATCAGGCCGTCCACGCGAGCAGTGGGGCGCACCAACGCCTGCACGCTATGGCCCTGGGCCAGCAGCGCATCCACGATCGCGCCGCCGACCAGACCAGTCGCGCCCGTGACGAGGGCCTTCACCTAGCCCCGCAGGAAGGAACCGAGGCGGTAGAGGTCGACCTTGACGAAGCCGTTGTGCTCTAAGAAGACGCGCAAGTTGGCCGCCGATGGCTCAGTGATGATAGCGCCGCGATCGACGTTGCGCGGGTTCTGGTTGGGCGTGAGGCCGGCCGGCTCCTGATACGGCTCATCGCTGCCGCTTTCGGCGATGACCACGGTCGGAACGCTGAGGAAGCCGGTCCATTCCTCCAGGCGTACAGCGGCCTGGCTATCCGCCTCGATGTCGATCTCGCGGAAGGGCAGATTCCACTCTTGAAGGCTTGCCCGAACGTGATCGACGTCGGAGCAGCGGGTGGCGCGGGAATAGAGGACGATCTCGCGGGCCATACAGTCTCCTGCGGGTGACGGGCGGCCAGGCCGCCAGGGTCGTGGGTGCGCCCTCAGTATACCCCCGTCGCGCCGAATTGTAAACGGCCACGAGGCGGCGATAACCTTCGGCGGCGCGCGGGGCTAAAGCCGCCCGCGCTCGACGCGCCGAGGTTTAGCCTGGCGCATCGAGCGCGGGAAGCGTCGTTTTGCTCGTGGTGGCCTGAGGCCCGCCCGTTGACAGCCGTTCAAGGCGACAGGTACGGGGCAGCCACGCCTACCACTGCTCGACGCGGGCCATGCGATGTTCCAGGTTCGCCAGGTAACGCTCGGTGGCGATGGCCGCCGCCGCGCCGTAGCCCGCCGAGGTGATGGCCTGGCGGAAGATGTGGTCGTGGACCTCACCGGCGGCGAAGACGCCGGGGATGCTCGTCATCATCTCGGCGTCGATGCGCAGGTAGCCCTGGTCGTCCATGTCCAGTTTGTCCTTGAACAGCCAGGTATTCGGGTAGTGGCCGACGTAGACGAAGATGCCATCCACCGGTCGCTCGACGGTCTCGCCGGTCTTGACATTCTCCAGGACCACGTGGTCGACGGCTGCGCCGCCCTCGATACTCTTGACGACGCTATCCCAAACGTAGCCCATCTTTTCGTTTTGGCTGGCGCGTTCCTGCAAGGCCGGCCCTGCCCGCAGCCTGTCGCGACGATGAACGATGTCGACCTTGTTGGCGAACTTGGTCAGGAACAGGCCCTCCTGAATCGCACTGTCGCCGCCGCCCACCACCATGACGTTCTTGTTGCGGAAGAAGAAGCCGTCGCAGGTAGCGCAGTAGGACACGCCGCGGCCGATGTAGTGCTGCTCGCCTGGCACGCCCAGCTTTTTGGGCGACGCGCCGGTGGCGATGATGAGCGACTTAGTCTCGTACTCGCCGCCGTGGGTCTTGACGCGGTGAATTGGGCTGCCAAACTCGACCTCGATAACCTCGTCGAGCTGGACGCGCGTGCCGAACTTCTCGGCCTGCCGTTGCAGCGTCTCGTATAGCTCAGGGCCTGTGGTTCCGTCGGGGAAGCCAGGATAGTTCTCTACCTCGGTCGTGGTGGCGATTTGCCCACCCAACTCGTTGCCTGTGAGCAGGAGCGGCGCCAGGCTTGCGCGCCCGGCATAGATGCCCGCCGTCAGCCCTGCCATACCCGAGCCGATGATGATGGTGTTTTCCATGCGATACTCTCCCTGACCAATGACCTGCTTATGCTCACAGTCTTAGATATGATGCCGCGCCCAGGGGTTACATTACCTCTGTACTTGCGCCGTCGCCAGGTAACGGGTATAACAAGAGCATGCTGGAAATAGCCGATAAGTCCGCCCTGCGCGGCAACCCAAGTTTCGTCTGGCGCGCCGGTCAAGACCGCCGCCTCGGCATGATTGCTGAGTGGGCCAGCCTCGCCGGGGCGCGCGTGCTCGTTGACGGCTGCGGCCTCGGCATGTACGTGCGCAAGTTGCGCGACTTCACGCCCTACGTCTACGGAATGGACATCGAGTTCGAACGTGTAGCAGAGGGCGCGGCGACCCTGCCTGGCCTGTCTGTCGCGGCCGCCGAGGGCCTGCCCTACCCCGACAACACCTTCGACACCGTGCTGTCCCACGAGGTGCTGGAGCATGTGACCGACGACCGTCAGGCCGTGGCCGAGATTCTGCGCGTCCTGCGACCCTATGGACGGCTGGTGGTGTTCGTCCCCAATCGCCTGTTTCCCTTCGAGACCCACGGCGTCTACTGGCGCGGGCAATACCACTTCGGCAACATCCCGCTGGTGAACTACCTGCCCGATGTTGCCCGCGACCATCTCGCCCCCCACGTGCGCGCCTACACGGAGGCCGACCTGCGTCACCTGCTCGACGGCCTGCCCGCGCGCGTCGTGACACTGACCCAGATTTACCCTGGCTACGACAACATCGTCGCCCGCTCCCCACAGGTGGGGCGAGCGATACGCAGCCTGACCTACTCCCTCGAGCGGACTCCCCTGGCCGTCTTCGGACTATCCCACTTTGCGGTCATCGAGAAGACCGACGCCCCGCCCGAGGCCTGAGCCGCATCATGACGCCCATCGTGCAGTTCATCCTGGCCCTGGCTGTCATTCTGCTGGCGGCGAAGCTTGGCGGCTATATCAGCGTGCGCCTGGGCCAGCCGTCAGTGCTGGGGAAGTTGCTGGCGGGCGTTGTCCTGGGGCCGTCGGTGCTCAACTTCCTGCACTGGCCGATGTTCACCGACCCGGCGCTAGAGGATAATATTGCCCACCTGGCCGAGTTGGGCGTCATCGTCCTGATGTTCATTGCCGGCCTCGAAGTGGACGTGGCTGAGATGCGCAAGTCAGGGCGCGCATCGACGTTGGGCGGCGTGCTGGGCGTGGTGGTTCCCTTTGCCCTCGGCCTGCTTGCGGCGCGCTGGTTCGGCTACGAGTGGTCCACGGCCGTCTTTGTGGGCCTGATTCTGACGGCGACCTCGGTCAGTATCTCGGCCCAGACGTTGATGGAACTGAACGCGCTGCGCACCCGCGTCGGCCTGACTCTCCTCGGCGCGGCTGTCGTCGACGACGTGCTGGTGATTCTCTTGCTGTCCATCGTGCTGGCCGTCGGGGCAGGGGGCGGCGGCCCGATGGACGTGGCGCTGGTCGTCATCAAGATGGCCCTCTACTTGACGGGCGCAATTGTGTTGGGCATCTGGGCGTTGCCGCGCCTGGAACGACTCATCGCGCGTCTGCCCATCAGCGAGCCAGTCGTCAGCAGCGCCCTTATCGTCATGCTGTTCTATGCCTGGGCGGCCGAGGCCATCGGCGGCGTCGCCATGATCACGGGCGCGTTCATCGCCGGGGTGCTGTTTGGCCGCACCAATTTGCGGCATGGCCTCGAGCGCGGCATGCACGCCCTGGCCTACGCTTTTCTGGTGCCCATCTTCTTCGTCAGTATCGGTCTCGAGGCCAACCTGCGCCTGCTGACGGCCAGCCTGTTGTGGTTCACCACGGTAATCGTGCTGGTGGCCATCGTCTCCAAGCTGCTCGGCTGCGGCCTGGGGGTGAAGCTGGTCGGCTTCTCCAACGTCGAGGCCTTCCAGGTAGGCGTCGGCATGGTGTCGCGGGGCGAGGTAGGACTGATCGTAGCGAGCATTGGTATCGCGGCCGGGGCTATCAGCGAGGAGCTATTCACCGTCACGGTTGTCATGGTGCTTGTCACGACCCTTGTCACACCGCCGGCCCTGCGCTGGGCCTTGAGCCGTGGGCAGCCCGCGCCTGGCTCAGGCCGCCCGGTCGGCGGCGACTAGGCCGCGACAAGGATGGAAGATTCAGGAAGGCGCCTACCCTATGCCTCATCTCATCGTGATGGTCGTTGACCAGAAAGACGCCGTCGCCGACGTAATCGATGCGTGGCAGCGCTGCGGTATCACCAGCATGACTATCCTGGCCTCATCCGGCCTGGGTCGCGTCCTGCGGGACGCCGAACTGCCGCTCATGCCGAGCCTGCGCAATCTGTTTGACAGTTCGCTGGAGACGCACAGCACGATCTTCGCGGTGGTTCCTGAGGACTTCGACATCGAGGGCCTGTTCGACGCCACGGAGGCGGTGACCGGCTCACTGGACAACCCCGACTCGGGCATCATTTTCGCCTCACCCGTTACCCATGTGCGCGGCCTGGGGCGCATGGCCAGCATGCGGCAGAAACCGCGCTAGAGAAAGACATCATGCGATTGCTCTTTGTTCGACACGGCCAGACTCAGGCCAATACCGAGATGCGGCTGGCGGGCTGGACCGACAGCCCGCTGGATACGGTGGGCGAGGCCCAGGCGCGGGCCGTCGCCACACACCTGGCCCAAGTGGGCGGCATCGACCGCATCTATACCAGCCCCTTACAGCGGGCGCAGTGGACGGCCGACGCCATCGCCAACGCCCTGGGCGGTGTGCCCGTTGCGAAGCGTCCGGCTCTGCGCGAGCGTAACTTCGGCATGTTCGAGAACCTGCCGGTGGCGACTATCGCCCAGGAGTATCCGGACATGGCGCGGGCCTGGGCCGAGCGCGGCGCGCTGGACTGGGGGCCGCCGGGCGGTGAGATGCCCGACGAGTTCGCCGACCGCGTTCTCGGCGAGCTGTGCGCCATCGTCGATGACAGTGGCAAGAACGAGCGGGTCCTGGTGGTGACTCACGGCGGCGTCATCGCCCTGGCCCTGGCGCGCTGGCTAAGCGGCGACCCGTCGCGCTGGCGCGACTATCTGGTGGACAACTGCTCGCTGACTGAGGTAGAGTTCAGTTCAGAGCCGCGCCTGGTGCGCATGAATGAACATGTCGTGGGCAACGTGCCTGTCGCCAACGTGCGCTGGGAGTCGTCGCGGCCGGCGGGGGAGCGTTCGTGAGTGCGTTCGCCTATCGCGATGGGGACCTGTATTGCGAAGGCGTGCCGCTGGCCCGCCTGGCGGCGGAGGTTGGCGAGCCGCTCTATGTTTACAGCCTCGACGAGGTCGCGCGCCGCTACCGGCCCTACGCCGACGCCTTCCCCGACGCGCTGGTGTGCTACGCCTACAAGGCCAACAGCAGCCTGGCCCTGTGCGCCTGGCTATATCAGCTGGGGGCGGGGGCGGATGTGGTGTCGGGTGGGGAACTGCGCGTCGCGCAGGCGGCGGGCGTGCCGGGCCATCGGACCGTCTTCAATGGGAACGGCAAGTCGGACGCCGAGATTGCCCTGGCCCTCGACGGTGACGTTCTGTCCATCAATGCCGACGCGGTCGAGGAGCTGGAGCGTATTGCCGCCATCACCGAGCGCCTGGGACGGCGCGCCCCCGTATCCATCCGCGTCAACCCCGGCGTAGACCCGCATACCCACCGCCACATCGCTACGGGTGTCACCTCGAGCCAGTTTGGCGTCGCCATCGGCGAGGCGGAGGACGCCTATGCCCGTCTCGCGAGCTTCCCGTCCCTGATGGCCGTGGGCATCCACTGTCATATCGGCTCCCAGATTACCCAACTTGGCCCGTTCGTGGAGACGGTCGATCTGCTGGCTGACCTGGCGCGGCGGCTGCTCCGCCAGGGCTACCCGCTGCGCCTGCTCGACGTAGGGGGCGGCCTGGGTATCGACTACCAGCGCTGGCAGGGAGCCGACCCCGACGCCTCGCGTAGCCCTGTGACGCCGACCGCCCTGGCCGATGCGCTGTTGCCCCGCGTCCGTGACCTGGGCCTGCGGCTGATTCTGGAGCCAGGGCGGTCGCTCGTCGCGCCGGCCGGCGTGCTGCTGGGTCAGGTGCTGCATCTCAAACGCGGCGCGGACACGACGCGCGTCGTGCTGGACACGGGCATGAACGCCCTGATACGCCCGTCCCTCTATGAGGCCTATCACGCCATTCTGCCCGTGCGCGCGGCCCCAACCGCTATGACGGTCGATGTCGTCGGCCCCAACTGCGAGTCGTCGGACGTGGTGGGGCGGGAGCGCGCCTTGCCCGCGCTGGCGAGCGGTGATCTGGTGGCCGTCATGGACAGTGGGGCGTATGGCTACGCCCTGGCGTCCAACTATAATAGCCGCCCACGCCCGGCCGAGGTTGTCGTGCGCGGCGAGCAGTGGTGGGTCGCCCGCGAGGCGGAGACATGGGATGGGCTGTTGCAGGGGCAACGGATTCCGTCCGTTGCAGGTTGAAAGCCCAGAGTCAAGGTGAGAACGGCCAGGCCCTCGCTATCGCAGCGAGGGCCTGGCGCGTCGATCGGTGGCCAGGCGGCTGGCTTGCCAGGGCGACGGCCTAGCGTCGCATGCGGCGCAGGAGCAGGCCGGCCGCGACGGACACGAAGCCCACCAGGGCGGCGAGGGACATGATCAGGGCGGGCAGAACGCCGCCGGTCGTCGGGAGCGCGGCGGGGGCGGGCTGCGCGGGCGCGCCGGCTGCCTGCGCCACGATAGGGGCCAGGTAGGCGGTGATGGCCGCTGCGTCGGCGGTCGTGACCTGCGTGTCACTGAAACGCGGCATGAGCTGGCGGGGAGTGCGGAGCTGCTTCTCCACGTCCGCCTGGGTCAGGGTCGTGCGCCCTGACTTGACGATGCCCGCCGCCGTCTGACTGAAATCGCCGTGGCAGGCGACGCAACGCTTCTGATTGAAGAGTACCTTGCCCGGCGGGTCTTCCGCGGCCGGGGTATAGCGCACAGGCGTGAACGACGCTGGAGCCGTCAGGGTCGCCATATAGTCGTGGATGTCGGTGATCTCCTGGTCGGAAATCCGGCTGGCGTCGAAGGCGGGCATGTTCTGGCGTGGCGTGCGCACCTGGGTGATGAAGTCTGCGGCGGTCTTCTGCGTGCCTGCCAGCGGTAGGCCGTACTTGCCTTCACCCTGCGGGCCATGACAGTTCTTGCATAGCTTGGCGTCCCAGACCTTTTGCCCGTTGGCGGCGTCCTGCGGCGGCTCCGCCCCGGCGACCAGCGGGAACATCGCCAGCAGCAGCAGCAGCAGGGCGGCCGCGGGTAAGGCGTACCATTGCACTTTTCGCATCCGTGTCCTCCTTATGTGGGTTGGTTCGACGCGGGTAACCTGCTCTGCCGCCCAGGCCAGCTGCGAACCTGGGCGGTGAAAAGCTGTCGTTAGCGGACGATGACTTTACCCCGCATGTAGTCGTGGGGCACACAGTAATAGGAGAACTCGCCCGGCTGGTCGAAGGTGAAGGCGAACGAGGCGTCCGGCGCTATGTCGCCCGAGTCGAGGACCGGCGGGCCGCCCTCGGACATGACGGTATGCACGTCACCGTCCAGGTTGCTCCACACGACCCGCGTTCCCGCCGCCACTGTGATCTGTTGCGGGTCGTAGCTGTAGTCGACGATCTTGACTGGGGCGGACGCGGCGGGGGCAGCCGCCTTCGGCACGGCCGTCGGTTGGGGCAGGGCGGTTGGTGGTGCGGGCGCGGCGGTGGGTGGCGCAGTCGTTGGCGGCGGCGGCGCGGTGGGAGCGCCGGCCGTGACGGTTGGGACGGCGGTGGGCGGCGCGGTCGGCGCGCGAGTTGGGGCGGCGGTGGGCGGGGCGGTTGGCACG
>DAOUDG010000079.1:0-32159 GCA_034431435.1 Anaerolineae bacterium | reverse complement strand
TGGCGGGCCTGGCCGACCGCACTGCCGAGGTCAAGCAGCGCTGCCACACCGTCCTGCAGTCGCGCGCCGATGCGCTGCTGGCGACGGCTGATCAGTTGACTACCCTCATGCCGCATGTAGATCTCACCTTGGAATCAGTTTAGTGAGTTCAACTCCCACCTGGCCGTCCATGAGGACCATGTGCGGCGGCGTGGCGTCGAGCAGCACTCCCTGGTGCATGCGCAGCCGGTGCGGCTGACGTACCTGAGTCACCTGTCCGCCTACAGTGATACGGCCAGCCTGACCCGCCGCCTGTTCCGCTGGCAGCCGGAGACGTTGGCGGTGTTCCCGGAGGGCATCGGCCTGCTGCTCTTCCAGCCCCCTGGATCGGCGGAGCAGCAGGCGGTGACAGTGCGGGGCATGGCCGAGTATCGCGCCATTGTCTGGCAGCGTCACGGCATCCTGACCCGCTCCGATGTTAGTGTCGAGCATGCCTGCGACCTGGTGGAGTACGCCGAGACCGCCGCCCACTACGAGGTCATCAACCTGGCCCTGGGCCAGCCGACGGAAGGGTTGTCGGACGCTGACCTGCGGCTCATTAGCGAGCGGCTCGGCCTGATGCAGACGCTATTCTAGGGCGCGACCGCTGTGGACTACGCGCTGCTGTTGTCAGGAGGCCGACGGCGCGGGCCGGGCCGCCCCTGTTCAGGCAGGGAAGCCAGCGCGCGATGCTCCGGCACGCTATCGAGGAAGGAGCGACGCCACGCGGCGTCGCTAATCTTGTCGGCGGCCAGGGTTAGCTCGCGCAGACCGGCGACCCGCGCCGCCTCCGCCGCCGCGTGATCACCGACAGCGGCATAGACGCGGGCGCACGTCAGATACGCCAGGATAGGGAACTCCAGGCCACCCGCCCCGCGCTCCGCAAGATAGCGCCAGACCCGATCGGCGAGACGGCGCGCGGTGTGGGCGTGGGATAGGGCCAGGGCCGTGCGCGCCTGTGCGGCCAGGGCTGTGATGGCGAAACCGTCCATGCCACGGCTGCTGAATAGCTCCTCCGCTGCGCCGAAGCGCTGGGCGGCGGTCGCCCATTCGCCTTCACCTTCCAGGGCGAGGCCCAGATAGATCTGCGCGGCCGCCTGGCCGAAGGTGTCGCCCATCGCTTCCAATTCGGTAAGGGCTTCGCCCAGCAGACGGTGCGCCTGACCCGCCGAGCCGCTCTGGACGTGGGCGAGGCCGAGATTGAGCAGATGGTAGGCGCGCATGCGGCGCTCGCCGATGGCGGCGGTCAACTGTTGTGCTCGTTCGAGGGTTGCCTCCGCCAGCGAGTAAAGGCCGAGGAGGACGTAGTTGTAGCCCAGGTTGCCCCGCGCCTGCGCTTCGCTGCGGCGGTCACCTAGCTGGCCGGCCAGCGATGCGGCTTCCTCGAACAGACGCACAGCCCTGGCCAGGTCACCCACCTCACTATAGTGCAGGCCGGCGCGGATGAGGACGAAGGCCCGCGTGGCCGCGTCGCCGGCGGCCTCGGCGCGGGCCAGCGAAGCGTCGACGGTCTGGCGGGCGGCGGCGAGGTCGCCCTGTCGCGTCTGCCAGGCCGCCTTCGAGGCCAGGGCGCGAGCTTCGATGGCGGCATCACCTGCCTGGCGCGCGCCCTCGATGGCCTCGTCGGCGGCGCGTTGCTGGAAGCGTGGGTCGCCCAGGGCGGTGGCGTACTGCTCCTGGCGAAACAGGGCCTCAGCGAGGCGGTGTGGATCACCCAGGCTGCGAGCCAGAGTCACGAGTGCGCCGACATCCTCCCCCTGGGGGGTACGCTCACCGAGCACGTCGAGGGCTTCGACACGGCCCATCAGGGCACGCCAGCGGAGATCTGTTTCGGTGGGCGGCAGCAACTCCAGGGCACAGCCCATGAAGCTGCGCGCTTCGCGAGGCGCGCCCTGGCCCAGGGCGCTCTCACCGGCGCGAACGTACCACTGGGCGGCCAGGTCATGACGATTGGCGCGTTCCCAGTGCTGACCCAGCAGGCCAGCGAACTCATCCAGGCGATTGGCCCGCTCGGCCTGGCTCTCAAGCCAGTAGGCGGCGGTCTGGTGGAGCGCGGCCCGCTCGCGGCGGAGGATACTCTCGTAGGTCACGTCTCGCAGCAGAGTGTGATAGAAACTCCACTCGACCTCGCCTTGCAGGCTAGCCTGCGGCTGAGGGACGACAAAGCCGCGCGGCTCGAGGCTCGCCAGCGCGGCCTCGGCATCCAGCGCGCCGAGGGCGGTCACACCATCCGTCCAGAAGATGCGCCCGAAGACTGAGCCGCGCTGAAGGGTGGTGCGGTCGCTCTCGCCCAGCGCGCTGAGGCGGGTGAGCAGCAGGTGTTGCAGGGTGGCGGGGAGGGGGGTGGCCTGAAGTCGGTCGGGTGCGAAGCGCCAGGTGTCCTCCGCCGGCTCGATGACCCCCTGGTCGATGAGCCAATTGACCATCTCTTCCGCGAAGTACGGGACACCCTCGGCGCGCTCCACGATGAGGTCTACCAGGTCGGTTGGCGCGCCCTCCACCTTGTCCAGCAACTCGCGGGCCAGTTCTCGCGAGGCGTCGGCCGACAGCGGTCCCAGCCGCAGTTCCTGGTAGCCGGGGTTGTTCAGCAGGGCGCGCGGCGGTTCCCACTCGGGGCGGGCCGTGCCAATCACGAGCAGGCCGTGGGGCAGCTGGCCGTCTGCGCCTGCCAGTAGCGTGGCCATGAGGTATTCCCATGAGGAGGCGTCCGCCCAGTGGAGGTCTTCGAGCAGGACCACGGCCGGGCGGTCGTGGCGGACCGTGTCGAACAGCTGGCGGCTGACGACCAGAGCGCGCCCCTTGACCTGATTGGGGTCGTCGCGGAGTGCGCCAATATGGGGGCTGTCGGCGAAGGGTAGCCCAACCAGTAGCCCCAGGGCATGAGCTGCCTCGTCGTCGTCAGCGCCGCAGAGTTCCGCATAGGCGCGGGTCCAGGCGGCTTCGGCCTCGACGCGGGGTGCATCCTCGGCGATCTGGAAGCGATCGAGCCACAGGCGGCGAATCAGGGCGAAGGGTTGGCGGTCATCGCCGGCGAAGGCGCGGCCCCGAAACAGGCGGAATGGCGCTGGCTGCACGTCCATCCAATCCACTGTCTCGTCGAGGAGTCGACTCTTCCCGACACCAGGCTCACCCACGAGTTGTGCCCAGACAACCTGATGCTCCTCGAAGGCCGCGCGGCAGGCGTCCCGCAGACGGCGCAACTCATCCTGGCGCCCGACAGTCTGGGTATGCAGTCCGGCGACACCACGGGTGACGGTGCGGAAGGGGCGCGCCTTGGCGCTACGCACGACATACGTGGCGATGGGGCGGGTCTTGCCCTTGACGGCCAGAGGTGGCTGCTGGACGAGATCGAAAATGCCTCGAATGTAGCGGTAGGTGTCCTGGGAGATGAGGACCCCGTCGCCCGGCGCGGCCTCTTCCAGGCGGCTGGCGGTGTTGACGGCGTCGCCCATGACGGTGATCTCGCCGGTCGTTCCCACCGCTCCGATTAGGACTGGCCCGGTGTTGATGCCGATGCGGATGCGTAGGGGTGGGTTGCCCGGCTCGGCGGCAAAGGCGCGCGCTTCGGCCTGCATCGCCAGGGCAGCCCGCACAGCCTGTTCGGGGTCGTTCTCGCGGGCGGCGCGCGCACCCCACACGGCCATGACGGCGTCGCCGATATGCTTGTCGATGCCGCCGCCGTGGTCCTTGATGGCGGCGTCCATGCGCCGCCAGAAGCTGTCCACGAGGTCGCGGACATCCTCGGCGTCCATGGTCTCTGCCAGGGCGGTAAAATCGACGATGTCGGCGAACAGAATCGTGGCCTGGCCGCGCTGCTCGGTAGGGGCTGTCGTGGACTCGAGGTCCGCGAGTCTGGCCCGCAGTGTCGCCTGGGCGGCGTCAACCACCGCGTCGCCCAGGGCGCTGCGCTGCGCTTCCAGCGCTTGAACGGCTTGCTGGAGTTGGTCGATTTCGGACACGCGGGTTCCCTTGCAGCGGCGCTGAGTGAACCGGAACGACCGGCATGAGCTACATTCTACTAAGTTTTGCCGGGTTGAGGAAACAGAGATGGGGCGGCCTGAAACAGAGCGCCTGCTTCAGGCCGCCGCGCGGGGCGGGACCCTATTGGGGTGTGTGGGTGGGGTAGGCGGCGACGGCGCGGGCGATAGCGGTCACGTGGGCGGGGGCGCTGCCGCAGCAGCCGCCCACGATGCGCGCCCCCAGCTGTAGATAGCGCGTGGCGTACTCGGCCATCTCGTCAGGCCCCACGGAATAGGTCACATCGCTGCCGCTAACCTGGGGAAGGCCCGCGTTGGGTTTGACCCATAGGGGCAGGCGTGTCGCCTCGGCCATCTCTGCGACGACCTGCTCCATCGTGTCCAGACCCTTGCCGCAGTTAGCGCCGACGGCGACGAGGCCCAGCGGCGCAACGGCGGCGACGGCCTGGCGGGGCCGAACGCCCATCATGGTGCGCGTGCCCCGATCGTAACTGAAGGATACCACCAGGGGCAGACTACTGACGCGCTGGATACCCTCGACGGCAGCCAGGGCCTCGTCCAGCGCTGACTGGGTCTCCAGGAGCAGGAAATCTACGCCGCCCTCGGTCAGCGCGCTGGCTTGCTCGGCGAAGGCCTCGACGGCCGCTGCATGAGTGAGCGCGCCCAGGGGTTCCATGAGGAGACCGGTCGGTCCCAGAGAGCCGCCGACCAGCGTTCCCTCACGGGCCGAGGCGGCCTCGCGGGCGAGGGCGGCGGCGCGGCGGTTGACCTCGCCTACCTTGTCGGCAACGCGCGAGTCACGCAGTCGGGGGCGGGTTGCGCCGAAGGTGCAGGTCAGGATAATGTCGGAACCGGCGGCGACGAAGGCGCGCGCCAGGGCAAGGATGGGCGATGGGGAGTCGATGACCCACTCTTCGGGCATGGCCCCCGCCGTCAGCCCGGCGGCTTGCAAGTTCGTGCCGGTGGCCCCATCGGCGACGAGGAGGTCGCCCCGGGCCAGACGCTCGACCAGGGAAAGTGTCATTGCTCGCGCTCCTGTCGGTGGGGAGAAGTCACAAGCGGCTCGAAGGCCAGGGCCTGGATGTACAGGTCGGCGAAGGCCGCGTGGACAGTCAGTTCGATATACTCCGCGCGGCGGGCATAGGCGCTGGCGGCCTGGCGCATCCGCCGCGACAAGAGCAAGGCCCGCGCGCCCGCGCCAGCTGCGTTGCCCACCTGGCGGAATCGCTCGCGCGGCAGGTCGGGGAACATGCCGATGCGAACCGCGCTGTCCACGTCCAGGTACGTGCCGAAGGCCCCGGCGACGATGAATTGGTCAAGGGCGGTAGCCGTCAGCCCAACCTCCGCGAGCAGCACTTCGACGCCCGCCCGAATCGCGCCCTTCGCCAGTTGAATCTCGTGCACGTCCCGGCGTGTCACGATCACGTCCCGACCGTGCCCCGTGGTTGGAGCGGCGGCCAGGACGAACTCGGCGTGGCGACCCACGCGGCGGAGACGCGGGTCGCTGCCCGTCATCCCGCCGCGAGTGTCCAGCACACCCAGGGCGTACAACTCCGCGACGGCATCCAGAATGCCTGAGCCGCAGATGCCGACGGGCCTGGTCCCGTCGATGGTGTGACACTGGCTAGCCTGGGCGGTGAGCCGCACCCGCTCGATGGCGCCGGGCGCAGCGCGCATGCCGTCGTGGATGTGAGCGCCCTCGAAGGCTGGCCCGGAGGCGCACGAGCATGTCAGCAGGCGGCCGGCGTGGAACAGACTGATTTCGGTGTTGGTCCCGATATCCAGGGCGATGACAGTTGGCTCGCGCGGCTCGTCGGCGCGGCGCTCAGCCTGGGTGGCGAGGAGCATGGCGACGTGATCCGCGCCCACGTAGCCAGCGATATTGGGAGGGAGGTGCACCCGCGCCCCGGCCGCCAGGCGCAGCCCGATCTCGCGGGCCGGGAAGTCCAGAGCGTCGGTAACGGCGGCAACGTAGGGGGCTGCGCCCAACTGGCTGACGTTCAGGCCGGCGAGCAGATGGTGCATCGCGGTGTTGCCGACGATGACAGCGTCCACCACTTGATCGGGCGTGGCGTCGGCGGTGCGGCATAGGTCGTTGACGAGGCCATTGAGAGTGTCCACGAGGCGGGCCTGGAGCGTGGCGCGTCCGTCGGTGTGCGCGTTGCAGTATGCGATGCGGCTGATGACATCCTCGCCGTAGGCAATCTGGGGATTCATGGCCCCTTGCCTGGCGACAAGGTGGCCGTCGGCCAGGTCGACCAGGTAGGCGGCGATCTTGGTTGTGCCCACGTCCACCGCGAGACCGAGCAGCGGAGTCTGTGGCGGCAGGAGGGCCACTACCGTGTCGTCGCGTACCGCCAGGCGGGCCTGCCAGTCCTGGACGCGCAGCTGCTCGGATAGCTGGCCCAGGACGGCAAAGTCAAGGCTGAGGGGCGGGTAGCCCCGGCCGGCCAGAGCCGCTTGTAGCCGGCTGCCATCGGAGCGCAGATCGTCCAGGGTCGGCGGAGGCATAGCCAGATCGATGCTGACGACAACTGGGTCGAGGTCCAGACGGTCAGCGTGGCCTTCTATCTGGAGGCGTTGGGGCGTCGTGAGCGAGGTGGGCGGGATGTCCAGGCGCACCGCACCCTGGGCACAGGCCTGGCAGGCGAGCCGATAGCCCTCGGCCAGCCGGTCGGGGTCTAGCTCGGCCTCTTCGGTCAGGCTCGGTGGCGATAGCTGCCCAGCGACGAGGCGCACCAGGCATTCGCCACAGGAGCCGATGCCACCGCAGATGGAGACCAGTTCGACGCCCGCGGCATGCGCGGCGTCCAGGAGGCTCGTGCCGACGGCTACCTCAATCCGCCGGCCGATGGGTTCCAGGACGATGGTGCAGTGTTGCGTCATGGGGCCGCGCCGCAGCCGATGACGCTGGTATCGTAGCGCACTTCGATCCGCTGGCCGGGGGGCACGACGAGGAAGTCGTCGGCATCGGTCTGCCAGTCGCCGTGGAGGAGCCGCCGGATGAGAACCATGTTGCCAGCCAGCCGCTCGTAGGCCCAGCCGCGCCGCGCTGCCTCGGCCTGCGCCTGCGCCTCGACAGTCTCATCGCCGCCGATGCCTATGTCCAGGTAGGCCGCGCGCTGGTAGTGGCTCTGCCACGCGCCCATGATGGTCATCAGGTAGTCGGCGTTGTCTCGACCGTATTTCTTGACATAATCGTTATAGACGGCCTCGATATCGGTGTCCAGCGCGGCCCCCATCGCCAGGGCTGTGCCGGAGCCGTCGTCGCGCTCGATGTAGTCCTGGGCGTACCAGAAGGTACCCGGGTACCGGCTGAACTGGGCGGCGTAGCGCTCGCGGCTGCCGAGGAACAGGGTGATGCAGTCGTGGGCGCGGGGCATGACCAGTGGGATGTCGCGCGCCACGAGGCCCGCTGTCGCCTGGCCGCACAGGCCGTAGCCGAGCAGGACGGCGTCGTACTTGGTAGTGTTGGTTGCATCGATGCGGGCCTGTAGATGGTCACGCAGGCGCGGCGGGTGATTGTGCAGACCGCGCTGGATGAGGTCCACGTCGACGATGTGGGGCGAGTGAGCGGCCGCCAGGTAGAGCGGTCGCGCCAGTACTTCACAGGCAAGGCAGCGAAACCACATATGCCCCCCTTTGGCCGGCGGCGCTAGCCGCTGGCTATCAGGCTCCGGGCGAGGGTGACGGCGCGGCTGGCGTCAGGCGCGTAGCCATCGGCCCCGATCTGCTTGGCGTAGGCCTCGGTGACGGGGGCGCCGCCAATCATGACCTTCACCTGGTCGCGCACGCCGGCCGCCTTGAGGGCGTCGATGGTGACCTTCATGTTGGGCATGGTCGTCGTCAGCAGTGCGGACAGCGCGACGATATGGACGCCCTGTTGCTCCACGGCGGCCACGAACCGCTCCGGCGCTACGTCTGCGCCCAGGTCGATGATCTCGAATCCGGCCCCTTGCAGCATCATCGCCACGAGGTTCTTGCCGATGTCGTGGAGGTCGCCCCTGACCGTGCCGATGGCGACACGACCCGGAGACTGCACGTCGGCCTGGGCCAGGTAGGGCTTGAGGACTGCCAGGCCGCTCTGCATGGCGCGGGCGGCGATGAGCATCTCAGGTACGTAGTATTCGCCCTCCTCGTAGAGGCGGCCCACCTCACCCATGGCGGCAATCATGGCCTCGTTCAGGATGCGGGCGGGATCGATGCCGGCGTCGAGGGCGGCCTGCACCTGACGGGGAACCTGGCCGTTGTCGCCGTTGAGAATGCTGTCATACAGCGCTTGAAGCGTCGGTTCCATCAGGGCTTCTCCTCACTACGCAGTGGCCGAGGCAGGCCGATGATACCACGCGGGGCGGGCAGTGTCCAGATGAACTACTCCGCACACCTGACGGCGTCCCCGCCCGGCCAGGCGAGCCGGGGCGGAAGCGTTGACATGCCGCGGCGCGCCCACTATAATCCGCGTTGGGGAAGCGTTCGCGGCCTGCCACGCGGCGCGCCGCGACCCCTGTAGCCTATGGGCACGCTCAAGACTCAGCCGGTATGGGGGTAGTCGATGCCTGTTCTGCGCTTTGCCATCATCGGCGCGGGTAACATTGCCCGCGTCCACGCGCAAGCCCTCGGTGCGATTCCCGAGGCGCGGCTGACCGTCGTCTGTAGCCGCACGGAGGCGAGCGGACGCGCCCTGGCCGCTGCCTATGAGGCCGATTGGACCGCCGACTACGCGATCGCCGTGGCGCGCTCTGACGTGGACGTGGTGGTGGTCGCTACGCCGAGCGGAACCCACGGCGAGATTGCCGTCGCGGCGGCCGGGGCGGGCAAGCACGTGGTGGTGGAGAAGCCGCTGGAGATCAGCCTGCCGCGCGTAGACGCCATCATCGAGGCCGCACGGCAGGCGGGCGTCCAGCTTGCCTGCATCTTTCCGACGCGCTTTCGCGCCGGCATGCCCTATGTGAAGGCGGCCATCGACGGCGGACGCCTGGGGCGGCTGACCTGCGTCGAGGCCGCGGTGACATGGTGGCGGCCGCAGAGCTACTACGATAGCAGCTGGCGCGGCACGTGGCGGCTGGACGGTGGCGGGACGCTGATGAACCAGGCGATCCATAGTATAGACCTGCTGCGCTATCTGGCCGGGCCTGTGGCAAGCGTCGTGGGCCGCGTGGCGACGCTTGCCCACCGCATGGAGACGGAGGATACGGCCATGGTGGCGCTGACCTTCCGCGACGGCGCGCTGGGGGTGATTCAGGCCGCCACGAGCGCGTGGCCCGGCGACCCGGCGCGGGTAACACTCCATGGCGACGGGGGCAGCATCGCGTTGGAGGAAGGCCGCATCGTGCGCTGGCAGCTGGCGGGCGGGCGGCCCGACGAGGAAGCCCAAATGCTGGCTCTAGAGCCGGCGATGGGCAGCGGCGCGTCAGACCCGATGGGCATCAGCGTAGAGCCGCACCGCCGACAACTGGCCGACTTCGTGGCGGCCGTGCAAGAGTGTCGTCCACCCGTGGTCGACGGCCGCGAGGGCCGCCACGCCGTCGAGATTGTGCGCGCCGCCTACCATTCAGCCGCGACGGGGCAGCCGGTCGCACTGCCCTTCGTCGACCAGGGCTAACGGGGTCGGCTACGCCGAGCCAGGGAGGGGGTAGGGCGCGCAGCCTGCCCCCTCCCTGGTTGTTGCGCTAGGGCGTCCAAAGGGTCCCATCGGGCCAGCGACTCTGCGTCCATTCGATGATGTGGAAGGTTGGTGGGTAGAGGGCCGCCTTCGCCTCGTCGAGGTCCACGCCGAAGCCGGGGCGGTCGTTGGCCCACAGGTAGCCGTTGCGGAGGGTGGGCGTGCCGGGGAACACGTCGTACAGGGCGTCGCCGAAGTGGATGACTTCCTGGATACCGAAATTGGGACAGGCCAGATCGAGGTGGAGGTTGGCAGCGTGGCCGATGGGTGACACGTCGCCGGGGCCGTGCCAGGCGGTGCGCACGCCGAAGGCCTCCGCGACGGCAGCTTGCTTGCGGGCCGGGGTGAGGCCACCGAGGGCGGAGATATGGGAGCGGATGAAGTCGATGAGCTGTTCGGCGACGAGGGGCCGCCATTCCAGGGCGTTGACGTGCAGCTCGCCCATGGCGATGGGGGTCGCGCATTGCTCGCGCAGGCGGCGGAACCATTCAATCTGGTCGGGGGCGAGAGGGTCTTCGAGGAAGAACAGGCGATAGGGTTCCAGCGCCTTTGCCATGCGGATGGCGTCGATGGGCGCGAGGCGCTCGTGGATGTCGTGGAGGAGGAACAGGTCGAAGCCTATCTGGCTGCGGATGTACTCGAACAGAGGTGGAATCGAGCGGGCGTAGGCATCGGCGTCGTAGTATGTGCCTGGGAAGGCGCTGTCGAGGCGGTCCATGCCCTGGCCGCGGTGGGTCGCCTGGGGGGCGTCCTTACTGGGCAGGGCCGTGGACGCCCGGATGTCTTGCACCCGACCGCCGTAGCCACCCATCTGGCAGCGCACGGCGAGGTAGCCCTGTTCCTGGTAGTGTAGCACGTTGTCGAGTACTTCCTGGGGGTCGCGGCCATCGGCGTGGCGGTAGACCATCGCCGCCTCGCGGCACTTGCCGCCCAGGAGGTCGTAGACGGGCATGTTGGCGAGCTTGCCCTTGATGTCCCACAGGGCCATGTCCACGCCGCTGATGGCGTTGTTCAGGACCGGGCCGCTCCGCCAGTAGGAGTTGACCATCATCACGCGCCACAGGTCCTCAGTATGGCGCGGGTCGCGGCCGCGCAGCAGTGGGTCGAGGTACTCGTCTACGGCGCGCGCCACGAGGGTCGGGCGCTGGGTGAAGGTGGCGCAGCCCAGGCCATACAGGCCGTCCTGGTCTGTCTCGACCTTGACGACGATGAGGGTGATCCCATCAGGCGCAGTAAGGATGGATCGAACACGGGTGATTTGCATGGTCACGTCCTCAGGACCACAGCCGGTCCCAGCTATGATCGCTGTCCCAGGCCGTGGTGGGGTCGAAGTAGCCCTGGTCGTCGGGGACGAGGTGCGCCTTGATGGCGTCCTCGTTGATGTCGAAGCCGAGGCCAGGCCCCGTCGGGACGGGGATGTAGCCGTTCTGGATGATGGGCTTGGGCACGCCGTCGATGAAGTCGCCCCAGAAGGGCAGGTCGGTGAAATGGTGCTCGAGGGCGATGAAGTTCTGGGTGGCTGCCGCGCAATGGACACTGGCCATCGTACTGATGGGTGTGCCCGCCATGTGCAGCGCCATGCTGATGCCGTGGTCCTGGGCCAGGTCGCCGATTTTCTTGGTTTCCAGGATGCCGCCGCTGGTCGCCAGGTCGGGATGAACGATGTTGACCGCGCGGGCCTCGATGAGGGGGCGGAAGCCTTCCTTGAGGTAGATGTCCTCGCCGGTGCAGACGGGCGTGTCCAGGGCGCGCTCTAGCTGGACCCACTTGTCGGTGAACTGCCAGGGGACCATGTCCTCTAGCCAGGCCAGGCTATAGGGTTCCAGGGCGCGCCCCAGGCGGATGCAGTCGTCGAGGCCGATGTGGCCGAAGTGGTCGGCGGCGATGGGGACTTCGTAGCCAACCACCGAGCGCACCTGCTCGACGTACTCGGTCAACATGTCGATGCCCTTGGGGGTCAGCCGGACGTGGGTGAAGGGGTGCATGACCTGGCGGCTGTTGAACATGCGCTCCGCTTCGTCGCCAGGGTCGTTGGGCAGCATCCCCAGCGGCCAGCTGAGAGCGTCCTTGACGCCGATGAGCGGTTGGATGCCGACGTCCATCTTGAGCATGGTGAAGCCGGCTGCCAGGCGGCCCAGGAGCTTCTGCCCCATGGCCTCGCCGGTTGGTTCGTTGGGGGTATCGCAATATATGCGGATATGGTCGCGGAACTTGCCCCCCGCCAGCATGAAGGCGGGCACACCGTAGGCCTTGCCGGCCAGGTCCATGAGGGCCATCTCGACGGCGCACACGCCGCCGCCCTGGCGGGCGTGGTGGCCGAACTGCTTGATCTTGCGAAAGAGACGGTCCACATCGCATGGGTTTTCGCCCAGGAGGTGGCGCTTGAGCATGAGGGCGTAGGTCTTGCTGGCGAAGTCGCGCACCTCGCCGTAGCCGCTGAGGCCCTGGTTGGTGTCGATGCGTATCAGGGTGAAGCGCCAACCTTCCCAGCCGACGGTGGCCGTGCGCAGGTCAGTGAGGCGCAACTGGCTGGGCTGCGAGTGGGTGCGGACGTGGTCTTCGGGTCTGGGTGTGGCGGATGGGTTGTGCATGGTCACCGTTACCCCTTGTTGAGTTCGCGCCAGGCCAGGTAGTCGGCCTCGATGTCGTCGCGCCAGGTGGGTACGTCGATCTCGCCGCTGGTGTACTTGCCTTCGGCCAGCCGTAGCTTGCTGAACTCGTCTCGCAGGCGAATGGCTTCGCTCGTTTCTACGACCTCTTGGGTCAGGTGGGGGGGGATGAAGATGACGCCACTGGGGGTTGCCAGCACTACGTCACCGGGCAGGACGGTGGCGCTGCCGATGCGGATGGGGATGTTGATGCCCGCCAGGGTGACGTCGGCGATGGCGGTGGGGTCGACGCCGCGGATCAGGAAGTTGACGTCGGTGAGCTTGACGAGACCCTGGTAGTCGCGGATGCCGCCGTCGATGACCGCGCCGGCCCGCGTGCGGGTGCGGACGGCGGTGCCGAGGTTGTCACCGACGACCGTACCATCCTTGATCTTGCCGAAAATGTCGACGACCATGACATCGCGCAACTGGAGGGTTTCGATGATCCAGGAGTTCTGCCCGCCGATGGCGCTGCGGCCCTCGGCGAGGCCCGCCTGCTGCACGGCCGCGTGGTAGTCGGGGCGGTGGGGGACGAACTGGGCAGTGACGGCGCGACCGACCATGATGGTATCGGGGTGGGTCTGCATCCAGTTACCTTCGAACTGGTGGTGGTAGCCGTGCTCGTGCAGGACGCCCCAGGCTTGCTCGGTGGTGACATGCCGCATGCGCTCTAGAAGAGTCTCTGGAACCCTGGGACGCCCATCCGGGAAGCGGTCGAAGGGATTGGCGGCGGTAACGTCGATGAGGGCCTGGCGGGGGAGATGGACGTGCACAGTATCTCCTGAAGTTAGCGCGCGGGGTGCTGCCAGCCGAGGAAGCGGGCGGCTTTGCTGCAATCATAGAAGCCTTCGACGCCGGGCATCTCTTTGACCAGGGGGACGTGGGGCCAGTGTTGGCGCGCCAGGTGGGCTGACGGCGTGTCTACCACGGTGTCGGGCGCGATGATAAAGAAGGTCTCGTGGCCGCTGTAGGTGGCGGTCAGGGCGAGCAGGCAGGCGCGGGCGGCCTCGCGGAGCAGGGTGTAGCCCCACAGCTGCTTGACGAGGACTTCACCAAGATAGGGGACATGCCTGACGATGTCGTCGAGGTCCGGCACCACCCAGTGGAAGCGCAGGCTGGCGATGGTCATCTCCTCGTAGCGCCGGCCAAAGGAGTCGCCCTGTTGCTCGCATAGCCACTTCGACAGGCTGTAGGGGTCTTCGTTGTAGGTGGGGTGTTCTTCGTCGATGGGGAAGTAGTCGTAATGGGGCCAGCGGCTGAAGGCTGCGCCAATGGCGTTGACGCTGGATGCCTGGCAGACGCGGTGGATGCCGAGGCGTTGTGCCGCGCTCAGCACGTTGTAGCTGCTGACGACGTTGTTGTTATGGACCTCGTGGTCGGGGTGGTGGATGGGGGATGGGATGGCGGCGAGGTGGATGACGGCATTGGATCCGCGGAGGGCGCGCTCCACGTCGCCGTATTGGGTCAGGTTAGCCTGGGTGAAGGGGACGTCGGCGCGGGCCTGCTCGGCGGCGGGGGGTGTTTGGTCGATGCTGGTGACGGCGTGGCCCTGGGCGCGCGCCAGCGCGATGACGGCGCGGCCAATGCGGCCGCTGCCTCCGGTGACAGCGATGTGCATGATAGGTCCTGTGATGCCGTGGGCTGTGATTGTACGAGGATTGGCAACCGTCGTCAAATGGCGCGTCGAGGCGATTCTTGCTTGCGTCGGTCCGGCGGCTCCGCTATACTGCTGCTAACCCTGTGCCTTGAAAGGCCGGTGAGATGCGCATCACTGATATCAAGCCCTACCCGGTCTGGGTGGGGACTCGCAACCAGCTTATCGTGAAGATCGAGACTGATGAGGGTATCTCTGGCGTGGGTGAAGCGGGGCTGAGCGGCCGCGAGCTGGCCGTCATCGGCGCGCTCCACCATTTCCGTGAGTTTCTCGTCGGCCGGGACCCGATGCAGCGGGGGCGTATCTGGCAGGAGTTGTACCGCAGCCAGTACTTCGAGGGCGGGCGCGTGCTGCTGGCCGCTCAGAGCGCGCTGGACATTGCTCTGTACGACATCGTGGGCAAGGCGCTGGGGGCGCCGGTGTACGACCTGCTTGGTGGCAAGCACCGCGATACAGTGCCGTGCTTTGCGACTGCCCCCGGCGGCAGCGGTGAGCAGATGCTGGCGGGGATGCGCGCTCTGTGGGAGAACGGCTGGCGGGTCATCCGCGCGACGCCACTGATGGGCCGGCCGCCCGACGGTGCACCGGATGTGTTCGAGCCGCGCGAGAGTATCGGGGCGACGGTCCCCTGGCTCATCCAGGCCCGCGAGGAGTTCGGCCCTGGCCTGACGCTGGGAATCGATTACCACCATCGGCTGAGCGTGGCTGAGACGGCGTCCTTCTGCCAACGCCTGCCCACGGGGACGCTGGATTTCCTGGAGGAGCCTATCCGCGACGAGACACCGGATGCCTACGCGGCCTTGCGCCAGATGACGGATGTGCCCTTCGCGGTGGGTGAGGAGTTTGCCAGCAAGTGGCAGTTCCTGCCCTATATCGAACATCACCTGACCGACTTCGCCCGCCTCGACATTTGCAATGTGGGCGGCTTCACTGAGGCGATGAAGGTGGCGGGCTGGGCCGAGGCTCACTATATCGACCTGATGCCCCATAACCCGCTGGGGCCGGTATGCACGGCTGCGACGATCCATCTGGCGGCGGCGGTCCCCAATTTCGCCTGGCTGGAGGTGCGCGCGACGCAGACCGAGAACCTGTACTATGGCGACACGGGCGTCGATGAGGCGGCGGCGCTGTTTCCCGTGCGGCCCCATCTGGTGGGCAATGCGTTTCCTGTGCCGACCACGCCAGGGCTGGGGGTCGAACTGGACGAGGCTCTGGCGCAGAGCCAGATGTGGCGCTTCTGGGAAGCCCCGCATTGGCGGCGCGGCGATGGCTCGGTGCAGAACTGGTGAGAGGCCAGGAAGAGAGGAATCCCATGCTAGTGTCCGATTCGCGCCTGGTGCTGGTCAGCGGTTACGCGCCTGCCGACCAACCGGGTATCCAGGCGTTTCACTTCGATACGAGGACCGGCCGGCTCACGTTGGTCGGCGCGCTGGCTGGGGTTCACAATCCGTCGTTCCTGGCCCTCCATCCCAATGGCTGCTGGCTGTATGCCACGAGCGAGACGAGCGCCGTGGGGGATGGGGCGAGCGGCGGGGTGTGGGCGGCGAGCGTGGGGCGCGAGCCGTGGGCAGCGCAGTGGCTGAATGGCCAGGACACGCGGGGCAATCATCCCTGTCACCTGGCCTTCGACCCGACGGCCCGCTGGCTGGTGGTCTCTAATTACACATCGGGCAGTGTGGCGGTCTTTCCCCTGGAGGCCGACGGCTCACTGGGAATGATGAGCGACTTTGTGCAGCACGCCGGCCATAGCGTCAACCCCCAGCGGCAGGAAGGCCCCCATGCCCACTCAGCGACGTTCGCGCCGGGCAGTCCTTTCGTAATTGTGGCCGATCTGGGTCTCGATGCGTTGGTGGTGTATCGCTTCGACGATGTGGCGGGCGCGTTGACGGAGGTGGGGCGCGCGGCCGCGCGCCCAGGCGCCGGGCCGCGCCATGCGGCTTTCCACCCCAATGGGCGCGTGCTGTACGTCGGCAATGAGCTGGATAATACCGTTGCCGCCTACGACTTTGATCCGCAGTTGGGCGCATTGCGGGAGCGGCAGGTGGTGGGCAGCGTTCCGCCCGATGCGCCGGGGAGCTACGTTGCGCACATCCAGGTAGCGCCGGATGGCGGCGGGGTGTACGTCTCTAACCGGGGCCACGATAGCCTGGCGGTGTTTGATATCGACGAGGCAGGTGGGCTGACGAGGCGGGCGATTGTTCCGTGCGGCGGTCGGTGGCCGCGCCATTTCGCCATATCGCCCGATGGCGGGTGGGCGCTGGTGGCTAACCAGCATAGTGACGAGGTGGCGATCCTGCCCCTCGACAAGGAAGGGGCGCCGGGCGAGCGCGTTGGAGGCGCGGCGGCAATGGGCGCGGCGTGCGTCCAGTTTTGGGCGGCCGATCCTCCCAGCCAACGATAGGAGCACGTCCCCGCGTCCCATCGCCTACGAGAAACGCTCCTCCTGCCAGGGCCTACCGAGCATGTGGTAGCCGTACATCTCCCAGAAGCCCGCGCGGTCCTGGCTCAGGAACTCCATTCCCTGCACCCACTTCGCGCTCTTCCACAGGTAGAGATGGGGGACCAGGCCGCGCATGGGGCCGCCGTGCTCGCGCGCCAGTGGCTGGCCGTCGTACTCGTAGGCAAACATCACCTCATCGCGCAGCAGCTCAGTGAGGGGAACATTCGTCGTGTAGCCGCCGTAGCTATGGAAGAGAACATAGTCAGCGCCAGTCCTGGGGCGCAACTGCTCGTAGACCGCCTTGAAGGGTACACCCGTCCAGGTCGTATCGAACTTGCTCCAGCGGGTAACGCAGTGGATGTCACACGTCTGCGTCTGCCTGCCCAGCGCCAGAAACTCGTCCCACGACCACTCCTTCGGCTCTTCTACCAGTCCCCACACCTTGAAGCGCCACCGGTCAGGCGTAATCAGCGGGGTCTCGCCGAAGGTGAGGATAGGGAACTTGAGTGTCAATACCTGCCCCGGTGGCAGTCGATCCGTCCCGCCGTCGCGCTCGCGGCTGGCATCCGCCCGCTTCAAGCGTGTCACGCGCTGCAACGGGTCCCAGAAATTACCCATGCCTGGACTCCTGCTGGTGATAAAGCGGCCTTACTGCTCAGCCAGGCGGCGCAAGCCCTCGCGGTTGCGGATATCGATGCGCTTGCGGCCAATATCAATCATGCCCTGGTGCTTGAACTGGTTCAGAGTCTGGGTGGTTGTCTCCCGATATGTCCCGATCATCTCCGCCAGGTCCTGGTGGGTGTAGCCCTGGATGCGCCCGTCGCCGTTCGGGGCAAGACGCAGCAGCAACGAGGCAAGACGACCGGCGATACTCTTGAAGGTAATGTCCTCCAGTCGCGCCTCCGCCTCGACCAGACGGCGGCCCACGATGTCGAGGAACTTCAGGGCGAGAGGACAGCGCGCCACGAGCACACTCTCCAGCGCCGCGCGGTCCAGGATGAGAATGCTGCAATCGGTCAGGGCTGTCGCCTGCAAGTCGTCCAGACTCATACCGAGCAGAGGCATGCGCCCAAAAAGCGTGCCTGGCTCCAGGGCCGTCACGACGGCCCCGCCTGCGCCGAGGCGCGACATCTCCACACGCCCGCGTTTGAGCCAGTACACCCTCTCATCGCGGTCGCCGGGCGAGACGAGCACCTCGCCGCGCGTGACAGACCTGGCCGTCGCGGCCCGCGTGAGCCAGTCCATGTCAGGATCCGCCACGTTCGTAAACAACTCCGCCTCAGAGAAAGTCTCTAGCTTGGCCAGCATTAAGTGGCGGCGAACCGCCGGGTTAAAGATCGTAGTCATGGGATAGGCTCCTCCTGACGTTCGCGGCGAGCTAGATTGCCCAGATCTCCTGCGTCGGCAGCGCAGGGGTGTATTGTGTATGGGGCGCTACCAGTATAGAGTATAGGGCAACGACGAAGCCAAATGCAAGGACCGCTGCGGGGAGCAGGATCTCTCTAGCCAAGGCGCCGCGCCGAGGTTTGACCCGCACCCAGGCCAGACTATAATTCAGCGGCTGGGGCGGTAGCGGCCGCCGCTGCCCCCAGCCGTAGAGAAAGGTTCCACGCCCATGTCACCCGAACTGATTCGTATTGGCCCCCTCACCCTGTATTGGTACGGCTTCCTCATCACCATCGGCGCCCTGGCCGGCGCCTACGTCGCCAGCCGCCAGGCCAAGCGTAAGGGTATCGACCCTGAGCACGTCTGGAACGCGCTCATCCCCGCGCTCATCTTCGGCCTCATCGGCGCGCGCCTGTATCACGTCCTGTCATCGCCGCCCGGCGGCGTGGGCTGGGATTATTACCGCCAGAACCCTCTTGACATCATCGCCTTCTGGAACGGCGGCCTGCGCGGCCTCGGCATCTACGGAGCCATCATTGGCGGCGCGTTCGGCGTGTGGCTCTACTGTCGCTTCGCCCACTTACCTTTCCTGACCTTTCTCGACATCGCCTCGCCCGGTCTCGCCCTGGCCCAGACCATCGGCCGCTTCGGCAACTACTTCAACCAGGAGCTATACGGCTACCCGACCACGCTCCCCTGGGGCATCCCCATCGACCTCCAGCACCGCCTGCCCCAGTTCGCCGACCTGCCATTGGAAACCCGCTTCCACCCCACTTTCCTCTACGAAGCTATGCTCAACCTGCTACTCTTCGTGGCCCTGATGTACATCTCCCGGCGCTGGGACAGCTGGCTGCGGGCGGGCGACGTCTTCCTGATCTACCTCATCGGTTACTCCTTGATTCGCTTCACCATCGAGTTCCAGCGGCCGGACGCCTGGACTATCGGGGGCCTGCCCACCGCGCAGTGGCTGGCAATTCTCATTGCCGCCGTTGCGGCGATCATCCTCATCGTCCGCCACCGCATCCAGTTACCCGAACAGTCCGGCGATCACGCCTGACCACCTGAGCCGGTCACGATGGTGCGCCGTGGCCGGGGCACGCAATCCATGCCGAAGTCAAACTGGGCCAGGGCGGCTCTTCTCGTGCTCGCCCTGGCCCTTGCCGGGTGTAGCGGCGGTGTCGCGTCGCAAGCCATAGACCAGAGTCGTCTCGACACGCCCGCCCCTCGCGTCGAGAGCGAGGACGCCGTCGGCCAGACTTTCCTGGTCAAAGAGCCAGGCTTGTCGGGCGTCGAGCTGCTGCTGGCCGTCTATCCCGACACGCCGCCCCCCGGCGCGCTGACCCTCCGCCTCTACGACGACACCCGGCTCAAAGTCGCCGAGGCCGCCTTCCCTCTGGCTGGCCTGCATCACAACGACCCGCTCCGCTTCGATTTCACCCCGCAAGGCGGCTCGGCAGGGCGGCGCTACACCCTCACCCTATCGGGTCCGCAAGGCAACCCGGCCACCGTGTGGTCGACCACCGAGAACGCCTACGGCGACGGGGCCATGCTAGAGCAGGGGCAGCCCCGCCCCGGCGACCTGACCTTCAAGATCAATACCCGCCTCGGCTACGGCGACATGCTGCTGTGGCTCGTGGGTGGCGCGCTGGCCTGGCTGGGCCTCGCCGTCGCCCTGCTGGCCGTCTTCTTCGTGCCTGGCTTCGCCCTCACTTTCCTCCTCACCCGTGGCCGCCGCGCCCCGCCCCTCCCTGACTATTCGAGCCTGACCGACCCCGCCGGGCGCTTCGCCCTCAGTGCCGGCCTCAGCCTCGCCTTCTGGCCGCTGCTATTCCTGCTGCTTAGCTTCCTGCCCGTCAGCCTCAACGCGCCGCTGGCCTGGCTGATAGTCGGCGCGGCAGGGGTCATTATCGCCGTGCGTATTCTCCGCTGGCCCCCCTCTGACTCCGCCCACAGGCGAGAGGATGAGGAGGGCGCGGACGCCAGCGACAGGTGGGCAGGACTGCGCGCCGTCTGGTCGCCTGATAACCGTCTCGTCAGCGCGACCTTCGCCCTGCTGCTGCTGCTCACCGCTGCGCTGCGCACCCTGCACGCGCGTGGCCTCGCCGTATCCCCCTGGGTCGACTCCATCCAGCACGCCGTGGCGACCCAGTTGTTCACCGAGGGGGGACGGCTACCGACGACCTGGGGGCCGCACGTCTTCGACATCCCCTTCGCCTACCACTTCGGCTTTCACGCCACGGCGGCCATCTTTACCTGGCTATCGGGGCTGCCCATCGAGAATGCCCTGCTGATGACGGGACAGGTCGTACAGACGCTGGTGGTGGTGGCCGTGTACCTGCTGACGGCGCGCATCACGGGGCGACGCGGTGCGGGGCTGGTGGCGATGGCAATTGTCGGCGCGGTCACGCTCATGCCGTCCTACTACCTCACCTGGGGCCGCTACACCCAGCTAACCGGGTTGGCGCTATTCCCCACAGCAGCGGTGCTCGCCTTCGACGCCATCAGCGCGCGTCCGCCAGTCGGCCGGCGCATTATCCTGGCCGGTCTGGCCACAGGCGCGCTGGTCATCACCCACTACCGGGTGTTAATGATCCTGGCCGCCCTCGTTACCGCCTACCTGATTGTGGCGAGCGTGGCAGCCATCTGGGAGCGGCGGTCTCTGGCCTCTATGTGGCTGCGCGCCGCGCTGGTCGCCATGGCCGCCCTGCTGTTCGCCCTGCCGTGGTTCCTGCGTCTGGGAACAGCGCTACTGCCGTCGGGCGCGCTGGGCGGCTGGCTCGCCGCGCCCCAAAGCTTCAACACGCCCCATTGGGAACTGCTCGGCCTTCGCTACCATCGCGAGTTGCTGTACATCGCCGCGCCGCTGGGCATGCTGCTCAGCGTGACGGGCGCGGTGATACGCGCCTTCAACGCGAAATTCCCCCTGTGGACACGACCCACCCTCGCACCCATGATTGCCCTGGCGGTCGCGCTGCCCATGCTCATCACCAACCCTGGCCTGCTCGGCCTGCGCAACTCGTGGGTGATGAGTAACGACTCGCTACTCATCAGCGGCTTCCTGCCCATCGCCCTGCTTACCGGCTACGCCGTGGCCGCCCTGATGGAGCTCCTGGTGTGGAAGCTGCCCTGGCGCGCACAACGCGCGGTGAACATCACGGCCGCCGTCGTTCTGCTGGTAGCCGCGCTCTATTTCGCCGACGGCATGTTGAGCGTCGTGAACCCGGTGACCATTCTCGCCACCGACGCCGACGTCAAGGCGGCAGCCTGGGTCCGGGCCAACACGCCGCCCGCGGCGCGTTTCCTCGTCAACGCGCGTCCCTGGCAAGAGGGCGCCTACGCCGCGCCCGACGGCGGCGGCTGGCTACCCATCCTGGCCGACCGGCAGGTGACACTGCCGCCTGTATCGTACACCTACGCCAGCTCAGCGGCGTTGATGGACCGCGTGACCCGCACGGCGCGCGCCGTCGCCGAGGCCAAGCAGGCCGAGGACATTCTGCCCATCATGGACGAGGAGGGGGCCAACTACGTATACATTGGGGCGAAGGGCGGCGCACTCAAGCCGGAGATGTTCCGCGAGCGCGCTGACTTCCGCCAGGTGTACGCCACCGACGGCGTGTGGATCTTCGAGCGGCTGAAATAGATAAGGCCCGGAAAGAGGCCGCCGCTCCTCTATCCAGGCATTATCATTGGGGGTATACTGTTGTGAGAGTAGTATCCCCCACCGACATTAAGCGCGCATTAGGCGCGGCTTAAGCGTCGATGAGACTGGGACGCCGGCCACCTAATTCCTCCCCTGGAATGTGCTCAGCAAAGGTAGATATGTCCGATACACCGCCGGCGTTGGGCTGGGCGTTGGCGTGCGCGTTGGCGTCGGCGTCGGCGTGATGGTCGCGGTAGCCGTCGGCGTCGCCGTCGGCTGCAAGACGCGGAGCGCCGGATTGGGGAAGGGGAAGGCCACCGGCGTGCTATCCTGACCGATGAAACGGCCCGCCGCTGGCCCTACGCTCGGCGGGTACTCGCCTGCGACGCCGGGCCGAATCTGATAGGTGACAGTGATGCCCTGAACGGGCAGCGTGTCGATGCGCCAGGTGAGCGTCTTGCCGCTGATGCTGGGGCTGGGGTCGCCATAGCCGTAGATCTGCACGTCGGAGCGGAGCGTATCGGTGATGACCACGTTGCGAATGTCGGTGGCCTGAACCACGCGAGCAATCTCCTGGTAGATGTCCACCAGATCTTCGCCCGTGCGTGTGTAGAAGTACAGACCGGGGCTGGCGATGCGTTCGAGCAGGTCCTGGTTGACATCCCGGCCGATGCCGATGGCGAAGATCTGCGTCCCGGCGGCTTTGGCGGCGTCGGCGGCGGCCAGGGCTGGCGCGCGCGGGCTTTGGCCGTCGGTCAGTAGAATCATCACGGCGGCATTGGCCGGGTAGTGGTGCGATCCGGCCAGCTCGGCCTGCGCGACACGAATCGCCGCCGCCAGGTCCGTACCGCCGGTAAGCCCCAACTCTGCCAGCGCTCGCTGCACCCGGTAGCGGTCACGGCCCAGAGGCTGGACCACGCGCGTGTTCTCAGGGTCGTTGAACTCGGCCAGCCCCACCTGGTCCCGCTCCAGGTTGAGTACCTCCACGAAGTTCTGCGCCGCTTCCTTCGCCAGTACCGACTTGTCGTCCTCGGCCATCGACAGCGATGTGTCCATCACGACGAGAATGTCGGCCGGCTGAGTCTGGACCGCGCAGCTACTCCGCACCCCCAGGCTGACCCGCGTCGTCTCGCCCAGGACGATGGTCGAAGGCGAGATCACTTTGTCGGGTAGCGCCAGGCACGGCGGGTTGGGGTCGGGGGTAGGTAGCGGTGTTGGTGTGGCCTCGCCCGGCGCCAGCGCGCGGAAGACCTGGAGACGTCGATTGTCCGTATCGGCCACGTAGACGCGGCCAGTTGAATCCACGGCAATGTCTCGCGGGTACAGGAACTGGCCCGGCTGCGAGCCAGGCGTTCCCCAGCTTGCCAGCAGCGCGCCGTCGGCGGTGTACCTCTGCACCTGGCCGTCGCGGGTGAGCACGAACACACCCCCGTCGGGGCCAACCACCACCCGCCACGGGATCGCCCCCTCGGCCAGAGGGAAGGGGGCGCCGACCGGCGCGCCATTGGCTGCCAGGCGCACGACCTGACGAGGGCCGGCGTCGGCGACGACGAGGCTGCCATCTGGCGCGGCGGCCACGGCGACGGGCAGCGTGAGGGCTACGCCCGCGCTCCAGGTAATGTCTTGCTTGAGGTTGATGAAGCGCGTCAGGCCCGAACCGGCAGCGACGTAGGCGATGGGGCCGTTGGGCGCATCCACGATGGCGAGGCCGGTTGCCGCCGCCAGGACGCCCTGCGCCATCTGCGCGTCTTGGCCGTTGCTGGCGTAGCGCAGCAGCCTGTCGTCGAGCAGGCGATACAGGCGGCCGCCGCCATCGACGCCGATCGCATTGGCAAAGTGGCTGAATCCGACGGCCGACGACAGTGAGCCGTCGGGGCCAACGCGAGCCATGATGTCCTGCGCGGTGGTGGGTACGAAGCGGCCGCTGGCGGCGTACAGGCCGCCGTCGGGGGCCACCGCCAGGGCCGAGGGCGCGACGGCCGCGCCGGCCACGCTCAGCGGCCAGACAGCCTCGACAAAGTAGGTCTCAGGCAGCGATGCCTGGGCACGCGGCGAGGGCGCGGCGAGGGCGGCGCCCACCCCGACCAGGGCCAGTAGTGACAGGGCGATCCAGCGAGTCAAGGACGGCGGCATGGGTCTCTCCGTGGGGGCGCGGATGAGCGCGAGTCGTCAAGGTCTATACTATTCAGGACGCACGAATCGCCGCAAGGCAACGCGACCAGGGCAAAATTGGGAAGAACCGGGGACTCGAAATGTTAGAAGCCCGAACCATGCCCCGCCGCGGGCATCGTCGGGCTTCTATCAAGGGGGGGTGGACTCTCGTCCACGTGGGACAGTCTAGCGTGCCCACATTAACCCACCATGAGGTCAGCATTAATTGCCCGTGAGAGATGCCCTCAGGCGCGCGGCATCAGCGGCCAGAAGACCGGCATCAGCGCCAGGATGATTATCAGGGCGAGGACGGTCAGGGGCAGCCCGACCCGCAGATAGTCGCGGAAGTGGTAGCCGCCCGCGCCCATCACCAGGATATTGACGGGGTGACTCACGGGGGTCACAAATGCCAGGGAGGTGGCGAGGGCCACCCCCATCGCCATGGCGCGCGGGTCGGCCCCGATCTGGTGCGCGGCCTGAATGGCAATCGGGGCGACGACCGCCCCCACGGCCTGGCCGCTCATCGCCTGGGTAATCAACGCCGTGAACAGAATCAGCCCGACCATCAGCGCGTACGGCCCGGCCGGCCCGATGAACCGGATGATCTCGTCGGCCAGAAAGTCCGCCGCCCCGGTCTTGGTCATCGCCAGCCCCAGGGGCAGCAGGCCCGCCACCAGAAAGATGCTGCGCCATTCCACCGACCGATAGACATCGTCCATCGTCAGGATGCTGCCCAGCACCATCAGCACCGCCGCCGCCAGCATCGTCTCGGCCGTCGGCAGACGTCCACTGGCGGCGATTATGACCGCCGCCACCAGAATGCCGAGGGCCAGCCAGCCTTTGCGCGGTACGTTGGTCGCCTCGGTTGGCTCGCGAAAGATGATGATGTCCGGCTCCGTGCGCAGCGTGGCCAGGCGATGGCGCGGGCCTTGCAGGAGCAGGGTATCACCAAAGCTGAGCCGTCGGTTGCTGAGGTTGGTGCGAATCGGGCCTCCCTGCTGCCAGACGGCCAGCGCGGTCATGCCGTACTTCTGGCGGAAATGCGCCTCGGCGAGGGTTTGCCCAATCAGGGCCGAGCGCGGCGAGAGCATGGCTTCGACAACGACGATATCGTCGACAGCGAGGTCGTCCTGCTGCCAATCACGCGGGGGCAGAATCTCCAGGTAGGGCTGCGTGTCGCGGGCACGGAAATCGTCGATGTTGCCCTGTAGCGTCAGGATGTCGCCACGTTCGCACACCATCTGGGGCGAGGGCGCCAGGCTGGTCTGGCCGTCGCGCTGGATGGCGATGACGTTGACGTGGTACGTCTGGCGTAGTGGGACCTCGGCCAGCGGCTTGCCGACGAGGATGGAACCGTCCGGAATGCGGGCGCGAAAGAGACGTTCGCCCAGGCGATAGATGCCCACCAGGTCATCCTCCGCCGGGCGGTCGGCCTGCAGCCGCTCGGCGGGTGACTGGGTGGGCAAGGCGTGGCGGCCCCAAACGCTCATGTACAGGACACCGGCGATCACGATGGGGACGCCAATGGGCAGGAAGTCGAGGACCCCGAACCCAGGCAGACCCTCGCTGACCAGGTAGCTGGACACGATGATATTGGTGGTGGTGAACAGGGTGGCCATGCCGCCCAGGATGGTAGCGAAGGCGAGGGGCATCAGCAGGCGGGATGCGCTGACCCGAGCCTTGCGGGCTGCCCCCGACACCGCTGGCAGCAACACCGAGGCGGCGGCAATGTTGTTCATGAACAGTGACAGGGTTGCCGCTGCCCCCATGACCGTGACGATGAGACGTCTCTCGGTTCGGCCGCCAACGCGCAGCAGCCAGTCGCCGACTCGGTCCGTGACGCCCGTCCTCCGCAGCCCCTCGGCGACGACGAAGATGGCGAACAGGGTGACGACAGCGCCGCGACTGAAGCCGGAAAAAGCCTCGTCGGCGGTAAGGATGCCCGTCAGGCCGAGCGCGAGGACGACCAACAGGGCGACCAGATCGGCGCGGACGCGGTCACTCAGCAACAGGACGAACGCGACGGCCAGGATGACGAGCGTCGCGGTCATGGCATGGGATAGGGACGACTGGTCAGCAGCTCATCAGGCACATCCCGCGGTAGAATCTCGCCGCTTGCCCCGCGTAGATTACGGCTCGACATGGCCACCCAAACCAGGAAGCTGTTGAACACGACACCAATGAGGATGATGACGATGCCGGGGAATGGGGGAACGGCAGCGCGTTCGATGAACTGCTGCAGCGAGGTGACAGGGGTGGGTGTCGAGTACAGTTTGAGGCACCAGGCCGCGAGGAGGATGGCGAAGATGGGCATGTAGTTACGGCGCAGCCGCCAGCCCATTGCCTCCATCATCGAGATTCGAAAGCGAGGCTCTTGTAGGTCGCGGGCCATGACGTCGCGCCAGGTCTGGCCGGGGGTATAGCCCATCAGCATCGGGGTGAAGTAGTCGGTTTCGAGCAGGCGCAACCGATTCTGCCAGATGTCGTAGTGGCGATAGCGGCGCGCTTCGGTGACCAGGAAGAAGAACACCAGCAGTGAGACGAGCAGCAGCACGACGGCGTCGTTGTCGCGATTGCCGAACACGAAGCTCATGCTGGCAGCGGTGGTGACGATGGCCCAGTTGGTGGTCGTGTCCAGGCGGCTGCGCCAGTGGTCGGCGCGTCCCAGTTCACCTCGGTAGAAATGAATGATGGCCGCGTTGAATTCAACGCGATTCACCGGCTCCAGGGGTGGGGATGGCTTACTTGTCGACATAAACCGCCTACCTCGCAACGTGTGCCCAATGGGGAGTATGATACGTCCACGGCGATAGCCGGTCAAGAGGCCCATCGGCCGCCGGCTACATGTCGAAGCGGACGATCTCCTGGCCGCTCAGTCGCGCCTCGACCTTGCGGATGATCAGCTCCAGGTGGGGCGTGTGCCACACGAAGTCCAGCTCATCGGCGGGCACAGTCAGGACGGGGCAGAGAGTGAAGCGGTCGATCCACTCGTCGTAGAGGATGTTCAGGCGCGCCAGGTACTCGGGGTCGATACTCTGCTCGTAGGCGCGGCCGCGCAGGCGGATGCGCTGTAGCAGAGTATCGACCGAGGCCCGCAGGTATACCATCAGGTCGGGCGGTGGCAGGAACAGGTTGACGCCGTCGTACAGGCCGCGATATGTGGCATAGTCGCGCTGGCTCATCCGGCCCTGACGGTGCAGGTTGGCGGCGAAGACCTCCGCGTCCTCGTACACGGAGCGATCCTGGAGCGCGCTGGTCGGGTGGTCGAGAATGTGACGGTGGTGCTGGAGCCGCCGCGAGAGAAAGAATACCTGGGAGTGGAAGGACCACGCCGACATGTCGGCGTAGAAGTCGGCCAGATAGGGGTTATCGTCGACGGCCTCGAAGAAGGGCTTCCAGCCGAGCCGCTGGGCCATCAGCCCCGTGAGAGTGGACTTGCCAACGCCGATATTCCCGGCGATGGCGATGAAGCGCTTGTCGCGCCCGACCATTACTCCTCCTCGACGTTGGCCTGGATGCGGAACGGCGGGCACAGGATATCCTGCGCGTGGGTAATCTCCAGGATAGCCAGAGCCTCACGCAGCGCGCGAATCACCTGGTCGCGGCTCTGGCGTCCGCCATACGCGCCCTCGAACTCGAAAATCGTCTTCAGCTCGTTGCTGTCCATGCCGACCCTCCCCGGGACAACCCACCCCCCAATGCCGTCCATACTACCCCACTTCGCGCCGCCGGGCAACTGGCAACCCTCGCGTATCTCCCATCCAACGAATCGCGTTACACATGGTAAGAGCAGGACGTGTAGTGGTTCCCTGGAACTGTCGGTGATGCAACCCGCCTCGGTGGCGAGGCCGCGCCAGGCAGGACCAGGCTGGGGAGGTTGTGGTGCGACGCGCGCTTGGGATGAGTGTATTGTTTGTGGCTCTGGCGCTGGGCCTGGCGCTGGGCGCCGCCGCCGTCAGCGGCCAGACGGCCCTGGCGGATCCAACCCCAGGAACCTACGTGCAGTTGCCGGTGCTGGGCGAGGCGGCGGGGACCAGCCAGCCGGTGGACTGGATCATCGAGGCGCAGAATGTGGGGGCGACCCGCACTAAGATCGCCCTGCTACTGTTTGCCCAGAGTCCTGGCTTCTGCGAGCCACAGGTCCAGCCGCCCTTCAAGCTGGAATGCACAGGCCTGCTCAAGCCCGGTTCGAGCTGGATCTGGACCAGTAATCAGGTATCGCGGGCCGCCCGCAGCGCGATTGCGTTCAGCTACGACCCGCTGACGTGGGACTGCCTCGACCTGGACACGTTCCGCAAGGCCGGCAAGTGGCCGCAAGGCTGGCCGGGCGTCAACATGACGCCGGGTGGCTTCCCCTTCGACTGGGATCCCTTCGCGGGTGAGCCGATTGCGGTGGAGGTTGTGCGGCGCAGTCCCAGCGAGGGCGACGTGACGAAGGTCATCAGCGCAGCCTACAGCGGCGTCTCCGCCATGATGGATGGCCGCTATGACCCGGTCTTCGGCGGCTTCGCGTACTACGCCCCCGTCGTCTACTCCGGCTTCATGGGCATGAACTCCTGGCTGTATATCCAGAATAGCGGCTCCGCGTGCACCAGCATCGAGCTGTGGTTCAAGGCCCAGGACGACTGCCTGCGCGCCCAGGTGTGCGAGGTGATGGCGCTGGCGCCGGGCTATTCAGAGCGTTTCTCGGTGGCCGGCTGCATCCCGCCCGGCTTTGTCGGCAGCGTCTGGATTCGCTCGACCCAGCCGCTGGGCATAGTGGTCGATCAGGTCAGCCCTTCGGTGTTGATGAGCTATCACGGCCGGCCCGCCTCGCTGTGTTTTGCCTTTGGCGGCCACTGCGCGGATCAGGAAGGCGGCTCCCAGGTGCTGTATGGCCCGCTGCTGTACCGAGAGCAGAACGGCTGGGACACGCGAGTCTACGTGCAGAATATGTCCGGGATCATAGCGGCGAAGGTCAAGGTCTACTTCCTTGATCACAAGGGTGGCATCATCACCACTCTGGTCGACTGGGTGTGCCCGCGTGGGGAGCAGAGCTTCTATCTGCCCCTGGTCAACAATCTGCCTGCCCAGTACGTAGGGGCCGTGCGGGTCGAGAGTCAGGGCTGGGAGACGCCGGGCGAGAGCCTGGCAATGGCTCCCCCGGTCACCGCCGTCGCCGAACTGCTCCAATACGCCAGCGCTGCGCGTACCACGCCCGTACAGGCGGTCGCGTACAACTTGTTCCCGCAGGAACAGGGCTTCGTCTGGCAAGTAGGCTGCGAGGGTGGCGCGCCTACGGCCTGGTGCTCGTGGTACAACTCCTACTCCGGCGTTGGGCTTATCGCCGTCCCCAGCTTCCTGCAGCGCGGCAACACGCTCCAGGTGCAGACAGAGCTGGCGATTCAGAATCTGGTGCCCAAGCCGGGCTTCACGGACTTCGCCATCTTCGTCTATGACCAGAATGGGCTGCTGGACTTTGTGTGCGAGAAGCTGAATGAGAAGCAGGTCGAGTACATTGACCTGTCGACCTGGGGGTGGATCAACCCCGGCTTCAAGGGCAGCGCGGTCATCAGCGCTACCTACTGGGAGCATGACGTCTTCGACGGCAACGGCCAGTTCGTGCGCAACGTGGTGGGGCTGGCGGCGGTGAAGGTCGAGCGTTTCGTGCCCCAGACGGCCGTCGCGCCGGGCGATGTCGCCGCCGCATCCGAAGGTTTCCCGATCCAGTACTACGGCCGACCATTTGCCCGCTTCGACTTCGAGGGCGTCACGCCCTTGTGTCCAGGCCAGCCCGAGTCGCCGTTGCCGCCGTGACGGACATCGGCCCCGCGCCGGGCGCCGACTCCCTGGCAGGATGGGTGACTGCCCCTTGTGTCATGCCGCGAAACGTCATATAATGGGCGTAGCGTAACCAAGCGCGCCATCGTCGCGCATTACCCAGGGAGGTGTCTCATGTCCGTTGCCCGTGTCACGGAAATCAGCGCGACCTCGAACAAGAGCTTTGACGATGCTGCCAAGCTGGGCGTCGAGCGAGCCAACAAGACGCTGCGCAACGTCAAGAGTGCCTGGATCAAGGAACAAACCGTTCGCGTCGAGGGTGGGTCCATCATCGAGTACCAGGTGAATATGCTCGTCACCTTCGTCCTTGAGGACTGAGTAGCTCCCTCGCCGGCAGTTGCTCCACGAAGGCGCGCCCCCATCGGGCGCGCTTTCCTTGTGCCTGTTCTTGGGGAATGCCCGGTTTGATGCTATGATGAAGCCTCTCTATCGACACATCGAACCCGCGAGGACATCCCACCATGCCTGCTGCCCCTGCCCACTCCCCCGGCCTGGACCCTGCGTTCATCGCCGCCGCACACACGCCGAGCGAAGCGGACCACGCGAGCTATGCCGAGCTTAAGCGCATGATGCGCGAGCGCGGCCTCATGGAGAAGCAGCCCGGCTACTACACCGCCCAGGTCATTCGCAACGCGGTGATGTTGGTCGCTGCGCTGGCCTTCCTCATTGCCGTCGATAGCTACTGGCTACGGTTGCTCGACGCGGTGTTCCTGGCCTTCGTGTTCACCCAGATCGGCTTCATGGGCCACGACCTGGGCCACCGCCAGTTCCTCAAGACCGATTGGCGGCGCGACATCCTGGGCCTTCTTGCGGGCAACCTCATCATCGGCATCAGCCGCGCCTGGTGGGAGGACAAGCACAACGCCCACCACAGCAACCCCAACCAGCTCGACCTCGACCCTGACGTGGATATCCCCGTCCTGGCTTTCACCGAGGAGCAGGCGCTCGAAAAGCGGGGCCTGCAACGCTTCATCGTCAAGTACCAGGCCCTGTTCTTCTTCCCCCTGTGCACCCTGCAAGGCTGGGGCATGCACGTTGACAGCCTGCGCTTCTTGTTCGACAAGCGCCCCCGTCAGTGGGCGCTGGAAGCGATGCTGGTCGTGCTGAGCCTGGTCTGGCTCCTGGGGCTGGCCTTCTACCTGATGGGGTTCTGGGGCGGCCTGGTGTGGATTCTGGTCCAGCAGGCGGTGTTTGGGCTATACCTGGCGTCCGTGTTCGCGCCTAACCACAAGGGCATGCCCATCCTTGACAAGGACGACCCCATCGACTTCCTGCATCGTCAGGTGGTGACGGCGCGCAATGTGGTCTCGCACCCGGTCATCGACTTCTGGTATGGGGGCCTCAACTACCAGATCGAGCACCACCTGTTCCCGACCATGCCGCGCAACCGCTTGCGCGAAAGCCAGGTCATCGTGAAGGCCTACTGCGAGAAGAACGACATTCCCTACTACGAGACGGGCATGCTGCAGTCGTACCGCGAGATTCTGGGCTTCTTCCACGAGGTGAGCGCGCCCTTGCGGCGGCCGCCGGCCGCCGCTGAATCCCCCGCCCGATAGGGGCGGCCCTCCTGCTGGAGTGCGGGGGTCGTGCTCGTGTGTGGCGCGATCTTCGTGTAGTCACCAGCGGCTATACGCGCACAGTCTAGTGCGAATCGACCAGAAAGAGGATGCGCAGGTCGCCCATCCGGGTTGGACAGCGGATGCAGACAGGTGTATAATTGCGCGTAATCCCAGACAGTCGAGGATGGGGAAGAGTACGCTCGATAGCGCGGCTCAGAGAGTCGGGGGCGGTGGAAGCCCGACCCGTAGCGCGAGCGGAACGCCACCCCGGAGACGCCACGGCCAACGCGCGCCTGCGCCAGTAGTCGTGGCCGGCCGCCCCCCGTTAGCGGGGCAGGGCGCAACGCGCGAGCGCCCATGAGTGGGGGGCATGGCCCCCAAGCAAGGTGGTACCACGGGCTGCGGCTCGTCCTTCGACAAGGACGGGCCGTTTTTGTTGACACAGCCTGGAGCCGTCACTACAATTCGTCGAGTCGGCCGCCGCCGGGCTGGCGGTGGGTCGGCACAGGAAGGGCAGTATGAGCGCCAATATGACCAGCGGGGAGATCCGCCAGGCATTCCTCGACTTCTTTCAGCAGCACGGGCACACCATTGTCGCTAGCTCGCCACTGGTTCCTGACGACCCAACGCTGCTTTTCACTAACGCGGGCATGGTGCAGTTCAAGGATACGTTCCTGGGCACGGAGAGGCGCAGCTACGTTCGCGCCACCACGTCCCAGAAGTGCATGCGCGTGTCGGGTAAGCACAACGATCTCGAGAATGTCGGCCCCTCGCCACGGCATCACACCTTCTTCGAGATGTTGGGCAACTTCTCCTTTGGCGACTATTTCAAGCGCGACGCTATCCACTATGCCTGGCGCTTCATGACCGAGGCCCTCGGCCTGCCTGGCGAGCGCATCGTCGCCACTGTCTACCAGGACGACGACGAGGCGTTCAACGTGTGGGCGGACGAGATCGGCCTGCCGCCGGGCCGCGTGCACCGCATGGGCGACAAGACCAACTTCTGGATGATGGGCGACGTCGGACCGTGCGGGCCGACGTCAGAGCTGCACTGGGACTTCGGGCCGGAGTTCTGCACGTGCGGCCGCCCGGACTGTTCGGTCGCGCTCGACAACGACTGCGGCCGCTGGCTCGAAGTCTGGAACCTGGTGTTCATGCAGTACGACCAGCGGGCGGACGGGACGCGCGAGTTGCTTCCGAAGCC
>DAOUDG010000078.1:0-23824 GCA_034431435.1 Anaerolineae bacterium | reverse complement strand
CGGTGGATACCATCGCGGGGCGCGGCGCCGGAGCCGGTCTTTTGTGCGCCCCACCGAAAATCGGGCGCATCATCCGCCGCCTGACCGACGCGCTCCCGATCCCCGTGACCGGCAAGATACGCCTGGGCTGGGACGACACCAGCCGCAACTACCTCGACGTGGCGCGCATCCTGGAGGACAGTGGCGCGTCGCTCATTGCGGTACACGGACGCACGAAGCAGCAGGCCTATCGGGGGATGGCAGACTGGGACGCCATCGCGGCGGTCAAGGCGGCGGTGAGTATCCCGGTGCTGGGTAATGGCGACGTGCGGACGCCAGCTGATATCCTGCACATGAAGGCGCACACCGGCTGCGATGGGGTGATGATTGGGCGTGGAGCCATCGGCAATCCGTGGATCTTCGCTCGCCGCGAGCCACGCGAGGTGACGCTGGACGAGAAAATCGCTCTCGTGCGGCGGCATCTGGCGTTGAACCTGGACTTCTACGGGCCGGAGCTGGGGCTGATCCTGCTGCGCAAGCACGTTGTGCGCTACATCGAGGGCATTCGCTCGCTCACTGAGTATCGCACACGGCTACTGACGTGTACGGACGTCGAAGAGTTCGTGGCGCTGGTGACAGAAGGGGAGGCGGAGCAGGCGGCGACGGCAGCGTAAGAACTCTTCTTTCGTGTAGTCATAGAATACAGGCGGCTGAACGGGCGATAGATGATCCAACGAACAGCCGATAAGCTAAAGCTTGACGCAGCGCGCAGGGATCGCTATAATACTCTGTACAATTGATGTGAATGTCGGTGATGGGGAAGAGTAAGCGCAGCAAGGCGGCCACAGAGAGTCGGGGGGAGGTGAAAGCCCGATGCCGCGATGCGCCCAACGCCACCCCTGAGACGCCTGGTGAACGCGGCGCTCGCCGCCAGTAGCTTCGGCCGGTGGCCCACCGTTAGCGGGGCAGAGCCTTGAACACGAGGCTCGACAAGTGGGGAAGTAGTTCCCAAGCAAGGTGGTACCACGGGCATTTGGCTCGTCCTTTAAGAAGGACGGGCTTTTTTGTTGACACAACGTGGAACGAACACTAGAATACGCAAATGGGCTTTTGGAGGCGACATGAGCGAGTGCATGACCAGCGCGGAGATTCGGCGCGCTTTCCTGGACTTCTTCAAGCAGAATGGACACACTATCGTCGCCAGCTCGTCGCTGGCGCCGGATGACCCGACGCTGCTGTTCACCAATGCCGGCATGGTGCAGTTCAAGGACACATTCCTGGGCACAGAGAAGCGCAGCTACCTCCGCGCGACGACGGCCCAGAAGTGCATGCGCGTGTCCGGCAAGCACAACGACCTGGAGAATGTCGGTCCGTCGCCGCGCCACCACACCTTCTTCGAGATGTTGGGCAACTTCTCGTTCGGCGACTACTTCAAGCGCGACGCGATCCACTATGCCTGGACGTTCATGACCGAGGTGATGGGGCTGCCGGGAAATCGCATCGTTTCGACCGTTTATCGTGACGATGACGAGGCCTACAACGTTTGGGTTAACGAGATTGGCTTGCCGCCGGAGCGCGTGCATCGCATGGGCGACAAGACCAACTTCTGGATGATGGGCGACGTGGGGCCGTGCGGGCCAACCTCTGAGCTACACTGGGACTTCGGCTCTGAGTTCTGCACCTGCGGCCGTCCCGACTGCTCGGTCGCCCTGGACAACGACTGCGGGCGGTGGCTCGAAATCTGGAACCTGGTGTTCATGCAGTACGACCAGCGCGCCGACGGCACGCGGGAACGGCTGCCCAAGCCGGGCGTGGACACCGGCATGGGCCTGGAGCGGGTGTGCGCTGTCCGTCAGGGCGTCTATACCAACTACGGCACCGACCTGTTCACGCCCATCCTGGAACGCACCCGCGCCTTGTTGGGGGACAGCGTGGCCGAGGCGCAGGCCAGGCACGTCGGCTACCGGGTCGTGGCCGACCACGGGCGGGCCATGACCTTTCTGATCGCCGATGGCGTGCTACCCAGCAACGAAGGGCGGGGCTACGTCCTGCGCCTCATCATGCGGCGCGCCATGCGCTATGGCAAAGGCCTGGGCTTTACGGGGCCATTCCTCGGCCAGGTGGCGCAGGCCGTCATCGATCATATGGGCGGCCACTACCATGACCTTGTTGACCGCTGCGCCTTCATCCAGCGCGTCATCGCTCTGGAGGAGGAACGCTTCCAGCGTACCCTTGACGCGGGTTCGGCGCTCCTGGAAACGACCATCGCCCGGCTACGCGCCGAGGGCGGCGCGACCGTGCCCGGCCACGACGTCTTCCGCTTGTACGATACCTATGGCTTCCCGCCCGACCTGACGCGAGTCATCGCGGAGGAACAGGGCATGACCATCGACCGCGCTGGCTTCGAGGGTCTCATGGCCCAACAGCGCGAGCGTGCCCGCTCGCGGGGCAAGTTCACGGTCACGGAAGCGGGGGAGCGCTACCGCCGCCTGGACCTGCCGCGTACCCGGTTCGTCGGCTACGGTGAGCTGATCGCCGATGCCACGGTCGTCTATCTCGTAGTCAACGGCGAGCCGGGGGACACGGCCGAGGAGGGGGACCAGGTCGAGATTGTCCTGGACACGACGCCCTTCTACGCTGAGGCGGGCGGTCAGGTGGGGGACACCGGCCAGCTTATCGGCGAGATGGGCGTGGCCCAGATCGAGGATAGCCAGGCTCCTGTGCCGGGTATCACCGTCCACAGCGGGCGCGTGACGGCCGGCTCGATGCACCGGGGCGCGCCGGTCAGCGCGCGGGTGGACGGGGAGCGCCGCCTGGAAATCATGCGCAACCACACCGCCACACACCTGCTGCACCGTGTCTTGCAGGATAGCATCGGCGGGCACGCCCAGCAGCGCGGCTCCCTGGTCGCGCCGGACCGCCTGCGCTTCGACTTTGCCCACCTGCAAGCCCTGTCGGACGAGGAGTTGCGCGAGATCGAGGCGCGGGTCAATGCCCTCATCCGCGCCGACCTGCCGGTGGACTGGGTAACGACAGGCCAGGACGAGGCGCGCCGACTCGGTGCAATGGCCCTGTTCGGCGAGAAGTATGGCGACATGGTGCGCATGGTGAGCATCGGCGGCGACGTCCCCGTCAGCCGGGAGCTGTGCGGCGGAACTCACTTGCAGCACACCGGTCAGATCGGCCAGTTCCGCATCGTCGCCGAGAGCAGCGTGGGCGCGGGCCTGCGCCGCATCGAGGCCGTGACAGGGTCGGAGGCGGAGCGCCTGGTGGAAGACGGCCTGCGCGCTCTGTCCCAGGCGGCCCACGCCTTGCAGACGACGCCCCAGGATGTGCCACGGCGGGTCAGCGAGCTTCAGGATGAGCTACGCGCCGTGCAGCGTGAACTAACTGAGGCGCGGCGTCGACTGAGCCAGGGCAACCTGACGGGGCTGCTGGACCAGGCGCGGGCGCTCAACGGCGTGACGGTTCTCAGCGCGGCGGTCGAGGCGAGTGACGCCGAGGGCATGCGCGAGATGGCCGACTGGCTGCGTGACAGGCTTGGCTCCGGCGTCATCGTCCTCGGTAGCGTCATCGCCGACAAGCCTTTCCTGGTCGCCACGGTGACGCCGGACCTGGTGGCGAAGGGCTACCACGCCGGCACGCTGGTCAAGCAGGTGGCGAGCCTTGTCGGCGGCGGTGGCGGCGGGCGGCCCAACATGGCGACGGCCGGCGGCCGCGATGCGAGCAAGCTCGACGAAGCTCTGGCGCGCGTGGCCGAGTTTGTTCAGGAGCAAGTAAAGCAGGCGTGAGCGGCTTGAATGGGGGCGGGGCCGCGCTGCGGTTGACCGTCCTCGAACTCCATGCGGCCGAGACTGTCGGCGATGCCGTGCGCCGCATGCGGGGCGCGGCGGGGACGGTCATCCTCATCGTGCCAAAGGGGGCGCGCTGGTCTGAGGCCGACTTCGAGTGGCTGGCGCGGCGCACGGCCGAGGCGGACAAGCGCCTGGCGGTGGTGTCGGCCGATGGGTCGGTACGAGCGGCGGCGCGGACAGCCGGGCTGCCGGTGTATCGTCGGGCGCCAGCGGCGCTGGGGGGTGGGTGGCGTCACGCGGTGGCGGGGTGGCCGATCCGCGCGGTCCAGCGGGGAGAGGACCTGCGGCGCCGGCCACCGCTACCGCGCCCTGCGCTCCGCCGACCTGGCCGCCCTAACCTGGCTGTGCGCCTGCTGGTGTTGGCGCTGACCGTCGTGGCGGGCGCTACGCTGGCCCTGCTGGCTGTGTCCACGTTGCCGACGGGTCTGGTGCTGGTCCGCCCGGCGCGCCAGGCTATCGATACCGTGCTGACGGTGACGGTGGTGAGCGGGGCGGTGGCCGACGACGCGGTCGGTGTCGCACGCGGTCGTGGCCTGGAGGCGACTGCTGAGGCGCGCGCCGATCTGTCGGCCGGCGACGAGCGCCAGCCTGCCGACGAGCGGGCCGCCGGGTCGGTGCAGTTGCTCAATCGACGCTCGGAGGCGGTGACGGTTCCCGTGGGGGCTGTGGTGGAGACCACGTCGGGGGCGCGGGTACGCTTCCGCACCACAGAGAAGGTGACGCTACCGGGCGATGTTGGGGCGACGGCTCGCGCGACCATCGTGGCTCTAGAGGCCGGTGAGGCGGGCAACGTGCCGGCCTATGCCATCAATGCCATCGAGCCGGCGTGGGCCAGCAGTGTTGCTGTGGTCAACGATCGCCCGACCGAGGGCGGAACAACCCGCGTGCCGCCTGAGGTGACCGACGAGGACCGCGCCACGGCGCGGGCGGCGTTGGAGGATCGCTTGACCGACGAGGCCCTGGCCGGGCTGCGTGCGCAACTGGCCCCCGGTGAGATACTTGACCCGGCCACCCTCCGGACGAGCATTGTCTCGGAGCGCTTCGACCTGGAACCGGCCCGCCGCGCTGAGGGGACGCTCACGATGCGACTGCGCGCGACGGGGTTGGGGTATGATCCGCAGCGCATTGAGGAGGTCGCCGCACAACTGATGGCGCGGCGGGTTCCCGACGGCTGGCGCCTGCTCTCGGACCAGACTCGCCTGGCGGTGGGTGATCAGGCGAGCCAGGTGGCGGCCGATGGGCGGCAGATTTCGCTCCCCGTGGCGGCTCGCGCGCAGGTCGAGGCGCTGGTAGATCGCAACGCGGTGCGCAACGCGGTGCGCGGTCTCGGCACGCAGGAGGCGGCGGCCGCGGCAGCCCGTCTAGGCCCGCTGGCCGAGCCGCCACTGGTGGGTATCGAGACTTCGTGGCTGACCCCGGTCTGGCAGCGTTTGGCGTGGCTGCCGCGCCGCCTGCCCTGGCTACCGGCCCGTATCGACGTGATCGTGCTGGAGAACGGGCGATGACTGAGGTCAGCGGGCGCATCCTGGCTCTCGACGTGGGCGAGCGGCGCATCGGCGTGGCTGTGAGTGATGAGATGGGCTATCTGGCCCGCAGCCTGATAACGATTGAGCGCCGTAGCGCGGCGCAGGCCCTGGAGGCGTTGGACGCATTGATTCATGAGTGGCAGCCGGTCGCGGTGGTCGTGGGGCTGCCACGGAACATGGACGGCTCGTTGGGGCCGCAGGCCGAGCGTGTGGTGGCCTTCGGCCGACTACTGGGGGAGCGTATCGCCGTGCCTATGGTCTATTGGGACGAGCGGCTGTCGTCGGTGAGCGCGGAAGATATCCTGCGACGACAGGGCGTCACCAGCCGTGACCAAAAGCCGCGTATCGATGCGGTGGCCGCCGCCGTTATCCTACAAGAGTACCTGGATGCCCAGCGGAGGATGCGCCCTGATTACGGCCTCCTACCGCCGGATACGCCGTCGGAATCTGAGCCTCGTCGCCGTGGTGGCCGCGAGAAGCGAGCGCGGCGGCGACGTGAGGAGCAAGATCGTTGAACGCGAGAGATCCCCGCGAGTCGCGCGGCTTGGCCGCCTATCGCGAGCAGCAGCGCAAAGATTCGAGACCCGCGCGCCAGATTCTCGGCTTGAGTCTGGCGCTGGTAGCCCTGCTTGGGGCGTTCCTGGTGGGCGGCGCCGTGTGGCGCACGTGGCACGAGCGCAGCGAGCCAGTGCGCGGCGCCGCCTCCGCTGAGGTAGGCGCTGGCGCGGAGGCGGGCAACGTGGCCGGACGGCTACAAGCGTTGCTGGGCGCAGGCGATGCGGATACGCCAGCGGGTACGGACCCCAGCCCGGTGCGGTTCGAGATCAAGCCCGGCGAGACGGCCGCGACGGTGGCCCAGCAGCTGGCGGGCCTCGGCCTGGTAAAGGACGCCGAGGCATTCCGAGTCTTGCTGCGCGTGCAAGGCATTGATACCAAGCTGGAGGCCGGCTCCTATGAGTTGCGGCGGACGATGACGGCGCGCGAGATTGCCGGTGCGCTCCAGAAGGGTCGCCCGCCGTCGGTGACGATCACCATCCCCGAGGGGTGGCGGGCCGAGGAAATCGCCGCCCTGGTCGCCAGCCAGGGGCTGGCCGACTCCGAGGAGTTTATGCGCCTGGTGAAATCGGGCGAGGGCTTCAAACAATCCTTCCTGCCGCAGCAAGGGGCGGCGTCCGGGCTGGAAGGCTACCTGTTCCCGGATACATACACCTTCGATACCACGGACTCAGACGCGCGGAAGGTCATCAACCGCCTGTTGGACAACTTTGGGTCGAAGGTGGCGCCCGACGTGCAGCAGGCCGCCGCCGCGTCGAAGCTGGGCAGCCTGCAAGCCGTGCTGGCCCTGGCCGCCATCGTCGAGCGGGAGGCGCGCATCGCCGAGGAACAGCCGCTCATTGCGGGGGTATACTCCAACCGCCTCAACCAGGGCATGAAACTGGACGCTGATCCAACTGTTCAGTACGCCATGGGCTACGACAAGGAGCGCAAGTCGTGGTGGCGGCCGTTGACCCAAGAGGACTATAAGTTCCAGTCGCCGTATAATACGTACCTGAACGCGGGCGTGCCGCCGGGGCCGATTGCCAACCCCGGCCTGGCGGCGATCAAAGCTGCCCTGTCGCCCGCGCCATCGGACTATCTGTTCTTCGTGGCGAAGAAGGATGGCTCGCACGTGTTCGCCAAGACCTTTGAAGAGCACGTTCGCAACGTGAACGCAGCGAAGTAAGGGAGCCAGGAATAGCAGGCGCGGCGGAGCCGCCGCGCGACACGCTATACACACTATGCGCGTACTCATGCTATCTTCTGAGTACCCGCCCAATATGGTGGGCGGCCTCGGCAGGCACGTCGATAACCTGGCTCCGGCGCTGGCGGCACGGGGCGTGGAGGTCCACGTCGTTACGCCGCGTGACCGCGGTGGCGAGTCTGTGGAGACGCCGAACGCGGGCGTGACGATCTATCGCGTGGACACGCCACCCCGAACGGGCGCGCTCTTGCGGGATACCCAGCTCGCCAACCGTGAACTGGCCCGTGTGGCGGAAGTCCTCGCCGAAAGCCTGGGCGGGTTCGACTTGATTCACTCGCACGACTGGTTGGTGGCGTATGCGGCGGTGCGACTCAAGCATCAGTGGAAGACGCCCCTCATCGTTACCATCCACGCGACGGAGCGCGGGCGGTGGGGCGGTCATCTGCCCACCGACCTGTCACTGGCCATCAACCGCGTCGAGGATGACCTGGCCAGCGAGGGCTGGCGGGTCATCGTGACCAGCTACTACATGGCTCACGAGCTTATCACGTACTTCGGCGAGCCGAGCGACAAGGTCGACGTGGTTCCGAATGGCGTCAACCTGGCTGACTTTGCCCTCCGGCCGGCCAGGGTCGTGGCGCCGCTTCGCCGTCGCTACGCGGCCGACGACGAGCGCGTCATCTTCTACGTGGGTCGCGCAGTCTGGGAGAAGGGCTTGCACGTGTTGCTGGATGCAGCGCCCCGCATCCTGGCCGAGGCGCGGAAGGTACGCTTCGTGATTGCCGGCCAGGGCCCGATGCTCGATGAGCTGCGCATTCAGCGGGATCGACTGGGCCTCGATCGGGCCGTCCAGTTTGCCGGGTATATCAGTGACGCTGACAAGCGCCTCCTGTTTCAGGCGGCCAATGTGGCGGCTTTCCCCAGCCTCTACGAGCCGTTTGGCATCGTGGCCCTGGAAGCGATGGCGGCGCGCGTGCCGGTGGTCGTCTCCAGCGTGGGCGGACTGACCGAGGTGGTGGAGAATCACGTCACTGGCATGACAGCGGAGCCGGGTGACCCCGATTCCCTCGCGTGGTGCATCGTGCATACCCTGAATCGCCCCGATTGGGCGGCGGCTCGCGTCGAGAATGCCTACCGCCGGGTGATCGACAACTACAACTGGGGGCGAGTCGCGGCGCGAACGCAGGAAATCTACGCTCGTGTCCTCGAAGAGCGCCGACAGGCTGATTGGTAGAAGGAGGCTGGCACAGCGATGATTGAGCTTCTGGTTGGCACGCTGGTTGGCGCGCTCGGCGCGTGGTTCCTCATGCGTCGTCAGGCGTCGCCGTCGCCCTATATCCCCGCCGCACCCACGCGCCACGACCGAGCGGAGGAGCCTCGGATCACGCTGCCAACCTCGGAGGTGGCGGAGCCGAGCGACAGCGCGGCGGACACGACGGGCGCAACGATGCCGCCGACGGAGCCGGAGGCGGCCGAGGGCATTACGGCGTACTGCGTCCGCTGCAAGACTCAGCGCCCGATGACGAAGGTTGAGAGCTACACCACCGCCAACGGGCGCGCGGCCCTGAAGGGGACGTGCCCTGTGTGCGGGGCAGGTCTGTTCAAGTTCGTGAAGGAATAGCGCTGCGTCAGTCGATGATGTGACGAATCAGGGGCAGGGCCTCGACAGGGGCGGGGCCAATCGTGCAGGCGGCCAGGGCGCGCTCGGCGGCGTCTTCGGCCGCCTCGTCGTTGGCGGCGTGGATCGTGACCAGGGTCTCGCCCACGTGGATACGCTGCCCCACCTTCGGCCCGACTACCAGCCCAACCGCGGGATCGATGGGGTCGCCCTTCCTGGCGCGTCCCGCGCCCAGCTCGACCGCCGCCAGGGCGATCTCCAGCGGGTCCAGGTGGGTGATGTAGCCCTCACGAGGGGCTGGCACGGCCAGAGCCACCGGCGCGCCAGGCAGGCGAGCGGGGTTGTCCACCTGCCGACCGTCACCGCCCTGGGCTACCACCATGTCGCGTAGCCTGGCAAGGGCGCGGCCGTCGGCGATGGTCGTGCGAAGCGCGGCTTCGCCCGCTTCGACGCTGGCGACCTTGCCGCCCAGGAATAGCATCTGGCCGCCAACGGCCAGAGCGACGGTCAGCAGGTCGTCGGGGCCGTGACCCTGGAGCGTCTCGATGGCCTCGCGTACCTCCAGGGCGTTGCCGACGGCGTGGCCGAGGGGTTGGTCCATGCTCGACACGACCGCCGCTACTCGTCGTCCCAGGCCGCGGCCGATGTCTACCATCGCCCGCGCCAGGGCCAGGGCCTCCGCCTCCGTCTTCATGAATGCGCCGCGCCCGACTTTCACGTCCAGCACAATCGCATCTGCGCCGGCCGCGATCTTCTTGCTCATGATGGAGCTGGCGATGAGCGGCACGCTCTCCACCGTTGCGGTGACATCGCGCAGCGCGTAGAGCTTGCCGTCGGCTGGGGCCAGGTCGGCGGATTGCCCGGCGATGACCAGCCCGATGTCGCGGAGCTGCTGGATGAACTGCTCCGTGGTCAGGTTGATGGAGAGGCCGTCGAAGGCCTCTAGCTTGTCCAGCGTCCCGCCGCTGAAGCCTAGCCCCCGCCCCGACATCTTACCCACCGGCAGCCCCGTCGCGGCTACCATCGGCGCGACAACCAGGGTGATCTTGTCGCCGACACCGCCCGTGGAGTGCTTGTCGACCACGGGTCGCGCGACGCCTGCCAGGTCCAGCATGTCACCGGATCGCGCCATCGCCATCGTCAGGTCGGCCGTCTCGCGGTCGTCCATGCCACGCAGAAGCACCGCCATGAGCCAGGCGGCGGCCTGATAGTCGGGCACGTCGCCACGGGTGAAACCAGCGACGAACCAGTCGATCTCGGCCGTCGTCAGCGCGTGACCATCGCGCTTGCGGGCAATAATGTCTACGGCTCGCATGTCCGATTCTCCCAGTGGCCTTCGTATAGCCATAGTAAACTACACGCCGCGAACCTCTCAAACCACCAACAGCAGCATAGCACAGACCCAGACAGGGCGCAAAGGCAGACCAACGCGCCAGTCGCCAGCCGTGGCGGTTTTTGGCGGTCAGATGGCTGGTAGTGGCAGTCGCCAGGGGGTGTAATAGGGGCATGGACAACCCGATTCATGGGAGGAACAATGAGCCTCTACACCCTCAAGCCTCGTTTCCAGACGGCCCTCGGCAGCATCGAGATGCGCCTTGTTGCGCGCGGCGTCAAAGCCGACTGGCTGACGGCAAGCGCCGTGACTGCTGCCGCGATAGCAGCCACGCTGCACAGCCTGGGCTGGGTCGCCCAATGGCCCGTCCTGTGGCTCATCCCGCCCCTGGCCCTGCTGCGCCTGACCTTGAATGCCCTGGACGGCCAGGTCGCGCGGCGGTCAGGCACGGCGCGGCCGTGGGGCGCGGTTCTCAACGAGTTAGGTGACCGGCTGAGTGACCTGCTGTTCCTGGCCCCGCTGGCTCTGGTGGGACCGGTTGAGCCACGCCTGGGCCTCGTAGCCCTGTGCGCCATGCTGATGACATCGCTGGTTGGGGTGCTGGCGTCGTCGCTGGGCGCACCGCGCCTGACGTCGGGAGTGTTCGCCAAGGCGGACCGCATGGTGGCGCTGGCCATCCTGTACGCGCTGGCGCTGGGAATGGCCGCCAGTTGGCCGCTGACGCTCCTGTTCTGGCTCATCCTCCTCGGCTCGATGGTCAGCCTGGCCCAGCGCGTCGCGCGGCTGCACGGCGTGACGCACGAGCGATAGGCAAGGGAGGGCGCGATGACCACTCAAGCCGTACTGGCCCCACTGATTGAGACGCTGTTGGCGCTGTTCGCGGCTGCCCTGGCCGGGCTGCTGGTAATGGTGCGCGGCAACCTCACGGCCCTGCGGAGCCACGTCTGGTTCCGCCGTTGGTTGACCTGGGGCGGCATCGTAACCCTGTGTGTCGGCGCACTGTGGCTGGGGGGCGTCATTGCCGTTGCTCTGGCTGCCCTGATCGCCTGGCAGGCGGTGCGGGAGGCCGCGACGCTGCTGAGTCTCGACACGCGCAACCGCCGCCTGCTGTTGGTGGCCGCGCCTGCCGCCATGGTCGTGGTTGCCCTCCGCGTCAGCGCGCTGCCGTGGCTCCCGCCAGCCTTTGGCGTGGTGGCGCTGCTGGTGGCTCTGGTGGCTGCGGCGCTCTTCCCGCGACGAGCGCCCCGCTGCGCGTCGGCCAGCATGGCGACCGTAGGACGCACTGTAGCCGCCTATGTGTGGGTGGTGTGGCCTGTGGCAACGGCGGTCGTGCTGGGGATGCAACCGAACGGCGTGGCGTGGCTGGTGGCGCTGTGCGTGATGGTCGGGCTGACGGATGTGGCGGCGTGCGTGGTTGGCAGCCGCGTTGGCGGCCCCAAACTGGCTCCCACTGTCAGCCCCGGCAAGACATGGAGCGGGCTGGCGGGCAGCGTGGCGGGGGCGTACCTGGCCTGGGGGCTGCTCGCGCCGCTGCGCCCGCCTGTACCCGCCAGCGCCGCGCTGGGCCTGCCTCTGCTCGTCGCGCTGCTGGGCACGGCGGGCGACCTGCTGGAATCATGGGTCAAGCGACGGGCGGGGGTGAAGGATGCCGGCGCGTGGCTGCCCGGCTTCGGCGGGCTGCTGGACCGCATCGACAGCGCGCTGGCGGTGGTGCCGGCCGTCTGCTGGCTCTTGCGGCTATGGGGCGTCTAGGCGATGGAGAGATTTGACTGGCTGGGGGGCGGGCCTAGAATTGGGCGCATCTTACGCCAGGAGGCGCGCATGCCCCGCATCGCCAGCCGCATGGACAACGTACCGCCCTACGTCTTCGCTCGTGTCAACAAGAAGATCGCCGAGCGCGAGGCCGCAACGGGCGAGAAGGTCATCAATCTCGGCATCGGCAGTCCTGACCTGCCCACGCCGCAGTGGATCGTCGACATCCTCGCCGAGGCGTCTCAGAATCCACTAAACCATCGCTACCCCAATTACGCGGGCATGCCCGCCTTCCGCGAGGGAGTGTCTCGGTACTATCAGCAACGCTTTGGGGTAGCCATCGACCCTAAAACCGAGGTCGTTCCCCTTATCGGGTCTAAGGAGGGTCTGGCCCACGCGACCCAGGCCTGGGCAGGGCAGGGGGACGTGGTGCTCGTACCCGACCCAGGCTACCCGACGTACACCTTCGCCGCTCATCTCGTGGACGCCGAGCCGTACTTCGTGCCCCTGGACGCCGACAACAACTGGCTGCCCCGGCTGGACGACATCCCGGCCGACGTGTTGAAGCGCGCGACGCTCATCTGGGCCAACTACCCTAACAACCCCGTCGGCGCGATCGCATCCCTGGACGAGCTGGCCGCGCTGGTCGACTGGTGTCGCCACCACGACCTGTGGCTGGCCTTCGATAACCCCTACTGCGACCTGACCTACGACGGCTACATCGCGCCCAGCATCCTGGAGATTCCTGGCGCGAAAGACGTGGCCGTGGAGTTTAACTCGCTGAGCAAGACCTACAACATGGCGGGCTGGCGCGTCGGCATGGCCGTTGGCAACCCTGTCGCGCTGGAAGCCCTGTCCCGCGTCAAGAGCAACGTTGACACGGGTATCCCCAATGCTATTCAGCTGGCCTCGGCGGCGGCATTGACGGGCGACCAGTCATGGCTGCAGGATCGCAACGCCATCTACTCGGCGCGGCGTGACATCCTGGTCGAGGGGCTGAACGCAGCAGGGTTCGAGGCCGACAGGCCAAAGGCGACGCTGTATGTGTGGGCCAGGACGCCGGCCGGCTGGGCCGACGATGAGTACGCCATGTATGCCCTGGACAAGGCGGGCGTGTGGCTGACGCCGGGTCGCGAGTACGGCCGACACGGCGAAGGCTATGTACGCGCGTCGCTGGCCGTCGCCGAGGCGGACATGCGCGAGGCGGTGCGCCGCCTCAAGACGCTAGAACCGACGGCAGTGGCGGCCAAGTAGCCGAAAGGACCTAACCCACTTCAATGGCAAATGACCGCACTTTCGAGACGGCTCCGCCCCGCCAGAAGGCGCTTCTGGTCGGCGTGGAGCGCAAGGGTTCGGATCCGCTGTTTCCCCTCGACGAGTCGCTGGATGAGTTAGGCGCGCTGGCGGAGACAGCCGGGCTGGACGTGGTGGGTCGCACGTCCCAGAAGCTCAACCACCCGAACCCGGCGACCTACGTCGGCAAGGGCAAGGTCGAGGAAATTGAACTGCTAAAGCGTGAGAGCGCGGCGGAGGTCATTGTCTTCGACGACGAGCTGTCGCCAGGGCAGCAGCGCAACCTGGAAGAGGCGCTGGGCGGGCTGATTCTCGACCGCACGGCCCTCATCCTCGACATCTTCGCCCAGCACGCCCATACCCGCGAGGGCAAGCTCCAGGTGCAGCTGGCGCAGTACGAGTATCGCCTGCCGCGCCTGACGCGCATGTGGACCCACCTGGCGCGACAGACGGGCGGCGGGGCGGCGCGCGGTGGGGCAGGGGGTGTTGGCCTGCGCGGTCCCGGTGAGACGCAGCTAGAGGTGGACCGCCGCGAGATCAGCCGCATCATCGCCTCCCTCAAGCGCAACCTGGAGGACGTGCGCAAGCAGCGCGCCCTGCATCGCACCCAGCGGCGCAAGGCGGCCATCCCCGTCGTCGCCATTGTGGGCTACACCAACGCGGGCAAGTCGACGCTGCTGAACACGCTCACGGGCGCGAACGTTCTGGCCGAGGATATGCTGTTCGCCACCCTTGACCCGACGACGCGGCGGGTGAAGCTGCCGGGCGGCCGCGAGGCGCTGTTCACCGACACCGTGGGCTTTATCCAGAAGCTGCCGACACAGCTGGTGGCGTCCTTCCGCGCCACCCTAGAGGAAATCACCGAGTCGGACGTCATCCTGCATATAGTTGACATAACCCAAGACAATGTAGAGGAGCAGTGGCAGACGGTGGAAGACATCCTCGCCGACCTGGGCGTGGAACACTACCCCACCGTCGTCGCGGTCAACAAGATAGACAGGCTCGGCAGCGTCGAGCCGCGCCTGGAGGAGAAAGAGTTTGGGCTGAGAATCCTGCCGCCTGTCGCGCTAGGGGAGGGGCGGCTGCAAGCCTTCCTGCGCGACCACCCCAACGCCGTTGCTATCTCGGCCGAGAAGGGGACGGGCTTCGATGCCCTGCTGGCGGCGGTGGAGGCGGCGCTCAGCGAGCGGCTCGTGCCTATCCAGGCCCACATCCCCTACAATCGCGGCGACATCGTGTCGCTCATCCACGAGCGGGGCGAGATCGAGGAGGAGGAACACACCGCCAAGGGCACGCGCCTCCACGCTCGCGTCCCGCGCTCGCTGCTGCCGGCTGTGGAGGAGTACCTGGACAGTCGGTGACACCGTGCGGTGGGTTGAACGCGAAGGCGCGAAGGGGACACGGCTTCGCGGCGCATCAAGAACACGAAGGCCACAAGGGAGAGAGGCTGTCTCCTTCGTGGCCTTTGTGCATGGCGCCGCCAGAGGTAGTTGTATTCAGCCACGCTCTTCGTCTACCTCAATATCGGCTGTTCTTGGCACTGGCAGAACCCCACCCACAGTGAGAGGCGTACTATATGGTAGCTTCGTCTCAATTAGGGCTAACATGGCTTGTAGTTCCACTTTGGCATTCGCTTGGAGACCAAGACATCGGGCAATCCCTTCACTATCCGTAGATACCCGCTCCTTGAGCCTGAGTGAGAGACCATCAGCATTACCAATCATCTCGTAGGCATGGAATTGCATGGGGTCGCCGTCACGCTGGCCTCGAATGTGGTCGAAGGCGAACTCCTTTCGCATATAGTCCAGCAAGCAGTCTTGAGAGACCAGGACCAAATGGCGGCTAAGATGCTCGAACGTTGAGATCTTGTGGTTGAGTTGAACGAGAATAGTCTTAGCGGTCATCTTCCAGTTCATGCCAAAGGGTCTGCCCGATTCAACATCGTCAGCCTGCACGCCAATGCCATGCTGCTTGATGAACCGCTGGCGCTCTGGCCAAACAGTGCCAGTGGAGTCGAGAGTCTGTAGTTCTATGCCAACAAAGTCCTTGACCTTGCCATCCCGCACTGACACGAGACAATAGTCGATGCTGCCACCTGGAACTGAGAGTTCGGCAACGATGCGCAGTTGATTCCCCGGTTCATGCTGTTTCAAGAGATGCACACAGTCGTGGAATATCTTCCGCTCTTCGAGCAATCGGAAGGGGCAGATCATGATTGGCTCGGCCTTCCGACCGAAGTTCATCGTGCATGTGCCTATGGTCACGCCTGCCTCGCTCTTGCGATGCTTTCGGCACTTATTGTCAAGAAATGGGCATCTCTCAGCGCCCACGACCTCCTGCCAATCGACATTCTGGCTCGTTTCTACTCCATACAGTTCGGCTATCCGAGTTGGTGGAAGGGTCTGGCTCACAGCAACAACCTGCACCTTTCTTCGGCAATTTCGATGTACTCGGCCGACTGATCGATACCGATCGATGGTCGGCCGAGCCAGAAGGCAACAACATTGGTTGTGCCTGTTCCACAGAAAGGATCCAATACGACGCCACCTTCCGGACATGTGGCCAAGATCGGTATACGACAAAGGTCGGCCGGATAGGGAGCGAAATGTAGTTTACGCTTCTGAGTGTCTTCAGGGATGATGTCCCACACATCACCGGGCTTGGCTCCATTCGGGTGGTACTTAAGGAAGTAGAAACCCTTCTCAGCCAATTCCCGAGCCCGGCCTGAAACTCGCTCTGAGTCAGAATGGGTCGCTCGCTGTTGCCCTCGAATGATCATTCGGAAGTCGGCGAGTTTGCCGTCATGCACCTCCAATAGAATAGCTTCAAGGGCTCGAAACGCTGCCTGCTTTTCCTCCGACGTTAGGACGGTAGACAACTCGATCTGCCGCCTATACCGTACACCGGAAACCCCAGTCGCTGAGACAACAGTTCCGTCCACTACCCGAGACTTCCGAGGTGGTTTGCGGATTGCATCCGCATTGTAGAAATACTTGCTAGACTTTACGAAATGATACACAGGCTCGTGGACGTTCCGAAGCTTGTCAGTAGCATTGTCAGGCCCACCTTTTACCTTGTTCCAGACTACCTCGTTCCGCAGGAGCCAACCTTGTTGATCAATCATACCCAGTGCTACTCGCCAGGGAATGCCTGTCAAGCACTTTTTGTCATAAGCGTCGCCGATGTTAAGCCAGAAAGACCCACTGGGCTTCAGAATCCGCTTCATCTCAGCAAAGATTTCCAGTAGATTGTCAACATACTCTTGGTATGTTGACTCAAGCCCAATGCCCCCGCCGGAGTACGCACGTTGACCCCAGTAGGGGGGACTAGTCATGGCAAAATCAATGCTCTCGGCGGGAAGACAGCTCACGACGGCGAGGGCATCACCGCAGAGGAAGAGAGGGGTTCGTTGGCCTGAAGCTAGGTACTCTCTGACTGTCGACTTGTACGATAGCATGCTCTTCGACATGTCCATTGTAAGCTCTCCATAGCCTTGAGCTTATTGACTCACACGGCCATTCAATGTCGTCCTAACGCGATTTCCATTCGTTATGCTACGGCATGTATAGCTCATGGTCAAGCAAAACGGTGATATCGTAAGCTCAACCCGTCGCACCTTCGCGTGCCCTCCCTGCACCGTAAGCCCCTATGCCTCGTCGGACGATGGGGCAGGGGGCGTGTGGCCGGGGTGGTGGCGGCGGACTTCGTCGATGAGGCGGGTGGGGCGGACGTGGGTGTAGCGCTGCGTGGTTTGCAGGGCGGCGTGGCCGAGCAGCTCCTGCACCGTACGCACGTCCGCGCCGTTCTCGATCATGACCGTGGCGACCAGGTGGCGGAAGGAGTGGGGCGTGGCCTTGATGCCCAGCTCCGTCGCCAGGCGCTGGATGCGGCGCTGGACGGTGCGCGGCGTGAGGCGCTGCGGCTCGTGGTCGCGGCTGTGGGCGGCGTTGTCGTGGGCGACGAACAGGGCGTCCACGGCGTCGTCGCGGGCGGCCAGGTACTCGCGGAGGGCCAGGATCGCGCCGGGGCTGAGGACCACGGGGCGCTCCTTCTGGCCCTTGCCGAACACCCGCGCCACGCCCAGCTCGAAGTTCACGTCGCGGCGGTCCAGGCCGACTAACTCGCTGACGCGGATGCCCGTCGCATACAGGGTCTCTAGCATGGCGCGGTCGCGCATTCGCGTCAGCCGCCAGGTGGTGGCGTCCTCGGCGTCCTCCGTCGCCAGGCGCAACATGTCGGGCAGGCGCTCGTCGGGGATGGGGACGCGGTCGGCCAGCTCCGGCAGTTCGATGATGTCAGGGGGTGGGATGTCGAGGCCGGGGTTTGTCTTGAGGACATACTTGAGCAGGCAGCGTACCGGCACCAGGTACGTGGCGACCGACGCCTTCTGCAAGCCGTGATCGACCAGGTGGCCCGAAAACAGGCGCACGGTGCGCGGGGAGAGGGCCTCGATGTCGCCCAGAGCTTCAGGCTGGCGGCGCGCTACGTAGTCGAGGAAGCGCGTGAGCGCGATGTGTGCGACGCCCCAGGTGTGCGGTGACTTGAGCACCTTGAGGTCGTTGAGATACTCGTCGATGGCGTCGTTGAGGGATAGGGCAGGGGGCATGGTCTGGCTCCTGGCGGCGGTTCTGTGCGGCTACACCTTGCGTCGCATTTTATAACAAATGCGACGCTCCGTCAAGGGGGATGCGGCCAGTTGGCCTGTTATGTCCAGGTCGCGGCGGCTTGCCGTTCGGCCCGCCGCGTGCTACAATACCCTGTATCCCCAGGGTTCGCGGCGCCCTCCGCCGCGATTGGAGACGCTCTTCATGCGGGATTCGCTCAAGGTTTCCCTGCTCGCCGCCGGACTCATTCTTGTCGTCGGCCTGTCGTTTGCCGCCGGTTTTATGACAAATAGCATGCTCGCCGCCCCTGACCGTGCGACGGCCCTGGCGGGCCTGGGCGTAGACCTGGGGCCGCTGAGCGCGACGCGCTCGCCCGACAGCTTCAAGGTCTTCTGGGAGGCCTGGGGTATCGTGCAGCGCGAGTTCTACGGCCAGGTTCCCGGCGACCAGGCGATCACCTACGGTGCGCTGCGTGGCGCGCTGGGCGCTCTCAACGACCCCAACACGACCTTCCTGGAACCTCGCGCCGCCTCGCTCGAGCGTAGCGACCTGGCGGGCCAGTTCGAGGGCATCGGCGCGACGGTGCAGAACGACAAGGACGGTCGTCTTGTTATCGTCAGTCCCGTGCCGGGATCCCCGGCCGAGCAAGCGGGCCTTCAGCCCAACGACGTGATTCTCAAAGTCGATGGCCGCGAGCTGGTTGGCGTCAGTAGCGCCGACGCTGTGGTATTCCTGCGTGGGCCGAAGGGGACATCCGTCACGTTGACCATTCAGCGCGACGGCGGCACGCCCTTCGAGGTAACCCTCAAGCGCGCGCCCATCAGCATGCCAACCGTCACTGCGCGGACCCTCGAGGACGTGGGCGCGCCGACCGTCGGCTACCTTCGGCTCAAGCTCTTTGGCGAGCGCTCGGCGGGCGAGGTGCAGCGCGCCATTCAGGACTTGCGGGCCAAAGGCGCGCAGGCCATCATCCTCGATGTGCGCAACAATCCAGGCGGCTATCTGACCGCCGCGATTGATATCGCCAGCCAGTTCATTGGCGATGGCGTGATTGTGTACGAGCGGCACAGCGACGGGCGGGAAGAGGCCTTCCGCGCCAGGGGCGACGGGGTTGGTCTTGATATCCCGGTGGTCGTGCTTGTCAATGCGGGTAGCGCCAGCGCCTCTGAGATCGTCGCGGGCGCGATTCACGACCGCCAGCGTGGCAAACTTATCGGAACCAAGACTTTCGGCAAAGGCTCTGTCCAGAACGTCCACCAACTGTCCGACCAATCCACCCTGCACGTCACCGTGGCCCACTGGCTGACGCCGGAGCGCCACGACATCTCGAAGGCCGGCCTCGAACCGGATATAGTCGTGGAGCAGGAAGGCGAGGCGGGCACCAGTGGCGATCGCCAGCTCCAGCGCGCGGTGGAACTCCTGGTAGCAGGACGATAGGGCAGGCTATTAGTTATGTCAAATCATGATGGGGCGAACCGCGCGAATCGGACCCTGGCCGAGAACCGCAAGGCGCGCCACGACTACACCATCGAGGAGACCTGCGAAGCGGGTGTGGCCTTGACGGGCACGGAGATCAAGTCCATCCGAGCGGGGCGGGTAAACCTGCGCGACAGCTACGCCCAGGTGAAGGGTGGCGAGATGTGGCTATTCAACGTCCACATTGCCCCCTACGACCAGGCCGGCTACGTCAGCCACGATCCCATGCGTCCCCGCAAGCTGCTGCTGCACCGCAAGGAGATCAACCGCCTGGCGGGCGCCGTCACCGAGAAGGGGCTGGCGCTGATTCCCCTGCGCGTCTACCTCAAGAACAATCGGGCCAAGATCGAGTTGGCCCTGGCTCGCGGCAAGAAATCCTACGACAAGAGGGACGCCATCGCCGAGCGCGACTCGAAACGAGAGGTCGAGCGAGCGCTCCGTGATCGCCGGCGCGACTGATGCCCCGGAATGCTCCGTGACCTTTCCTGAGCGGCTCCCCGCCACCTTCCTCGTGGTTGCTCCCCTCGCCCAGGCGACGGCCGCCTTCGGCGGCCTCCTCGAATCTATCGCCGAGCGCGTGCTCTGGACCGACTCAACCGATGAAGCCCTCCAGATGGCCCAGGAATGGCGGCCTGACCTGGCGCTCATCGACCTGACCATCGCGTCGGGGGGCGAGGAAGCCTGCCGTCGGCTGCTGGCGTGGCGGGCAACGGCCGAGGACCGCTTCACGCCCATCGGGCTGGTTGCTGACGAGGCCACCACCGCCGAAGCCGTGCGCCTGGTTGGAGCCGGCGCCGACGATGTCCTGTGGCGCGACGCGACGCACGTCGAGACGAAGCTACGCTTAGCCCTGCTGCTACGGCTGGCCGAGCGCTACGCCAACCTTGCCCATCGCGCGCGCGAAGCCCAGGCCGCCCTCCGACATGAGCGCGCCATGCGGCGACGCGCCGAGGCGCTGGACGCGATGACCGCCATCATCCTGGTGGAACCAGCCTTCGACCGCATTGTCCAGCGCCTGACCCACGCCATCGCATCCGCGCTGCGCGCCGACGGCGGTATCGTGTATGACGCGGACGTGGCTGGCCGATCCGTCGCCCGGCTCTACTCCGTCGGCGCTGAGGACCTGGTGCGGCGGGTGGATGGCGCGCCCATTGAGCGGCTGGCGCTACGGCTGGCGCAGGAGAGTCGCCCACGCCAGTTGATGCTCGACGCCCACGACGATGGCGGCGAAGCATGGGTCGTGTTGGCGGCCGCCGTGCCCAGGCGGGGTGGCCGCCTGACACTGGCCGTGCTGGGGCGGCGCGGGGAGACGTTTTTCGGGGCGCACGAGCTTCGCCTGTTCGGCCAGCTGATCGAGCGGATCGCCCAGACTATCAGCCATGTGCCTGCTTCTGAAGCTGGTACAGCAGGTTGATAGCGTCCAGTGGTGTCAACTGGTTGACATCTGTCTCGCGCAAGGCAGCCACGACGGGGTGCTCCGTGGCGAAGATGGCCAGCTGGCGCGGCTGGTCCTCGCCGGGGTGTGGCGCGCCGGGCGCGTGGGCGTCCCGCTCCAGGTCGGCCAGAATCTCGGCGGCGCGGTGGATGACCGCGCGCGGCAGCCCGGCCAACTGGGCGACGTGGATGCCGTAGGAACGGTCTGCTCCGCCCGGCATGATGCGATGCAGGAACACCACGTTGTCGCCCTCTTCGGCCACCGCGACATTGTAGTTGCGGACGTGCGGCAGGCGCTCGGCCAGTTCGGTCAACTCGTGGTAGTGGGTGGCGAACAGGGTGCGGGCGCGCATGTCCGGGTTGTTGTGCAAATACTCGACGACGGCCCAGGCGATGGATAGGCCGTCGTAGGTGCTCGTCCCCCGCCCTACCTCGTCCAGGATGACCAGGCTACGCGGCGTGGCATGGCGCAGGATGTTGGCCGTCTCGACCATCTCGACCATGAACGTGCTCTGGTGCTGGGCGATCTCATCGTGCGCGCCAATGCGGGTGAAGATGCGATCGACCAGGGACAGGCGTGCGCCGTCGGCAGGCACAAAGGAGCCAATCTGCGCCAGGAGCACGATGAGGGCCGCCTGCTTGAGATAAACGGACTTGCCCGCCATGTTAGGGCCAGTCAGGATGATGATTTCCCCCTCATCCAGGCGCAGGTCATTGGCGACGAAGCCGCCCGCATCCAGGCTGCGCTCGACGACGGGGTGGCGTCCGCCGCGAATCTCCAGCGCCTCGTCAGCGACGAAGGCTGGCCGCACGTAGTTGTAGCGGCGCGCCACGTCGGCCAGCCCCGTCACCACGTCGAGATAGGCGACGGCGCGGGCTGTGCCCAGCAGTCGCGCGGCGTGGGCGCCAATCTGCTCACACAACTCGCGGAACAGGCGCGTCTCTAGCTCGATGGTGCGCTCCTCGGCATTGAGGATGAGCGACTCGTACTCTTTCAACTCCGGCGTGATGTAACGCTCGGCATTGACCAGCGTCTGCTTGCGGATGTAGTCAGCGGGCACAGCGGCCTCGTTGGCCCTCGTAATCTCCAGGTAGTACCCAAAAACCTTATTGAAACCCACCTTGAGACTGCGGATGCCTGTCCGCTCGCGCTCGCGGGCCTCCAGGCTCGCCACCCACTCTTTGGCGTGCCTGACCGCGCTCTGGATGCCATCCAACTCGGCCGAGTAGCCAGGGGCAATAATCCCCGCCGTGCCCAGGGTGGCGGGCGGCTCGGTCGCGATGGCGCGCCCGATGAGTGCGGTGATATCTGCGCCGTCGTCCAGGGTGGTTGGTAGCAAGCCCGTCAGGTCCCGGCCGGTGGCGGTTGGGTGCGTCCCCTGGCCGTTGCTCTCCGCGATGCGAGGACGGGACGGGACGGGCGCTCCAGTCGGTGCGGGCGGCGGGCTACTCGCGCCGCGCTGGAGGCTCTCCCAGATATCCTCCGCGCTCTCGGCCAGGGGTGGTGGCGCGACGGGTAACGCCGCCGGCTCGTCCAGGATGGGCGCGGGGTCGTCGGGTGGCGCGTCGCCGCGCAGCAGAGCCAACAGGCCAGGCACGGCGTCGAGGGTCTTCTTGACGGCCAGCAGGTCGCGGGGCGTGGCGATGCGCTGGATGATGCGATTCGTCAGGCGCTCCAGATCGTTGAGACCCTTTAGGCGCTCGATGACCGAGCCGCGCGTCAGGTTGTCGTCGTGGAAAGCGGCGACAGCATCGAGGCGCGCGTTGATGGCATCGGCGGCGAGCAGCGGCTGGGCCAGCCAGGCGCGCAGGAGGCGGCCACCCATGGGTGTGGCGGTGCGGTCGATGACACCCAGCAGTGAGCCTTCGATGCTGCCGCTGCGCGTCCCCTGGGTCAACTCCAGGTTGCGGCGCGTCGGCGCGTCGAGCGCCATGTACTGTGCCGTCGAGTACGTGGTAAGGTTGACCAATTGGTCGGCTGCCCCCAACTGAGTCTCCCGCACGTAGGCCAGCGTCGCCCCGGCGGCGCGCACCGCCAGGGGCAGGCTGCCCAGGCCGAAGCCATCCAGGGAGCCGACGCTGAAGTGGTCCATGACCGCCTGCCGCGCCGTCTCGAAGTCGAAGCGCCAGGCCGGGTAGGGCGACAGCGGAAAGGGCAGGCTCGCCAGTTCGGGCGTGAGGGTCGCTTCCCCACCCTTCTGGACACGGGTCGGGCGGCGGCCCGCCATCCGGTCACCCACCAGAACCTCGGCCGGTTGCAGGCGGTCCAGTTCCTGGCGCAGTTGCGTCAGGGCATCCGCCCCGTGCAGCTCCGTGGCGGCGAACTCCCCTGTGGTCACGTCGCAGTAGGCCAGCCCCACCCGTTCCCCTTCCACGAGCACGGCGGCCAGGTAATTGTTGCGACGCGCGTCGAGCATGTTCGGCTCGACGATGGTGCCAGGCGTGAGGACGCGTGTGACGGCGCGCTCGACCAGCTTGCCGCTCGGCTCCTCCATCTGGTCGACGATGGCGCACTTGTAGCCTGCGCGGACCATGCGGGCCAGATAGTGGGCGACAGCGTGATGCGGGACGCCCGCCATCGGCCAGCGGGTATCCCCCTGCATCTTGCGGCTGGTGAACGTAATATTGAGGACGCGCGCGGCGATCTCGGCGTCGTCGTTGAAGGTCTCGTAGAAGTCGCCCAGGCGAAAGAAGACGATGGCGTCGGGGAACTGACGCTTGATTTGGAGGAACTGACGCGCCATGGGCGCGCTGGCCTCAGCCGTCTCCCAGGTTGTCTTGGGGATGGGGTTCTGGCTCATCGCTGGCGTACCACAAGCGAACAGACGTTCGATGCAACAAACGGATTGTAACCCAGGGCGGAAAGGGCGTCAAGCCCGGCGGTCGGCCCTACTGCCTCGTCAGGCTCTTGAGAATGTACCGGTAGCCCTCGATCTGCGGCACGGTGACTTTGAGCCACGTATCGTTCTGGGCCGGCTCCTCACCATACACGCACAGCTCGCTGTTGAGGGTCAAGACGCGCTCGATATTGTCATTACCGAACTGCGGCGTGCGGCGCAGATTCACGCCCTGGCGGTCTACGAATCGGATGCCCTGGCTCGGCCCCTCGCCGTGGCACGTCTGCGACAGGTCGGCGGCCACGGGGGCGGGCTCGGCGGTGGGCGTTGGCGTCGGGGCGGCGGTGGGCGTTGGCGGCACGCGGGTCGGGGGGGCG
>DAOUDG010000077.1:0-52307 GCA_034431435.1 Anaerolineae bacterium | reverse complement strand
GCTGGACTTCGTGTGCGAGAAGCTGAACGAGAAGCAGGTGGAGTACATCGACCTGTCGAAGTGGGGTTGGATCAACCCTGGCTTCAAGGGCAGCGCGGTGATCAGCGCGACGTTCTGGGAGCATGACGTGTTCGACGGCGAGGGCCGCTTCGTGCGCAACGTCGTGGGCCTGGGGGCCATCAAGGTCGAGCGGTTCGTGCCGACGGGCAACGTGCCGATGGCGGGTGACGTGGCGGCGGCCTCTGAGGGCTTCCCGATCATGTTCTCCCGGTACGACCACTACGGCAGCTTCGCGCCGCGCTTCGACTGGGAAGGCTGGGTGCCGATCTGCCCTGGCCAGCCCACGTGGGAGCATCCCACCCCGCCGTGATCCGGCCTCTCGGATAGACGAGTGACAACCCTCGGTCCCTGGGTAGCCCCCAGGGACCGAGCCTTCTTGGATGCAGGCCTGACCACGGGCCAGGCGCAAGGGGCTGGCAGGCGGCGGGTTCACCATATCCGCCGCCTGCCGCGTTGTAGCCGTATCGTCGGGGCGACGGTAGACGTTTTAGACATGGATGTTGTACGGCCGATGCCCCCAGACTCCTCGTCGGCCGCCTAGAAGAGAGCTTTGAGACCCATGCCGACGCGATTTAGCCTGTGGTGTGACCGTTTGATAGAGGCCGGCTGGCTCGCCGCCGTCCTGCTCGTCCCCCTGTTCTTCCAAACCTCAACAGCGCGCATCTTCGAGCCCGACAAGATGGTTCTCGTCCGAGTCATTGCCCTGGTAATGGCGGTGGCGTGGCTCATCCGCATGATCGACACGCGGCTGGCGCGGGGCGACACGGACCCGAACTACGTCGACGATGAGCCGGGCTTCTGGCGGCGCGTCGCGCCGCTGATGTGGCCGACGCTGGTCATTGTCGCGGCGACGGTTCTGGCGACGGGCGCGTCCATCGCCCTGCGGGCGAGCCTGCTGGGCGCGTATCAGCGCGGCCAGGGCCTCGTCTCGGTGGTGGCCTTCCTGGTCATCTTCCTGCTCACGCTGGCCTACCTGCGCCGCCGCGACCAGGTAGACCGCCTGGTAACGGTCATCATCCTGGCGAGCGTGCCGGTAGCCCTGTTCGGTATCCTGCAATGGCTCGGGCCAGGCCCCGGCGTCTTCAGCGGGCTGTACGCCGGGCGAGCTTTCAGCGCCCTGGGCAACCCGATTTTCCTGGGCGGCTACCTCATCATGGTTCTGCCGCTGACCCTGGTGCGCGCGCTGCGCCCCGGCTCCGCTGGCCTGCGCGCCATCTACGTCACCCTCACCGTGCTCCAACTGGTAACGCTGGGCATGACCTTCAGCCTGGGCGCGTGGGTCGGCTTTACCGTCGCCGCTGGAATCTTCGCCCTGGCGGTGGTGGCGCTACGCGGTCGGCGCGCGGCGATTCTGGCGGTAGCGATTGCCGCGCCTCTGGTTGTTGGCGGCCTTGTGCTGGCCCTCAACACCCCCGCCGCCCGCACCGAGCTGAGCAACTCACCCGTCGCTGTGCGCCGCATCAGCCGCCTGTTCGACGCCGGTGACCGCTCGACCCTGCGCGTCCGTCTGCTGCTGTGGGAGGCCGCCGCGCGTACCATGGGCGTCGATCCGGTGCGGCTACCCTTCGGCTACGGGCCTGAGACGAACCTCATCACCCTGAGCGCCAACGTCTCACCGGTCCTGCGTTACCTGGGCGACGCGGACAAGAATCCTGACCGCTCGCACAACGAACTTTGGGACCGTCTCATCGAGACCGGCGTCCTGGGCCTGGCCGGCTACCTGTGGCTCGTCATCGCCGCCTTCTATCTCATCGTGCGCCGCCTGGGGCTGGTCGCCAGCCGCGACCGCCTGTGGACCTTCGTCGGCCTGACCGTCGGCGGGGCGCTCGCGGGCGGCTTGATTCCCGCGCTGGCGGGCCTCGCGCTCTACCTGGGCATCGGCGCGGCTGTCGGCCTGCTGCTTGGCCTGTGGGTCTTCCTGGCGTCGGCCGCGTTTGGCCGCGGCAGCCCCGCCGACCTGACCGCCGAAGGCCGCTGGCTGCTCATCGCGCTGCTGGCCGCCCTTGCCGGCCACTTCGTCGAGGTCAACATTGGCCCCGCCGACCCGACGCGCCGCCTGATGTTCTGGGCGTTCGTGGCGCTGGTCGGCGCGCTGGCGGCGCGCCCCGCCCTGCTCTCGGCCCGCCCGACTCTGCCCTATCGACCTACGCCCGCCCTGGCCTACGGTGGGGCCGCCGCCCTGATGCTGGCGACGCTGGCGTATACCTTCGTCCCGCTCGACGGCTTCACCCTGGCCGCCAACAGCTACGGCATCGTCTGGTTCATGCTCCTGACATTCCTCATCGGCGGCATCCTGCTCTGGCGCGAGGCCGCCCGCGAGGCGACAGTGGTGGACGCGGCGGCTCCGTCGTTGCTGCCGGTGCTGGGTATGGCGGCAGCAGGCTTCGTGGTCATGCTGGCCTTGCGTGGGCTGGTCCTCGTCGGCGGTGGCGATGCCCTGTGGATGCTGTGGGCCTATCTGCTGGCCCTCGGCGTGTGGCTCGCCCTCATCGCCACCTGGCTGCCCACGCCGACGGCCCCGGCCGGCCGCACCAGCCCGCTGGCGCTGGTCGCCGCCGTGCCCCTGGCTCTGGTGGCCCTGGCCGCGACGGGCATCGGCATCGTCGCCCCCATACAGGCGGACATGTATATCCGCACTGCCCGGGCCTACCTGGAGGCGGGTGACCCGACCACGGCGCTACGCCTGGCGAGTCGCGCCGTTGCCGCGCAGCCCGGCGAGCCGGTCTATGCGCAGCAACTCGGCGAGTGGCTGGCCTCGGTGGCGCCCCTCGTGGCGGCGCCGCAGGAGCGCGACGGCCTCTACGGTCAGGCCGTCGAGGCGTTCGAGCTGGCGGCGCAGCAGTGGCCGATGTACGGTGACTACCAGTATAACATCGGCCACACCTACCTGCTGTGGGCACAGCAGGCGCAAGACCAGAATCAGCGGCAGCAGCTGTTGGCGGCCGCGTTCCAGAGCCTGCAGAGCGCGGCCCTGCTCGATCCCAACGAACCTGATAACTTCGTCGAGGCGGCCCAGGCCGCGATTCTGGCGAACCAGGCGCCGGCCAATACCCAGACGCTGCTCCTCCAGGCCCTGAATCTGGACCCGCGCAACGTGCAGGCCTACGTCCTGCTGGGTCGCCTGTACCTGTCCCAGGGCCAGGGCGCGGCCGCCGAGAAGGCGCTCCAGAACGCGGCGCAGCTCAACCCCAAGGGGGCGCAGGCGGCGGCGGTGTACAGCGCGCTAGGCGATTTCTACCAGCGCAGCAACCGCCTACCGGAGGCCATCGACGCGGTGCAGAAGGTGGTGGACCTGGCGCCCGACAACTACGCCGGCTACCTGAACCTGGCGGGCCTGTATCAGCGCGCCAACAAGCAGCCCGAAGCCTTGAAGGCCGCCCAGCAGGCGCTGGACCTGGCCCCCGTGGAGGCCCGTCAGCGCGCCCTCGACCTGATTAGCCAGATACAGCAAGGGATACGACCGTCGCCGTAACCAGGGCGCGTGCTTCAGCGTCTTCCAACATAGGCCTTGCGCGAGAGGCCCGCCTGGCTGCGCCCCGCCCTTCAGCGGCGCTGGCCGCGCCCGCGGGCCTTCGCCCTGGTCCGTCGTTCACCCAGTCCTGGAATGCAGAAGGTGCTGCGTGCCTCGTCTCAGCTCTGTCCCTGCCCTGGTGGCCGCCGTGGCGGCCCTGGCCCTCCTACTCGTCCTCGGCGGTATGCCTCTGGCCCTGGCCGGCGTCGACACCGCCCAGGAAGCCACCGCTACCGCCGTCTTCCCGACCATTGTCGGTACGGCCCCTACCCCCGTGCCGACGAATCCCCTGGGCGACCAGAACTTCCTATGGGTCAGCACCACGCCCGGCGCCCCCTATCGCCCCTCCGACCCCGACAACCCCATCGAGTTTGAAGAGGGAACGACCAACCTCTATTTCAATTTCTACCAGACGGCCCAGTTTAGCCAGTATCGGTACAGCATCGAAGTTCACAACCAGTTTGGCGGTGCGGTCGGTCCCCGCCTCGAAGGGGACTATCGCCCCGACCAGGGGCCTGTCACGGTCGCCTGGTCGCCCATCTCTGGCTCGCTGCCCAGCGTCGCCAGTCCATACCGCACCCGCATTACCTTCTTCCTGCCCGGTAGCAATATCTATTTTGACTATTTCTGGGCCATCGGCAGTACGCTGAGGCTCGACCGCCCCGTCTACAGTGGCGCGGAGGTAGCCATTGTTGAGGTGCTGGATCGGGGCGCGAACACCAACTCCAACGCCCTGGACGCCATCACCTCGGTGGTTGCGCGCAGCCAGACACAGGGCGATCAGGCGACGCTTCACCTTCAGGAGACGAGCTTTGCCAGTGGCCGCTTCCGCACCAAAGGCAACGCGCAGTTCCCCCATCTCGCCTTCTGCCCATCGAACACCAACTGCGCCGATGGTCAGTTGCAGGTCAACCCCGACGGCGACCATATCGTCGTCACCTACGTGACCACCAGCGGCGTCAGCCTGCGCAAGGAGGCGGACTGGCAGCCCCAGGGCGCGGCGACGCCTGGCCCCGGCACGCCTTCCACGCCGGTAAGCCCACCCACTATCACCCCAACCGTCACGCCGACCTTCCCTAGCGAGGCGCGCGAGGCGCTGTTGACACCGGTCATCACCAGCATGCCCGTGCCCGGCGCGACGGCCGAGGTTGTGGTGGGCGCGCGGGCCGGTTACACTCTCGGCCCTACGTGCAACCCGCCGGGCTGTATCTACGTCGGCTCGACAACCATTGGCGGCAACACCTCATCCGACATGCAGGTGGGCTTCCGCGACGGTAGCTATCCCCAGTTCATGGGCTTCATCGAGTTCAGCGTACCCACGTCGATACCGCCCGGCGCCCATCTCGTCAATGCCGATCTGAAGCTGACGGGAACCGCCAACTCAAACCTCGTCAGCCTATACTTGAAGTCTGAGGGCGAATGGCTCGTCGACCTGGTGGACCTGGGAACGACACCCGTAGACCTCAGCCTGACCTACGGCGAGCTATTCGCTGCCCCAGCCCTGGGGCAGCTCAGTCCTGCCCTTACCCCCGGCCACCTGGGCGTCAACAAGGCCAATCGACTCTTCTTCGACGCGGCCACCGTGGCCGCGCTGGAAGGCCAGATCAACGCCTATCGTCGCGCCGTGTTCCGCGTCACTGGCCCCAGCTACCCGCCCGTCAACGAAGACGCCAATAGCTTCTTCTGGAGCCTGGTGGGGGCAGCCGCGCCCGTCTTGCGCCTGAACTATCTCGACCCGCTGCCCACGGCATCCACGCCCACCGCAACCCTGACCCCCACGGCGACGGCCACGGCCACGCCAGATGACGCGACGCCGGTCGCCTCGGCCACCTTCGGGGCGTCACCAACCGCCAGCCCCACGGCCACTCCGACCGCCACGTTCACGGCGACGGCGACGGCCACGCCCACCCAGACGCCCACCCCTACCCCGCCGCCGGTGTCGCCGCGCTGGAGTCAGCCGTACTACGTGGGCGAAGAGACGGTGGCGCGCCTGGAAGTCTACGACCCCGATACGCTCGACATGTCGGTGACGGTAGAGATCTACAGCGATACCCCACCGGCGAATAGCCTGTACGTGACCCTCTACCGCACGGATCCCAACGATCCCGTCTTCAAGTCCGAGAGCGAGGCTGGGGCCGTGCGCTTCTGCACCGACTGCCCCGCCTCCTCGTCGACGGTGGGCTACCGCTTGAAGGTCGTGCCCGAAGCCACGCTGTACGTCAAGTATGTCCGCCTGCCCGTGTGCGGCCCGTGCCAGGCCCAGGCGCGCTGGTACGCCGTAGCGCCGACGGCCACGCCGACCGAGACGCCCACGCCGACGGTCAGCCCGACCTCGACGCCGACGCCAACAGTCACGCCGTCCCCCACGGCGACACCAACCACTACGCCGACCATCGCCGCGACGCCGACGGCGACGGCGACGGCCAGCCCCAGCCCCAGCGTGACGATGTCTGTCACCCCATCGACGCCTGCCCCGCCCACCGTGACGCCAACAGCGACGGCGACGGCGACGGCCCCGACCGAGAGTTACGCTGTCTATCTGCCGTATCTGGTGGCAGGCTGTAGCGGCGTCTGCGGGTCGGCGACGGCGGAAACCAGCTTCGGCGCGCCAGGAGAGTGACCCTATGCTACGCCGTCTCCCATGGATTCTACTGCTGGCTGTCATCCTGCTGGCGGGCTTTGCAGCCCCCGGCCCCCTGGCCGCGGCCCCGCCCGCCCAGGGCGCGACGCCCACCGCCACCCTGCCCGGCGGGGGCAATGTCTTGACGGCGACGCCGACGGTGACGCTCACACCCACAGCGACGGCGACGACCGCCGCCTCGCCGACCCCGTCCGACACGCCCACGCCCACCCAGACCCCGCCACCGTGCCCGTATCCCGTCGGCGCGTCCGGCTACACCTTCGTCTGGATGAGCCGCGAGCCTGGCGGCCCGCCGCAAAGCGACTTCCCCGCCGGTACCGTGACGGCCTACGTCAACCTGTGCTACGACTACGGCAGCCCCCTCCCCTACCAGATTCAGGTCGTCGATGACAACGGTCAGTTGCTCACCGGTCGCAGCGGGATGCACCCCGGCGCCGGCGTCACCACCGAGTCGTCGCCCATCGACATTCCGCTCCTGCCTTCCCCCAACAAGCAGCCCTACCAGACGCGCCTGTACTTCCCCACCGTGAACCCCGGCGCCCCCTTCTCGGCCTGGCAATGGACGGTAGGCACGGTCATCACCTTCGACCGGGACCAATACTATGGCACGGCTGATGCGGCGACTATCACCGTATATGATTCCATCTCGGCATCCGACGCTTCGGTCCCCGTCCAGGCCTATAGCTACCGCGCCAACGGTTCGATCCTCGATTCCACGGCCCTGACCCTGATAGCCAGCCCCGCCAACAGCGGCCGCTTCCAGGGCACGCTGCGCTTCCAGCAAGGCGGGGCCAACCCGCCGCCGGGCATCATCCTGGTCGAGCCTGGCGGCCAGCTTGCGGTCGAATACTCCCGTTCCAGCCCGCCCCTGACCGTCGGCGCGACCGCCTTCTGGAACCTGCCGCCGACAGCCACCAATACCCCGACGCGCACCGCCAGCCCCACGGTGACGGCGACAGCGACGGCGACCCCCTCACCAACCATCACGCCCACCCCGACGCGGACCTTGACGCCGACGCGCACCCTGTCGCCCACGCCGGGGCCAAGCGCGACACCAACCAGCACCGGCACGGCCACCGGCACACCCACCGGCACGCCAATGCCCACCTGGACGCCTATCGCAGGCAGCCTGGCCGTGAACCCCGCCAGCAGCCAGCTTGGCTACTTCAGCGCCCTGCAAGGGGCGCAGGTGCCGGGCGAGCCGTGGGCAGGCATCTGGACCAGCGGCACGAATATCTACAACGGGGTGGCGCAGTTCGACCTGAGCGGCCTGCCCGCCAACGCCGTTGTTACCTCGGCGTCGGTCGCCCTGACCGGTCGCCTCAACTACCTGAGCGCCAGCCTCCCCTACTCCTTCACCCTGGGCCTGATGCCGACCCAGTACGGAACCTTCGTGGAGACGCAGCCCCTGGCGAACGCCACGTTCAACGACGTTCACAACGCGCCGGTGACGCTGGCCGCGCCAGCCATCGACTCCAGCGCCCTGGGCGTCGGCGTTACCAACGTCTTCCCCCTCAACCCATCTATTCTGCCGACCATTGCGGCGCGGCGTGGGCAGACAGGCCGCGTAACCTTCCGCCTCGATGGGCCGCAGAGTGGCGCGAACAACCTGTTCTCGTGGTGCGGCCTGATTACCTACGGCTCCCTGGGCAGCCAGATCTGCCTGCCGAACCAGCGGCCGCTGCTCAACCTGACATACAGCGTGGCCGCGCCGACCTTCACGCCCACCGCCACCCAGCCCCCGACCTCTACGCCGACGCTGACGCCGACGCCAACGGTGACTCGCACCCCTACCGCGACCCTTAGCCCTACGCCTACCTTCACCGCGACGGCGACGGGGACGCACACGGCCACGGCCACCGCCACGACCACCGGCACGCCCACCGCGACCCGCACGCCCACCGCCACCGCCACGGCCACCAACACCGCCACCGCCACCGCCACCGGCACGCCAACCATCACCCCCATCCCGACCCTCGGTCTGATCTTTGTCGGCCGCGAGCCGCAGCGCACCTACTTCACGACCGCCGACGAGATGTGGATCGAGGTCATCGACCCCAACCCGCCCTCGTCGCCCATGCTCAGCATCAGCGGCGCGGCTCTTGGCACCTCCCTGGAGGTCCCGCTGTCGCCCGTCGCGGGCAATCCCACCCGCCTGGTCATGTCCCAGCCGGTGCGCTTCTGCACCGCCTGCGCGGGCAACGACCAGGCCCAACTGCTGCTCAAGGTGGCCAACAATACCCAGATTCGCGTTCTCTACAGCAGCCTGCAAGGCTTCGCGCGCTGGTACGAGGGCACGGCGACGCCGACACCAACGGCGACGGCCACCGCGACGGCCACCGCCACCGCCACCGCCACCGCCACCGCGACGGGTACGCCAACGGCCACGGCCACGGCCACGGCCACGGGCACAGCCACCCCGACCGCGACAGCCACGGCCACGGCGACGCCTACGCCGCTGCCGACGACTGCCCTCTACTTTGACCAGGAGAACGGGGCGTATGTCGGACTCTCGGCGGTTGCCGTGCTGACCCTGTACGACGCGGACTCGCCAGCTACGTGCGACCCCAACGATACCCGGCAGGCCGTGGTGTCCAGCTCCAGTGACCCCTACGCCTTCGAGGTGACGCTGAAGCCCATCGTGGCGTGCAGTCCCGTCTACACGACGCTGGCTTCCAATCAGAATATCACCTTCTGTACGGAGTGCGCGGGCAGTGACCCGGCCAATAGGGTGCTCAAGGTCGCCAACGGCGATGAGCTGGTGGCGGAGTATATCGTCGGCGGGCGGCCGGCTGCCATTGCCCGCTCGCATTGGTTCGCCCTGCCACCGACGGTGACGCCAACGCCGACCCCAACCCTGACCCCGACCGTGACCGCCACGCCGACAGCCGGCCCCTCGCCGACGCCAACGTTGACGCCCACGGCGACGGCAACGGCAACGCCTGAGCCAGAGCGGCCCTACACCCTCTTCCTACCCTTCCTGGCGGCCGGTAACTAGCGTCGCATCGCCGGGGAACCAGTCGCTTTGAACGTCGGCAGGCCGTATCCCGGTGCGGCCTGCCGCGTTTTACAGTGTGTCGCCGCCACGCACATGCTCGGCCCGCCGCTGTCCTGCTGAGCTTGTTTCCGAGGAGGCCAGTCATCGTCGGTTATGAGGCAGTGACGGGCGTGGCCCGAGCCAGGGGGGGCTCCAACGAAGCCCCCCCTTCCCATGCGCCCTAAGTCACGTTGCTGCGACGTACGCCCGCGGCGGAAGGCCGCTCAGCCTGCGCCGCCTCATTGACGGCTAAGCCGACGTTAATCTTTCTTTAATCCGCGACGTGTTTAGTAGAGCAGGCTGTGGCGAGTTCCCGGCGCTGCTCGACCAAGGAGAGGTGAGGATGTCGGTCATGCTGCGCCCTAGAGGTCTCGCTATGCTGCTCGCTGTGTTCCTGGTGGCCCTGACGGCCGCTGGGACCTATGCCGCCCCGCCCGAACAAGGCGGCATCATTCGCCCGGTCCAGAAGCTGTGGATGAGCGACAAGGCCAACGGCGAGCCGATTACTGTGTTTCCGACAGGCATCAAGAGCGTGTATGTCGTGTTCGACTACAAGGACGCCACTGACACGCAGATTCAGGTTCGCGTGATCAACCCCAAGGGTGAGACGATCTACACCGAGACCAAGAAGTACTCCGGCGCCGGGCGTGAAAATCTGGAGGTCACAGCCAGCGACCCCTTGCCCAATGGAGCCTACGTGACCAACGTCTACGTCGGCCTTCAGGGCAACCTGTTCCTGTCAGAGACGAACGAGTGGAATGTGGGCGTGCCCGCCCCGACGGCTATCCCCCAGGCGGCTCCGCCCCTGGCGACGGCCGGGGCGGACAAGGTCGCAGCCAACGCGCCGGCCCAGGCGGCTGCCGCCCCAGCGGCAGGCAACCCGCCGGTCGCCGCCACGGAGGGGGGCGTGTCGACGCCGATGCTTCTCGGCGCTGGCCTGCTCATCCTCGGCCTGGTTGCCCTGGTGATCTGGGCAGTGCGAGGCTTCATGAACGCCCCCAAGGCGTCGTCTCGCTAAGCCGGGCCTGTCCCTCGTTGGGTACTTCTGAAAGGAGCGCGGTCTCGTGCGACGAGTGCTTGGTATTATCATCGTGCTGCTGATCCTGGGCGCGGCTATTCCGGCGGCGACCCAGGCTCAGAGCAACGAAGGACGAACAACTCCTGACATGCGCGCTACGGAGAATGGCTCCTCGGCGTGCCAGACCAATGCCTCGCAGGAGAAGCAGTGCAACTTCCCCTCAGGCACAAAGGAACTCTATCTGGTGGTGGACTACCAGGATTTGCCCAGCTCCCCGATCTACGTGGCATTGCAGGATGACGCGGGCGGGACGACCATCTTCGCCAAGAGTGAGACACTGAGTGGCACGGGAACGAAGACCTTCAAGGTCACGGGAACCGATGTCTACAACGAGTATGTGCGGCAGATCGGCGAGAAGAGCGGGCAACTGGTGAGCACCCTGGGCACGACGAGCCTGTCGCCCTACGGCCGCTTGCAGGCGGCGGCGACGGTGGTCACGCCCCTTATCCTGATGATTGGGCAGTTGGAGAAATTCCCGCTGGACGATAGCGCCAGGAGCCAGTTGAGCACAGCCAAGGCCCGTTTCGAGGCGGCCCGGACCAAGATTACGGCCGGGATGAACGGAAACGCCAGCGCCCAGGGCCAGGCCGTCACGGAGGCGCTGAACGAGGCCACGGCCGGCAACACGACCATCACGGCCGTGCTGCCCGGCCTTGCCGGCCGCAGCGACCTGGCCTTTCCCGATGTGAACGTCGCGGCGGGGCGAACTCTCACCGCCAAGTTGCTGCGTAACAATTCCCTTGTCCAGACTATGAACTGGGCCGTCAGCCAGCAGGCCCTACCGAGCGTCACACCGCAGCCGACAGCTGGCCCCAGCAACACCCCCGCCCCCACGCCCAACGTATCGGAAGCGACCCTCACGGCTCGCGCCTCGTCGCCAACGCCCAGCCCGACGATTACCCCCACGCCTGCCCCCGGCACCGCGACAGTCGCGCCGGTCGCGGCGACGAATACGTCTGTGCCCGGTGCAGCGGCGACGGCGACCCCGCCACCCGCCCCGCAGGCTACCCAGGCCCCCGTCGCAGCGGCGGCGGCCCCGCAGGCTACCCAGGCCGCCCAGGCCGCTGCAGCGCAGCCTACTCGGCCGTCCCAGACCCAGGCCCAGCCGCAAGGCCAGGCCGCCGGGGGCCAGCCGACCGCTACGTCGCCCATCGCGGCGGCGAAGGCCGCCGCTCCCCAGTCGGCCGCGCCGCCGACCGCCCCAGCCGCGAAGACGGAGCCGACGGCGGCCCCCACCGTGGCGAAGGTAGCGGGCGTGGTCGACCTGAGCCGATTAACCCCGGTCGCTGACGGCTCGAGCCGTGTGGCCGGCCAGGCCAGCGGTGGCTCGCTGCCACTGGCCGCCATTGGGCTGGCCGTGGTTGCCCTCGGCCTGGGTGGCGTGGCGCTCTGGATGCGGAGACGGGTATAGCCGCTCATTTTGTGTACAACGGATGCCCGGGGCGTTGGCCGAGACTGGTCGACGCCCCGCCGACCGCCAGGCCCCCCCGCCGGCGGTTTGTCCTGGGCGCCGTTTGTTCATTGTACCCATCAAAGGAGGAATGGATCTATGCGATTGGCCGCACTGGCGGGGCTTGCCCTCGCCCTGGCCGTGGCCGCCGTCTTGCTCATCACAGGCAGCCCTTTGCCTGTGGGCGCGGCGGATTGTCCTCTGTGCAAGGACGATATTCAGGTAGAAATGCTCCAGGGCGGGCAGCCTGAAACCCTGTTCCCGGCGGGCACAAAGACCGTCGCGGGGCAGGTGAAGTACAATGTTCGGGATGAGAATGGCAATCCGGTCTCTATCGCGGCCACCGTCGGACTCCTCGACCCGGTTGGCATCCAGGTCTACACGGATACCTTCCAGACTCAGAGCGCGCCGTACACGGGTTACGCCACCCACGCCTTCGGGCCGGTGAGCGCCGACCAGATGTTCACCGTCTACCGCAGCCTCGGCAGCTCCGGCGTGGCGCGTACCCTCACCGAGGCGAACGCCATTCCCGAACCGACGGCGACGGTAACGGCCACCACAGCGTCGCTGATTCAGATTGGCCGCACCGGCCAGGCTGCGTCGCAGACGGCTCTCGCTGTGCAGCGACTGCTGACCTTCGCGGAGGTGACCGGCGCGACGCGCACGCAGTTGCAGTCAGCGCAGACCGAGCTACAGAAGGTATCGCAGACAGCCGACACCGTAGTTAGCGCGGGCCTCAATCAGCCCGACGCCTCCTATCGGTCAAACGTCGCCCTGATCAAGGCGTCCGCAGCGGCGGCCAAGACGGCCTACGACGCGGCGGCGCCCGCGCTGGCGGGGCTGAGCAACCTCAACATCCCGGCGACCGACGCCTGTCGGCAGACGGTCGGCCCGGCTGTGCCGACCACCTACACCACCAATGTCAGCGCCAAGCTCGTCAATAGCGCCCCCAGCGAGCCGCCCCTGGTGCGCGATAGCTGGGAGTGGCAGGTGGGGACGCCCACGGCGCAAGCCCAGTATGGCTCCGTGGATGCCGCGCCCATGAAAATCTACACCATCGACGTGTCGGTCGCTACCACGCGCACCGCCGCCATTCAGGCCGTCATCCTCGATGGCAAGTGTCTGCCCGTTCCCGACGGCATGACCATCGGCTTCCGCACGACGCTGGGCAGCCTTGACCCCGTCACGGTAACCACCAAGTCAGTGGCGGGCGCGCACGGCATTGCCGAGACGACGCTACGCTCGGGCAACACGGCGGGCAACGCCCAGGTTACCCTCAGCAACGTCATCAGTTCGACCGACGTGGCCGCTGTGACCATCGTCGGCCCGGCCTTCAGCGTCAGCTTCCTGTCCAGCAGCCCGACGCGCTACATCGGCGCGGGCAGCGCGGGCAACGTGTTCTCGGTTCAGGTGCGTGACGCGGCCAGCAATGCCGTGGCCGATGGCACTCAGGTGCAGTTCAGTGTCACCAACAGCGCCGGAACCTTCACCGCCGCCACCGTCGGCACGGTCAACGGCTTCGCCCAAACAACCTTCACCGCCAACTCGACGCTCGGCGCGGCGCAGGTATCCGCCACCGCCCTGGGCACGTCGGCGACTGCCACCCAGCCCATCGTCATTGTCGGCCCGCCGGCGGCGAACGGCTTCACCTTCCGCGTGACCCAGGGTTACAGCTCGACCGTCTACATCAACGGCCAGATACCGTACCTGAGCTACACCTTCGTCGAGGTGGATGTACGCGATTCGCAGAGCCAGCCGGTCGCCGATGGCACGTCCGTCACCCTGCAGCTGGGCAACACAGACCAGCTGGCCTGGGAGCCGCCCGACACTCTGCCTCCCAACCCCCCCTCGGCGACCAAGCTGGTCATGACCAGTGGCGGCAAGGCCCAGGCCAAGATGGTCGTCCTCAGCAGCGCCGCGCCGGGCGAAGTGCCTGTCATTGCGCGGGTGACCGACACCCCAGCCATCCAACGCCTCTTGACGATCACCATCGAGGAGACGCCAACCTACACGATCTTCATGCCCGCCATCTTCAAGAACGTAGTGTGCGGTGCGGCGGCCGGCGACACAGGCTGCTACTCACCGCCCCGCAAGGCTGACCAGCCCTAAGCTGCGACCCAGCGCCTGACAATCAAAGCGGCGGCCCTCTCTCACGGGAGAGGGCCGCCGTCGTGTTGTGTCCCCCACCAGGCCTTTCGGCCCCTACGCGCTGCGTTCAGGGCCTGGCGCGCTTGCTGAGACCAGGGAAGTAATTGATGGTCAGTACGGGCGGCGGGCCGCTCGCGCCGCTGTTCCAACTGAACAGGTTGTTGCCACCGACGCTCGGCCCATCGAGGCGCAGCGACAGGCGGCGGGTCGTGGTCGAGCGCCGTTTCAACTCCGCCACCGCCTCCGCATCGAAGCGGACGAAAGTGGCTTCCCCGGCGCGGAGTTGGTCGCCGCTGAGGGCGGGCGGCAAAGCGCGCACGGCCCCCGCGCCCCATAAGCGGTTGTAGGTCAGGCTCGACCACGCCAGGTCCGACGCTGGGTCGAGGATACTGGCCTGGAAGGAACCGCCGGGCAGGGTGTAGCGGGCCGAGCGACCCAGCACGAACAGGGTGGCCCAATTGATCTGGGCGTCGGGGGGCACGGCCGATAGGTCGAACTGTATCGCGCCCAGGTAGACCGCGCCGTCGAACACGCCCACGTACATGTCGTCGTCGCCCAGGTGGTTGCCGCGCGCCTCCGCACTGACGACCCAGCCGCTGTCGGCGGGCCGCGCCTCAATCTGGAGCGTCACGTCCCCCTCTGGTCCAGGCGTGGGTGGGGGTGCCGCCGTCGGGCGGGGCAGCGTCGGTGTGGGCGTCGGTGAGGCGGCCGGCGCGGCCGAAGTCGCCGTCGCGTCGGGCGGGCCACTCACGCTGTAGCCGATGACCAGCGCCGGCCCCGGCTGGGTACTGCCGATACCCTGCCCACTGTCCCAACTGAACAGGCTGTCGCCGCTCGTCGGGCCGTCGAAGCGGAAGGACACCTGGCCGGTGGTGGCGCGCCGCTGTTGAAGCTCCAGCACCTGGCCGACCGTCAGGTCGAAGGTGTTCGTCACGCCCTCGCTCAGGTCACCCGCCCCCAACTCACCCACCGTGTCGACCACCGAGACGCCGTGAACGACCGCGTAGCCGTGGGATGTCCAGCCATAGTCGGCGTCGGCTCCCAGCAGGCGAACGGCCCACGTCCCGCCGCCCCGCTGCGAGGCGTCCTGCCCCGTCAGGCGCAGTTGGGCGCGCTGGATGCGGGCATTGGGCGGAATGCGGCCCAGGTCGAACTGCACCGCGCCGTGATACGTCACCGCACCCAGGGAGCCGCTGTACGTGTCGTCGTCGCCCCAGTTGCCCACATCCGGCTGGTCGCTCCGCACCCAGCCCGCGCCGCCCGGTGCCGGGCGCAGCTCGATGGTTGTCAGGCCGTCCGCCGTGGGTGTGAGCGTCGGCGTCGCCGTGGGTGGGCGGGGCGTCGCCGTGGCGGTGACGGCGACGCTGGTGGGGCACACGCCGCTGACCGGCGTCGCGGCCGGCGCGCCCTGCTGACGCGAGGCCAGCTTGACGGTCCAGTAGAAATAGTACGACGTGCCTGGGGCGGTCGCCAGTCCCACGCCCACGTCATCCCACGGCGTCAGAAGCACCTGGCGGTGCGCCGAGCTACTCAGCCAGAGATTCACCAGGGAGCGCGGGTTGCCCTCGGCGCCGGCCAGCAACTCGCTGACCTCGGACGCCTGGTAGCCGGCCCGCGCGATACGCTCCTGTAGCGAGGAGCCGTCGCTGCCCGTGTGGGTCAGCACGCCCCGGGCGGCCATGTCCTGGCTGTGGGCGCGCGCCGCACTCGACAGGCGCATGTCAACGTTCAACGCGGGCAGTCCCTCGGTTAGCCGCGCCGCGTTGATCCAGTTGACGACCGCCTGCTCTTCGGGCAACAGGCCAGGGATGGGGCAGGCGGTCGGGGTGGGGCTGGGGCGGGCGGGGCCTGGCGTGGGCGTGGCGATGGTGAGACCCACGGCGCGCGCGGCATTCACGAGACCGTGGCCGTACTCGGCATTCCAGCCGCTGCCGTCGTAGCCTGTGGACCCGATGTGGTCGGCCGTCGCCAGGAGCAAGGCGCGCACCTCGGCGTTGGTCAGGTTGGGATAGCGCGACCACAGCAGGGCCGCCACGCCACTGACCAGGGGGGTAGCCATCGACGTGCCCGGCCACGCCTCATAGGACCCGCCCATCGTTGTGCTCAGGATAGCGACACCCGGCGCGCTGATGGCGACGTAGCTGCCGAAATTGGAGAACGGGGCGCGTGTGTCGTCGACGTTGGTGGCCCCGACGCCGATGACGTTGGGCCACGCCGCCGGGTAGACCGGTGCGCTGCTGTTCTCGTTGCCGGCGGCCGCGACAACGAGCGCGCCGCTATCCCAGGCGTAGGCCACGGCCCGCTGCAACGTCTCGGACGGGTCACTCCCGCCCAGGCTCAGGTTCAGGATGCGCGCGCCATTGTGCACGGCATACTCGATGCCTTGCGCGATTTGGAGATGGGAACCGATGCCCGTCGCCGTGACCACCTTGATGGGCATGACTCGCGCGCCGGGTGCGACGCCACTGATGCCGCGCCCATTGTCGGCAGCGGCGGCCACCAGGCCACTGACGTGGGTTCCGTGGCCGTTGTCGTCCTGGGGGGTGTTGTCCTTGCCCACGAAATCCCAGCCGCCGACAAACTGGCCTTGCAGGTCGGCGTGACTGGTGTCGATGCCCGTGTCCAGCACCGCTACAATCATGGACGAGTCGCCGCGCGTCACATCCCAGGCCTCCGGCGCGCCGATGCGGGCGAGGCCCCACTCGCTGTCCAGCAGAGGATCGTTGGGCCGCCAGCCAGCCGCCGGGGCCGCCGTCTGAATGAGCGGGTCGCGCTCGGCGAAGGCGACGGCGGGGTCGGCCTGCAACTCGGCAAGGACCTTGTCGGTGTCGGTGTCGGCGACGTCCAGGGCGACGATGCGTAGCGTGGGCAGAGTCGCGGCGATCTTGCCGCCCACTTTCCCGGCCAGGTCGTTGGCCTTGCTCAGGTCGCCATTACGGGGCTGAAGGAGGATACGGCCCGGCACATACGACCCGGCGGTCGATGAGCGGCCCTGCTCATCCGGAGCGGCCGACGCCACGGTCACGGCCAGAACAAGTACAACACAGGCGGCGACACAGATTACAAAGCGTCCCATTATCCAGTCTCCACGCCGGAATCGTAGTGCAATTGGGACGCTCGGTCAAAAGGGCGCAGACTGGGGGCATCCCGCGCGTCGGGCGGACAGAAGGGCCTCACCCCGACACCGATGGCTCGCAAGGCCACCAGACAGCGAAAAGCCGTCGGCATCAGGCCGACGGCTCTTCAGGAGGAGGAGAAAACGCAAGAGCATCATACCACACCCCACCGCCCCTCGCTGGACGGCCATTCCCCCGCTACCCACCGCCCACCCTACGCCCGCCCTACGGCCAGTTGACCGTCGAGCGTTGACCAGATAGACCATCTGCGCTATACTTGCGGCGTGTCGGGCAGTGATGAAAACCACGATGTTAGGAACCTGTAACGGATGTTAGGTCATGCACCTTCTGGCAAGGGACAAGCGGCCCCGCGCGGGCGTTGAACCGCGCGTGACTCGCGTCATCCGCGTCTGTCTCGCTGTGGCGCTGGCCTGGCTGGTGGGCGTCGGCGTCGCGCGCGCGCAGGGGCCGGGCGAGGCCGCCGTCATCCAACAGACCATCGATCGCATGACGGTCGAAGAGAAGATCGGCCAGCTCTTCCTTGTCACCTTCCAGGGGACAGATACCAGCGCCACCTCCGCCATTGCCCAACTCATTCGCGATTACCACATCGGCGGTGTTGTCCTGAGCGCGGGCGCAGGAAACGTGCGCAACGAGCAGGACACCCCCGGCAAGACCGCCGAATTGACCAACAGCCTGCAACGCCTCGCCCTCGATGCCAGCAAGAACAGTCCCGTGCCCCTGTTCCTCGCGGTGTCTCAGGAGGGCGACGGCTACCCCAACACGACGCTCCGCAGTGGTTTCACGCCCCTGCCGTCCGCGATGGCCCTCGGTGCGACCTGGCGCGAGAGCAACAGCCAGGCCGCCGGGCGCATCACAGGCCAGGAATTGGCGTCGGTGGGCGTCAATATGCTTCTCGGCCCCTCCCTCGATACGCTCACCGCTCCCGGTCGCGTCCAGGCGGCTGACCTGGGCGTGCGAAGCTTCGGCGGCTCACCCCAGTGGGTCGGCCGCCTCGGCCGCGCCTACATTCAGGGCGTGCACCAGGGTAGCGTCGCCCGCGTCGTCACGGTGGCCCGCCACTTCCCCGGTATCGGCGTGTCCGACCGCAGCCCGGAGGATGAAGTGGCGACGGTGGAGCGCGCTCAGGCGGATCTGCGCCGCCTCGACCTGGCCCCCTTCCTGACCGTGGCGGCTGGCCCGGCCAACGTCGCCGCCGACACCACCGACGGCCTGATGACGGCGCTGGTGCGGTTCCGCGCCTTACAGGGCGGCGCGACACGCCCCATCGCCCTCGATGCCCAGGGGCTGCAAGGGTTGCTGGCCCTGCCAGACCTGGCGACCTGGCGCGAGCGGGGCCTGCTCGTGTCGGATGCCCTCGGCGCGCCCGCCGTGCGCAAGTCATATGACCCGTCGCTCCAAACCTTCAACCCCAAGACCATCGCCCGCGATGCCTTCCTGGCCGGTAACGACCTGCTCTACCTGGGCCGCTTCGCACTGACCGACAACTGGCCCGATCAGCTCGCCAATACGAAGGCGACCATCGAATTCTTCCGCGAGCAGTACAAGACCGACAAGACGTTCCAGGAGCGCGTCGACCGCTCGGTGCGGCGTATCCTGCTGCTCAAGCGGCGCATGTACCCCACCTTTAGCGCCGACTCCATCCTGGTCGATAGCCGCGCTGCCGCCGACCGGGTCGGGCGCGACGAGGCCACCGTCACCGGTATTGCCCGCGAGGCCATCACCCTGGTCTCACCCAGCCGCGACGAACTGTCGGGGCGGCTGCCCCGCGCCAACGCCGACGACCGCATCGTCATCGTGACCGATGCCCGCACCGGCGCCGAGTGCGCAGCCTGCCCGGCGACGCCGCTGATCCCGAAAGAAGCCCTTCAGGACACCATTGTTCGCCTGTACGGGCCGAGCGCATCGGGAATCATTGCCCCCGATCGGGTCGCGAGTCTCAGCTATGGAGACCTGAAGGGCTACCTTACCCAGTCGCCTACCCAGCCCGAGGAGACGCGCAGGCAGGTCGACGCGCTTCTGCGCGACGCGACGTGGATCATCTTCGCCATGCTCGACAGCGACACCACGCAGTACCCCGATGCGGACGCCTTGCGCCTCTTCCTGCGTGACCGCCGCGACCTGTTCCGCGACAAGCGCGTGGTGGCCGTCGCCTACGACGCGCCATACTACCTCGACGCCACGGAGATCAGCAAGCTGACCGCCTACTACGCGGCCTACGGCAAGACCGCCCCCTTTATCGAGGCGTCGGTACGCGCTATCTTCCAGGAGTTTCAGCCAGCCGGCGCGTCACCGGTCAGCATCCCCGGCACAGCGTATGATCTGGCGTCGGTCCTGGAGCCTGACCCGCAGCGACCCATCCCCCTGTCCCTCACGGACAATGCGAGCGGCGACAAGGCCCAGGTCGGGCAGACGGTCACGGTGCGCACGGGGCCAATTCTCGACCGCAATGGCCGCCCCGTGCCCGACCGCACGCCCGTCAACTTGACCTTCTTCTACCGCGCCGAGGCCCGCTACCTGCAACCCCAGACCGTGCTGACCAGGGCGGGCATCGCCGAGGGGCCTTTGTTCCTGGAGCGGCCCGGCCAGCTGGAGATCACGGCCACTGCGGGCCAGGCGTCGAGCGCGGCTCCCCTCACGCTGGCCGTCCAGGGCGAAGGGCCGGTGACGGCGACACCACCGCCGACAGCCACAGTCACGCCGTTGCCGACAGTGACCCCCACGCTGACTCCATCGCCGACCGCCACCCTCGCGGCCCAGCGGCCACCGCCTGCGGCCGAACCGGTCGACACGCGCTGGCTTGGCCTGTTTGCGTCGCTGGCGGCGATGGTCGTGGTAGGTAGCGCGGGCGCAGTGAGCCGCCGCGACTCGCGCGCTACACCCTCCCGCGCACTGCATCTGGCCCTGGTGGCTCTCGTTTGGGGATTGGTGGGCTATCTCCTCTACGCCGCCGTCGCCGGTCTCAACAACACGGCCCCGCCCGGCTGGGCTGGCCCGCTGGTGAGCGCGCTCTTCGCCGCACTGCCGGTCGCATGGTTCTGGCTGCGCGGGCGCTAGACGGTCTGGCCTCAGGGCATAGGGAGGGCGCGGCTGGTCGCCAGCACCGCCAGCGCCAACAGAATGACGATGAGCGCCAGGAGCGCGACGTTATCGCGCAGGGCCTGCTGCCACACCGCTTCACTGGCCGCCGTGGGCGGCGCTTGGGGGGCGTGGAGCAAGGCGCGAAAGGCGGCTATGTCAGCCGGGCGCTTGTCAGGGTGCATCGCCAGCGCCGCCAGGATGGCTTGCTCCAGGAGAGGGGAGATGCCGGGGTTGAGGGAGCGCGGCGGCGGCAACAACCCCGGTTCCAGAAAGCGTTGCTGTGCCGTTGGGGGAACTTTCCCCGTGAGCAGGTGGTAGAGGGTCGCGCCGAGGGCGTAGATGTCGGAGCGCGGGTCGGTGTGGTCGCTGCCGCCGCCGTACTGTTCCAGCGGCGTGTAGGGCAGCGAGCCGATGCCGCGCACCACCGTGATGGTGCGTGGGTCGTCGGGGTCGAGGGGCTTCACCAGGCCGAAATCAACGAGCTTGATGCGCCCCTGGCTGGTGAGCTTGATGTTGGCGGGCTTGATATCGCGGTGGATGACCGGCGGCGTCTGCGCGTGGAGATACTCTAGCGCATCGAGAAGCTGCCCCAACCAGTTGACGACGTCGCCTTCGGGCAAGAACTGGCCTCGCGCGCGCGCCTGATCTACAATCTGACGCAGATCGGAGCCGGCGACGAAGTCCATGACCAGATAGCTACGGCCGCCATCGACGAAGAAATCGTAGACTTTGGGCAGGTTGGGGTGGTCGAGCTGCGCCAGGGTCATGGCCTCACGGCGAAACTGGGTGTGGGATTGTTCCAGTTGCGCCGGCGTGGCGTAGGGGTCGGGGCGAATCTCCTTGATCGCCGACAGCCGACCGCCGAGGCGGAGATCCTCCGCCTTATAGACGGCGCCGCTGCCGCCCTCGCCCACCAGTTCCAGCACGCGGTAGCGTGCCCGTAACAGGACGCCCACCGTAGTTTCCGTGCTCACGCCATCCTCCTCGGCCCAGGTGGCACAAGGATAGGCACGCCGCGCGCGGGTGTCAAGCATCCGGCAAGGGATACGTCATGGCTGTGAAAGAAGCGCCGATGCTCATCCTTCGCACCAGCGAGGGCGAGAATCACGAGTGGCCGCTAGACAAGGCGGTCGTTACCATTGGGCGCACACCCGAAAGCGACATAACTCTGGAAGCGCGCGAGGTGTCGCGCCGCCATGCCCGTATCGAGCGGCGCGGCGGGCAGTTCGTCCTGGTGGACGAGGGCAGCAAGAACAGGACCTTCGTCAATGGCCGGGCGCTCCAGGAACCCTACACCTTGACCGACGGCGACGAGATCAGCGTCGCCATGCGCTTCAAGCTGCTGTTTGTCGATGCCGAGTCCACAGCCCCGCTGCCACCGTCACCCAACCGCCACGCGGGCGTTCACATCGACGAGGCGACCAAGCGGGTGTCGGTGAATGGCATCGAGCTGAACCCGCCCCTGTCGGCCCCCCAATACCAGCTGCTGTCGTTCCTCTACCTCCATGCCAATAGCGTCTGCGCCCGCGATGACGTCATTCGCGCGGTGTGGTCCGATGCCGCCGTCGGTGTATCGGAACAGGCCGTCGATGCCCTCGTGCGCCGCCTGCGTGACCGCCTGCGCGAGTTGGACACGCGCGAGTATATCGTGACGCTGCGCGGCCACGGCCTGATGCTGGACAATCCCACCGAGGGCTAAGTTCGTCGTGGGGACCTCAGCAGCCCGCGAAATGAGACTGCGCGAGTTTTCCCGCGCCTCGTAACCGGAAGCGCGGCTGAGCGTCATTCCTGATGAGTCGCCACTTCGTAACCAGGTCCGCTCGTCCTCACACCGCGAACTTGTTCTTTCACGAAAGTTATGCTAAACTGACCGCCGCTTGCTTGTCTGGCGCCTGTTCGTTGTCAGGCAAGAATCATGGAGAAGTTCTAAATGCCGCGCCCCGTGGTGGGCTTCCTGCGCAGCCTTGTGGTTGCTCTGGCGCTGCTCACGCCGCTGACCGTCACCGCTGACCCTGGTCGGCAGCCCCAGCCTACCCCCATCGTCTCGCAGCCGAATCAGATTCTCGTTCGCTTCCAGCCTGATGCGCCAGCGGCCGACGTAGCGCGCCTCCTGGCGGCCTACCCGCCCCTTAGCGAGGTGACGGGTGTCTATCGCCTCTCGGTAGCCGATGCGTCAACCGCGTTGGCTGACCTCCGCGCTGAGCCCTCGGTGGCGTATGCCATTCGCGAGCAGATGGTGGGTCTCAGGTGGCCGGGCCGCGCCGCCCGCGCTCGCGCCGGGGCCATCCTCGCGCCCCAGGCAGTCGACAACGTGGGCGCGGTGACCGCCACCGCCACCGCCACCGCCACCGCCACCGCCACCCCGACCCCGACCGCCACCGCCACGCTGCCCGTGCTGGCCACGGCCACCCCCACCGCGACCGCGACAGGCGCTCCGGCCGCCAGCAGCACGCCGGGCGCGACGAGTACCGCGACCACTACCGCCACGGCCACCCTGGCTGCCAGCAGCACGCCGGGCGCGACGAGTACCGCGACCACTACCGCCACCGCAACGATGACGCCCACCGCACCCCCGCCGCCCATCCTGAGCCGCTTTTGGCTGAGCGACACGCGCTTTGGCCCCGTGCCGGCCGGGGCCGCCGAGCAGATGGGGCGCTGCAACGGCCCGCGCTTCAATGCCAACAGCACCGTCTACATCAACGTCAACTACGAGAATCTGCCGGAGCAGCAGCTGCGCGCCCAGTTGTTCAGCCTCGGCTTCAACATGCGTGACGACGAGGTGCTCGGCGCGATCACCTCGCCCCTGGTGACGGTAAAGACCACCGGTAGCGTGGCCTGGCCGCTGAGCACGCTCAACCTGCCGGTGGGCTGCTACGAGACGCGCGTGGTGAGCAGCGACCCAAATACCCGCGTGCCCATCCCGCTCAGGTTCCAGATCGTCACCGCGCCCACCGAGGATAGCTTCTACCCGCGTGAGCTGTGGCAATGGGACCACACCCGCGCCTACCAGGGGGCAGCCACGGCCGACATCAAGGCCACTGGCGCGTGGAACATCACCACCGGCGATAGCACCGTTGTCGCGGTCATCAGCACCGGTGCGGATACCTCGCATCCCGAATTCGCCGGGCGACTCGCGCCGGGCTACGACTTCGTGTACCGCAAGCCCGACGCCGACGACGATTTTGGCTATGGGACGTTCCTCACCGGGTTGATCGCCGCCAATGCCCGCAACAACGCGTCCCTGTGCGGCGAGCCGTGCGACATGGTCGGCGTCAACTGGGGCGCGAAAATCATGCCCCTCAAGGTAACCGCGCTGGTTTCGACGCCCAACGGCGACGAGTGGCAAGCCCCGGTCGGAGCGGTGATCGAAGCCATGGCCTACGCGCGAACCCACGGCGCGCGCATCATCCTTGTCAGCCTGCCCATCGATGCCAATGGCCTTGAGGCGGAAACCGAGCGCGCCTTCCGCACTGAGATCAGCGCGGCGGCCGCCGCCAACATCCTCGTGGTCGCCCCGGTGGGCGACCTCAACTCGGGGGCTGGCCCCGATGCCCGCCTGCTACCGGCCGGTGTGCCGGGCGGCCTTCCGCTGGCCGTGTCGGCCACCGACGAGAGCGACCGGCATTGGGAAGCCGCCTACGCGCGGGAGTACGTGGACCTGTCAGCGCCGGGCCGTACGACGCTCTACAGCAGCAACATCCGCAACAGTACCTGGTGCCCCGGCTGTCTCGACCCTGACTACGCGGATGGCGACACGGCCGTGGCAGCGGCCCAGGTGGCGGGCGCGGCGGCGCTGGTATGGTCGGTGAACCCCAACCTGAGCGCGCTGCAAGTACAGGCCATTCTCAAGACCACCGCTGACAAGGTCGACACCGCCAATCACCCCTACGACGACCTGACGGACATCACGCCCCGCAACAACTGGGTGGGCGCGGGTCGCCTCAACGTCGAGAAGGCGCTATGGGAGACGCCCCACGACATGCGCGGCGCGTTCACCACGCCGGGCGTGACCGCCTTGCAGGCCGGCCGCCAGTGTACGCGCCTCCTGAACACGCGCACCGGCGCGGTGACCTGGACGGTGCGCGTCGCGCCGGGCGACGAAGATTGGGTGTCGGTTAGCGGGCCATATTCCAGTCGCGGCTCGCGAGTGACCCCCGACATGCAGGGCGATCTGCCCTCCTACGCCGACGTGTGCGTCGACCTGGGCGCGGGCGCGAACCAGCGACCCCTGGGGGCGTTCTACAAGCCGCGCCTCAGCGTGCGCAGCGCCATGCCCCTGGCGACGCCCCGCGAGATGACCGTCGAGATCCCCGTAGACACCATGCCCGCCCGCCTCTTCCTGCCGCTGCTACAAGCCAACGGCCAGCCGCCAACGTCGTGAGCCTCGCGGCCCCCACTCCCGCCGTGCGCGTCACGGCGGCTATCCCTTGCTATAACGGCGCGCGGTGGATTCACGCCACCGTGCGCTCACTGTGGCATCAGACTCGCCCGCCCGACGAGGTGCTCGTCATCGACGACGGCTCCAGCGACGCCTCGGCCGACCTTGCCGCGGCGGCGGGCGCGCGGGTCGTACGTCACGCCGTGAACCGGGGCCTGGCCGTGGGCCGTAACACGGCCCTGGTAGCGGCGGCGGGTGATATCGTAGTCTTCATCGACGTTGACGCCACAGCCGACCCGCGCCTGGTCGAGACGCTCCTGGCGGGGTTCAGCGCGTCCGACATCGCGGGCGTCGGCGGCGGCGGCATCGAGGCCCACCGCGAAACCCTGGCCGACGAGTGGCGCGCCCGCCACGCCCGCCAATGGTTCGGCCCGCGTCCGCTGGAGTCCGCGCCCTTCCTGTTTGGCCTGTGCGCCGCCTATCGCCGCGCCGCCCTGCTGCGAGTCGGCGGCTTCAACACGGCGCTACGCACCAACGCCGAGGATGTGGAGATGGGGCTTCGCCTGCGTGCCGCGGGCTATCGCCTGGTGTACACCCCGGCCGCCCTGGTCTATCACCAGCGCGCCGACAGCGTCGAGAGTTTGGTGAAGACGATGGAGCGGTGGTATTATTGGGCGGCTGTGGTGCGGCGCGGCCACGGCGACCAGCCCTGGCGGCTGTACGGCGGCGCACTGCGCGGCCTGACGACCCAGCCGCTGCGCGACGTGGCCGACGGGCGATTCGACCTGCTGGCCCTCGACGCGCGCATCGCGTGGGTCAAGGCCCGCGCCGTCACGCGCGGCTGGCTCGAACGGAAGTAGACACGCCACTTCGGAGTATCTGTGACAGCAACCCCTGCGGCCCGCGCCGCCCTGGTTACCGGGGGCGCGGGCTTTATCGGCAGCCACATGGCCGAGCGGCTCCTCGCCGCTGGCTATCACGTCCACATCCTCGACAACGAATCGACTGGCCTGCGCGCCAACGTTCCCCCCGACGCGACCTACCAGCGCGGCGACACGGCGTCGGTCGATGACGTGCGCGCCGCCTTCAGCCGCCGCTACGACGTTGTCTTCCACGTCGCGGGGCAGGCGTCTACCATGCGCTCCTTTGCCGACCCCCAGGGCGACTTTGCGACCAACGCCCTGGGCACGATGAACGTGGTCCAGGCGTGCGTGGAGCAGCGTGTCCCGCGTCTGCTGTTCGCCTCGTCCATGACCGTCTACGGCCACCCCGCGCGGCTGCCCGTCAGCGAGGATGAGGCCCCCCGCCCCCTGTCCTACTATGGCATCTCCAAGTACGCCGCCGAGCGGTTTGTGCTGGCGACGGCGGCGCGGCCCGACCTGGCCGCACCCTTCCACGCCACCGCCTTCCGCATGTTCAACGTCTACGGCGAGCGGCAGCGCCTCGACAACCCCTACCAGGGGGTGGCGGGCTACTTCGTCGGCCTGGCGCTGGCGGGCGCGCCCATTACCATCCACGGCACGGGCGAGCAGTCGCGCGACTTTGCCCACATCGACGACGTAGCCGACGCCTGGCTGGCTGCCATCGACGCGCCCGCCACCTTCAACCAGGTGTTCAACCTGGGCGAGGGGAAGCGGCGTACCATCAACGAGCTGGTGGACGCCGTACTGGCCGCCATCGGCCGCCACCGCGCCGACTACCCGCTGGCCTGGGGGCCTCGCCGCCCCGGCGACCAGGAGCACATGGAGGCCGACACGCGCCGCCTGCACGACGCCATCGGCTGGACGCCGCGCGTCAGCTTCGGCGACGGCATGGCGCGCACCGTCGCCTGGGCCAGAGGTCAACTGGCCGTGGAGGCGTCGCGTGACCGTCGCTGAGATGGCCGTCCACGCCATCAACGCCTGTGTCCCCGACTTCCCCCAGCACGTGGTTCTGCTCGAGGCGATGGCCGACGAGGCGCGCCACTTCGACTGGGAATACGCCGACGGCGAGGCCATGACGCCGGAATGGCAGCCGCCCCTGGACCTGCGCGGGCAGCGCGTCTTGGACATCGGCAGCGGCTCCGGGGCCAAGTCGCTCCTCTACGCGCGACTGGGCGCGGCCCGCGTCATCGGGCTGGAACTGGAACAGCACAACGTCACGCGCTCGGTGGCCCGTCTGCGCGCCCTGGCCGCCGACGACCCGGCCGCCGCCCGCGTCGCCTTCGTCGCCGGCGACGCGACCTGCGCGCCGCTGCCCGACGCCAGCATCGACACCGTAGTATCCATCCACGCCTTCGAGCACATCCAGCCTGTCGCGCCCGCCCTGGCCGAACTGGCGCGGGTGCTGCGCGTCGGCGGCCGCGCCTACCTGCGCTTTCCCCCCTACTGGAGCGCGTGGGGGCCGCACCTGGAGCGCTGGATTCGCTTCCCCTGGCCGCATCTGCTGTTCTCGGACCAGACCCTCATCGCCGCCGTCAACCGTATCGAGGCCCGCAAGCGGCTCAACGAGCGCTACCCGGCCTTCCTGCGCCTCGACCTGCGCGGCGAGACCAGCCTGCCCCACGTCAACAAGCTGACTCTGGCCGAGTTCGACGCTCTCATCGCCGCGCTGCCCCTGCGCGTGGTGAGCCGCCAACTCTACCCCGTCGGCTACAAGTTCCTGCCGCGCGCCGCCGCGCGCCTGGGTCCCCTCGGCGCCGCCCCGCGCGCCGCCGATGGCCTGCTGCGCCGACTGGCCGCGACGACCACGGGCCGCGAGGTTATCGCTACCAAAGCCCTCGTCGTTCTGGAACGGGTAGCGGGGAGCGCGGCGTGAGGCGACTGCGCTGGCTGACCCTCGGCCTGGTGGCGCTGGTCATGCTGCTGCTGACGCCGACCCTGTGGCGCGAGCGCGAGCAGCTGATGAGCTTCGAGTGGCACATCGCCCCGCTGTGGCTCGTCTTCGCCGGCCTGATGCATGCCGTGACGATGGGCTGGTCCTTCGTGGTCTGGCATTTGACAGTCCGCCGTCTCGCGGGCGGGGCCGCGCCTGGCCTCCACGCGGACTTCTCCATCTACTATACGACCCTGCTCGCCCGCCGCATCCCCGGCTCGGTCTGGTACGCCGCCGGGCGTGTCTGGCTCTACGAGCGCGTCGGCGTGGGCCGCAGCGTCACGCTGGCCGCCCTGGTCCTGGAGGCCGCCATCATCTTTGTCTCGGGGATCGTCTTCTTCCTCGGCCTGCTGCCCCTGGCCGACGGCGGCGAGAACCGCCTGTCGCCGCTCCTGGCGTCGATTCCGCCGTGGCTGCCGTCCCTCGGCGTCGTTGTCGGCCTGGTAGCGCTGTGGCCGGGCGTGCTGGAGCGCCTCATCAACCGCGTTCGCACCTGGCGGCAGCTCGATCCCCTGAGCTTCAATGTCGGCTACCTGGACCTGGTGGTGTGGGTGGGGTTGACCCTCATCGTCTGGCTGGCGGCGGGGCTGGGTTTCTACGGCGTGGTGCGCTTCGTCTACCCCGCGCCGCTGACCGACCTCGTGTCGCTGCTGCTCATCAGTACCATCTCCATTCTGGTCGGCTTCGTCAGCTTCCTCCTGCCCTTCATCCCGCTGGCGAAGGAGTTCGCCATGAGCCTGCTCCTGGCGGCCTTCGTACCCCTACCCGTCGCCATTGTGGTCACCATCCTGTACCGGGTGGTATGGACCGCGTGCGACGCCCTGTGGGCGCTCATCGCCGGCCACTTCGGGAACGTCGCCCTGCTGGAGCCGGACCCCAGGGCGAGTGAGGGCGTCTCTCCGGCGACCCAGCCATGACGCCGCTACCCTGCCCGGCGTGTGGGGATTTCAGCGCTCGGCCGTTGTACTGGAAGCCGGCCGCTGAGGAGACCGCCCACGTCGGTGTCAAGCCCTCCGCCATCTCAGGCTACCAGATCGTGGCCTGCGCGACGTGCGGCCTGGGGCGGGTAGACCCTTGCCCCCGCGCTGAGGAACTCGCTACTCTATACGGCGACGACTACTTCAGCGCGCGAGCCTACCGGGGCCTGCCCAGCGACTCCCTGATTGCCTACCGACGAGTGGGCGGCCCCCCGCGCCTCGCCGCTATCCGCGCCGCCAGTATGCGCGCCTACGAGCGCGCCCACGCCGCGGACCTGGCCGCCTGGTACGGCGCTCTCAGTCCCCATCGACCAGGCCCCCCGCGCCTCCTGGATGTGGGCGCGGGGGGTGGCGGCCTGCTCGCGGCGGCCAGCGAGGCGGGCTGGACGGCCGTCGGTGTGGAGCCGTCCGCTACTGCCGCCCGATCCGCCGCGAGTAAGGGCCTGGTGGTCGTGCCGACCGAACTGGCCGAGGCGGGCTTTCCCGACGGCTGCTTCGACATCGTTCACGTCCGCGAAGTCCTGGAGCATGTCCGCGACCCACTGGCCCTGCTCGTTGAGACCCGCCGCGTGCTGCGGCCGGGTGGTCTGCTCTACGTGCAGGTCCCCAACGACCTCGAAGGCTACCGACGGCTGGTGTTCTCGCGGGTGTGGTGGCTGATCCCGCCGTACCACCTGTGGTACTTCACCTTCGCCAGCCTGGAGCGGCTGCTGGCGCGCGTCGGTCTGACGGTTCGCGTGCGCGGCACGCTGGGCCTGGGTGTGGGCGTCGACACCTATCGCTACCTGGGCGCACGGCTCGGCGTACTGACCTGGCTCGACGCCCACGAGGACGACGAGCAGCTGGCCCTCGCGCCGCGCCTGACCCGCGCCGCCTTTCGCGTGGCCGGCGCGCCGGCCGATGCCCTTCTCGGCTGTGTGCGCCGCCACACCAGCCTGTGGATGTGCGCCACAGCGTGAGTCTGGTTTGGGCGTGTCAGGGCAGCGCCTCGGCCCGTCGGGCGCAGTGGTCTGTCGGCTGGCATGCCAGTCGCTACCTCAACTGGGATCGCACCGCGCATCCAAAGCGCCCTGCTGAGCGTCTTGATAGGCAGAACGAGGCGTAGCGGGACTATCGAACCCTATCACCCAAAAGGGTTAATGTGCCGCAAGAGGGGGCAAAGGTCGTGAATTCACCTCATTGGGTGATGACACCCGCCGCAACTTCAGGTACGATAGCCCCAGACGTACAAGCATTTCTCAACCTCAGGAGGCATGACACATGCGTAAGTTGTTGATCGGGCTGGTGGTGGCCCTCCTGCTCGTCGGGGTCGTCAGCGTGGCGGCCTACGCGCAGGGTAATCTTCGCGAATACACCGGCTACCAGGTCATGAACCTGTCCTCGACGCAGAGCGCCAACGTGCGCGTGGACTACTATGGCCCCGCCGGCGGGACCCCTGTGTGTACCAAGAACCTGGACCCCATCCCGCCGGGCGGCTCGGCCAACGTCCAGCAGAAGACTGAGAACTGCGGCAGCGCGCCTCTCCCCGATGGTGTCTACTCCGCCGTGCTTAGCTCCGATCAGCCTATCGCGGCGGTCGTGGGCCAGGTCATGTCGGACCCCGGCACGGCCGGCGCGATCTACAAGTCGCCCTTCTCCGAGTACTCGGGTGTCAGCGCCGGTTCGCGCAAGGTCATCCTGCCTGAGTTGATGTCCAACTGGTTCGGTATCGATAGCCTCGTCCGCGTCCAGAACACGGGCAACACCACCGCCAACATCAGCGTGCAGTACTATGCGGGTACGCTGAACGGCCAGCCCACCGGCAATCCGTCCATTGCCGCCAAGACTTACACCATCCCCTCCTTCGCGGCCATCACCCTCGACCAGGGCCAGATCAACGCGGACCTGGCGGCGCAGAGCGGCACGTTCCAGGGCAAGTTCCTGGGGTCGGCCGTCATCACCGGCGACCAGCCCCTGGCGGCGGTCGTCAACCAGACTGACCCGACCAAGCGCGTCAAGTACACCTACAACGGCTTCGGCGAATCGGATGACGCGGGCACCGAGTTGCTGGCCCCCGCCATCTTCTGGCAGTGGTACAACACCCTGACCTCGCTGGCGGTCCAGAACACCAGCACCAGCAATCCGGTCAACGTGACCATCACCTACACCGCCGGCCCCGGCAGCCTGACCACCAGCAATGGCGACGCGACGGGCCAGACCAAGCAGGTGACCTTCACCCTTGGCCCTGGTGAGTCCAGCACCCGCTACGAAGGCAGCGCCGGCTCCAGCGACCTGGCCTCGCAGTTCAACCGCTTCGGCGGCAGCGCGCGCATCACCGCCAACGGCCCCGTGGTCGGTAAGGTCAACCAGACCCAGTACACCGCTACCAGCGGCCAGCTGCCTTCCGGCGCCTACAATGCGACGCCGACCAATAAGCTGACGACCCGCGTGGCTGTTCCGCTCATCCAGGCTGGCTTCTATAGCTTCTTCACCTCGCTGACCTGCGCCAACAGCTCGACGACGCAGCCGACGACCATCACCGTTCGCTACACGTCGGACGCCCTGAGCGCACACCCCAACGTGAGCGGCGAAGTGACCCACAACATCGCGGCAGGCGGCAGCTACATCGTCTACGAGGGCCAGGCCAACGGCTCGCTGGCTGACATCTACAAGACCGGCAGCCCGTGGTGGGTCGATGGCGCTCGCAACATCTTCAACGGCTCCGCCTTCGTAACCTCCAGCGGCCCTGGCATCGCCTGCACGGTAAACGAGGTCGGCACGGGCACGACCGACGATAACATGTACACCTACAACGGTGTCGGTCTGGCGACCCCGTAAGCGCCTCTCGCGCAGGGTTTCACTCAGCAACGCGCTCCCTCTCCCCGGCCTGGGGAGGGGGAGCCTTCTTGCACAAGGACACGCCACACATGCGAGTGATCGCGGGGCGCGCCAAGGGCCGCCGCCTGCTGGCGGTGCCGGGCGAGGGAACGCGCCCTATCACGGACCGCGCCAAGGAGGCGTTGTTCAGTATCCTCGGCGCGGAGGTCATCCACGCCCGTGTGCTGGACCTGTTCGCCGGCACGGGCGGCGTGGGTATCGAGGCGCTGAGCCGGGGCGCGCGCCACGTCACCTTCGTCGAGAAGGCGGGCAAGGCGATCGACGTTCTGCGTCAGAACCTCAAGGCGACGGGGTTGGAGACGGGCGCGCAGGTGGAGCGGGCCGATGTGTTTCGCTATCTGGAGCAGACGCCGGGCGAGCCGTTCGACCTCATCTACATCGCCCCGCCCCAGTACCAGGGCCTTTGGCTGAAGACCCTACAGGCCGTCGATGACCGCCCCGCCTGGCTGGCGCCGGGCGGCCAGGTGATCGTGCAGATCTTCCCCAAGGAGTATGTCGAGCCGGACTTGCGCACGTTGACGCTCATCGACGAGCGTCGCTACGGCGGTGTGATGCTGCTGTTCTACATGCTCGCCGCCGAGGTGGACGACCCCGACGACATCGAGGCGTAGGCTATCACGACGCGAAACGGGGCGGGTTCAGCGGTACAACCGCCGGACCCGCCCCGTCTGCCGTTGGTAGGGACGCGACATGTCGCGCCTCTACGGTCCTAGGCCGCTGGCAGGATGCCGAGGATGGCCGTCGGCCCTGTCAGCACGCGCAGGATGGTCTGGGGGTTACTGCGCTGGATGATTCTGTGAATCTGGGTCGGGCTGAGGGGCGCATTGCCGCGACTCACCAGGGCGCGAAAGATGGCCGTGGCAATGGGCAGGTCGGGCGGGATGTAGCCCGGCGCGTGGGCGCACTCCTCGACGATGCACGCCCACAGGGCGTTGAGGCGGCGCACCTCACCCGTCTCGGCGTCGATGTAGTCCGCCTCGCTCAGGGGCGCGTCGAGGGGGAAGCGGCTGAGGCAATCAGGACAGCTCGACTCGCGCAGGAAGGTCATGAAGTCGCGGCGGTTGCGCTCCCACCAGGCCATGTTGATCTGAAAAGGCGTGTCCACCATCGGACGCGCCAGCCGAACCGAGCTCATACGGTCACCCCCTGTCGCAGCGCCCAGCGCGGCTTCGCCTCAGTCCCGACATTCGTGAAACGCTGGTCGGGGTCGTGGGCCAGGGCGTAATCGAGGGCGAAGACGCGCGCCGCCGGTTCGCCCTGGACAATCTCGACTTCCTTGACCAGGGCCGCCGTCGGCTGGGCCTCGCCCGCCACGTCGATGAGCGCCTCGGCGATATTCAGGTGGCCGACGTGCACGTCGGGCATCAGGTCCTTGCGGAACCACAGGCCGCCGAACGCGACATACTCAGCCGTCTCGCTGAGCCGCTGCCCCAGGATGTCGCCAATGGGCGCGACGGCCGCCTGGGATGTGGGTGTCGCCTCCGCCTTGACATCCGCGTTCAGGGGATGCTCGGCGCTGTACTCGGCGACAAACTCGCGCTCCCCGCCCCGGTCCATCTTGACGCGAATGACCTTGATGTGGCCGACATGGGGATTGTTCCCCTCACGCGCCCCAACCACCGCGCCCACAGCATTGTCGAGGGCGCCGAAACGCAGGCGCTGGCCTATCTCGTAGTGGAGCCTGGGCTGGTACAGGCGAACATTCTCGTTCGCCTCGCGGGCCTGCCGGTCGGCGTCGTCCTGCAAACGGCCCTGGACGATAATCTCGGCGAGTTCGGAGAGAGTCTTAGGGACACCGGTATCGAGGAAGACTTCTTCAACGCGGTCGAGGTCGCGGTCCGAAATGGAGAAGGATTGCCAATATTCGGGCGTGTCAAACATGAGCGCCACGCGAGGGTTGCCTCCTTTGCACGAATCTCGTGGACGAGCCAATTATAGATGCTCTTCCCGGAGCGGGCAAGGAGGATGTATTGCCGCCTCCGGCTGGCGCGGTATAGCCACATCCCGCGCCCTTTGGGCGGCGGATGGGCCACCTGCCGTGAGCCTCTTGTGTCGGGGCAAGGTCTCCCTACCCCCCTGTCACCGTCCCAGCGTCACCAGCACGCGGCGGTTGGTCGCGTCGGCCTGCGCGCCGCTCACCGGCTGGCGTGCGCCGTCCGCGCCGTACAACCCGATCTCCAGCTGGTAGGGGCCGGGCGGCAGGTCGTCGGGCAGCGTCAGCGTGTGTCGGTCGCGCAGGCGCGTGTTCTGGTCCCACCACGATGTTGCCGACTGGCCCTCGGCGGGCGGCCCATCGTGACCGGCCCACAGCGGGCCGCCGCTGGTCGGGTTGAAAGCGCCCGCCAGCAGATGCGCGAACACCGTATAGTCGGCGCTGGGGGGCGCGTCGGCGGCCCAGAACAGGTCGACGTTCAGGGTCTGCCCTGGCTGAGCCTGGCCCACCGGCCGTCCCTGGTCATCCACCAGACTCACGCCCAGCAGGCGGATGTCGTCGCCGAAGCGCGCATCGAGGGGCACATCCGGCGTGGCGGGCGCGTCCGTCCGCACGACGCGCACCCGGCCCAAACTGGCCCCGCTGCCGCTCGGCCCTGTCAGCGCGATGGTGTAGTCGCCGGGTGGCATGAAGCGCGGGATGGGTAGCTCGACCTGGGTTCGGGTCTGACCCTCGGCCAGCGTCACCGGCCGCGCGACGGCGATGCCTTCGCCATCGGGGTGGGCCGGCGGCCACAGGCCGACACGGGCCGACGCCGCTGGTCCGTCCCAGTAGACACCCAGGCGCAGCGTGTCACCGGGGCGCACCTCGCCCACGGGTAGATCGTAGCCCGCGATGGTCCCACCCATGAACGGCTGTCGGGCGGGCGTGGTGGGCGGCTGGGTGACGGGTGGCGGCGCGCCGTCCCTGCTGAACAACGTCAGGGCGTTGTGGGCGAAGCCGTAGCTCAAGGCGGGCCTAAGCTCGCGGCTGAGCCAGGCCGCGGCCAGTTCCTGCGGGTCCTGGAGCGGCCCATTCACCCACGCCAGCCACACCCGGTCGTGGTCGCGGGTGACGCGCTGCAACTCGCGGTCGACGTTGTCGGCCGTCAACTCCAGGGCGTTGCGCGGAACCTCGGCCACGGCGGGGCGCGGCTCGCCCATACCGCGCTCGTAGTAGTACAGAAAGACGGGGTAACGGTTGCCTGAGACGAGAATTACCGCGTCGTCGGGGCGGGCGTAGGCGCGCAGCGCCTGGGTCATGCTCTGCAGATCGTCGTGCAGATAGCGGTCGCTGTAGTAGGCGGGCAGCGCCCACAGCCACGCAGCGGCGACGAGCACGCCCGCCGCCATGCCCAGCCACCGCCGCCAGCGCCACAGGGCCGCCAGGGACCAGGCGAACAGGACGTACACCGGCGGCGCGAAGGGTAGGAAATAGCGCGCCTCGACGCGGGGGTTGTAGAACAGGCCGCGCGGCAGAGCCAGGACGAAGATGACCGCGCTCGGAACCGCCACGACCAGCAGCAGCAGCGCAACACCGGGGCCGCTGCCCGGCCAGCGGGTCAGCGCCAGCAGGCCCGCCGCGAACACGACGATCAACGCTACCATCAGCGGTGTCACCCGCTCAATGTCAGTAGAGATGCCGAGGGTCAGCAGCGTGGCTTGCAGGCGGGCGACGAAGCCGTAGTCGATAGTCTCCGCCACCGACCAGCTGCTCATGCGCCCCAGGGCGTACATCAGCCACGGCGCGAACAAGACCAGCGCTGCCAGCTGCGCCCCTAGCCACATCCAGAGCCGGGTGGTCAGTGGTCGGTGGTTGGTGGTTGACGCCTGTCGCCCCCGCCACCATGCCGCCACCAGCATCCCCGCCACCCACACATTCGCCACGGCGAGCATCACCACCGATAGGTAGATGGTCCATAGCGCGGCGGTGGCGGCCAGTACGTAGCCGAGCCACGCGGCACGACTGCCGCTACGCCACCAGCGCAGCAGGGCGATGAGGGCCAGCACGTTCAGCAGGCCCGCCAGCGCGTACATGCGCATCTCTTGCGACCACCAGACGTGGAAGCGCGAGGTCGCCAGCAACAGGCCGGCCAGCAACCCCACCCACGGCCCGCCAAGCAGGCGACCGAGGGGCACGACGGCCGCGACGGTCAGCATCCCGATCGCCAGCGACAGGAAGCGCGCCGCGAATTCGCTCTCGCCCACCAGGCGTACCCACGGCCACAGCGCCCAGAAGTACAGGGGAGGATGCACGTCACTGGCTGTCCACGCCGTCACACCCAGGAAAGACTTGCGGACGGCCCAGATTGCCAATCCCTCGTCCCACCAGATGTTGGCGTCGCCGAGGCGATAGACGCGCAGCACGAACGCCGCGAGCAGGATGCCTACCGCAGCGGCGATGGGAAGGTGAACGGCGACGGCGCGCGGGATGCCGCGTGGTGCGGCGATGGGTGCGGGGGTGGCTGGCGCGGGGGCATCGCCTGGCAAGGCCACCAGCGCCGCCTCACGCATCGTCTTCGCCGTCGAGATGCATCGCCACGATGCGATCCAGGCGGAAGGTGCGATGCTCCTGGCGGAGGTGGCAGAAGGCGACGAGGTACAGCCGCTGTGAGCGCGTGGTCACGCCCAGCGGCTCGACCCAGCGTTCCGTGGGGCCTTCGGAGGACAGGTAGCGCAAGTAGAGCCGCCGCCGCTGGCGGAGCGCCTTGAGCATCGGCAAGGGCAAGTCGACGTGGGACGGCAGCGTCCCCTGGCTGGGGGCCAGGTCGCCCAGGCGCTCTGCGCCCAGGTCCCGGACAAGATGCGCCAGCAGTCGCCGCGTCGTCATGGCGTCGGCCAGGGCGCGATGGGAACCATTGGCGGCGATGCCCAACCGCGCCGCCAGGTTGCCCAGGCCGTAGCTGCTAAGGCGATAGCAGGCACGGGCGAGTTCCAGGGTGTCTATCGTGGGATTGTCGATGGGGTCGTAACCGAGGCCCACCAGTTCCGTATCCAGGAAACGCAGGTCGAAGGGCGAGTTGTGGGCCACGAACACGGCGTCGCGCAGCAGGGCCAGGACACGCGGGGCCACGGCGGCGAAGCTCGGCTGGCCGCACAGTTGCGCGTCGGTCAGGCCGTTCACCCGCGCGGCGGCCGGGGAGATGGGGCGACCGGGGTCGACGAGGCTGACGAAGCGCGCCACCTCGCGGTCGCCAACGCAGCGCACGACGGCAATCTCGCAGATCCGGTCGCCGCCGTGGGGATGCAGGCCCGTCGTCTCGACATCGACGAAGGCGAAGGTGGCCTCGGCCAGCGGAGTATCCATCATGTGGAGCGTGCCCCGCCACGCCGCGCCGCGCCCGACTCATCGCTCCTCGTCGCCTCGTGGTCGCGGCTGACGCGGACGCCTTCTACGACGGCGTCGCCGTCTATCACGCGGATGTTGACCGTGTGGGGGGCCAGGGTCAGGTTCTCGGCCAGGGGAATATCGGTCGCGGTGTCACTGGCGGCGCGAAGATTCACGCTGGTGGGCGCCCCGCCGTCGACGCTCACCTCCAGTGCGCCGGCCGTGGGGCCGCGCCGCGTCGCCAGAGTCGCGCCGCGACCCTCAAAGGTGAAATCGAGGGTCGCGCCGGAGTCGCCGCGCTGCCACGTGCCCAACAGGGCAGCCGGGTCTGCCTCGCTTCGCCACGCGCCGCCGAGATGGAAGGCCGGGTGGGAGATGTGGCGGAAGCCGCTGGCGATGGTGGCCGGGCGGGTCGCCTCGGCAGCCAGGGCCGTGTAGGCGGGCATGGGTTGCCAGTCCGGCGTGACGAGGCGGAAGTAGCCCTCCGGCCGCTGTTCCCACTCGGCGTTGGGGCGGCGCAGATACCACAGGCAGCCTGCGCCCACCCAGGGGTACTCCTCCTGGATGCGCCGATACGCGCCCACCGTGTAGCGCGCCTGCTGCTCGTTGGTGACGCGACCAAAGGGGGCCGGCATCCCCTCCGGAACCGCACTCCACCCCATCTCTAGAATCCAGGCCGGCTTGTCGCCGTGCCCTGCTCGTACCAGCAAGTCGCGTAGCAGCTGCGGGCGAGCGAAGTTGGTGCGATGCCACACCACGCGATGGTCATCCGGCCCGCTGCCCAGGCCGTAGGCGATCATGCCCAGGATGTCGAAGGAGTTCGCCGCGCCCGCGTCCAGCATGCGTTGCAGGTAGTCCAGGTCGCGCATGGCGCGCTCGTTGCGGTCGAGGGTGGGCGCGAGAGGCGCGCTGATGATGGCAATGTCGGGGTCGATGGCCTTCGCGCGACGGTAGGCCACCTCCAGGAGCCGTGTGTAGGCCTCGGGGTCGGGCGGTTGAGCGCCCCACTCCGGGTAGATGTTCGGCTCGTTCCAGATTTGCAGATACTTGAGGCGGCCCTTGTAGCGGGACACGACGGCGGCCACGAAGTCGCCATAATCGTCCAGGTCGTCCGGGGGGCCGAACAGCTCATGCTCGGCGGGGTTGGCGCGCGCCCAGTCGGGCGGGGCATCCAGTCGGGCGATGATGTCGATGCCGCGTTCGGCCGCCATGTCCATGATGCGGTCGTACTTGTCCCACGCCGAGCGATACGGCTCGTGGCGGCGGTCCTCGAAGTCACCCTTGCCGTGGATTTCGATGTCTTCCCAGGGGAACTGCTGGCGCACGAGGCTGATACCGGCCGCCTTCGCCAGGTCGAGGTTGCGCGCCACGTTGGCCGGATCGGCCTCCTGCTCCAGGAAGGCGCTGACGCAGTAGGGCTGACGGTTGGTGTGCAACATGGGCCGGCCGCCGTCCAGCGTCAGGCGCGGCTCGGACAGCCAGATCTGACCCAGATTGAGCATACCTTTCAGCTGCGCCACCGTCTCTTCCTCGCCCGTCCAGCCGCCCATCCAGCGCGTGGCGGCGGGCCACGCCGCCGCGCCGACGAGGAGAGCCAACACAACAACAGCGCCTATGGCTATCCCAAGGCGCTGGAGAGTTTGCCTGTCATTCATGGCTGGCATTATAGCCGCGCCGTGGCCGGGCGGCAAGTAATGAGCGCGATCAAGGGGCCAGGTCGAACAGCAGCGCGGTCGTGCCCGGGGCCGTCACGCGCTGGCGGAGCCACGCCCCGCGCCGCGCCAGCGCCGAGGCCAGCGCCTCCTCTTCGCCGGGCCGCGCCAGGGCCACCACGACCCACACGCGGGCGTGATCTCGCGCCGCTGCCAGTATCCGACTGGCCTGGGCGTCGATGCGGCCGGCCGGCCATCCCTCGTCCAGCACCGCGTCGGGCGGTGTGATTCCCTGCGCCTGGTAGACCTGCGCCACCGGACTCGCCCCGTAGGTGACGAAGATGGCATCCGTAGCGCGGCGTTGCGCCCCGACCGCCAGTAGGATGTCCCGCACGCTGCTGTGGGGTGTCGAGTCGGGCCAGACCCTCGTCAGCCCGCCGCTGGGTAGCCCACTCGCCAGAACCACCAACGCGATCAGCATCGCCGTCGTTCTCATCGAGCGCGCGAGCGCCGGCCGGACACGGCGTGCGCCAGGCTGGGCCAGCCTTGCCGTGCCCTCGACAATAGCAGTCCCCAACAGGGCGTACACCACCGGGGCGACGATGAGCAGGTAGCGTGCGCCGAACGGGTAGCGCCCGATGACCGAGGCCAGGTACGCCAGGAGCAGCGGCAGTAGCCAGCCGCCGACAAACCAGCCAGGGCGATACCCCGCGCCCACCAACAGCAGGGCCATCAGGGCTATCAAGAACCACAGTGGTGGACTGCTGAAGGCAAAGACAGGGAAGAGCAGGCCGTCGTGCGTCGCGCCGTTCACAAACAGGTTGATGGTCTGCCAGCCGTTGATCTGCCCGTAGCGGCCCCACCACACATCGACGACAGCATTGCTCTGGCGCAGCGCCAGCGGCAGCAGCGGCAGCCAGGCCAGAACGACGACCGCATGGCCGACAAGCAGCGCGCGCGTCGACACGCCCGGCGGCGCATCGCCCCGCCAGCGCCGCGCCAGCAGCCAGGCGTCCAGCCCAACGACGAGGAAGACCAGGCCATAGTAGGTATGTATGGCAGCGACGGCGAACGCCGCGAAGGCCAGCCAGCCGCGCCGCCGGCCGTGCGCCGCCCCGTCGGCGGCCACCAGCAGCCCCGCGCTTAGCAGCGCCACCAGGCCGTAGACGGTTGCCTCTTGCGCGTAGTACACCTGGGTAGGGGCAAAGGCCATAATGGCCGCCGCCGCGTAACCCACGCGCCGGTTGGAGAGTCTGAGCAGGACGGCGACGGCCAGTGTCGCGAATGCAACCGACAGGAAACGCGCCCAGAAGTCGGGCGCGCCCAGCGGCTGCCAGAGCCGCAAGAGCAGCGGATAGAGGGGTGGCTCCAGATCGACGGCGGTACGCCCCGCGACGGCCGTCCACAGGCTTTCACTGGCGCGGAGGATGATGAGCGCCTCGTCGAGCCACAGGCTCGACGTGCCCAGCGACCACACGCGCAGCCCGAAGGCCGCCACGACGAGGAGCAGGGCCAGGGCCGATGGGCGACGTCGCGACGCCACAGGCGGGGCCGGTGTGCGCCGGGGAGCCGCGAGGGGGGCGCTAGTCGGCGGCACGGCGCGGGGCAGCGCGATATCAGGCGGAGTAGTGAGGGCGGGCATTCGAATCGCGGCGTGGTTGTCAATGGATTCTGCTAAGCTGTCAGTAATTCTGACGACCGGCGGGCAGTTTTGTTACGTCCTCAGCGGACGAGATTCGGACCCGCCTTCCAGCAAGCGCGCCGCTGCGACCGCCACCTGCTCGATGCTCACGCCGTCGATGGCGGTCCGTGGCGTACCGCCGCCTGCCTGGCGCAAGGCCAGGTAGTCCTCGGGGCGCGCGTCCGGCGGGCTGACGGCGGCGACGCTGTCGGGCGCGGTGGGGCGGTAGGGGCCATAGCGGCGCGGGTCGGTGGGTCCCATGATCATCAGCGTCGGTGCGCCGACCGCCACCGCCAGGTGGGTCGCGCCGGTGTCGTTGCCCACGTACAGGGCGGCCTGGTGGGCCAGCGCGCCCAGCGTGCCGAAACTCAACCGCCCCGTCAGGTCCAGGCAGGCATGGCGCATCGCCTCGACCACCGCCGCGCTCACCGCCCGGTCGCCCGGCCCGCCAACCAGCAGAATACGCGCCCCACGTTCGGCAACGAGGCGGTCGGCCAGAGCCGCGAACCGCGCGGCGGGCCAGCGCTTGCTCAGCAGGGTCATGCCCGGATTGACGCCGCCCGCCGGGTGGACGATGACCAGCGGCGCATCGGCGGGTAGGCCCAGGGCTTCGACGGCCGCTTCGTCCTCTCGGCTGGGGAAGAACTCCAGGCGCGGCTCACACGGCTCGATGCCCAGGGCGCGTAGCGTGTCCAGGTAGACCTCGGCCTCGTGGCGCGGCGCGGCGGGCGGCGCGGGCACGCGAACCTGATGCGCAAAGCCGCGCCCCCCGCTGTCCAGCCCGACGCGGCGCGGGATGCCCGCCAGCCAGGGCAGCGCGCCCAGGACCGGCGAGCGGTCGAGGCTGAGGGCGAGGTCGTAGCCACCGACACGCAGGCGGCGCGTAACATCGACGTAGGCGCGGCGTGAGGCGGGGCCACTGCCGACCGCCCCCGTATCCACGAGGGCCGCGAGGTGGGGATTGCCGACGACGGCGGCGCGCGCCGCCGGGCCGACGGCCAGGCTCAAGGTGGCGTCTGGGTAGGCGAAGCTGAGGGCGCGCAGCGTCGGCGTCGCCATGAGCAGGTCGCCCAGGCAGCAGGGCTTGAGGATGAGGATGCGGCGCGGCGGTGGGTCGAGGCGGCCCCCTGAGTCGTGGGGGAAGGCGCGGGCCAGCGCGCTCGTCGCGCCCCCGATGAGGCGGTCGCGCCGAGAAGCGAGCATCTACCTCGACCCTGGCCGCCGCCTGACGGGTGCGCCGCTGCCACCGCGCCGCCCGCCCCGATAGCTGGGCACAGTAATGGGTAGAACAGTCGAGCGGGTGCTATCGAAGATGCGGGTCGCCAGTCGCTCGTCGAGCTGGTCACTAGGCGTCGACGTGGTGATGACGGTGGGCAGGCGCGCCGCGTAGCGGCGGTCGATGATCTGGAACAGCTTCTCCCGCGCCCAGGGCGTCGCGCTTTCCATGCTCAGGTCGTCCAGCACCAGGAAGGGGATGCCACGCACCTCCTCGAAGCGGCGGTCGTAGGACACCGGGCTGGTGGGGCTGAAGGTGGCGCGCAGGTGGTCCAACAGGTCCGGTACGACGACGAACAGCGCCGCGTCCCCCTGAGCGACGCGCTCATTGGCGATGGCGGCGGCCAGGTGGGTCTTGCCGCTACCATACGGGCCAGCCAGCACCAGCCAGCCGTGGGGTTCGGCGGCGTAGCGGCGGGCGGCGTCGAAGACCATCTTCAGGTTGTCGGCCTGCTCCGCGTCGCTCTGGCTGGCAAACTCGTTCTGGCGCAGGTCGAAAGAGGCGAAGGTCTCATCGCGGTGGTAGCGCAGCGTGCTGAGGTCGCCGCCCAGACGGTCGTCGCCACTGCGACGGAAGTCAGGGGCGAGAATCTGCTGATGGCGCACCAGCGTGCCATCCTGGAGTCGCGAACGCAGCCGCTCCTCAATATCCTCCATCCGCTGGTTGGTGGTGACAACTGTCGGCAGCTGCGCCGCGTAGCGATAGTTCAACAGCTGGAAAAGCTTCTCGGTCGCCCACGGCGTGCTGCTCTGCGCGCCCAGGTCATCGAGGATGAGCACCGGCGCATTCTTGATGGTCTCGAAGCGCTCGTCATAGGTGACATTGGAGCCGGGGCTGTACGTCGCGCGCAGGTGATCCAGCAGGTCGGGCACGACAATGAACAGCGCGGCGCGCCCCGACAACAGCCGCTCGTTGGCGATGGCGGCGGCCAGGTGGGTCTTCCCACTGCCATAGGTCCCTGTCAGGACAAGCCAGCCGCGTGGCTCGGCGGCAAACTCGCGCGCTGCGTCGTAGGCCGAATGCAGACTGCGCTGCATCTTCTCGCTCATCTCGTAGGGCTGAAGCTGGAAACCCTCGAAGGTCATGTGGCTGAGGGCGGCCATGTTCGCCGCCGTGCGCAGCTCGCCGGTGCGGGCGATGATCAACTCGTCGCGGCGGTGGGGGCAGACCAGGGCGCGGCCAAAGTCCGGGTGGCCCAGGGGAACCTCGCGGCGCACGTAGCCGAGTCCTCCGCACATCGGGCAGGCGTGAGTCTCCGCGTCGAAGCCGTGCTCCGTTGCTGCCTCGGCGCCGGGGTAGCCGCCGGTCCACGTCACATCGGGATGCGACGCGGCCGCGTCGCCCCGCTCGTCGTCGAGCCTGTCGTCAGCTGCGGAAGTATCCACCGTAGCGTCGTTCGATCTCTTCGATGGCATCCGACCCAGAATGTCGCCGATCGGCTTCATCGTCCTTGCCTTCTAGGGCCCACCGTTCCAGAATGGCGCGCACATAGCTCCACTTACGAACGTTGTTCTCCACAGCCCGCTGAAAAGCCTCGCTAATCCACTCCGGCGGGTACGTCTCCTGGGCCTCGCGCAGCTGCTCCGCGATGAGGGGCTGCAACAGGCCAATGTTCTGCTCGTACAGGGTGAAGATGGACGGGCGTTCCTCGGCGGCGGCGAAACGCTCGACGCGCCGCGCCTCCGGCAGCTGTAGCGTCCCACTCTCGATGTCCAGCGCCAGCTTACGCCCGCGCTCGCTGTTGGGCACGAACCACTGGTCGGCGCCCTCGCTGCCCGCCACGTCCAGCCGCAACAGGCTGCCGCGCCGCACCCCCCGCCCCAGCGCCGCATCCAGCGCCTCCGCCGCGCTCAACCCCTGTCCCGCCAATCCCCGCACCAGGGTCGCATCGGCCAGCATCTCCGAGCGGCGCACCAGGCGCAGGCCCGTTGCGCGCTGGACGCGCTGCAACACATACAGGGTCACCTTCAACTCGGCCAGGTCATCGATCTGCGGCAGCAGCTCGCTGAAGAACAGGTCCGGAATCGGTGTGACCTTGAGATTGCCGGCCGGGAAGCCATCGAAGGGCATGCTCCGCCTCGCAGCGCGCTACTGGAACGAGTCCGCGTACTCGTCGGCGATGGGGGCCAGGTCCGCAAACTTCGCCTGCTCCTTGATGAAGAACAACTCCACCGTGTCCGTCGGGCCGTTGCGGTGCTTGGCGACAATGACCTCGGCGATGTTGCGCTTCTCCGTCTGCTCCTTGTAGTAATCGTCGCGATAGATAAACATCACGATGTCGGCGTCCTGCTCGATACTGTTGTGGACGATGATGTCATTGGCGACGAAGTTGTGCAGACCATCGACTGTCAGGTCGTACACGGCGACCTCACCATCTGGCTCGACGGTCACAATCACATCCCAGTAGATGTCACTCTTGGCGAGCTTCGCCAGGTCATCGGACACAATGACCTGGGCCAGTCGCGCGGCCCGGTCACGGCTCAGGTTCTGCTTGTATAGCGCCGTTCCGCAGTAAGCGTTGCCAAGACCCGCCTGCATCTCGCGCCCCGTCAGCCCTAGCGCCTGCATCGCCGGGATCGCGACCCGTCGCCACGCCTCGCGCGGGATAACGTCGCGATTGGTGTTCGCTACCCGCTCGCCGATATGCGCCTCAATGGCCGCCTGGTGCAGGGCCTTCATCTCGCCTAGTCCACCCACTTGTTCGAAGAACCGGGCGATGTCCTGCTTGCCACTTACCGTCACATGGAACTGGTCGCGACCCTTGCCCGACTGACCGTGGCGCGAGAGGCGCGCATTGATGCCTAGCCGCAATAGTAATGACTGGACGTCGCGCGCGAGGCAGGCGCTGCTCGACGCATAGTACACGCTGGCGTAGTGCGTCTTGCCTGTACTCAGATGAATGCAGCCGTCCGTCGCCCACAGATGTCGTAGAAAACGAGCGATTCCGTCAACCGGCTGCCGGAATACGATCTCAGGGACACGCTTTTCGTAGGACCGCAGCCCGAATGCCCCGAGGTCTTTCAGCCACGTCGCGACCGGATTACCGATGCCGTGGGTGAGATGTTCGCTGACCGTCAGGTAGACCTGATACCAGGATCGCTCCTGGCGAATCCTCGGCGTCACCGCGTCGCCGAAGACTTGCGTTGCCAGTTGCGCCACTGTCTCGGCCAGCGCGTACTCCCGTGTCGTGTACTGGATGGCATGGCGGGGCAAGGTGCAGCCGTCGCCGATCAGGTGGCCGAGGAGCGCCAATTCGGCATCTCTCATGCTCGGTTCCGTTGGGCCTGGCAGTGTACGTGGCAGCGCGAGATGCTGACCAACGGCAAGCTCGTCCAGCCGCTGCCAGCCCTCGATGGTCAGGAACGGGTGGTTAGCCGTGGCGCGTATCTCGCGTCCTAGCCGGGTCGTCAGCTTGAAGACAGGCTTGCGACCTGTGCTAAAGGCGTGGCTGACAGCTCGTGGCTCCAGACGCCACGTGTCGGCGTTCAGGGCCAGCACGCGGAAATCACGCTGGCCGACAAGCTGTTCGATGGGCCGATAGGCGCCTTCGTCAGGCAGGTAAATCAGCGTGCCCCCCGCCAGACAGCCCGACTCCCGCAGGTCCGACAGCATGGGGCGGCGGTCGTGGCGGCTCTCGACGGCGCGCGATAATTGCGAGGCGGCGACGACGGGCACATTTAGCTCGCGGGCCAGCTCCTTCAGGGCGCGCGAGATGCCGGAGATCTCCTGGACGCGATTCTCGGTGCGGCCGCCACCGTGCATCAATTGCAGATAGTCCACCACAATGAGACCCAGGGGCCGTTCAGCGTGCAGCCGCCGCGCTTTGGTGCGCATCTCCAGCGCCGTGATGCCCGGCGTATCGTCAATATAGATGGGAGCCTGTTCCAACCGCCCCATCGCCTTCGTCACCGCGCTCATCTCGTCGTCGCGGATGAGGCCCGTGCGCAGGCGATGCTGGTCGATACCGGTCTCCCCCGACAGCAGGCGCTGCACGAGCTGTTCCGCCGCCATCTCCAGGCTGAAGATGGCAACCGGGTCGCCGCTCATCGCCGCGCTGTGGGCGAAGCTGAGCAGCAGGCCCGTCTTGCCCATGCCCGGCCGTGCCGCCACGATGATGAGGTCCGAGCGTTGGAAGCCGCCCAGCAGCTTATTCAGGTCGGCGAAACCGGTCGGAACGCCGCTCACCTGGCCGCGATGGTCTTGCAAGTATTCGAGCTTGTCGAAGTACTCGTTCAATACCTGGCTAATCGGAGTCAGGTCACGGGTCAGGCTGCGCTGCGAGACGGCGAAGATGATCTGCTCGGCCTTATCCAGCGTAGCCTCAACCTCGTCACTCTCATCGTAGGCGATGGTGGCGATGTCGCTGGCGGCCGTGATCAGACGGCGGCGGGTGGCGGCGCGCTCCACGATGCGTGCGTAATGCTCGATGTGGATCGAAGTCGGGACGGCATTGAGCAGCGAGGCGAGGAAACTCGGCCCGCCCACGTCATCCAGCCGGCCGTCGCGCTCTAGCTCGGCGCGCACGGTAAGGAAGTCGATGGGTTCGCGCCGCTCGTACAGCGCCATCGCCGCCTCGTACACCCAGCGATTCTTGTCGCGGTAGAAGTCGTCGTAGCGCAGAAACGACGCGATGCGGATGATGGCCTGGGAATCCAGCAGCAAGGAGCCGAGGACGGCCTCCTCAGCCTCGACATTGAAGGGAACGATCCGATCGGCGGGTACGCTCATGGCTTCAGGCATCCGTCCCTGGTCGGAGACCAGAACTCTTGTTCCATTATAAGGCAAGGCGCGAGGGGAGTCAATCAAACAAAACAGCCGGCGGCGAGGGCGCCGCCGGCCATGCGTCCACAGAGAACCTCGGCCATCTACCGCTTGCGCGGCGGGTCTTCCTCGCCGCCCAGGTCGTCCAGGTCGAGAGTCTCCAGAAAGTCGCGGAAGACGCCCAGGTCCTGCCCCTCTTCGGGGCCGCCGGGCGGGGCGGCCGCCGTTGGCTCCTCGTCGCTGGGCGAGATGCCCACACGGTCCATAATGCTGTCAGCAACGAAGATGGGCGACTCGGCGCGAATCGCCAGGGCAATCGAATCGGAGGGGCGAGCGTCGACCTCGATGCGGCGGCCATCCTGGTCCAGCACCAGGGTAGCGTAGTAGGTGTCATCGCGCAGATCGTGAATGTAGACGTGGTCCAGCGTCGCGCCCAGGTCCTCCACCACCGACCTGAGCAGGTCGTGAGTCATGGGGCGCGGGACCTCGTGGCCCTGGAGCTTGAGGGTGATGGCATCCGCCTCAGCGTGCCCAATCCAGATGACAAGCTGGCGCTCACCGCCCCGCTCTTTGAGCACGACGATGCGCTGCTGACTCATCAAGCTGACACGGATGCTATCGACAGTGACCTCAATCATCCCAAACTCCTTTCCAACACGTGCCGACCGCAACCTGGCGAGATTATAGCATAGACTACCGGACGGCACAAGCAGGCGCGATATTTGCAGGAGGCGTGGGGCGGGGCTATAATGACACTTTCAGTGAGCCTGCCGATAGAGGATGTTGGATTATGCCTTCGTTTGACTTCGACTTCCAGGGAATCTTCGAGCGCATCAGCTCGTTCTTGCAGGTGGCGGCCCTGGTCCTGGGCGCGCTGTTCGCGGCCTTCTGGGTAGCGATGATTGTGTGGACCTTCCGCGACATTCGCGCCCGCTCCCGCGACATCTTCGCTCAAATCCTGGCCGTGCTGCTGGTGGCCCTCATCCCGGTTATTGGGCTGCTGCTGTACCTGCTCATGCGGCCCAAGGATACCCTCGCCGAGGCGTATGACCGCGCCCTGGAAGAGGAAGCGCTGCTACAAAGCCTGGAAGACCGCGCCAACTGCCCCAAGTGTCACACACGGGTCGAGAAGGACTTCATCCTGTGTCCCGTGTGCTACACGGGTCTCAAGAAGCCATGCGTCGAATGCGGTCGCCTGCTGGCGCTGGAGTGGGACGTGTGCCCCTACTGCGGCCACGCCTCGCAGCCCGCGCCGGCCCAGCCAACGCAACCCCTGGCCGCACCGGCTCCAGTCCCTGTGACGGCCGGCGTCGCCTCCTCGCCGCCGACGGCGTAACCGCCTGCCGATAACCAACCTGCCCCTCACAAGTATCGCCCTCCCCCGCCACGGGGGAGGGCCTTATCCTGGCCCCATCAGCCGCCACGCGTGGTCGGGGCGACATGCCTCATTCCCCGTCGACGGTATGCACCCGCAGCGAGTTGGTCTGGCCGGGCACGCCGACGGGCAGCCCCCCCGTCATCACCACCAGGTCGCCGGCGTGGATTCGTCCCGCGGCTCGGCCACCGACGATGGCCGAGCGAATCAACTCCTCCTGGCTCTGCGCGGCGGGCACAACCAGGGGCAGCACCCCCCACACCAGGGCCAGGCGGCAGGCTATCGCCGGGTCGAAGGTGGTGCCGATGATGGGCGTTTCTGGCCGCCAGCGCGCCACCGCCTGGGCCGTCGCACCGGTCGCCGTCGCGGCGAAGATGGCCCGCGCATGTAGCTCCCAGGCCACCTCCACTGTCGCCTGGGAGATGGCGTCGGTAATAGAGCTGGCGCCAACGCGGGTCACCGCGTGGATATTGCCCTCGAAGTCGATCGTCTTCTCCGTAGCCTCGGCGATATCGGTCATAGTCTCGACGCACGCCACGGGGAATGCCCCGATGGCCGTCTCGCCTGACAGCATCACGGCGTCGGTGCCGTCCAGGATCGCGTTGGCCACGTCGCTGGCCTCAGCGCGCGTCGGGCGGGGGTTATGGGTCATCGACTCGAGCATCTGGGTGGCCGTGATGACAGGCTTGGCGGCCAGTCGCGCCTTGCGGATAATCATCTTCTGGGCGACAGGAACCCGCTCTAGCTCCATCTCGATGCCGAGGTCGCCCCGTGCCACCATGATGGCGTCAGCGGCGGCGATGATGGCGTCGATGTTCTCCAACGCCTCGACCTTTTCGATCTTGGCAACGATGGGCAGGCGATGCCCCGCCTGGAGCATAGCGTAGCGCAATTCCTGAATATCGCGCGGGTGGCGGACAAAGGATAGCGCCACGTAGTCCACACCCACACCCAGGATATACGCCAGATCGCGCCGGTCGCGCTCGGTGAGTGACTGAAGGCTGGCAGTCACGCCGAGCAGATTGACCCCCTGGTGCGAGCGCACCGGGCCGCCGTGAACGACCCTCGTCGCCACGCTGTCGTGGGTCGTAGCGACGACGCGGAGTTCGACATTGCCATCGCCCAGCAGGATGCGGTCGCCAGGTCGGGCGTCGTGAGCCAGAGCCGGGTAGGGGGCGGTGACCCGCTCGGCGCTGCCCTCGATATCCGAAGTGGTCAGGGTGAAGGGTTGTCCCTCTGAGAGAATGGCCTCCCCACCCGCGATGCTGCCGATCCGCAGCTTGGGGCCTTGCAGATCGGCCAGGATGGCGATGTGACGCTTCAGGTCAGCGGCGATCTGACGCAGGCGTTCGATGCGGCGGCGGTGCTCATCGTGCTCGCCGTGGGACATGTTGATGCGCGCCACATTCATGCCAGCCATTAGCATGGCGCGCAAGACGTCCTCGCTCTCCGAAGCCGGTCCGATCGTGGCGACAATCTTGGTGCGGGGCATACCGCCTCCTGGACAAGGTCTTGGGGTCGCCACGAGATTATAGCACGTCGCTTACGCCGTCACCAAGCCCTCATCGCCACCAGCACGACCATCAGGGGACACGAACCTGGCTCACGCTGTGAACGGTGCGCTGGTTGCGCCGCTGGTCGCGCTTGTAGAGCCGCATATAGCATCGGGTGCAGTAGCCCTTGGCGTAGTGAGGCGTCGTTGTGGCGTGGCACTCTCGGCAAGAGTCCCACTTGCGGGCCCACCGTCCCGTCTTGAGCATGGTTCCCCCTTGTGGACAACGCGGGTCACGTATCCCGTCAGTCTCGGCGCTGTCCACAATTTGTCAGCGATGTTTTGCCCATTATACCATACTCCCCTGCCAAGCGCAACAGTCGAGGGACGTATCACACCTGCCGCCCCGACCACGCCCTACGCCGCGTCTTGCGCCCATCTCACGTTTAGCGTATACTCACACCCAGCCATAGGTCGCGCGGGAGAGAGGAGCAGCGGATGACCGACCCTGAGCGCCCCGACCCAACACGCCACGAGCCTGTGCCGGGTGACTCGACGGACGAGGAGTTGACCTGGTCTTCCCAAGAGTCGCCCCTAGTCCCGCCGGACTGGATGGTCGGCCCTATCCCGCCGCCTGTCGTGCCGCCAGGGCCGCCCCCTTCCGCCGCCTCGCCGGCGGTGGAGGCCGCCCCCAGCTACCCCTATGCGGTCCAGCCCGCTGCGCCCATCCCCGACCCGGTAGCCCCGTATGTCGCGCCCTCAGCCGCTCCCACCTCCCGCCCGCCGATGGGGCTGGGCTGGCTGTGGTGGCTGGCGGGCGGCTGCGCGCTGCTACTCCTGTGCTGCATGTGCGCCGTGCTGCTGAGTCTGGTCAGCGTTGCGGTTGGCATGGGGCCATCCCGTCTCGGCCCTGGCCCCGCGCCGCTGCCGCCCACCGCGACGCCGCGCCCTCCCGCGTCCGTCAACCCGTCGGAAGCGCCCGCCGCTGAGGCGGCCCCGGCCCGACCGAGCAGCGGCCCCATCGGCCAGGCAGCGACGGACTTCACCGTCACCACCCTCGACGGGCAGACTATGAAGCTCAGCGATTTCCGCGGCCACCCCGTCGTGCTCAACTTCTGGGCCTCCTGGTGCGGCCCCTGCCGCGAGGAGATGCCACTCCTCTCCAAAACCTACGAGGAACAGAAAGACAGCGGCCTGGTCGTGCTGGCCGTCAACGTCCAGGAATCGGCAGCCACCGCCCGCCGCTACGCCGAGCAGAACAAGCTGCCCTTCACCATCGCGCTGGATGAGAAGGGCGAGATATCGGGCTTATACCGGGTTCGCAGCCTGCCCACCACCTACTTCATCGACGCCGAGGGCGTCATTCAGAGCTGGCAGACCGGTACGCTCAGCAAGATGCTCCTCGACCGCCACCTGGACCGCATCCGCTAGCCGGGCCGCCATGTACGAGTCCTACGCCGAGGTCTTCGCCGCATCGCCCGGCCACCGCGAATACAACGAGCGGCTGGCCGACTTCCTGCCCGACCTGCTGGGTCGGGTCGGCGTGTCCGCCCGCGATGTACTCGACGTGGCGTGTGGCGTTGGCGACCTGGCGATGGGCCTGGCGCGGCGCGGCTATACCCTCACGGGCGTGGACCTGGCCCCAGCCATGATTGACATCGCCCGCCAGCGCGCCGCCGCCGCCGACCTGGCCGTGGATTTCGAGGTGGCCGACATGCGTCGCCTGCCCTACACAGCGGCCTTCGACCTCCTGCTATGCTTCGGCGATAGCCTCAACTATATGCTGACCGCCGCCGACTTCCGTAAGGCGCTCACCAGCCTGCGCCGCGCCCTGCGCCCGGGTGGCTGGGTCATCTTTGACCTGCTGACCGACTACGCGGTGGCGACATACTATGCCGACCAGGCGTACATCTTGCAGAACAGCGACGAGGTCTTCGAGGCCCACGAGAACGATTACAACCGGGCGCGTGAAGTCGGCACGCTGACCGTCACCGCCTTCGTTCGTCGCCCCGATGGAACCTACCAACGCGTGCGCGAGACCCACCACCAGCGCGGCTACACGCCGGAACGGGTACAGCGCTGGGCGGAAGCGGCTGGCTTCACCGACCTGACATGGTTCACCGACTGGGAGATCGCCGAAACGCTGGATGAGGACGACAGCGAGCCGACGCGGGTATTCTGCATGGCCCGCGCCAGTGGCCGGATCGCCGCGCCATGAGCGAGTCACGTCCGCTGGTCGTAGGACTATCCTCGGCGGCCCTCTATCCCCACGTGATGACCGAGGATGCGCCGGCTGTCGCAGCCGACCTGGGGTTTGGCGTGATCGAGTTGTACTTACAGACGGTGGGGGAATATCACCCCCTGTTCCTGGCCGAGCTTCAGCAACGCACCTACGACCTGGGATTGACGGTTCACGCCCTGCACATCGATACGCGCCACTACCATTTCTGGTCGGACTACCGCCGCCGCCGCGACGAGGCGGCGGCCCTGTTTGCCGAGGCGGTTCATATGGCCGCCAGCCTGGACGCGCTGTGCATCGACTGGCACGGCCTCACCCAGGCCGAGGTCAAGGCCGGCGTCACCATCGAGGCCTTCCTCGATACAGCCGCAGCGCTGGGCGAATGCGCCGCCGCCGATGGCGTCGTATTGTCCCTCGAAAATGTGAGTTGGTGCTGGATGCGCGGCCCGGCGGAGGTCATGCGTCTCCGTCAGGCGGGCACGCCGGTCGGTTTCACCTTCGACCCCTTCCAGGCAGCCGAAGCCCAGGCTGATCCCCTCGCGATCGTAGCGGCGATGGGGGACGGCCTGACCAACGTCCACGTCAGCGACTATGCCCCCGGTCACCGCCACCTGCCAGTCAGCGAGGGCGACCTGGACTGGCACGCGCTACTGAGCGCGCTCCGCGCCACAGGCTATGGCGGCCCGCTAATGCTCGAAGCGCCGCAGACGAGTGGCGAATCCTTTGTCAGACAGCGTCACTATTTAGAAGGGATCAGGGCCTAGAGAGTAGAGATTGGGCGCTCCCCATTCCCTAATCTCCAATCCCTACTCTCCAATCTCTTCCCTTTGGAGGCTGTATGCCCCGCGTCAATGTCGATGGCCGCAGCATGGAGTACACCGAGTATGGCCTGCACACCGGCCCCGTGCCGCTGATTCTCCTGGCCGAGGCGAGCGAGTGGTGGAAGCCGCTGGCGAAACTAATGCCGTGGGACTACTTCGTCGCCGACCTGACCTGGACGGGCGACCCTGACCAGGTAGCGCACGACACCCTCGACTTCGCCCGTGCGATGAAAATGCCCTGGCTGCACGTGGCGGGGTACGGGGCCGGGGCGCGGGCCGCACTCCTTGCCGCCGCCGCCGCCCCTGACCGCGTGCGCTCGCTGAGTCTCATCGCACCGGCCGAGGGCGTCGCGAGTGTGGAGCGCGCCCTGCCGTGGCAGCGGCTGGCAGGCCTGGCGACCCCCACCCTCATCCTGGAGCCGGAGGGCGCATCCGATATGATCAAGGCTGTGGATGACCGCCTGCTGGAGAGCCTGCCCAACA
>DAOUDG010000076.1:0-62506 GCA_034431435.1 Anaerolineae bacterium | reverse complement strand
CAGGCCGATCTCGACCACTGGCTGTCCTTCTACAACTACGAGCGACCGCATCAAGGCTACCGCAACATGGGCAAGCGCCCGATTGACACCATCAACAACTTCGCCAAGGTGGCCTAGTTGTTAGACATGATCCTTAGGGATACATTTTCATGCGCATGGAGTCGTCCAGTGCACGCACGAACGCACGCCTCGTCCAGATGCAGCAGGACATCGAACGGCTGATAGATGGACTGATCGAGCGGCGCACGGACCTTCAGAAGAGCCTTGTTCCTGAGCTGGATATCGAGGCCACGATCGAGGCTGTGCAGACGTTCACGCAGGCCATCAAAGGCGGCCTGCCCCGGGCTGATGACGACCTCGCCATCCGGCGGCAAATTGTGGCATACTTACAGGTCGAGGTGACTGTTGTTCCTGAAGGCAACGAGATGGTCGCGTATCTGACCTGTGTGTTGAATTCCGAGCCGGTCGCTATCCCGGCGGACGCATCCGAGACCAGGCGAGGTGGAGGCAATCGTGGCGGAGATTTTAGCGATGTCGTGGAACGTCAACGGCATACGAGCCGCCGAGAAGAAGGGGTTCGTCGACTGGATGTTGGCGAGCGGCGCGGATGTCGTATGCGTGCAGGAGACGAAGGCGAAGCCGGAGCAATTGTCGAAGGCCCTGCTGTCGCCGCCGGGGTATGAGGTATGCTTCGCCTCGGCCGAGAAGGCGGGCTACAGTGGCGTGTGCACCTATAGCCGCACCTCCCCCGTGGGCACAGCCGTCGGCCTCTCGGACACACGCTTCGATCATGAGGGCCGCGCCCTGATGACCGACTTCGGCGATTTCGTGCTGTTCAACGTCTACTTCCCCAACGGTGGGCGCGGTCCTGAGTGGGTAGCCCACAAGATCGCTTTCTATCGCCGCTTCCTGGAGGTGGTGGGCGACTGGATGCGACGAGGTCGCCCGGTCGTGGTGACGGGCGACGTGAACACGGCCCATCGCGAGATCGACCTGGCCCGCCCAAAGGAGAACGCCAAGACGTCGGGTTTCCTGCCGGAGGAGCGCGCCGCCCTGGAGGAGTTCTTTGACCTGGGCCTGATCGATGCCTTCCGCCTCGTGCACCCCGATGAGGTGAAGTACAGTTGGTGGGATCAGGTGACGCGGGCGCGGGAGCGTAACGTCGGCTGGCGACTCGACTACTTCTTCGTCTCGCCTGACCTGAAGGACGCGGTCATCGACTGCGACATTCATAGTGAGGTGATGGGGTCGGACCACGCCCCCATCAGCCTCAAGCTGACCTTCTGACCACCTGGAATCCCTGACACCTTCGCGTAGGGAGGCCCCATGACCGAGCAGCCGATTCACCCTGACACTCGAATCGGACACGTGCATCTGAAAGTGTCTGACCTGGAGCGCGCGGTGGCCTTCTATCGCGACGCCTTTGGCTTCGAGCTTCAGCAGTACTATGGGCGCAGCGCGGCTTTCGTGTCAGCGGGCGGCTACCATCACCACATCGGGTTGAACGTCTGGGAGAGCCGAGGCGGACCGCCCCCCGCGCCCGGCACGACAGGCCTATACCATTTCGCCATCCTTTACCCCAACCGCAAGGAACTAGCGCGCGCCCTGCGCCGCCTCATCCAGCACGGTGTCCCCATCGACGGGGCGTCGGATCACGGCGTCTCGGAGGCGATCTACCTGCGCGACCCTGACGGCAACGGCATCGAAATCTACCGCGACCGGCCGCGCGAGGAGTGGCCGCGCACAGACGACCAGATCGCTATGGTGACGCGCCCGCTGGACCTGCGCGGCCTGCTGGCTGAGTTGGACGACGAGTAGCGCGGCTGCGAGCGCCGATACCCACGACACCGCCCGCCGAGGCCATCCCGGCGGGCGGTGTGCGTCGGGCCGCGGCCAGGGCTGCGGCTACGGCCGCGGGTTGGGCGGCGACCCACTGCGAATGATGTACGGCAGATAGAGTTGGAAGCTCGCCGCGCGAATGACCTCGGTCGCGCCGCCGGGGATATCCAGCGGCAGGTCGAGCCACGGTATCCGACTGTCCGGCTGGTAGAAGCGCGCCTGCGGGTTGACGGTCGCACCCGTATAGCCCGCGCCGACGCCCAGTTCCACCGTGACGACAGTTAGCTGCTCGGTCATCAGGTACGACGGGACCTGGAGGCGGACGGTCAAGTCCTGTCCTGCCTGGGCCGTCTTCTCCTCGATGGTCTGGTTCGTGATACTGAGGCGCTTGAGGGTGGTGTTGGCCGGGATAGTGAGGAGCATGTCTACATCGCGGGTCTGGGTGTCGGTGTTGAGCAGCGTGTAGGTGTAGACGGCCGTGCCGCCCAGGCTCACCGACCGCGAGCCGGTCGCGCTCGACAGGGCGAAGGGCGACGTGACCTTGACATTGGCGGTGCGGGTGAAATACTGAGTAGGCGGCGCGCTAAAGGGGCCGTTGGCGATATGCGACGTGCCGGTCATGATCGTGCCGATGGTCAGCGGCTGCGTCGCGCGCAGCTGAAAGGCCAGGTCGGCGGTGCGCGTCACCGTCCCGTGCCAGTACACGCCGGGCACGGCGGGCAGCGCCGCGTCAAGCGTTTGCAGACTCAAGGTGAAGGTCATGTTCTCGCTAGCGACGGTCGAGTCGAGCGAGCCGGGCACGAAGGTCGAGTAGGCGGGAATAGGAACGGCTACGTAGGCATCCACGGGCGCCGCTGATAGATCCGGCGCGCGACCCAGGTCATCGACGGTCACGGTGTAGGTGTAGACGTTGCCAGGGTAGACGCTCGGCTGGCGCACGCTGGTGTCGTTGGCGGAGCCGTAGACACGCGGCCGCGACGTGTACACCGACGGCGGCAGACCTGTCAGCCGGTAGGGCGCGCCCACCGACGGCACGCTGATGACGTCGTCGGGGGTGGTCGGGGCGACGGCGGAGACCATCAGGACGGCGCGTTCGCCGGCCTCGTTGAAACCGGGTTCGACCAGGGCCGCTCCCAGGTTGAAGCTGCCGTCGGCCTGGGCATTGAGGGTGGAGGTGAAGACGCGGCTCACGGCAGGGCCGTTGTGATTGGTGAAGGTCAACAGGCGCACGTCGAAGCTATTGGCGATGTGGCGCGCCTGCCACAGGCTGCGGGCGGTGGCGGGCACGGCAGCCTCGTCGGTGAACAGAGAGGTCGCGCCAACCTTGATGTTGTCCAGATACCAGCCAGGCGGCGGTGGCGGGTCGATGGTCCCGGCGGTACTCGGGTCGCTACTGTAGCGGAAGGCGAGCAGGATGTTCTGGTCCGCGTAGGCCGACAGGTCGTAGCTGACATGGACCCAGGCAGGCTCGTCTTCGGAGCCGCTGACGCCGGAGAAGCCCGGCACGTTGGCCTTGATGATGGGGAGCGCGTCGGGGTCAGTCTCGGTGACCGTGCCGGGCACGGCCAGGCTCTGGAAGCCCAGGGCGCCGACGGTGTCGGTCGTGACCTGGACGAAGCCGAAATCCCAGCCTTGCTCGATATTGTAGAGGGTGTCGAAGGCCAGTGTCTTGTCGCCGCTGGCGGGCACGCTCACCGGGAAGATGAGGAAGTTATCGGTCATGTCGGTGTGGCCGGAGTACAGCACATTGCCGCTGGCCGTGGTAGCGGTGGGGATGCCGCTCTCAGCAATGGGGATGACATGCCAGTCGGTGGGCACGGGGCTATTGTCACCATCGACCCCCAACATCGTGGCGGGCGTGATGGCCGGCGACCAGCCGAGGGCGATGTAGTCGGTGCTATCGGGGGCGACGCCCGGCATGTCGTAGCCCTCGAAGTTGAGGTTGTGGCGCATGCGGCCCAGGTCCAGGGGCGCGATCGGCACGCCGGAGATGCCCTGGTGCTGGGAGATGTAGCCGCCCCACGCGCTCTGGTCGCTCGTGTCCCCTTGCAGCATCGCCATGCGGAATTCCAGCCACAGCTGGCGGAAGCGGAAGGGCGCGCCGACACTCGCCAGCATGGCGTCGACGGAGGCTGAGCCGTTCAGCGCATCCTTCGTCAGGAACGACACATCCTTGAGGAACTGGTCGTTGGCGACGCCGATGCCGGCCTGCTTGAGGCGGCCGGCCAGGTAGAGCATGAACCAGTAGGCCTGCTGGTAGTCGGCCAGAATCTCAAGCCCCGGCTGGTCGGGGTCGTCGTCCTGGTCGCCCCACAGAGTCAACGAGTTCTCCGGGTAATCGGACCACTGGGTGCGGTGGTCATCCATCGATGGCCGGTAGCCCAGCAGAAACTCGGCATACTCCGACAGGCCCTCGTTGAGCCAGGAGTCCTCGCCGTCGAGGTCCTGGTCGCCGTTGATGAGATGCTGGAACTCATGGGCCAGCGTCGCGTCGTACTGATATTGGGGCGCACCCAGCCAGGTGTCCCAGCGGCTGCTGTCGATGCTGATCATGTTGCGGTCGGAGTACAGGTTGAAGGTGGACCAGACGAAGCCAACGATGCGCGACGGGTTGTTGACCGGATCGTAGTAGTTGTCGTCGCGGATGTTGCTGACCAGGATAATGACCCGCTTGGCGGGGCCAGCATAGTAGTCATCGGGCAGACCCAGGATGGCCGGCAGAATCGCTTCAGCGCCGGTGCGCTCGGCGTAGTCGCCGAAGTACTCCACATCCTTGGCGAAGATTCTGGCCGCCTCGGTCGCCAGATAGACGATGCGGTCCTGGGTGATGTAGCGCGGGTGGTCCGCCTCGGGGTGGATGGGGTTGATGGTCTGGTCGAGATTGCGGTAGCGCAGGTCTTTCTGGACCCAGACTTCCACCGTGTCCGAGATGAGCTTGACCTCATAGTCAGCCACTCGGGCGCGACCGAAGGTATCGTCCAGAATCAAGAAGCGGCGCGTGTCACCCACGGCGTATTGGGCCTGCGACGCCTTCGCGTCCAGAGGAGCGATACCCTGGGTGTCGAGGGGCAGGCTGCGCGCGCGCTCGGCGGGACCAAATGGAATGACCTCATCGCCGGGGTCGCTGGCGGGCGGCGAGGTCGGCTGTTTGCCCGTGCCGGGCGGGGGTGGGGTGAGAGGGCCGAGGTCGTTGGGCTGCGCGGCCGTCGCGGAACCGTCGGTCGTACTGCTTGCCAGGGCAAAACCTGGCGCGTTGAGCGCCACAAGCATGGCGACCAGGAGCAAGGCCGCCAATGCGCTGACGCCCAGCAGACGTTTCGCCTTCGAACTCACGAGATCCTCCTCGCTTCGTGATTGGGGCAGCCATCGGAGACCCACCGGCGGTCGTGACGACTGTCCGGGTGGATTCAGGATAGGTTCAACCCCGAACTGGGACAAGGGAAACGTAGGCGGCGATTCCAGCTCAGCACGCTTGAACCTGGAAGCGCGACTCGACGGTGTGCGGCGAAGACAGGGGAGTCGGGCTTGGGAAAGTGCGACGATTATAGCACCGTCGCCCCACGCCGCGCAAGCGTCACTGGGCTGAAGGTTGAAGAATAGGGGAACGGGGCGGGCGCGGGAAGCGTCCTGATAGTGGGCATCGGCCATGCAGCAGGCTAGAGCATGTCGCCCAGCATGTCCCGCTCGGTATGACACTCGAACGCTTGCACGGGGATGAGGAGAGGCTCATGCGCTGGCGATGGGTAGTGATCAGTATGGCCATAGGGTTGCTGATTGTGGCCTGTCAACCGGTCCCAGGTGCGCGCCCTACCTCTACGCCCCCATCCCCGCATCCTGGGGCGGAGCCAGGCGGAGGAGGGGTGATTGCGCCGGCCGTGCATGAACCGGCCCCTGTGGTGATTCTCCGCTGTCCCACCCCGCCGCCCACACCCCTGGCGGCGCTGGGGCCAACAGCACCATCGGAGGCGACGACTGCGCCAGTCGGGCGTGATCGATTCGACAGCGGACCAGCCAGGCAACCCACGCCAATAGATTGTACGCAATGACGCAAACACCCAGGGCAGCAGACCGCTGCCCTGGGTGTTTCATCCGTGGCTACGCGGGCCTACTTCCTGCGCAGGATGAGGGGCAGGAAGAGGGTAGACCCTTGTAGGTCGGCCGTCACGGTCGTCTCATCCAGCAGCTGGGTGGCCGAGGAAGGGCCGTATAGACGGTTGTGGACGGTCAGACTCGTCACGCCGGTGTTGGGCTTCATCAGGTAGTTGAAGGTCAGGCTCTGGCCGCTTCCGACGTGAACCGTTCGCTGCACCGCCTTGACCGGCCCACCCGGGGTATCACGCACAGGGGTCGCACCGTTGGTCGCACTGTCCTCGATATACGCGCCCTGGCTCTCGTCGAAGTCGCTCACCAGTGTCAGGGTGATGGGCGCGCCCAGGTTGACGGCGGTCGCCGAAATGCGAATCGGGCCGAGGACGGGGCTACGGCCTTCGATAGCGCCGCTTACGTCGCCCGCCTCGTCCGCCTTCCACAGGCGCACCGTGCCCGTCGTGCCATCGACTGCCTGGCGCACCACCTTGAAGTGGTAGCCAAGCTGCACACCCGCGTCACCTGGATTGCCCGAGAACTGCCCGGTCAAATTCTGACCAACCACCTCGCCGATGTTCAGAACCTGCGCGCCACTTGCGGTTGCGAACAAAGTCTCAAAGCGACTGACGTTGGAGGCGGGCGGGCTGGTCTCGCCGCCGAGGCCGGTGAAGCCCGCCGGCGTGCGCGGCGGATAGTAATCACTGGCGGGTACGACCGCGCTGGCATCAGGGTCAGTCAAGGCGTACTTCTTGATGCGCAGGAAAGGCGCGCTGGTAGTGCTGCTGAAGGTGGTCACAGGGACCGGCAGCGTCTCGACGCCCGGATAATAGCCCAGGGCATCGTGGAACCCGGTGACGGGCGCCAGAGAACCATACACCGTCGGGGTGAAGATGGTGGAGGACGGTGTATCGACATTGGAGGCGACGGTCAGGGTCAGGGGCGGCGTGCTGAGCAGCGAGAAAGCAGCGTTGGTCGTCTGCACGCGCCCGCTCCAGTTGTTCAGCGGTGGGTAGGGATACACGCCAGCAGCCGTCTCCAGCGCTCCGCCACGCGGGCCGCGCAGGGGCTGGAAGTTGGCGTCGACGACCAGCAAGCCACCCTTGGCGCCTTCGCTCGGCGTGTTGAGGAGTTGCGAGCTAGTCGACGCGGCATTAGTGATATTATTGTCGACGTTCATGGGGTCGGTTCCGTAGCGCGTGTCGCGCAACCAGACCACCATGCCGGGTACGTTGGAGACCACCTTGTCCACGCGCCACTCATCGGCTCCATTCTCCATCAGCCGCGAGAAGACCGTGTTGTAGGTGTACTTCAAACCCACGTCGAAGCCATCAAGGTTGCGCCACTCCAACAGATAGTACTGCGGGTACGCCTCGGCGCCCGTGCTGGGTCGCCAGCCCGCGCCGAGCACCTCGCCCGTCACAAACGTCGTCACAGTTGGCGTCCAGCCGTTCAGGTTACCACCCTCGACGGGGTCGTCCAGAATCACCTGGCTGCCGGCCGTGATCTTGATATTGTCCACGAACGCGCCGCGCTCCTGCAGCGCCGCGTCCGTCGCGTAGCGGAACCGCAGCTTGATCGGCTGGCCCGCGTAGAGCGACAGGTCATGGTAGACGCGCAGCCAACCACCACTGTCACCCGTGTAGCCGTACTTCAGGTCGCCATAGTCGCTCAGGCGACCATTCGGGTCGTCATAGTCATCGGGCGTGGTGACTTCCGTACCATCCTCCACCAGGAAGCCCTTCGTCTGCGCCCAGGATGCGCCGCCGTCGGCAGAGACCTCCAGGAACAAATAGTCCCAGTCCTCTTCGATCACGAAGTCCACGTCAAAGCTGATGGAGATGGGCGCCGTGACACTCGCGAGGTTGACATCGCGGGTCAGACGGACATCGGCCCACGCCTGATCATTGTTCGTCCACCATGCCTGGGTCGAGCCTGGCTCGAGTTCGACATACTGGATGATCTGGTCGGGCAGGTTGACGCGCACCGCCTGCGTCGAGCCAGCTGGCGGGTTGGAGGTCTGGCCAAGGGTGATCTCCCGCGAGACGGCGGTGGGTGCGACCACTTCGGGGCTGGCCCAGCCAAGGGCCGTCTTGGTCCAGGCGCTCATGTGGGTGGGGTTGGAGCTGAAAATCTTGCCTGGGTGACTACCAGTGGACATCAAGTCCCACCACACCACACTGCTCTCGCCCTCACCCGATGTATCATACAGGTCGGGATGGCCCAGGTCGTGGCCGAACTCGTGGACGAGGACACCCGCGCCCGCGTTCTCGTACTGGAGCGTGTAGCCGAGCAACTTGATGGGCGGCCCGCTTAGAGTGACGGTGTAGCCGCCCAAGGCGGGATCGACCGTGCCGCGATGCGCCCACAGCGCCTGGAAGCCCTGCTGGCCGCCACCGTCCGACTTGTCGATACCAGCATGGAACACGACGACGTGGTCGATGATGCCGTTGCCGTCGGTGTCGTAGTCGGCCCACGGGAAGGTCGGGTCGGCGGCATTGATGGCGCTCACGATGTCGACCATGAGTTGCTGGGGACCATTGCCGAAGCGCGGATTGCTAGGCAAGCCCTCCATGCTCTGAATGGCGCCTGCCTCGCCATTACGGCAGATGCTTGCGCCGTAGTAGGCTTCGGAGTGCGGAACCTGCACCCAGCCGATGGCGCCCTTCGGCCCACCGTCGAACTGCACCCGGGCGCCGGAGACTTCGTTGTAGTAATTCTTCATGGTCAAGCCGCTGATGTCGATACCCGGCTGACCATCTTCGGGGTCGCGCAGGTCCAGGCGCACCCGATCCGTGATACCCTCGGTCGAGAAGACCAGCTTCTCGTAATAGTCGCGCCCGAAGGAGGAGCGCCACAGGGTGTTGTTGTCGCGGGGGCCAGGATGCGGGATCTGGTTGTGCAACGGCCCGCTGAACGTGGTGGTCGAGGTCACGCAGGTACGGTCGTCGACGCTCACAGGATGCGAGAAGTTCTCGACGGAGTCGCTACCGGCGAACTCGACCATGACAGTCAGCAGTCGTAGCGTGCCTGTTACTGCCAGGCCTAGCTCGCCCACTGACTTGCCCGTCTTCAGCGATTGAGCCTCGTTCTTGAGCAGACGGTCGTACTTGGCCGGGTCGGGGCCGTGATAGGCCGTCTTGCGCCACTCTTTGAGAAACTGCTTGCCGGCGGCTTCAATCTCGGCGGGGCTGGCGTCCTTACCGGCGCGCTCCTGCCCAAGCCGGTAGACCAGGGGGTCCTGAGGTACAGCATAGCTAGTAAGCTGGCCGCTCTTGCCTTGCGACACGGCCGGGGAAATCTGGCGACCTACGCGCACATCAGCGACCGGTTTGGCGGCCGCCTCGCCTGGTGGGTCCGGCTGTTGCGCGCTGGCCGGCGGCCCGGCGAGCGACCAGAAGAATGCGGCCAGGACGGCTACGAGAATCGTCAGGGTGATACCAAGACGACGCAGGGTGGGGGACACAGACGCCTCCTTTGGGCAGCGAGAACCACTGCGCGCGCAACGGGGGGGCCGCCGCTGTGGCGGTGAAGTCGCGGCAGCGTGGGCGCGACTATAGCACAGCGGTAAAGAGGCGTCAACCCCAGCCTCATCCAGCTCTCATCCCTGGTGATAGAAACGCCACGGGTCGCGTCATTACTCGACGACAACTGCCGCAGCCTGTGGCCGGGTGCGCTCGATGCGGCGGCCGTACCAGCGGAAGGCGGCGGCCAACACCACGGCCAGCCCGCCGTACAGGAACCACGGCGCGGCGGGCATGCCGGCCGCGATGGCCTGGTCGAACAGGACGCCGCCGAGCGCGTTGCCCAGGCCGCCGCCAACGGCAAGCCCAAAGGAGGCGAAGCCGAAATAGCTGCCCAGGGCATCGGGGCGAGCCAGGTCCCCGGTCACGGCCTGCACGGTCGGCTGGATGAGCAGGTCGCCCAGCGAGTACAGGAATACCGGGCCGAGCATGACGGCGACCAGTCCCCATGTCCCCCAGTCGCGCGGCACGAGGACACCGAGGGCCATGCTAGACAGCCCCGCCGCCATGATACCGCAGCCGCGGATGATAATGGGCAGGGGAGCCATGCGGCGGTTGGCCCAGGCGACAACGGGGAATTGCATCAGCAGGGCAAACAGGGAATTGGCGGCCAGCAGGATGCCCACTGGCTGCTCGCTGCCGCTGAGTTGGCTCACGTACAGCGGCAAGGTCAGAAAGATCTGGCTAAAAATGAACCAGTAGCCAGCCGTCAGGAACGTGAAGCCGACGAAGGTCTTATCGGCCCACACGGCCCTGAACATCTCCGGCAACCGCCCCACCGCCGCCCGCCACGGGTTGACCTGCCGCGCACTGGCGGCGCTGGCGGCGCTGGCAGGCGCGCCGACAGCGGGCATAAAGATCAGGATGGCAACGCACGCGACGCCAAAGCATGCCGCCGCCGTCAGACTCAGGGCGGCGAAGCCGATGGGCAGCAGCATGACGCCGATGGGTGGGCCAAGCATCGTGCCGATACGGCCGGCCGTGCTGGACAGGGAGAAGGCGACGGGGCGTTCGCGAGGCGGAACCAGGGCGGCCAGGGCGGCCTTGTGGGTTGATTCGAACATGGCCCCGCCCAGGGCGGCGACAAGGCCAGCGGCCATCAAGCCCCAGTAGTCGTGGACGAAGGCGAACATGAGGAAGCCCAGGGTGCGCACCGCGATGCCCGCCGCCAGGATGGTCTTGTAGCCGACGCTGTCGGCCACCGCGCCCCACACGATGGTCAACCCCTGCTGAAGGACGATGCGCGTGGCAAGGATGGAGCCGACGGCGGCGGCGGTCAGCCCCAACTCCTGCGTGCCGTACACCGACACCAGGGGGATGAGCATGAAGAAGCCCGCAAACATGAGGATGGAGCTTGCCAGGAGAACAGTGACTCCAGGCCGGCGCATGACGGGGAAAGCAGAGCTAAACATGGTGGTGATAGGTGCGGATGAGACTACTCTCCAAGGCCATCCAGATACACCCGCGCCGCGTCGGCCAGGCTCATCTCGTCGGCGTCCACGGCGGCGCGATGGGCCAGATAGGCCGGGATGAGGTGATTACGGCCCGTGGCAAACTCCAGGCGGAACAGCCGCGCCATCGTTCCCGCGTCCTCCACGTAGCCACTGTCGTCGAAGGCGCGCAGAGCACACTCAACATCGTAGGCCAGGGTGACGATCTCGGCATGCCAGCCGCGCCCACGCCGCTCCAGCCAGGCGTAGCGGGCGCGCGTGTCGCCCTCGAAGGGGTTCCCCACGGACCCGGCGTTGACCACCAGCCCGGCGTCGAGGTGGCGCACCAGGGAGACGTGGGTATGGCCGCAGACGACGCGCGGTTGGCCGTCGAGCTTCGCCAGGATTTCGGCGTCGCTGTTGCGGCGAAAGATGCCATCCTGGTCGCCGCGCGGCGAGCCGTGGACGATGAGCAGGTCTGCCACGGGCAGGGAGAAGGGCAGGCCGCGCAGGTAGGCGAGCTGCTCGGCGTCGAGCTGGCGCATCGACCAGCGGGCCGGGGCAAAGGTCTCGCCGCCCGCGTTGGGGTCGTCGGCCTTCGCCGCGTCGAGGACGTAGCGCTCGTGGTTGCCGTAGATGGCGGGATAGGCGAGGTCGCGGATGCGGGCGACGACCTGGGCGGGCTGTGGGCCGCGATTGACCAGGTCGCCAGCCACCATCACGAGGTCGGGGCGACGGGCAGCCAGGTCGTCGAGGACGGCCTCCAGGGCGGGTAGGTTGCCGTGGATATCGGAGATGACGGCCAGACGCATCGACGACTCCGGGGATTGGGGCACGTGCCGGAAATTATGCCCCGTACACCCCTGTTTGGCAATTTCGCCCATCACAGAAGCTCGGAGAATGGACAGGATGGGCGACATCGCCAGAATTAGGGAAGAGGGGCAAGAGCGACAGGATCGTGCTCCTCGCCCCACTTCCAGGCCCCTGTCAAACCTGCGAATCCTGTCCACCCTCCGAGGTCGCATGCCCACGATCAGCATCGCGTTTCAGACCGACAAGCCCCTGGCCGAGTATGGGCCGTTGGCCGCGCTGGCCGAGGCCGAGGGGTTTGACTTCCTCAGCGTCTACAATGATCTGTTCTACCAGCCCGTCTGGCCCGCGCTCTTGATGATGGCCCAGGCCACCCGCCGCGCCACCCTCGGCCCGGCCGCTGTCAACCCTTTCACCGCGCACCCTATCACCCTGGCCGGGGAACTGGCGTTGCTGGACGAGGCCAGCGGCGGGCGCGCCTATCTCGGCATCGCGCGCGGCGCGTGGCTCGATGCGGTGGGACTCTACCCTCGGCAGCCTATCCGCGCCATCCGTGAGGCGTTGGAGGTCGTGGGGCGGCTACTGGCTGGCGACGACAGCGGCTACACCGGCGAGGCATTCTACCTCGTGCCAGGGCAGACACTGCGCTGGCGGCCGCCCCGGGCGCGGGTCCCGGTGGCGCTGGGGAGTTGGGGGGAGAGCCTCATCAAGGCAACGGTTGACCTGATCGATGAGGTCAAGGTGGGCGGCACAGCCAACCCGGCCCTGATGCCCGTCATGCGCGAGCGCATCGAGCGCCACGCACAGGGGCGCGCCATTGGGCTGTGCGTGGGGGCGGTCAGTGTGGTGGACGAGGACGCGCGGCTGGCCCGCGACGTGGCTCGCCGCGCGGTCGCCATGTATCTGCCAGTCGTGGCCGAATTGGACCCAATCTTCGAGTTCGACCCCGACGAGCTGGCGCGCATCAAGACCGGCATCGACCACGGCGACGCCGTAGCGGCGGCGCGCGCCGTGTCCGACGCGACACTGCGCCGCTTCGCCTTCGCTGGGTCAGCGGCCGACCTGGTGCGCCACATCGAGGCGTTGGCCGACGCGGGCGCGACCCGCGTCGAGCTGGGTACGCCGCATGGGGTGGACGAACCAGCCGCCCTCCGCCTGCTAGGTCGCCGTGTCCTCCCCGCCTTCCGCGAATAGGGACTCTGTTGCTCGCTTCACCGGCGCCAAGGACACACGGGCCAGGCAGGGCACGCAGGGAAGAGGATAGACCTCAAGCCTCTTGGCGCCCTGTCTGGCCCTGGTGTCCTGTGTGGAGAACAAGGGCGAGGAAGGCCGACGACCTAGCGTCGTTGCATGGCGGTGGGGGCGCGGCCAAGAGTCGTGCCGCGCCGGGTATATAGGATGACAACGCTGACCAGTGCGACCAGGACGATGGCGGCTGACACGCTGAACACAATGGTCAAGCCAAACAGGTCGGCGATGATACCCAACGCGATGGGGCCGAGCGTGCTGCCGACACTGCCCGCCGTGGTGTACACGCCGATGGACGAGCCGCGCGTCGTAGGTGAGGAATGCTCCGCCACGAACGCCTGGCCCGCGGTCAGATATACGCCATAGGCGATACCTTCCACCACGAGCAGGACCGCCAATACGCCCAGCGCCGTGCTGATCGCCATGCCCGTCAAAGCAGCCAGCGTGCCCACCAGCGCCAGACTGATCACCAGCCAGGTCGAGACTTTGGTGAGAATCATCCCGGTCGGCAGCCGCGCCGCCGCCGAGCCGAAGGCGCGCGCCGAGAACATGGAACTGATAGCGGCGGGCGTCGCGCCCAGGCTGGCCGCCAGGATAGGGAAGAAGCTGAACACGGCGGCGCTGAACGATGCCTGGACGGCCAGGTTGCCGATAGAGCCAGCCAGCAGGCTGGGGTTGCGCAACAGGTAGCGAGCATCGTCGAAGCCGAAGCCCACGCGCACCGAGCGCACGCCGCCCCTGTCGCGCTGAACCGTACGCAGCCCCCAGGCCGCCAGTCCCGCCGTCGCGACGGCAATCACCGCGCCGACCAGGTAGCTGATGCGCACGCTGGACTGCCGCTCGATGAGGGCGGCCAGCAGCGGGCCGAGGGTGAAGCCCAGGCCCATGGCGGTGGTGTAGACGCCGAAGGCGGGGCCACGCTCCTCGGCGGTGATGATGTCGCCCAGATAGGCCACGCCAATCCAGAAGATGGCCGTCGTGCCCAGGCCAATGAGGATGCGGCCAGGGAACAGGAACCAGGGATTGGGGGCGATGGCGAAGCTGAACATGGCCAGGGCAAAGCCTAGCAGGCCCAGCACGAGCACCGTCTTGCGACCGTGGCGGTCGGATAGTGCGCCCAGGGGGACCGAGGTGAAGAACTGGGTGAGGCCGGCCGTGCTGGTGAGCAGGCCAACCAGGGCGAGCGACGCGCCCAGGCTTTGCGCGAACAGCGAAAAGGTAGGTGACATCATGCCGAGCACGACGTCAGCGGCGAAGACAACGGCGCACAGCAGCAGGATGTCGCGGCGCATGACGCGCCGCAAAGCGACACTCAGGGACACAGGGCCTCCGCGAGGACTGGGACGCGGCCTTAGTATACACCGATGCGCCGAAATGCGCGATTTGCGCCCGGCCCCAGGATATGCTATACTTCTCGTCCGGGCACATGATGATACTATGAGGCACCGGGGATATACCACGCGCGTCCGCGCCGGCCAGACTCTCGTCTGGGCAGGCGTTTTTTTTGTGCCTGGAGGAGGCTAGACTATGCCAACCCTGCGCCTGCCTGCCCTGACCGACGTCCATGTCCACCTGCGCGACCTGGGCGAGACCCACAAGGAGGACTTCGCCAGCGGGACGGCGGCGGCCCTGGCGGGCGGCGTGACGGCCGTCCTCGCCATGCCCAACACGAAGCCGCCTGTCATCGACAGCGTCGTGTTCGACGCGGCCGCTGCCTCGGTTCAGCGCCAGGCTCGCGCTGACGTGGGCCTGTTCGTCGGCGCAGCGGCGGGTAACGCCCAGGCGGCGGCCGCCCTTGCCGACCGCGCCGTGGGTCTGAAAATCTACCTGGACGCCACCTACGGCCCGCTGCGCGTCAACGACTGGGCGTCCCTACTGGCCCACTTTCGGACCTGGCCGCGCGGTCGCGTCATCGCTGTTCACGCCGAGGAGCTGAGCATCCCCGTCGCTGTCGGCCTGGCGTGGGCCTACGGCCAACGGCTGCACCTGTGCCATGTCAGCCGCCGCGCGGAGCTGGCCTACATCCAGGCCGCCAAGGCCCAGGGCGCGCCCATCACCTGCGAAGTGACCCCGCACCATCTGTTCCTCGACGAGACGGATCTACCCCACCTGGGGACGCGCGGCCAGATGCGGCCACCCCTGGCGACTCCCGACGACCGCGCCGGGTTGTGGGCGATGCTCGACGCGGTGGATTGCATCGCCACGGACCATGCCCCCCACACCCTGGCCGAGAAGGGCAGCGACGCGCCTCCGCCCGGCATCCCCGGCCTGGAAACGACGCTACCCTTGCTACTGACGACCGTCGCCGCGGGCCGCCTGACCCTCGACCGCCTGGTGGAGTTGACGCACACCAACCCGCGCCAAATCTTCCGCCTGCCCAAGCAGCCGGACACGTACATCGAGGTTGACCCCGACGCCCGCTGGACCCTACCCGCCAGCGGCTGGCACACCCGCCCCAATTGGAGCGCCTTCGCCGGTCGTCCGGTCCAGGGCCAACTGCGGCGCGTTGTGCTGCGCGGCCAGACTGCCTTCGAGGACGGCGTCGTCCTCGCCGCCCCAGGCAGCGGACGCTTGATTTCGCCACTCTAGCTGACTCATCTAGTGGAGGACTTTGACCATGATCCCAGTTCAGACCGCGCCCGCCCAACCCACGACCCTGCGCGAATTGGCGGGGCAGGATATCCTGTCCGTCAACCAGTTCTCGCGCCCCCTGCTGGAAGAACTGTTCGACCTCGCCCGCGAGATGCGCGAGCGCGTCCGCCGGGACCACGGCGTCGACCTTCTCAACCATCGCATCATGGCCGCCCTGTTCTACGAGCCGTCCACTCGCACCAGCAGCTCCTTTATCGCCGCCATGGAGCGCCTCGGCGGCAGCGTCATCCCTATCACCCAGGGCGTGCAGTTCTCGTCGGTATCCAAGGGCGAGTCCCTGGCCGATACCGTCAAGACGTTGGAGCAGTACTCCGACGTCATCGTTCTGCGCCATCCGGAGATGGGTTCGGCCCAGGCGGCGGCGGCGGCGGCCGGCGTACCCGTCATCAATGCCGGTGACGGCGCAGGCGAGCATCCCACCCAGGCTCTGCTCGACTTGTATACCATCCAGGAGGAACTCGGCCAAATCGACGGTCTGAACATCGCCATGGTCGGCGACCTGCGCTTCGGGCGCACCGTCCACTCCCTGACCCAGCTCCTGACGCTGTACGACGTGTCCCTCGACTTCGTGTCGCCCGAAATCCTGCGCCTGCCCATGCGCCTGTTCCACGACGTGCGCACCAAAAACATCCCGGTCCGCGAGAGCGACGACGTTCACGACGTCATCGAGACCGCCGATGTTCTGTATGTCACCCGCGTTCAGAAGGAGCGCTTCGGCGACCTCAGTCAGTACGAAGCCGTCAAGGACAGCTATACCATCACCCCAGAGTTGCTCACCAGGGCCAAGCCACGCATGACCGTCATGCACCCGCTGCCCCGCATCACCGAGATCAGCACGGCCGTCGACGCCGACCCGCGCGCTGCCTACTTCCGCCAGGTGGAGAACGGCCTGTACATCCGCATGGCCCTGCTGGCGGCCGTCCTGGGCAAGGTGTAGCCAATGGCGACGTCAGCCACCTTCCGCCAGCACATCGATGCCGCCATCGAGCGCACCGGCAGCCTGCTCGTCCTGGGACTGGACCCCGAGCCGGTCACAGACGCGGGGGCCGAGGCTCTGGTCGAGGCCAACCGGCGGCTCATCGCGGCCACGCGGGGCCTGGTATGCGCCTACAAGCCCAACCTGGCCTTCTATCTGCCCTACGGTCCCGACGGCATCGCCGCCCTGGAGGCCACGCTGCGCCTGGCGCCCGACGACCTGCCCGTCATCCTCGACGCCAAGTGGGGCGACATCGGCAACACCTCGGCCGCCTACGCCCGCGCCGCCTTCGAGCGCTGGCGCGTCGCCGCCGTGACCGCCAACCCCTACCTCGGCCGCGAGGCGCTGGCCCCCTTCCTGGCCGACCCGGCGCGCGGGGCCTTCGTCCTGGCCCGCACCTCCAACCCCAGCGCCGCCGAGGTCCAGGGGCTGGCCGTCGATGGCGAACCCCTCTACCTCCGCATCACCCGCGACGTGCTGGCCTGGGGGGTGGGCGGCAATGTCGGACTCGTCGTTGGCGCAACCACCCCCGACGAGTTGCGCGCTGTCCGTAGGGCGGCCCCCGACGCCCTCATCCTGGCCCCTGGCGTGGGCGCGCAGGGCGGCGACCTGGCCGCGACCCTGGCCGCCGGGCTGGACGCCAGCGGCGGCGGGCTGCTCATCCCGGTCTCGCGGGCCATCGCCCGCGCCGCCGACCCGCGCGCCGCCGCTGAGGCGCTGGTGCAGGACATTCAGAGACTGCGCGCACGGCCGACAGCCGCGGCCCGGCCCACTTTCCCACCGCGCCTGGCCGACCTGGCCGTGCGTCTGTCGGACCTGGGCGCGCTACGCTTCGGCGAGTTCCGGCTCCAGTCGGGGCGCATCTCGCCCTTCTACTTCGACCTGCGGCTATTGGTGTCTGACCCGGCCCTGTTGCGTGACGTGGGCGCGGCCTACGGCGACATCATGCGCCGCCTGACCTTCGACCGCATCGCGGCCATCCCCTACGCGGCCATGCCTATCGGCACGGCCACCGCGTTATATCTACAGCGACCCATGCTCTACCCGCGCAAGGAGGTCAAGACCTACGGCACGGGGCGCAGCATCGAGGGCCGTTTCGTTGAGGGCGAGACGGCCGTCGTGCTGGACGACGTGATCACCAGCGGCGCGTCCAAGCTCGACGCCATCCAGATGCTGGAGACGGCGGGGTTGAAGGTGCGCGACATCGTGGTTCTCATCGACCGCGAGGAGGGCGGCCGCGTGCCCCTCGAGTCGCGAGGCTACCACGTCCACGCCGTGCTGACCCTGTCCGATGTGTTGGACGCGCTGGTAGCGGCGGGACGAATGACGCCGGAGATGCGGCGCAGCATCGAGGAGGCCCGCCATCGCAATGGGGAGGCGACCTGATGGACATCGACCTCGGCGTGACCCTGGCGGGAATCCGCCTCGACCATCCTATCATCGCCGCCTGTGGCCCGTGGACGGCGAGCGGCCCGGAGATTCAAGCCGCCGCCAAAGGTGGCGCGGCCGCCGTCACCGCCAAGACCGTGACCAGCGAGCCGCGCGCAGGCCACCCGGCGCCCAACTACATCACCTGGGACGGCGGCGCGCTGAATGCCCTGGGCCTGCCCAACCCCGGCATCCACCACTGGCTGACCGAGTTCGCAGCCACCCGCGAGCAGCTGCGCGAGTGGGGCGTGCCGGTGTTCGTCAGCGTCTACGCCGAGTCGCCCCAGGAGTTCGTGACCCTGGCGAGCCTGGCCGCCCGGGTCGCGCCCGACCTCATCGAGCTAAACGCCTCGTGTCCCAACCTCGGCCACGACCCGACCACGGGCGCGGGCAGCGCGGAGGGCATCGCTTTCGCCACCGCCGCCGTGCGTGCCGCCGTGCGCCTGCCCATCAGCGTCAAGCTGTCGCCGAACACGTCAGACATTGGCCGCGTCGCCCGGCTGGCCGAGGAAGCCGGGGCCGACGCCATCACCGCCGTCAACACCATGCCCGCCATGCTCATCGACGCCGACAGCGGCCGCCCGGCGCTGACCAACCGCACCGGCGGCCTCTCCGGCGCGGCCCTCACGCCCATCGCCCTGCGTTGCGTCTACGACATCAGCCGCGCCGTGGCTATCCCTGTCATCGGCGTCGGCGGCGTGACGACCGCCCGCGACGCGGCCGCGATGCTCATGGCGGGCGCGACCGCCGTCGGCGTGGCTACGGCCATCGACAGCCACGGCCCCCGCGTCCTGGGACGCATCGCCCTCGACCTCCACGACTTCATGGCCGCCCACGGCTACCCCAGCGTCGCCGCCCTGCGCGGCAAGGCGCACTGACCCTTCCTGCATTCGTATCGCTTCTGTCCGCGCTCGTCTGCGCCCCATCCCTGGGGTCCGTTTGGCAAGGCGCGCCCTCGATGCTAGAATCCCTGTCATGCCCTACCCCGCCCACCTGCTAACCGCCCTGCTCGTCGCTCTGGCGGCCCTCGTCGGCCCCGCGTCGGCGGCCGCCGCGGGTGTCGCGCCCCCGGCGACGAGCGGCTGGACGGCGCGACCGCGCCCCGACGAAGCGCCCCTCATCCGCAGCGTTAGCCTGTCCACCCGGCGCCCGGAGCAGGGGCGGACGGTCGAGGTGCGCGTCGTCCTCAACCGCCCGGCCATCCTCAGCGGCGAGTTCCGCGATCAGACGCTGCGCTTCAGTCAGGACGCCGACGGGACATGGTGGGCGCTGCTCGCCATCGGCATGCCCACGGCCCAGGCGGGCGTGGGCCTGGAGACGCCCGGCGGCGCGTACGACGTATCCATCACCGCCACCGCCGACGACGGCGCGATCGACACCGCCGAGCGGACGCTGTGGGTCACCGGCCGGCAGTTCACCCCCGCGCCCTTCGACCCTGGCCCTGCAAAGCGTCACCTCCTCGACATTGAGCTACGCACCGCCGAGGCGACGCGCATGTGGGAGATGTTCGCCCAGGGCGCGCCCGACCCACTGTGGCAGGGGATGTTCTGGCTGCCCATCAACGCCCCCAGTAGCGGCGGCTTTATGGTCGCGCGCCGCTACCCCGACGGGACGACCGGCTTCCACGAGGGCCTCGACTACGCCACGGCCTACAACGCCCCCGTAGTGGCGGCGGCCCACGGCGTCGTCGCCCTGGCCGAACCGTTGGACGTGCGCGGCAACGCTATCTACATCGACCACGGCGCGGGCGTCTTCTCCGGCTACTTTCACCTGTCGCAGATCCTGGTCGAACCCGGCCAGGCCGTCGAGCGCGGCCAGCTCATCGGCCGCGTCGGCAGCACTGGCCTGTCGACCGGCCCGCATCTGCACTTTGAAATCCGCGTCAACGGCTACAACGTCTCTCCCTGGCAGTGGCTCAACTTCGAGTTTCCGTGATGCCCACCCGGCGCAGGTTTCTCACCCGTGGCTGGCACGCAGGGAAGTATGGCTGTCTGCGTTCATCCGCGTTCGTCCGCGGCCAACTCTCGGACGGGGCCAGGCAGTTAGCCACATTTGGGAAGCTGTCTATACTCTAGAAATAGTTATGCTGTGTTGTGAGCGTAGTGTAGGTAGGAGAAGCGATGATGAGCAACAATCCCCGCGACGAGATTACCCCCGAATACGTGTACATGAACCGCCGCCGGTTCATCCAGGCCGCGCTGCTGGCTGCCGGAGGGGCGGTGCTGGCGGCATGTACGCCCAGTCTCCCCGCGACCAGCGCCAGCGCGCCCGCCCCAGCTGCCGCGCCGACAGCGGCCAGCAGCGCGGCCGATGTCGTAGCCTCGATGGGGCCGCTGCCGCCCGCCCTGGCCCACGCCGAGCCTTACGTCAGCGTGACGGCCGACGAGTTGGGCGACAGCATCGCCAAGTACGAGCAAGTCACCAACTATAACAACTACTACGAGTTCGCGCTGGATAAGGAGTCGGTGGCTGCGGCGGCGAAGAACTTCACCCCACTGCCGTGGTCGGTGGACGTGACAGGTCTCGTCAACAAGCCCCTCACCCTCTCGATGGCTGACATCTACCGCCAGTTCAGCCAGGAAGAGCGGGTCTACCGCCTGCGCTGCGTCGAGGGCTGGTCCTTCGTCGTCCCCTGGGTCGGTTTTCCCATCAGTGAATTGCTCAAGCGTGTCGAGCCGAAGCCAGAGGCTAAGTTCGTCAAGTTCGTGGGTGTGCTGCGGCCCTCCGAGATGCCCCTCCAGAATCGTGACATCCTGAACTGGCCGTATACCGAGGGGCTGCGCCTCGACGAGGCCATGCACCCCCTGGCAATCCTCGCCACCGGCATGTACGGCAAGCCACTGCCCAACCAGGACGGCGCGCCGATTCGCCTGGTCGTGCCCTGGAAGTACGGCTTCAAGGGCATCAAGGCCGTCACCCGTATCGAGTTGACCGATACGATGCCGCTGAACACCTGGCAGGACGCCAACGCCCGCGAGTATGGCTTCTATGCCAACGTCAACCCGGCCGTCAACCATCCGCGCTGGTCCCAGGCCACGGAGCGGCGCATCGGCGAGCTTGGCCGGCGGCCAACGCTACCCTTCAACGGCTACGCTGACCAGGTAGCATCGCTGTATGAGGGAATGGACCTCAAGGAGAATTATTGATGTCGGCCACCCGCTCGGCGCGGGCGTCGGCGCCGGTCTCGCCCATGGCGTGGGTCCAGCGCAAATGGCTGACCCTTGTGGTCCACACCCTCGCCCTGATCCCGCTGCTCTTGCTGGTGACGTGGTACGTTCGCGACGACCTGGGCGCGGACCCTATCAACACCATCAACAACATGACGGGGGGCGCCGCCATCATCCTGCTGGCCTTCAGCCTGGCCGCCACGCCCATCTATATCGTCACCGGCTGGTCGAAGCCCATCAGCGTGCGCCGCGCGCTGGGGCTGTACGCTTTCCTGTATGCCCTGCTGCACTTCGCCAACTTCATCGGCCTGGACTACGCCCTCGACCTGAACGCCGTTCTCCAGGATGCCCTGCTGAGCAAGCCCTACATCGTAGCGGGGTTGGGGGCGCTGCTCATTCTCCTGGCGCTGGCGCTGACCTCCACCAAGGCATCCATGCGGCGGTTGGGCCGCAACTGGCTACGCCTGCATCGCCTGGTGTACCTGGCGGGCGCGCTGGCCGCGCTGCACTTCTACTGGCAGGCCAAGACCGCCGAGCGCCTCGACCCACTGATCTACGCCGTCATCCTTACCGCCCTGCTGGTCGTCCGCATCCCCCCCATCCGCCACGCCCTCGTCCGCACCCGCCAGCGATTAGCTACCCGGTGACGCGGGCGGCTTTGGCCTGGCGCATGACCTCGGCGATTTGCTCCACGTGGCTGTTATCGTGGCGCAGGCCACTCATGAAGCGACGCACCGCGTTGATGGGCGGCGCACCCTCGCGGGACGAGTAGCTGTTCTCCAGATCAGGGTCGTCCGGCCAGATGTCGAGGCTCGCCAGGCGCATGCGGCGACTCTCCTCAAGGCGATGGCGGCACTGGGCAACGGTGGTCACCGTCGGCCACGGCACTTCTGAGCGTGAGCGGCCGTGGAAGGCCACACCCCGTGCCAGCTCGGCGGCCAGAAACGCCGACTCCTCAGACGAAGCTGTAATGTGGACGATGAGATGCCCCAGCGACCACGGCAGGTGGACCTCCGCCTCGCTGGCGGCGTGGGTATCGTTGGCCTCGGGGTCGACTGGCTCGAAGACCACATCGGTGTCGGTCGCGTCGGCGATGAGCGCCAGCTGGGTATCGATCATGGCGTTGGTCCAGCGGCGCAAGTCGTCGCTGGACAGTGGGGCGTCGGGGGCAGGCAGGTCGAGCTTCATGCGGGGTCTCCTCGGCAGAGAAAGATGATGGGCTACCACAGAATGGACGCACCGACTCGTGCCCGCGTTACCCATCCTTCCCGCTTGACTCGATAAACTCGCGCAGCGTCTCGAAGGTCGTCGCCACGGCCTCGGGGCGCGCCCCGTACACCCGCTCCTTACCCGCCTTGCTGCGGACGCGCACCAGACCCACGCTCTGCAGTTGTTTCAAGTGGTGAGTGACCGTCGCGGCGCGCAGGCGAAGCTGCCCCGCCAGCTGGGTCGGCGTCTGGGGCTTGGCGGCGAGAAGCTGAAGAATTCGCAGCCGCGTGGGATCACCCAGCGCCTTGAGGGTTTCTACCAGGGCGTCAGAGACCGGCGCGCCCGGCACCAGCGACGCGCCGAGGGGCCGCGCGCCGAACAGGTAGATGGGCTTGTCGGGGGCGGCCCAGCCGACGAACAGTTGCGGCGTCACCCAGTAGGAGGGCGCCAGCACCACCTGCGTTGTCTTGGGCAAGATGTCGTAGCCAACATCTGCAGTCAGAGCGTCGATCAGGGCCGGGAAGTCCAGCTCGCGGGCGAGGGCCTGGGCGCGCTCGAGGGCGGCATCCAGGGCGGGGCGGATGCGGCGCTCCTCCTCGGCGAAGAAGGCCTCGTGGTAGGCCGTCAGCGCCGTCAGATAGCGCTCGCCGAAGGCTGCCGCATCGGCCCACACCGACAGGATAGCCGCCGCGTCCTGCACCGAGGCAGCATCGGGACAATGGGGGCGGCGGTACACGGTGCGGAACTGAGTCAGGTCGCGGCTGTCCCACCCGCCACGCTCGGCGATGTCCATGAGGATGACTGCCACCTCAGGGTCGGTGTCGGGGCGCAGCGTGAGAATCGGCAGGCGCATCAGAGGCGGGATCGCCGCCAGGGCGCGCAGAACCGTGTCGCCATCCTTGGGCGGCGGCAGCGTGTATACCCAATGGGTGGGACGACGGTCGAAGACGGTCGCCTCGGCGTGCTCCAGGGTCTCGCGGGCGTCGCTGGGCAGCCGGGACCGCATCCCTGACGCCCACGTCGCCGGGATGTGGTAGTGCTCCGGCTGATGGAGCATATGAAGGCTAACGAACATGTCGTAGGCCGTGCCGTAGTCCCAACTGACCAGGGGTGTGTCCACGATGAAGTCCTCGATGCCCGCCTGTAGCAAAGCGTCGGCGCCTGCCAGCTGGGTGCGGGGCAGCGCGGGTGAGGCCCATCACCGCCGCGCCGCCCTGCGCCACGCCAGCGCGCCGTCCTACGGAATACTGCCCTGCTGCGCCAGAGCGGGCAGAGCAATGATACTCGCCGTAAGAGCGGGCGCAAGAACGCCCACCAGCGCCCACACCGACGTCAGCATATCGTGCACCGACCGGGACTGGGTAGTCCACAGGATGACGAAGGTGCGGAAGCCGTGGTGCGGCACGGTCATGCCTCGAGACGCTCGCCGAAGTCCATGCGCCCGTAGCGAGCGCGCAGATTCAGGCCGGCCTCAATCAAGACATGACCGAGGTGGTCCAGGGCGGCCGCGTAGAAGCGGTTGCTGGGCTGGCGGTTACCGAGCATCTCCTGTGCCTGGTGGCTCATGAGGGCTGCGCGTTGGTAGTCACGGCTGCGCTCGTCGGCTAATGGCTGTTGTAAATCTAGCATGCATCCCTCCTTGGTTTGTTAGTTAGATAATAATCTAATCAATGATGATTGTCATCATCCATATGGATGATTGTAGAACGAATGAACGCCATCCCAATGGATGGCGTGAGCTACTGAGGCTGGACGGACACGTCAGCGCCCTTCCCACGCGGGGCGGCGGGCGTGGCCGGCAGCCGCGAATGTATTGTCTTAGCCGATGGCGCGGGCCTGGCGCGTCTTCTCCAGGAGTTCTAGCGCAACGCCCAGCTTCGCCTCGGCGTCGAAGTAGGCGTATTGCCCCTCGCCCATGTCGCCCCGCTGCAGCATGGGGATGCCCTGCGCCTTGAGGAAATCGACGGAACGCTGCATCCCCTCAACCCAGAAAGCCAGGTGATGGACGCTCTCGCCGTTCTGGTCGAGGGCCTCCTGCCAGGTACTCGCGCCGCCCATCGGCTCGACAAGCTCGAGTTGGACCTGGCCCAGGTTGAAGAACGCCAGTTTGGCCTGGGCATTGGACGGCTGACCGCGATAGGTCATGTTCACCGCGTCGCCGGGCTGGACGATGATGACGGTGGGCACGGGCTGGCCGAGTACCTCGGCCCAGCGATGCGACGCCTCATCGATGTTGTGGACGACGATGGCGACCTGCGCCAGGGTCGTGCTGCCGAGATGGGTATCAGTCATGGGGTCTCCCTGTGCGGATAGGGACTACGCCCCGCCCAGAGGCCAACGGCGTGGCCTCGGCGCGGCCGTGGCTGTCCGAGGATTCGCATCGCAGCCATTGGGATATACTCGCAATGAAGCCCGATGTCAACCGCGTAAGGCAGGGTCCAGGGGTTCGGCGCTGGTATCGCTGTGGCGGAGCGTGCGCGGCGCGAGGCGATCGATGCGCAGGATAAGCTGGCAGTGGGGATCAGGGCAGGTGATGCGGGTGTCGGTCAGCATCCAGTCGGCGCGCTGCAAAGGTCGCTGCTTGGCGGGGATGAGGGGCAGCGCGCTCTGCAGGGCGTAGAGGCAGAAGGGGCGACCGTTGGGCAGATGGAGCTTGCCGCCGCGCGCCTCGAAGCCGTCGCCGACGCGCATGTCGCAGGTGCAGTCAGGCCCGACGGCCTCGACGACGACGCGCACGTCGTATAGAACGAATTCGTCGGGAGCCAGTTCAGAAATCGGCGGTTCCCCGTAGAGGCGCCACATGTGGCGCATTGCGCTAGCGGCCGAGAATAGCGTCGGCCACCAGGCGGGTATACATCTGCGCGCCCTCGGGCCGCAGGTGAATACCATCCTGCCAGAACAAGTCAGGGCGGTCGGCGCTGGCGCTGAGCCAATCGACCAGGATGGCATTCGGATAGCGGGACACGCCCTCGGCGATGACGCGGTTGTTGGGCGCTTGCCAGGGACGCGGCACTTTGACATTGACGAAGATGACGCGGCGATCGCCTACGGCGTCCATGAACTGGTCGAAGTGGGTCGCGTTGAACGTGCCATTGTTGCCCATGTGGACGATCACGGTGGGGGCGAGCTGGCCGCTATCGCGCCAGAAGCGTACGATGTCGACGGCGTTGCCAGTCTGGCGGCTGACGGCAGCGTCGATGCGAGCGCCGGGGATGCCGGCTTGCATCGCCGCCGCCGCGCCGAGCATCACCGAGTCGCCGATCGCCGACACGCGCACGCTCGGCGGGACTAACGCCAGACTCGCGGGGGACGGGGCAGGCGCGACCGGTTCTTGCCTGACGGCCGCAGCAGTCGCCGGCGCACGCTTGGGCGCGGCAACGATGGGGACGTGGAGCGTGGGCGCGCTGACTTGAAGCTCGGCCCCCGGCAGCCAGCCCTGAGACTCACCCTCTACCTGAACGCGATACCATGCGCCATCCTCCGACTTGCCATTGATGGTAACCTCCGCATTAGCGGGCAGCCCGCGCACGCTATTCGCGAGGTCATCGGGGCGCTCGCGCAGGCTGACGTCGCCGCGCGCGCGGGCCTCGACCGCCGCGGGTAGGGCTTTGACATCCGACGGCGGGGCGATGTCCCAGGGGCTTTCGGGGGCGGTAAGCAGGGCGGCGTCTGCCACCTGAGTCTGCTCGTGGGCAAGGGGAAATGGAGGAGTCCACGCCGTATCGGCCGGCGCAACGGACGCGCTCGTGGACGCGGGCGGCGAGACGGGCGCGCCAGAGACCGCCGGCGACGCCACATCGGAGACGCCCTCAGGGAGGGGGAGGGCGGCGACCTCGGCAACCGGCGGCAGGATAGGGTTCAGGCCGGTGTCGATGGACTGTACTTGCAGGTACTCCGGCGGGGCCGGTTCGGGCGCACGGGCCAGGGTAATGGCCAGGGCCGCGACGAAGACGGTCAGCACGCCCAGCGCGCCCACCCAACGCAGGCCCAGGGCGGCACGCTCGCGACCGGTCGCGGTGCGGAGGCGGCGCCAGCTGCGCCCCAGCGCGCCGTGGCGGATGGGCGTCTCGACCAGGCGATAGGATAGCTCCGCCAGAACCACCGTGACACCGACCCGCAGCCCCAGCAGGGGCAGCCCCTCCAGCATCACGTCCAGTTGCGGGCGGGTCACCATATAGACGGGCCAATGCCACAGATAGATGCCGTAGGAGCGCAGGCCAATCCAACGGAGAATGCCCCAACCGAGGGCTGCTCCCAGCAAGCCACCCGCCGGGTGCACCACAGCGGCGATGAGGGCCGCCGTGACCAGGGCGACGAGAGCGAAGCCGCCGTAGTAGAGGAAGGGGCTGTACTCGGTGGCGAAGGCGAACAGAGCCAGCAGAGCGACGAGGGCAACGACGCCCATCCCCTGGACAAGGGCTTTGTCGCGCCTCGTGTAGGTCCTGGCCGTGGCGCGCAGGGTATCGGGGGCCCAGATGAAGGCCAGGGCGCAGCCGATGAGGAAGCCTGCCGCGCGGGTGTCCGTTCCATAGTAGACGCGGGATGGGTCGACGTCGGGCTGGTAGAGATGGGCCATCCACAACGTAGACGCGGCGGCCCCGACCAGGACAGCGGTCAGCACCCAGCGCCGCCGCCAGACACTCATACCCAGGGCAATGAGGATGGGCCAGAAGACGTAGAACTGCTCCTCGACGGCCAGCGACCACAGGTGGCGCAGCAAGGAGGGCCGGCCGACGGCCTCGAAGTAGGACTTCTCAGTGAAGATCAGATACCAGTTGGTGACATACGCCAGGGCGGCCAGCACGTCGCCGCGCAACGAGGCAACCTCGTCGTAGAGGAAGACGGCGGCGTACAGCATCGTCGCGCCGAGGAGGAGGTACAGAGCGGGAAGGAGACGGCGGGCGCGGCGGAGCCAGAACGACTTGAGGTCAATGCGGCCGTGGCTGCGCCATTCGGCCAGGAGCAGGCCGGTAATGAGATAGCCGCTGATGACAAAGAAGACCTCGACGCCGAGGAAGCCGCCGGGAATCCACTGTAGGTCGGCGTGATAGAGCAAGACGGCAATGACGGCCAGGGCGCGCAGGCCGTCCAGGCCGGGCAGGTACGGGAACCGCGCCTCCCTGGCGGCGGCTGGTGTCCCCCGTATCTGTTCCTTCATTTCCACAGTCGCCATGTCGCTCTCCTGGTCACGCTCGCCCCGTACAGCGGTCTATGGTGACACAGGCCCTCCTTGTGGTCAGTAGGGCGGAAGGGCGTGGGTCAGCCGAAGCGTGGGCCAGATTACGCGCTAATTGTACTCCCAGCGGGGGCCGGTCGCAAACGAGAAACAGCGTCCTAGCCCGACACCAGGATGATGTTGGCGTAGGCTGTCGCGTCCCCCGTGCGCACCGTGCCGCGCGCCTCGGCGGCCAGATGCTTGAACTCGACGTGGGGCATGACTTCCAGCGGTACGTCGCCAACGATGTTGCGGATGGCGTCGACGTGGTGCGGGCTGATTTCAGTCATCTCCTGGGTGATGATCACCCGGTCCAGGCTGAACTCAGCGGTGACGGCGCGCAGCACATCCAGCACAGTCGGGATGCCGCTGACAAGGGCCAGGTCGATGCGCTGCGGTCCGATGGGCACAGGGAACCCGCTATCGCAGACGGTGATCCAGTCGGTGTGGCCCGTGGCAGCCAACAGCTCGCACAGGCCAGGATGGAGGATGCCACTCTTCTTCATGGCGCGTCAGCCTCCACCGCAATCTTGCCTAGAGACGCATAATAGCGGCGCTTTTGTTCCAGCGTCACCCGGTCGCGGAAACTCTGCGCCGCGCGACCCAGGTAGCACGTATGCGCCCCGCTGTCCGGCTCGACCACCACCGACACGATGCCCCACCCCTCGCCGCCCAGCCGATCCAGCTCGGCCTGGCTCGCCACGATGCGATACTCCCACCTCGTCATGCCGCCCTCCTTGCCACCCAGGATAGCTGGCAGGATAAGGCATGTGACGCGGGATGTCAACAAACGGCACACGCGCCCCGCTCAGCGGGTTGGCGCGACGCTCCGCCCTGGCGGGGCATAGCCCGTCATCTCCACGTAGCCGTAGCCCTCGGTCATGCCATCGACCTGGACGGCCCCTTCCCAATAGGCGTAGGAGACGTCCAGTTCCTGATCCGCCGTGAGCGGCGTCACCTGAAGGTCGATGCCCTGGGCGGGGATCTGGAACCGCCAGCGCGCCGGGTAGACCGCGCCCGTGCGCGGGCTGGTCCACGTCGCCAGCACATCAATCTTCACATCGTCGCGACTCAAGGGGATGGTCGCGCCGTCGGCGGCGACGAGACTGCCGCTGGATTGCGGCTCGGTCGCGCCATCGTTGCGGCGCAGCTGGTAGAACATGATCTCGCGGTTATCGGCCAGTTGGAGCGCGAACCAGTCCCAACCCGCCGTGTCCGGCCCCAACGTGCTCGTACCGAACTCACGGTCGAGCCAGGCCGTGCCGCTGACGCGGTAGGTGTGGCCGTCGAGGGTGAGTGTACCGTCGGTCTCGAGACGGGTCAGGCTGTAATAGTACGAGGCGTTGCCAGGTTCGTCGCTCTTCTGCGACAGGCCTTGCTGGCCCTGCAACACGAGGGGCTTGACGGGCCGTACCCGGACGTCGAGTCGGTCGTCGCCATTGGCCGCGCGCAGTCGCACCGCGTCGCCGTCCGCCCCCGCCTCCCAGTCCTCCAACCACACCCGATATGGGTCCGCCTGCGCGCCGGCCAGCCCGGCCGCGCCGCGACTGAAGCGCTCGGCGGACACGAACCGATCATCAGAGGCGCGGGTCATGGCAAAGTGCGCCATGTAGGCCTGGCGCGTGGCCCAGTCAGAGGCACGGGCAGGCGCGCCCGGTGTCTCAGGCGCGAGGCCCTGGCGGAAGAAGGTCAGTTGGAAGCCGAGACGCTCGCCGTCCTCGGCTTCCAGGTTGCCCGTGTAGTACCACCACTCGGTCTTGTACTCGGGATGGGGGCCGTGATCGCGAGGAAACTGAAACGCACGGGGTCCAGTCACGCGGGCAAAGCCGCTGTCGGCGGGAGCCTGCAACGCCTCAATCGCCGCCGACGTGGCCTGCCCGCGCGGCGCCTCGCTGCCTCGTAGCGCCCAGACAGCGAGGCCGCCGAGGCCTACACACAGGACCAGCGCGAGTAACCAGCGCATCAGCACCTGGCTCGTGGCGTCGTCGGGCGCGGTCAGGCGCGCCCCACCACCGTTCCCGATGGCTGCGAGGGAGAACCCGTCTGGCCCGGCTGCGACGTGAGCCACAGCCGCAGAATCTCCTGGATACCGCCCAGCGTCACCAGACCCAGGTACGCCTCACCATCATACACGGCCGCCACAGGTGAATTCTTCTCCGCCAGCATGGTGCGCACCTCGTAGAGCGTCTGCTCGGCGTCCACGCGCAGGAAGTCACGCTGCATGATACCGGCGATATACGCATCCCCCGTGCCCGCCGCGACAGCCCGACGCAGGTCCGCCTCGGTCACTACACCCAGTACCTGGCCGTTGAACATGACGGCGAAGCTCGTCTGGCGTGTCGCGATCATGAGCGGCATCACCTGGCTCAGCCGGTCGCCGACGCTCAGCGACGCCGCATGACGGTTCGCGGCATCGCGCGCCTTGACCCGGCCCAGGATTTCGCGCGCCCTCGCCTCGCCCGCCTCGGCGCTCGCGCCGAAGAAGACGAACGCGGCGACCAGAATCAAGAGGAAATTGGTGGTGAACAGGCCAACGAAGCCCAGGCCGACCGCCAGCAACTGGCCCAGGCGCGAGGCGATCTGGGTCGCGCGGGCGTTGCCCATGCGCATCGCCAGCAGGGCGCGGAACATGCGCCCCCCGTCAAGGGGGAAGGCCGGAATCAGGTTGAACAGCACCAGGCTGATGTTCGCCAGCAACATCCACCACACGAGGGTGTCGAGGCCGGGCGCGGGCTGACCGCCTACCAGGCTCGGCAGGTCGATGCCCAGTAGCGGCATCAGGACCAGCAGCACAGCGATGATGGCCACGTTCACCAGCGGTCCGGCGGCGGCGATGACCAGCTCATGCCTGGGCTTGTCAGGGTTGCGGCCCAGCAGGGCCACGCCCCCCAGCGGCATGAGCAGAATTTGCTTGACGGGGATGCCCAGGCGCTGCGCGACCAGGCTGTGCCCCAACTCGTGCAGCAAGACGCACGCGAACAGCAGCAGCGTCACGAGCACGCCAAACAGGGCGGCCTGCCCGTTGCCCAGGCTGCCACCCCACTGCATCGCGCCGAACAGTAGAATGAAAAAGAAGGTAAAATGGACACGGATGTCGATGTTGGACACCCGTCCCAGGCTAAAGGACCAATTCATGGCTCGGCTCCTTCGCTTCCCACACGCACTAACCCATCTCAAGCGACGACTAACGACTCTCTATGACACCCGCCCAACAACGATGCATCCTACATTACGTTAGACGACGTGAAGGGTCGCAAAATTGCCCCGCCAAGCGCGGACTCTTATCGGCCTCTCAGGCCGCGCCGCCATGTGCGCGCGCCACACGCCCCGCGCCTCCCCGCGATAACAGCGAGGCGACGTGGGGTTGCTCCCACGCCGCCTGTGTATGTTGGCGCAACTGCGGGCAGGGAGGCCCTGCCCCCCTACCGCCCGTCTCTACAAACCCACGCTACTGACCGTCAGCCAGCCTGGTCGCGCCTCGGCCGCGCTCTCGATGGCCGCCTGCGCGCCGAGAACGACCACGTGGCCGTGATCCTTGACGGCTTCCAGCGTCTCACCAAAGCGGTGGAAGTCGGCGATGGTGGCGCTCAGCACCTGGTCGCGCATCGCCTGGCGCATCTCGTCGCTCTCGCCCAGCAAGTAGCGCTCCATGGATACCCAGCCCTTGGCGTCGGGCAGGCGGTAGGTGTCCATGTCGCCAATCGCGCCGACAATGGTGCGGGTCAGCTCCTGCTCAGGCATGTCCAGCCGCTGCAGATAGGCGGCGGCCTCGTCGTAGTTGACGAGCGTCTCGGTGAGGTTGGGGTCGCGATAGGAAAGGAAGTTGAACACGCCGGAAAAGCGGTCGAAGGAGCCAAAGCCGCCATAGGCCCCGCCCTGGACGCGCACCCGCTCCCACAGGAAGGTGGTGTTGAGAACGCGGCTGACCACCGCCAGCGAACCGTCGTACTGATAGCCCAACTTGTACAGGTCTGCCCCCTTGCCTACGTAGTTGATCTGGCCAGGGATGATGAGGCCTTCGTTGTCTGGGGCTGGGGTCGGTAGCCAGGCTTGCGGGGTCACGGGCTGCGCCGGTAGCGCCGCCAGAAAGGCATCCAGTTGCGGCGCGAACGTCCGCCAGTTGTCGGCGTCGAGCGTCACATTCACGGTCAGTGCGGCGCGGTTGACGAGGGTCGCCCGGATTCGCTCCAGGGCAGCCAGGACGGTCGACCAGTCCGAGTCGATGTGGTCGATTAGGCGCCGCGTGAAGTAGAGGTTCGACAATCCACCCAGCTGCTCGCTGACCCAATCGGCCGCATTGAACTTCGCGCTGAGGCGCGAGCCGACCACAGCGTGCCCACTGTAGATGATGCTCTGCTCCTGGCGAGCCTTCGCTTCTAGCGCCATCTGGCGGAAGCGCGACTGGTTATCCAGGCGCACGCTCAGCAGGACGTCGCGCAAGATGTCGAGCAAGTCGCCTGTCTGGTGTGGCATGCCCTTGCCGCGCAGAAAGAAATGAGCGGCCGTCTGGTTTGTGCCGCGAATCAAGGAGGCGCGGCTGGCGCGGCCGATGCCGCCGGTCTTGCTGCCGATGCGCTGCGAGAGCCTGATGAAATCCTCGCGCTCCGTCCCCATCTCTAGCAGCGCGCGCCCGAACAGCGACACGTAGGGCAGCAGATCCTGGGGTAGGGCGCGCAAGTCGAAGGCCAGGTCAAGATAGGCCACGCCGTTGGTGAACAGGTCGTGGTAGAGAAGCGTGGCTCCCTGTCGCTGCTCCACCGCCAGTGGGATGGGCTTGTTGGTCTTGGGCAGGTCGGCCAGGCTCAGACTGGGGATAGTCGCCAGGGCCTGCGGCGAGTCGGGCTTCTCCTGCAATTCCTTGAGCAGTCGCGCCTCCTCGACAACGCGCTGGATCTCCTCGGGCGTCATGCCCTCGCGCGCTGCATCCAGCCTCGCCCGCTCGGTGGCCTCCTCCTGCGCGCCCACCTCCGGATCGGGGTGGAGGATAACCGTCGTGCGATGGCGATTGCTCACCATGTCGCGCTCGATGAGGTCCTCGAAGTAGCGCTCACCGCGCGCCACGCGGGCCTTGATGTCGGCCAGGGGCTGCTCGAAGGCCAGCGGGGCCAGCGGGTCGCCGCCATACAGCCAGCTACCCAACGCCCAGAACATCATCGCCAGGCCGCGCGGGTAGCTGCCGGTGTTGATCTCGCGCAGCGAGAACTCGACGGTATTCAGCGAGGCCGCCACCGTTTCGGGGTCCAGGCCCTCGGCGGCCAGTCGCCTGACCGTGTCCAGAACCAGCGCCTCTACCTTGTCCACGTCCGCCGCCGCTACGCCCTTGAGTCCTAGCGCGTAGGTCATCTGGCGCAGCTCGTCGGTCAGCCCACCGCCGGCCAGGTCTTCGCCCAACCCGGAGTCGATAAGCTTGCGGCGGAGCGGTGACGCCTGGGTACCGGCGAGGATGTGGGCGAGAATCTGCCACGCCAGCACGTACGCTTCGTCGGTCGTCTCGCCCAACAGCCAGTTGACGGATACCATGCTCTTCCTGGCGGCGTCCGTGTCGGGGCCGATAGCGTAGGGGACCGTCACGCGGCGCGGTTCCTGAAAATGCGGCTGGAGACCTATCTCCGAGTCCACCGCCAGGTGGTCGAACTCCTTGAGCCAGCCGTCCAGCAGTCGCAGCCGCTCCTCGGGATCGTCATCGCCGTAGAAGTAGATATAGGCATTGGACGGGTGATAGTAGGTGTCGTGGAAGGCCTTGAACTGCGCATAGGTCAGGTCTGGAATGTGGGACGGGTGACCGCCCGACTCGAAGGCATAGGCCGTATCGGGAAACAGGGAGGCCTGGATGGTGTGGCCCAGCACGGTATCCGGCGCAGCATACACGCCCTTCATCTCGTTGAAAACGACACCCTTGTAGGCAAGTGGGTCGGCCGGGTTCTCCAACTCATAGTGCCAGCCCTCCTGCTGGAGGGTATGCTCCGGAATGAGGGGGTACAACACCGAGTCGAGGTAGACGTCGATGAGGTTGTAGAAGTCCTGGAGGTTGGTACTGGCTACGGGGTAGGCCGTCTTGTCGGGGTACGTCATCGCGTTGAGGAAGGTGTTGAGTGAGCCGCGCGCCAGCTCGATGAACGGCTCCTTGACGGGGTACTTGCGCGACCCGCACAGCACCGAGTGCTCCATGATGTGGGGCACGCCGGTCGAGTCGCTCACCGGAGTACGGAACGTGATGCCAAAGACCTTATTCTCGTCGTCGTTGATCAGGGACAGCAGTTGCGCGCCCGTCTTGACGTGGCGGTACAGCCGCGCCGTCGTGCGTAGCTCGGCAATCGTCGCCTCGCGCAGCAGTTCAAAGCCGTGGGTCGTCGCCATGATTAACCTCGCAGGGAATGTGCTGCTACGATTATAGGCGGTTGGGAGGGGAATCCAAGCTACCTCGCGCAGGACTGACTCGACCTGTCAGTCGAGGCTTCCGGGGCTGCCTTTGACGTAACGCGCCGCGACGGATACACTTGGCGGAATCTTGCAGCGGCCCCCTGCTGAGGATGGAGAGGCATGACGAATGTTGATTTCCTGGTAGCCAACGCCACAGTCATCACCATGAACGAGGCGTTCGACGTGTTCACGCCCGGCGCGGTCGCCATCGATGGCGGGCGTATCGTCGCCGTTGGCGCGGCCCACGATGTAGCGCGCGTCTATCACGGTCGGCAGACCGTGGATGTGGGCGGCAAGGCCGTCATCCCTGGCCTGGTCAACGCTCACACCCACGTCCCCATGTCGCTACTGCGGGGGCTGGCCGATGACCTGCGCCTGGACGTGTGGCTGATGGGCTACATGATGCCCGTCGAGCGGGAGTTTGTCTCGCCTGACTTTGTGCGCCTGGGGACGCTGCTGGCATGCGCTGAGATGATTCGCTCGGGTGTGACAACCTTCGCCGATATGTACTACTTCGAGGAGCACGTCGCCCAGGCCACCGCCGAGGCCGGCATGCGCGCGCTGTGCTCGCAGAGTGTCCTCAAGTTCCCCTCGCCCGACGCGGGCACATACGAGGATAGCCTGGCGATGGCGCGAGACTACATCGTGCGCTGGAAGGGTCACCCCCTCATCGTACCGTCCGTCGCGCCCCACGCCCCCTACACCGCTACGCCCGAACTACTGCGAGCGGCGGCGGAGCTGGCCGCCGAGACCGACACCCCACTGCAAATCCACCTGTCCGAGACGGCGCTGGAGGTAGAGACCAGCCGCGAGGAGCACGGTATGCCGGTCATTCCGTGGGTGGAGAAGAACGGCCTGTTCCAGGCCAAAGTCCTGGCCGCCCACTGCGTCCACATCGACGGCTCCGAGATGCGCACGTTGCGCCGCGCCCGCGCCGGGGTTGCCCACAACCCGACCAGCAACCTCAAGCTGGGGAGCGGCATCGCGCCCGTCAAGCAGATGCTGGCAGCAGGGCTGAACGTCGGTATCGGGACCGACGGCCCGGCCTCCAACAACGACCTGGACATGTTCGAGGAGATGCGTCTGGCCGCCCTCATCGCCAAAGGCACAACGGGCGACCCAACGACGCTGCCTGCGCGCCAGGCCTTCGCCATGGCAACCATCCAGGGCGCGAAGGCGATGCACCTGGGCCACCTGGCCGGCAGCCTGGAGGTCGGCAAGCGCGCCGACCTGGCGGTGGTGAACCTGAGCGACCTGCACCACACGCCCCACTTCGACCGCGACCCCGACGCCATCTACTCACGCCTGGTGTACGGCTCCAAGGCCACCGATGTCACCGACGTCATGGTCGAGGGACGCTGGCTGATGCGCCACCGCGTGCTGCTGACGCTGCGCGAGGATGACTTACGCCGCGCGGCCCAGGACTACGCCCACCGCATCGACACCTTCCTGATCCAGCGGGAGCAGAGCGTCCTCAGCAAGCTGGCCGCCATCGGCGGCATGGAGCAGGAGGAGTCCTTCGAAGTGCAGGTCAAGGCCCGCGCTGCCGACCCGGCCCAGGTTGTCGACGTCATCGAACGTGGCCCGCTGGCGGTGCAGCGCCACAGCCATTACCGCCAATTCGACACCTATTTCTTTTTCGATGACCCCGCCCAGGGTCGCCTGCGCTACCGCGAGGATGCCTTTATCAATACGCGCGGCGAGACCTACAGCACCCGCTATCGGCTGACGCTGACGCTTCCGGCTAAGGAGCGCGAGTTCGAGCGCTCCATCCTGCTGTCACGGTCGCGCTTCATCGCGCCGGCCGGCCACAGCCGCCGCTTCTACCGCGAGTATTTTCACCCAACAGGCGAGCGCGAGATCGAGAAGGACCGCCTGCGCTGGCTGGTGACGTACCGCGACACCGACTTCTTCATCAACCTGGACCGGGTGGTGCGACCCACCCAGCCAGGCTACTTCCTGGAACTCAAGGCGCGCACGTGGTCGAAGCGCGACGCCGAGGAGAAGGCGCGCCTCATCGGTGAGTTGCTGGACCTGTTCGGCGTGCCCACCGAGGACACCATCAAGGAAGAATACCTGGACATGCTGGCGGCGGCGACGCTTTGACACACTGCGGCATAGGGGTTATAATTGCGCTGCCTGCGGCTGTGTCCAGTATGCGGCGCAGGGCGTAACCAAAGGGGCGCCGTCCCCGTTGTATGACTGTCCAGGAGGATACGCGCATGCCTGTCATGTTCCCATCGTCAGAGTGGACTGTGGAATTCCAGAAGGCGTTGAACACCAACCCCGTCTACGCGGAGGCGGCGCGCAACTGGGAAGGCGACTTCTACTTCATCGTCACCAACATCCCCGGCCAGCCCGACCCGACGACCATGTACGCCGACCTCTACCACGGCAAGTGCCGCGCCGCCGAGCTGGTCGATGACGACAGCGTCTACAACCCGGCCTTTCGCATGACGGCCCCCATCAGCGTGTGGCGGAAGGTCATCGAGAAGAAGATGGACCCCATCCAGGGCCTGCTCACCCGCCAGCTCAAGCTCCACGGTGACATGGTCACCATTATGAAGAACGTCAAGGCGGCCAAGGAACTGGTCAACAGCCTGTCCACCATCGACACTCAGTTCCCGTCCTAGGGGCGAAGGGAGGCTCATATGTGGTACTTCCAGGCGCCCACTATCGTCTATGGCGAGGATGCCCTCAGTCATCTAGCCACGCTGGAGGGAACCCGCGCCCTGATCGTGACCGACGCCAACATGGCGAAGCTCGGCGTCGTCGACCGCATTCGCCAGCCGCTGGAAGAGGGCGGCTTCGTCGTGGCGGTGTTCGCCGAGGTCGAGCCAGACCCCGATACGGAGACCGTCAGCCGCGCCGCCGAGATGGCCCGCGACTTTGGCGCCGACTGGATCATCGGGCTGGGCGGCGGGTCGCCTCTGGATGCGGCCAAAATGGTGCGCGTCCTGGCCGAGCGCCCCGACCTGGCGCCGCAGGACGTGAACCCCATCGTGCCCATGGGCCTGACCAACGCCGTCCGCCTGTGCACCATCCCCACCACCAGCGGCACAGGTGCGGAGGCGGGCTGGGCATGTATCATCACCGACCGCGCTGAGAAGCGAAAGCTCGTCCTGGGCAGTCGTGACGCCTTCCCTGAGGTCGCTATCGTCGATCCGGGTCTGGCCGCTGGTATGCCGCCGTGGTTGACGGCCGACACCGGGATGGACGCTCTGGTCCACGCCATCGAAATCTATACAGGCAGCTGGCACAATGATTACGTCGACGGCCCGGCCCTGATGGCGATTCGCCTCGTGTTCGACTACCTGCCTCGCGCCTACCGCGATGGGAGTGATATGGAAGCGCGGGAGAAGATGGCGAACGCGGCCACCCTGGCGGGCTTCGGTCTCGCCAACGCCAACATCGGCCTGGCTCACGCGCTGGCCCACTCGCTGGGCGGCGTTTTTCACCCGCCTCACGGCCGCACCACCAACGTCTTCCTGCCCTATACGATGCAGTTCTGCGTCAAGGAAGCGCCTGAACGCTACGCTGACATCGCCCGCTTTCTGGGCCTCCCCGGCGAGACTGACGCCGAGCGCGCCCAGGCGTTGATCGAGGCCGTGCAGCGGCTACAAGTCGAGGTCGGTCAGCCCCAGGATGTGCGCAGCCTCAAGATACCCGAGGACCAGTTCCACGCAGAGATGGACCACCTGGTCGCCTCGGCTGAGGGCGACGCCACCATGTTCACCTCGCCGCGCGTGCCAGACAGCGCCGAGGTGGCCCGCCTGTTCGAGTACGCCTATCAGGGTCGCGCCATCGACTTTTAGCCCGCCTGGCCGTGGTAGCCTGCGCGTCGCGCGACCTCTGAGCCGTGGCGGCGCGCAGCTTTTTGGGGCAGACCGGCGCAGCCGCTCAGGCATAGAGAAGGATTTGATCCGAATGAAACAGCTTATTCCGCTCCTCGTTGTGGTCGTTATGCTGCTCGCCCTCGCCGGCTGCCAGTCGGGTGGTGAAAGCCTGCGCCTGCCGGCCGCCGCCTCGCCGGCCGCCGCTCAAGCGCCGGCGCCACCGGCGGCCCCTGCCCTGGCGGCCACCCCCAAGAATGCCGGCCCCGCGCCGGTGGGCGAGATGGTCACGCCCTCCTTCAAAGCCCCGACGATGCCCGCCATCCCCACGCGGTCGCCTCAAGACCTGACGCCCTCCGTGCCCTTGCCGACGCCCCTGCCCAGCCTGGGCGTCATCGGCGGCCCGAACGACGCCATGCCCCTGAGACGCCCCATTGGCCTGGCCCTGACGTCGGGCGGGCGGCTGTACGTCACCGACCAGTCGGGCGTCCACGAGTTTGACGCCGATGGAAAATTCGTGAAGACTCTACTCAAGGTCGGGAGCGAGACGGGCTTGCGCCTGCCCAGTTCCGTGGCCGTCGCCCCAGGTGGTGACGTCTACATTGCGGATACTGCCACCAACACCGTCTTTCGGGTGAAGTCCGACGGTCAGGTGGTTGGCAAGATCGGCGCCGACGGCGCGGTCCAACTCAACCAGCCGGTGGCCGTCGAGACCGACCCGCAGGGCAACCTGTTCATCGTCAACCAGGCGACCGCTGAGGTGCTCAAGCTCGACCCGAATGGCAAACTGCTGCTGAAGTTCGGCGGACAGGGGGAGGAGAACGGCAAGTTCATCCGGCCCCGCGCGCTAGCCCTCGACAAGGATGGCAACATCTACGTAACGGACCTGTCTACGTTTCTCATCCAGAAGTTTAGCCCGCAGGGCCAGTACCTCAAGACGTTCGGCAATCAGCAGATGCGTGAGACCCTGTGGCTGCTACGCGGCATGGATATCGGGCCTGACAACCGCCTCTATGTCGCCGACAGCGCCAACAATCGCATCCAGGTCTTCAACCTGAGCGACTTGACCCTCGTCAAGGAGTTCCAGAACCCCGGCCGCGAGCCAGGTCAGTTCTTCGAGTCTGAGGATCTGCGCGTCGACGACCAGGGCGTGGTCTATCTGGTTGACAAGGGCAACAATCGCGTCCAAAAATTGAAGCTGCCTTTCTAGCCGGCACAACCAACCACCCCATAAGGAGAGCCGCCATGCCCCAGGTCACTGCTGTCCATCTCGGCTCCGAGCCTGATGCAACGTTTACGGCCCGACTGCTTGATCGGGAGGTGACGGTCACGCGACGCGGCGCGGGCGGCGACCCGCACCGAGGGGTGGCCCTGGTGCGGGAAGCAGCTGCATCGGGCGTCGACGTCATCGTGCTGGATGGCCTCCCCCTCAAGCTGCGCCTGGAGAACGCCACGGTCGACTCGTCGCTGGCGTCCGAGTTCCGCGCCGCCGCCGGTCCGACGCCCCTCGTCGACGGCAGCGGCGTGCGCGATTCCCTTGAGCGGTGGGCAGTGAAGCTCGCCACCAACCGCGACCCGATTATCTTCGGCTACAAGCACGTTCTCATGGCGCCGGGCCTCAACCACGGCGGGCTGTCGGGCGCACTGGCGGAGCAGACGCCGACGATACGTTACGCCGACTCGGCCATTCTCTTCGACCTGCCGCTCGCCATCCCCGGCCAGCGCGTCCTCAAGCAGGTGATGCGCATCGGTAAGGACCGCCTGGCGAGTCTCAGCTACACGCAACTGTCACCCGCGCCCGGCGAGTCGACGCCGCGCGACGACCGTGACTTCCAATGGGCGGATGTCATCGCCGGCGACATGGCCCTCATTCGCCGCTATGCGCCGTACAAGCTGCGCGGCAAGTCGATCGTGGTCGAGGCGCTGACCGACGACGACATCGCCGAGCTGCGCGCGCGGGGCGCGGAGAAGGTCATCGTGACCATGCCCGGCCTGGGAACCGACGCCCCTCGGGCATCCGCGGCCGTGGTTGAGGGTGTCCTGGCGGCCCTCAGCCCGGCCGGCGCGAAGCCGTCCGCCGAGACCTACCTCAACCTTCTGGCCGATCTGGAATGGCAGCCTGAGATTATCGAACTCCAGCACGCCGACGAGCAGGTGAACCGTTTTGCCTTCGTCATCCACCCGCTGAGCGTCAAGTACATCTACAAGCACCCCATTCTCAAATACTTCAAGTGGATGCCCGACCGGGCCATGGAGCAGATGGTCGCGCAGATACCGCCGATGTACGTGTCGCGCATCATTGGTGGGCAGTCGCCCACCACCGGCCAGAAAATCGAGGGCATCCTCATCACCCTCGGTTCGACGCCGCGCATGATGATGACTCGCCCGGCCGGCTGGACATATCGCAAGCTCATCCATGCGTCGCGCCTCGGCGAGCGCATGGGCGCGCGCATCATGGGCCTCGGCGCGTTCACCAGTGTCGTCGGCGACGCGGGCGTGACGGTGGCGCAAAAGTCGGACATCGGCATCACGTCGGGCAACTCCCTGACCGTCGCCGCCACCCTGGAAGCCGCCAAGCAGGCGGTGGGCAAGATGGGCGGGCGCATCGACGAGGGCCGCGTGGTGGTCATCGGGGCGACCGGCTCCATCGGCTCGGTGTGCGCTCGCCTGCTGGCCGAGTGGCTCGGCGACCGGGGGGAGGTTGTGCTGGTGGCTCCCCGCCCCGAGCGCCTCATCGAACTCAAGCGACGCATCGAGGACGAGACGCCGGGGGCGCGGGTGAGCATCGGCACGTCGCCGGACGCCTTTGTGGGTGACGCCGACCTCATCGTGACCACCACGTCGGCCATGAACAAGAAGGTGGTCAACATCGATAAAGTCAAGCCCGGCTGTGTCATCTGCGATGTGGCGCGGCCTCCTGACGTGAAGGAGGAAGACGCCGCCCGCCGCCCCGACGTGCTGGTCATCGAATCGGGTGAGATCAACATCCCCGGCGACATCGACTTTGGCTTCGACATCGGCCTGCCGCCCAAGACGGCCTACGCCTGTCTGGCCGAGACAGCCCTACTGGCGATGGAGGGCAAGTTCGACGACTACACCATCGGCCGCGACATCGACACCGAGCGGGTGAAGGAGATCTACCGCCTGTTCAAGAAGCACGAGTTCCAGCTGGCGGGCCTGCGCTCCTTCGATCGCTACCTCTCCGACGAGGACATCGCCCGCAAGCGCGCCCTGGCCGACGAGATGCGCGCCAAACAGACCACCGCGTCGTAGGGACAAGCTCGCGCCGACCCTCGAAGTTCTGGCATCCTCCGACCGGACGATGAACGAATCGTTCGGTCGGACCTTTTATGCCTGGGCTGGGACGTGTATACTTTAGGTCTGACCCATGCAGGGGAGCCACCGACGGCGCATCGCCTGCAACTCCGCTCAACCCTCGGCCACCTTCAGGAGTGGCCCTTCGTATGCTGGCACTCGCCCCCTCCAATCCGGTGATTCACGTCCGCGACCTGCGCAAGACGTACAACGTCCACGAGCGTGAGGCGGGCGTGATGGCCTCCGTCAAGAGTCTCGTCAGGCGCAAGACGAAGGACGTCCACGCCGTGGACGGCATCAGCTTTGACGTTGACGGCGGGCAGATCGTGGGCTTCCTCGGCCCCAACGGCGCGGGCAAGACGACGACTCTCAAGATGCTGTCCGGGCTACTGCACCCCAGCGGGGGCGAGACCAGCGTCCTGGGCTTCACGCCCTACCAGCGCGAGAAGGCCTACCTGCGTCAGATGACCCTGGTCATGGGCAACCGCCAGCAACTCGCCTGGGACATCCCGGCCATCGACTCGTTCCAGCTCAACCAGGCCATCTACCGCATCCCGGCCGAGCAGTACCGCGAGACGCTGGATGAACTGGTGGATCTGCTCGACCTGGGTGAGCTGGTCTACAAGCCGGTGCGCAACCTGTCCCTCGGCGAGCGCATGAAGTGCGAGGTGGCCGCCGCCTTGCTCCACCGCCCCAAAGTCGTCTTCCTCGACGAGCCGACCATCGGCCTCGACGTGACGATGCAGCGGCGCCTACGCGCCTTCGTCGCCGAGTACAACCGCCGCCACGAGGCCACCGTCCTCCTGACCAGCCACTATATGGCCGACGTGGAAGCCCTGTGCAAGCGCGTCGTCGTCATTCACCACGGGCGGCTGCTGTTCGATGGCGACCTGGCGGCGCTGGTGCAACGCTTCTCGCCCCACAAGACCATCGTCGTCGAGTTGGACACCGACGACGCTGACCTATCCCCCTATGGCGAGGTGGTCGAGCAGGATGGCTCGCGGGTCAGCCTGCGCGTGCCGAAGGCCGCTACGGCGGGGGTCACGGCGCGGCTGCTGGCTGATCTGCCCGTGGTGGACTTGACCGTCGAAGACCCGCCCGTCGAGGAGGTCATCGAGCAGGTGTTCGCGCAGGAGGCGGTGTGAGGGGCTTGCTGGACATCTACCGCGCCCAGCTAAAGACGAGCCTCGCCATCGAGATGCAGTATCGGGCCTCCCTGGCCATCTGGCTGCTAGGCACGATTCTGGAGCCGGTCATCTACCTGACGGTGTGGGCGACGGTGGCTCAGAGCAGCGGCGGCGAGGTTGGCGGCTACACGGCCAGTGGCTTCGCCGCCTACTTCATCGTGCTGATGGTCGTCAACCACCTGACGTTTAGCTGGATCATGTGGGAGTACGAGTACTATATTCGCCAGGGCCTGCTGTCGCCCCTGCTGCTGCGCCCGGCCCACCCCATTCACAAGGACCTGGCGGATAACCTGGCCTACAAGACGCTGACCCTGGTCATCCTCATCCCGGTGACCGCGATCCTCATCGTGCTGTTCCGCCCGACGCTGGACACCAGCGCGTGGGCCGTTGTCGCCTTCGTGCCCGCCCTCATCCTGGCCTTCGCCGTGCGCTGGGTATTCGAGTGGACGCTTGCCATGTCGGCCTTCTGGACGACGCGCATCTCGGCCGTCAACCAGGTCTACTTCGCGGCGCTGCTATTCTTCTCCGGCCGCATCGCCCCGCTGGACTTGATGCCGCCCGCTATCCAGACGATTGCCTTCTTCCTACCCTTCCGCTGGATGATTTACTTCCCGGCCGAGTTGATTCTGGGCCAGGTGTCACCCCGCGATGCCCTCATCGGCTTCGGCGCGCAGATCGGCTGGTTCCTGGTCGGATTGGCGCTGCTGCGGGTCGTATGGCGAGCGGGCATCCGCCGCTATTCGGGGGTGGGCGCATGACACCGCTACGGCTGCTGTGGCTCAACCTGCGCATTGGCATCCTGACCGAGTTGGAGTATCGCGCCAACTTCGGCGTGCAACTCTTCCAGACCTTCCTGGCCCTGGTTATCGCCATCGGGCGGCTGGGCGTCATCTTCTACCATACCGACGACCTGGACGGCTGGGGGCCGAACCAGATGCTGGCCCTGACGGGCGTGTTCTTCCTCGTCCTGGGCGTGGTCAACCTCATCATCCAGCCGAGCATGCAGCGCGTCCTGGAAGACGTGCGGCGCGGCACCCTCGACTTCACCCTGACCAAGCCCGAGGACGCCCAGCTTCTCATCAGCGTGCGTCAGATTGAGATTTGGAAAGTCGTGGACGTGCTGATGGGCCTGGGATTGGTTGGGGTCGCGTTGTATCGTCTGCGCGAGAGCATCGGCTTCGTGGAAGCCATCGGCTTCGGCCTGGCCCTGCTGGCGGGCCTCGCCATCGTCTACAGCTTCCTGCTCATGCTCACAACCTGCTCCTTCTGGTTCGTGCGGGTCGAAAACCTCCTGGTCATCTTCCAGAGCATGTACGAAGCAGGGCGCTGGCCGGTTGGTCTCTACCCTGGCTGGCTGCGATTCGCCCTCACGTCCCTGGTCCCCATCGCCTTCGCCGTCACCGTCCCCGCCGAGGCGGTCACGGCGCGGCTCACCTCGCAGACCCTCGCCCTCGCCCTGGGCCTCGCCGTCATCCTCCTCCTCGCCTCCCGCGCGTTCTGGCGCTTCGGCGTCCGCCACTACAGCGGCGCATCGGCGTAACGCCACCACCCCAAGCTCATAGCAACCAGAGAACGGCAGCCTACGTGGAGTAAGCTGCCGTTCTCGCATCATACAGTTCCGGCCCCTTTCCCCCGCTGTGTACGCTACCCCATGGCCTGCCCTCTGTATCGCTTCTTGTGACGCTAGTTGTACCGCTAAGCGCCTCGCCCTCATCAGCGGCGTGCCGTTTAATGAGGGCACAACGTCCTGTATCTCTTCTGTATCGACCGAGTATCTCGACCCAGGGGTGCGCTGCCGTACACTGCTCATCACAGGCTGCGCCGCCAGGCCACCACCTTCAGCAAGACACACCAACAGGGGGCACGCATGACAGCTTCGCGCCTGTCCCGACTGGACACCATCTCGCCCGGCAAGCAACGATGCGCCGTCCGGCCCCTCACCACGACGCAGGTGCAGCGCGTGCACGATTTCGTCGCCAGCAACCTGACCGAGAAGCTCACCCTGGCGCAGATCGCCCGCGAGATGCATCTCAGCGCCAGCCACCTGGCGCGGCGCTTCAAGGTTGCGACCGGCCAGTCGCTACGCCAATACATCATCGAGCATCGCCTCCAGCGAGCCAGACACCTCCTCCTGACCAGCGACCTGACCATCAGCGAGATTGCCGCGTTCGTCGGCTTCGCCGACCATAGCCACCTCACCCACCGCTTCCAGACCCGCTTCGGCGTCGCGCCCCGGTCGGCACGCAGACCTCCGCTTTCTCCACTTTAGGGCATGAATGTACAAGACGGTCGGCAGGAATTCATGTATTATGCAATGCAACGATACCCACTGCCCTGGCAGACAGGCGATCACGACGAGCGCGAGAGATGAGTCAACCACATACGGTTCCTCCAAAGACGGCATAGAGCCGAGGATCGCGCAAAGGGGGTCTACTATGAGTGCCTCGCGGATCTGGCGTCACCTATCCTTACTCGTCGTCGTGCTGTTGGCCCTACTGCTGTTCGCGCCCGTTGCGGCGGCCGACAACCCCAACCCCCGCGTGCTGCCACCGAGGTCACACTACGGCGGCAAGAGCTACCGCGAATGGAGCATCGCCTGGTGGCAGTGGGCCTGGGCGCAGCCCGTCGCCACCAACGCCTTGCTTCAGTCCGGCGCGGTCGATTGCGCCGCCGGGCGGAGGAACAAACACGTGTGGTTCCTGGCGGGCACGTTCAACACCAGTGACCCGCTCAGCCGCAGCTGCACCATCCCCACCGGCACCGCGTTGTTCTTCCCCGTGGTGAACGGCTGGTACGACAACGTCGGCCTGCCTCCCACCACGTATCCCGCCTCCGAGCTCGCCGGCTGGCTCGGCGCGGCTATGGATGGCGCCACCGGCCTGCACGCGACCCTCAAGAACAACAGGACGGGCGAGGTGACCACCTTCGATAACCTGACGTCCTACCGCGCCAGCAGCCGGGGCTTCTACACCGTCACCGTGCCCACCCCGCCCAGTACCAATCTATACTCGCTGTTCGCGACGACGTACCCTGGCCTCACTGTACCCGGCACGGGTTGGCCCAGCGCCACCGTACCCCAGGTGTCGGATGGCTACTGGCTGCTGCTCGCGCCGCTGCCGCCGGGGAACTACACCCTCAAGTTCGGCGGCGTCATTCCTGACTTTGGTGCGACGGTTGATGTCACCTACAACATCACAGTCGTCCCCGCGGGACAGCACGAGAGGTAGACTCACAGCAGGCTATCGTCGTCGCCTCAATGCGACCCCCGAAGCCGCACCAGACTCACCCCAGCCCGTCGGGGTGATGCACTCCACCGGCGGGCTGTGATGTCGTTGGCAGACGTGGCTGCGACGCAAAGGCGCCATAGGACGCAGTGAGGCGCGGAGGCTATGCCCCTCCGCGCTTCACCTTTCTTGCCTTCTGGACTATCATTAGGCAGGCCACGCTATCTATCCACAGGAGTCCCTATGGCCGCAAAGAATACGATTGCTGTGACGGGGGCGGCCGGTTTCTGGGGCGGCTGGCTCGCCCAGCGGCTTCACGAGGCCGGGCATCACGTCCTCGCGCTCGACAGCCACACCCCTACTGCGCCCTTGCTCGACATCGAGTTTGCCGAAATCGACCTCCAGAACCCACTGCTGGCTGACCTGTTCGAGAGCCATCGGGTGCGCAAGGTCCTGCATCTCGACTTCCAGTGGGACAAGCGCAACGACCCGCGCATCCACGAGCACAACGTGACCGGCACGCGGCGGCTGCTCGAGGCGGCCGTCGCCGCCAACGTCCGCCAGGTCGTCCTCAAGAGCAGCATCCTCGCCTACGGGGCGCGTTCCGACAACCCGGCCTACATCACCGAGAACCACATCGTTCGCGGCGGCAAGGCCGGCTACGCGCGTCATCTGGCGGAGATCGAGGAGGAGGTGCGCGACCTGCGCGGCCAGGATCATGCCCCGATCCTGACCGTGCTGCGCTTCGCCTACGTCGTCGGGCCGCAGGCGCCGACCTTGATGAACGACCTGCTGAAGCTGTGGGCCGCGCCGACCTTGCTCGGCTTCGACCCTCTCATCCAGTTGGTGCATGAGAACGATGTAGCTGCGGCGCTGGAACATGCTCTCGACCGCGAGCTGGATGGCCCGGTCAATATCGCCGCGCAGCCGCCCATCCCGCTGGCGCGGCTGATGCATCTGGCGAGCATCCTGCCCATTCCCCTCATCCATCCCTTCGCCTACGCCACGGGCCGCGTCCCGCAGTTCAGCAAGACGCTAGGGCAGGCGCAGCCCATCGACTGGGACTACCTGCGCTACTCGGTCCTGGGCGACACGACACGGATGGCTGAGGAGCTTATGTTCACGCCCGCCTACGACACCGACGCGCTGCTGGCCCCCATCGCCGAGCAAGGCGAGCGGCGGCGCACAGCGCTTCGCTTGCGGCGCGGCGATGCCTCCTTCGAGGACACCGTCGCCGAGGAGGTTGCCAGTGCCTGACAAGACGCCGCGCAAGAAGACACGCCAGCCCATTGAGCCGCCGCCCGATCTCGACACGCCAACCGTGTCCGACCTGGATGTGTCCCCGCTGGGTGTGGACATCCTGGACGAGTCACTCGCCGCCGAGATCGAGGTCGTCGATGTGCCGATTCGAGACGCGCTGGGCAACATCGTCGCCTACGGCGAGATCGAGGTCAGCGTCGAGCTTGACGACGCTGAATCGACCGCCGAGGCGCTGGAAGATGAGCTAGGTGAGCAGCTGGAAGACATGGTCGAGCACCTGCAGGACGACCACCCTGAGTATAGCGCGCCTGCCTACACATCGGCCAGCCTCCTCAACCTGCTATGGCGGACGGCCGATCGACTGACACCGCAACAGGCGAAGGACGTAGCGGCGCGCGCCTCAGGCGCAATGCCCACCGATCTACTGAATACAGACACCTGGAAGGGGCTGTGGTACATGGCGAACTACACTGCCCAGTACCAGGCCGACCTCGTCAAGCGGCGCATGACCGGTGAGTACACCACGGACGCCTACGGCTTCGACCAGGAATTCTATGATGAGGTCAAGCCGCTGCTCGACTTCCTATACTCGCGCTACTGGCGGGTCGAGGCGCACGGCGTCGAGAATATTCCCGACGAGGGAGGGGCGCTGCTAGCCGCCAATCACAGCGGCATGATTCCGTGGGATGCGTTGATGATCGGTCTCGCCGTGTACCGCGAGGCGGCCAACCCGCGCCTGGTACGCGCCCTGATCCCCAACTGGTACCCCAACCTGCCCTTCGTGTCGCTGCTGCTGACCAAGTTGGGCATGGTCATCTCTCACCCTGAGAACGGCAAGCGCCTGCTCAGCGAGGGTGAACTGGCGCTGGTCTTCCCCGAAGGCGACAAGGGCGCGTCGAAGACATTCAAGGAGCGCTATCGCCTGGCCCGCTTTGGCCGCGGCGGCTTCGTACAGATGGCCGTCGAGACCGGCGCGCCCATCATCCCCGTTGCGGTCGTCGGCTCCGAGGAGACCCACCCGGTGGTGGGCCGCGCCGATGCCCTGGGTAAGCCCCTCGGCCTGCCCTATCTCCCCGTTACGACGCCCCTGCCGCTGCCGGCCAAGTGGAGTATCACCTTCGAGGCGCCCGTTGAGACCGCCAGCTACGGCGCGGATGCCAGCCACGACTCCCAGTTGACCACGCAATTGAGCGACGAGGTGCGCGCCAAGATTCAGGGCGCGCTCTATGATCAGCTCAAGGCGCGCAAGTCTATCTTCATCGGTTGAGGGGAGAGAGGGGATGGCTTACTATTCGTCGTCGGATGAGTTCTACGCGGTGATGCAGGCAGTCGTCGACCGGTTGGCGACTGCGAGCAGCGCCGACAAGCTGAGCGGCAGGATGCGCCTCAGCATCCACGTGACCGACCCGGCCGCCACCGTATGCATCAACACCCGAAGCTTCCCGCCCCAGGCCAAGTTTGGGGCAGCCTGTCACCCGAACGACCTGGGCATCAAGACCTCGGCAGATACCATCCACGCCATGTGGACGGGGCGGTTGGGCGTGCGCGCCGCGCTCGGCCAGGGCAAGATTGAGGTGCAGGGCAACCCCTTGAAAGCCCTGGCGCTCAAGCCTTTGTTTGACGAGGCCAAGGGAGTCTATCCGACCATCCTCACGGAGATCGGCCGCGAGCCATAGTCCTCCCCGCCTATACACTGCACGCGCGGCGCAGGGTGAGATTGCTTCACCCTGCGCCGCGCTTTTTGCCTTGCTCGCGAGAGCGTCGCTAGCCGTGCATCGTCGGGTTGAACTCCTCGATGACGGCGATCTCGCCCAACTCCTCGAAATTTGGCGTGGTCCCCGTCGTGGCCAGCGCGGGCGCGCGGCGGAAGGCGCGCAGGGCCAGCACCAACCCGCCAAAAGTGAGCGCCGCCGAGAAGAAGAAGGAAATGCCGGGGATATGCTCGGGGACGGAGGGGGAGGTGAAATGGGCGAACAGGCCGGTCGCCAGCAGTGGGCCAACGATGCCGGTCAGCGCCACCAGACTCGTCAGCGCGCCCTGCACCAGTCCCTGCTCGCTCGGCGCTACCTGGCGCGTGATGAGGCCCTGGGCGGCCGGGCCGGACAGGAACGACAGCGCGGTGACCACCATAATGGCGTACATCATCCAGCCCTCGGTTGCCAGGCCATAGAGCAGGAAGCCAATCGCGTTGCTCAGCAGGCCGACCAGCATCGCGCGCTGCTCGCCCAGGCGCGGGATGAGTAGCCGCAACAGCCACAGCTGCACGACGATGGAGACGATGCCGAACATCGCCAGCGACATCCCGTTCTGGAACGAGGACCAGTCGAAGCGATACGTGGTATACAGCACCCAGGTGCTTTGCAGGCCCTGCTGCGCCAGGCTGATGAGCACAATCGTGCCCGTCAGGCTGAGCACGACCGGGTAGCGGCGTAGCGAGGTCAGCGAGCCGATGGGGTTGGCGCTCCGCCACGTGAAGGGGCGACGATTTTCCAGCGCCAGCGACTCGGGTAGGACGAAGAATCCGTACAGCCAGTTGAGGAAGGTCAGCACCGCAGCAGCCACGAAGGGCCAGCGCGGGCCGAACGTGCCGATCAGGCCACCCAGGGCCGGGCCGATGATAAAGCCGATTCCGAAGGCGGCCGACACCAGGCCGAAGTTCTGGGCGCGCTTCTCCGGCGGGCTGACGTCCGCGATGTAGGCATTGGCGGCGGTGAAGCTCGCGCCCATGATGCCCGCGATGAGCCGCCCCATGAAAAGCCAGGCAATCGTCGGCGCGAGGGCCATAAGGATGTAGTCCACCCCCGTCCCAAACAGGGACAGGAGCAGTACTGGCCGCCGACCGAAACGGTCGCTCAGGCTGCCCATGATGGGCGCGAAGATGAACTGCATCGCGGCATAGGCGGCGACCAACCAGCCGTAGTAGGACGAGGCGACGCTGATGTCGCCGTGAACCAGTTCCCCCACCAGTTGGGGAAGGATGGGAATGATGATGCCCAATCCCAGCACATCGATGAGGATCGTAACGAAAATAAAGACCAACCCGGCCTGTCGATTACGCATGCGCACCTGCCCGTCATCGTTCAATCGCGGCGATCTGCAAGACTGAAAGTATACACACCTCCCGCGAGGCGCAAAAGCGCCGACCGAACGATTGTTCATCATCCGGTCGGTGGATAGAGGTCGTATTCTGTTCGTCCGGGCGCGGCCGGCGCCTGCTCCGCCGCTACGGCGTCGGCTGGTACCAATCCACGCCACCCACAGCATACTGCGGCGCGAGATAGCGAACCTCCTTGCCGTCGGCGCTCACCAGATTCAGGCCGTGGTCGCTCTCGAACACCAGCCACCGCCCATCCGGCGACCACGCCAGCACCGCTACCTCCACCTCCAGGTCGAGCGTCAGGCGGCGCAGGTCGCTGCCGTCGGCGTTGACCGTCCAGATATTGTAGGGGATGCCGTGGGCCGCGGCGGGCGGTGGGCGCAGCCAGGCCAGTGGCTCGATGGGCGAGGCGGCCGCGGTGCGGGGCGGCTGCTGGTCGGGGCCGCCAATGGCGACAAAGGCGATGCGCGCGCCGTCGGGCGAGAACCGCGGCGTCGCCAGGGACTCGAACTGCGGTGTTCCGATGAGCGGGCGAGCCTGGGAGCCATCAGCCTCAGCGATCCACAGGGTCTGGCCGTAGGATTGGGCGTCGGTCGTCAGGTACGCCAGGCGTTGGCCATCCCGCGACAGCGTCGGACTGGCAGCGTCCTGGACCACGACCCGTCGCGCCCCGCCCTGGATGCCCACGCTCTGGATACTCTCCTTGCCGCTCGCCTCGCGGTGGGTGAAGAGCAGGCTCTTGCCGTCCGGCCGCCAGGCCGGCTCACCGAGCCATACGCCCACACCCTCGTGGGCCAGCAGGGGCCGCCCCGTCTCGCCCTCGACAGGCATCAGGTACAGGTCCGTGCCGTTGTCGCGCTTCTCCCTGGCGCTCTCCGCGTCGTAGAAGCTGTACGCCACCTGCCGGCCGTCAGGCGACACGGCCGGTGAGGCCAGCACCGTCTTGAGCGCGGCCGTGCTGACCTCGCGCACCGCCAGCGTCGACGGCTGCAAGGTCCACAGCCCGCTGTCGTTGGCGTACAGGATAGACCCCGGCGCGCTGGGAACGGGCGCCGGCGGCGGCGCTGGCATGTCAGTCGGGGTAGCCAGTGGAGCGACGCCCGCCTTCGCGGCCGGTGTCGGGGCCACCGGAGCGGCCGCCGGGGTGCAGCCAGTCAGGCCGAAGAGGAGGGTGACGACCAGAGTCGCGACCAGACGCGACAGAGCATCGTTGCGCATCGCCAGGCCAACCTTACTTGCCTGGGCCTTCAACGACGATCTTGACGCGCTCATTGTGATAGTCGGTCGAGCACACCAGGGTAAAAATCCCCGTCGTGAAGTACTTCTGGGTCGCCTTCTGGCCGGGGTCCAGAAGCAGCCCATCGATACTCACGGGCACGGTGTCATCGTTGCGGATGACCAGGATGTCCCTGGAACCGAGAGTCATCTTGATCTCCGGCGGGAACATAGCAACGACTTCACCTGCTGCCTGACGCTCGGCCGTGCCCGGCTGAATGGCGAACACGATCTCGCGCCCCGACGACGTGACGGCCGCCGCGCCTCCCGCCCCACCTGCATTGGCGGCCAGCGTCGCGATCGGGGCAGCGGTCGCCACTGGGACAGCCGTGGCGCTCGCGGTCGGCCGGGCCGGGGTAGTCTGGGCGCTGGGCGCGCAGCCGCCGAGGGCGAGCGCGGCCAGCAGGCCAAACACCAGGCCACGGCGTGTTGCGCGTTGGAGCATCAGCATTACCTGAACCTCGCTAGGGCTGGCGCACCTGGACTTTGACATCGACCGGCCCCGCCTTCTCGAACTGGAGCCGCACGTCGAAGGTGTCGTTGGGCTTGAGTTCCTTGTTCAGCCCAATGAGCATCACATGGTAGCCGCCCGGCTTCAGCTCGACCTGGCTGTTGGCGGGCACGTCGATACCCTCCACCGGTCGCATCTGCATCGTGTTGCCGCTCATCTCCATGGTGTGCAGTTCCACCGCCCTGGCGGCGTCGCTCTTGGCGCTGACCAGCCTGTCGGCCGCGCCGCCGTTCTTGAGGACGATATAGGCCGCGCCATTCCCGCCGCCCACCGCCGGCCGGGCCCACGGCTCGATGACCTGGATGGCGCCGACCGAGGCCGCCGGGGCCAGGTTCGATGTCGTCGCCGGATTACTTGCCCCACCCATCGGCTGGCCCGGAGCGCACGCGCCGATGGCCAGGGTCAGGCCAAAAACCACAATCACAGCGCCTAGTAGACGCATCATAGCTTTCCTCCGCTACGAATCAACTGACGAACGTCACCCGCCATATCTTCGGCAGAAGCCCCGAAGGGAAACTGCTCGCGCCAGCGCCCCGACTGGTCGATCACGTGGACGAACGCTGTATGGTCGATGGTGTAGCCCAGGGCTGAGCCGGGCAGGTCTTTGCGCACGGCCGTCACGCCATACTTCTTCATCAACTGCTGCACCTGCTCCTCGCTGCCGTGCAGGCCGACGAAACTGGGGTCGAAGACGGTTACGTAGTCTGCCAGCACCTGTGGCGTGTCTCGGTTGGGATCGACGGTGATAAGCGCGACCTGTACCTGATTGCCGTCGCGGCCCAGCTCGCGCTTCATCCGCGCCAGATCGGCCAGGGTCGACGGGCATACGTCGGGGCACGACGCGAAGCCAAAGTAGAGCAGCACCACCTTGCCGCGCTGGTCGGCCAGGGCGAAGGGCTGGCCGGTATGGTCCGTCAGGGTGAAATCGGGCGCTTGCTTCGGCGGGTCGAATACCAGCCCGCGCAGGCTGAGGCTCTCACGGCAGCCGCTTACCAGGAGCATCATCAGGGCGAGACCGGCGGCCACAATGACCCAGCGCCTCGAATAACTTTTCATCGCCATTCCCCAATCTCCACCCTCTCATCTCTCACTTCGCTGGCGGCGCGAAGAGTCTGATGTAATTCACCACGTGCCAGCGGTCGATCTCGGATAGGCGGTCCTTGAAACCCGGCATGGCCGTCTCCGCAATGCCCTCGCTGATCCAGAAGAAAAGCTCGCCGTCGGTGTGCCCCTCGGCCAGATGGATGCGGAAGTCGGCCGGCTTGGGCCGCAGCGTTGCCCCGGCCGGGCCGTCGCCGCGACCGCGCGGCCCATGACACAGTTGACATTCGGAGCGGTAGATTTGCTCCCCGCGGCCGATGGACTCGGGGCTGGCCCGGACCGGGTTCTCCACTTCGAGCGCACCACCGAGGGCCACCACATCGGAGGGAAGGGCGGCGGCGCCGCCGTCGGGAGCAATGACGAAGCGGAAGGCGGTCCGAACATCGCCGAGGTTGGGCCGCCGCACCAGCACCTCCGCCTGCCAACGACCGTTGGCTGTGATGGCGTTGCCCTGGGCAACGTATTGTCCCTGGCCCTGGGGTTGGGCCACCAGAATCTGGGTTCCTTGCCGGACATCGAGCGAGGAGAAGCGGACATCGACGCGCTCCGCGTCGTCGATGGGATGCCCATCCGAGTCGGCCAGGGTCAGGGTGGCCGTGTTGTAGCCGGGTTGCCCCGGCGCGATGACCAACGCCAGTGTCAGGTCGTCCAGCGCGGCGCTCATCTGGAGCCTGGACGTTGCGTCCGACGACGTCCAGGGCCAGGTCACGGGGCCGCCAAAGCGCAGGGCCAGCACACCGATGACGACCAGCAGCCCCAGACCCAGGAGCGGCCATAGCCGCCCACCAGGGGGGCCTGGCTGTCGGCGCTCTTCGCGTCCTATCGTCGTTCTACTATTCGATCCAGCCATCGTATCACTTATTTCTTCAATACGTCTCGAATGTCGGCGGCGATTTTCTCGCCTTCCCACTCGGCGGGGTACATATTCTGAATGTTGCCGGCCGGATCAATGAGGAAGGTGATGGCCGTATGCCCAATCTCATCGAAGCTCCTGGTATCCCACTCCGCGGCCGACGGCGTCGGCGAGCCAGGCCCGCCGGGATCGACACGCACCTTGTAGGCCTGCCATACCGGGCGTAGTGCCTGGTACGGGCCGGTCAAGCCGATGATAGTCTTGTCGAAGGTGGGCAGATACTCGGCCAGGCGCTGGGGCTTATCGCGCGCCGGATCGGTGGTCACAAATACGATTTGCACGTGGTCGGCCTGGTCTGCGACAGCCCGCCGCGCCGAGGCCAGCTGGGCAAGGGCAATGGGGCACACGTCGGGGCAGTTGGTGTAGCCAAAGTTGAGTAACACCGCCTTGCCCCGCAGGTCTTGCAGCCGTACCTGGTTACCTGACTGGTCGCTGAGGACGAAATCGGGGGCTGGTCGATCGACCTCCGCGCCTGGCGCTGACGAGGCGGCGGGAGGCGCAGCGGTCGGCTGACAGGCTACGAGCGACAGGAGGGCGACGATGAGGGCGGCGAGAAGCGCGCCGCGCAGCTGACGGGGCAGTAACGGGTTCACAAGAGTCCTCATGTGCCCCAATTATACACCCATCTAGCCCAGAGTCCGTTGCCGACGGTCAAATTGAGGTCCAAAGTGCGTGCCAACCTCAGCGATTCATCTCCCACAACAGATGCAGGCCCGCCAGCGTCAGGTCCGGCTCCCTGTGGTCGATGACGGTGGTATGGGCGGCGATGACCTCCACCAACCCACCGGTCGCCACCAGCGGGGCAGCCTGGCCGCCGGGCAGGGTCGCGCGGAGTCGGGTCACGATTCCCTCGACCAGCGCCACGAAGCCGAACACCGTACCCGACTGGAGGGCCTGCCGCGTCGAGCGGCCAATGACCGAGGGCGGCGCTTCCAGTTCGAACTGGGTCAGCCGCGCCGCCGAGCGACTCATCGCGTCGGCGGCTACCCGCAGCCCCGGCGCGATAGCGCCCCCCAGAAAGGCGCGCTCCGCATCCACCACGTTGAATACGGTCGCCGTGCCGAAGGAAGCCGCGATGACCGGCGCACCGTAGCGATGCACGGCCGCCACCGCCGCTACCACCCGATCCGAGCCGAGGGTATGGGGTGTCTCGTAGCGCATAGTCAGGCCGGTGCGGATCCCCGGCCGCACGATCATCGGGTGAACACGCAGATAGTCGCGCACCGCGTGCGTGATAGCCTCGGTCACGGGCGGCACGACAGAGCTGACGATGCAGCCGTCCACCTGCCAGGGCACGAGGCGCGTGAGCAAAACGCCATACTCGTCAGCGGTCTGGATGCGGTCGGTAGCCCCGGAGACGACGTCGGTCAAGACGCCGTGGTGGTAGAGGCCGTACTTGATGTTAGTGTTGCCGATGTCGATGGCAAGGAGCGTCACGGCGGACTCGGGGGAATGAAGTCGTTGGTGAAGGCCTTACTCACGTCGATGGCAGTGGGAATCAGCCCTACATCCTTCATGAAGGTGGCCGACGTTTCCCACGCCTGGGGGTCGCTCCTGCCCAGCTGGTCGCTCTGCCAGAAGGTGATGGCGGCGTCGAGGGTCGCACGCTGGGCGTCGGCTGTCTTGGCTGCCTCAGGCACGGCCTTGAGGGTGATGTCGAAGGCCTCGGCCGGGTTAGCGAGGGTATCGCGCAGACCGCGCAGCGTGGCCCGCACCATGCGCTGCACCAGGTCTGGGTTCTCCTGAATCGTTTTCTCGTTGGTAATCAGGCCATTGGCGACCAGATTGATGTACTGGGACACTTCCAGGACATGGGGCTTCTGGCCCGCCTGCTGAAGCTGGAGCGGCTCATTCATCGAGTAGCCAACGGCGGCATCCACCTGGCCGCTTAGCACGCTCTCGGCCTGGGTGAAGCCTACGGTGGGCGTGTCCACCTGCTTCTCGTCCACCTTCGCCGCATATAGCAGGCCCTTGAGGCCCACGTAAGTCGCACCGAAGGGGCCGGGGATACCGACCTTCTTGCCCTTCAAGTCCTGGGGCGAGGTCAGCGGCTGAAGCGAGAACACGGCCACCGGGAAGCGCCGATACCAGTTCATCACATACACGACGGGCAGGCCCTGCGAGCGGGCCAGAATCACCTGATCGCCGCTGCCCACCACAAACTGGGCCTGGTTGGCTGCCAGCAGCTTCAGCAGGTCATTCTCCATACCGTAGTCAAGGCTAAGGTTGATACCCTCATCCTTGAAGTAGCCCTTCGCCTGGGCGACGTAGAACGGGGCAAACTGCACATTCGGGATATAGCCCATGTACAGGGTCACGTCGGCGGCCGACACGCCGGACACAGCCGGCGCGATGGGCTTGTTCGCCGCCGTCGCGGCGACTGGAGGCGCGGCGGCGGGCGACGCGCATCCGGCTACCGCCGCCCACAGTGCGAGCAGAAGTGTACCAACTGACAGTCGCTTGTCCATAGAATCGGTCCTTGGATCCCTCTACCGCTGAGTGGTGAGCCGTTCCAGCAGGCTCACGGCGAGATACAGCGCCATCGCCAGGGCCATCAGGGCGATGATGGCGACAAACATCAGCGGAGTGTCGTACAGGCCGCGCGCGATGTTGACCAGCGCCCCCAGCCCGGTATCCGCCCCGACAAACTCACCCACCACGGCCCCAATCACACACAGCGTCACGCCCATGCGAACGCCGCCGAGAAGGATGGGCAGCGAGGCGGGAACCTCCAACAGCCGAAACACCTGCCAGGATGTAGCGTTGAGGCTACGCATCAGGTCGCGACTCTGGGCGTCGACGCTGCGTAGAGCTACCACGGTGTTCACCAGGATGGGGAAGAAGACGACCAGGCTGCACACAAGCACCTTAGCCGTCAGCCCATGCCCGAACCAGAGGATAAGCAGGGGGGCCAGGGCGATGATGGGAACCGACTGCGAGGCGACGATATAGGGCGTCAGGGCGCGTTCGACGACGGGCTGCCTGGCAACGATATAGCCGAGGGGCACAGCGACTAGAAAGCCGATGGTGAAGCCAAGCAAGGCCTCCGTGACGGTCACGGCGGTGTGGCGCGCCAGCGTGCCATCGGCCAGCGCGGCCACAAATCGCCGCGCTACTTCGTCGGGGCTGGGTAAAATGAACGGCGGGTAGGCGCTGGCTGCGACCGCCCACAGCGCCACGAAGGCGAAGATACCCAGCGGGGCGACGAGCGTGGGTAGCCAGCGATGAGCCTGGCGGTCGAGAGCGACAACCCCGCCCCTGCGATAGACACGCCGCGCGACAGGCTCTAGCCCGCCCAGTTTCACCCGCAACTCAGGGAACTCCATAGCATGCCTCGTTTCCAGCGCCAAGCGAACTGCCCCGCCGATAGGGGCGGGGCAGGCAACGGTTGGCGGCTGCGATGATGCAGCCAACCTGACATCAGGCGTGACGCGCCGACTTACAAAAACACCCGAAGCCAGTTTAGCTTCGGGGGCGTGCGCGGCAACTCTCGCCGACGGCGAATGCCGTGGCGTGAACCTGACAACCTTCTTTCATCCGGACTGTACCGTCGGCTCTGGAATTTGACCAGATCCTGCCCGAAGGCTCGCGGGCTTAGCGCCAGCGCGCTCCACCGCCGATCGGGAATTGGCTCGTGCGAGCCTCACCCTGCCCCGAAGGTCCAATATTTGGTTATCCTCTGCACAGAGTATAGAATATTCGCCGCTCAATGTCAATGCTACATCGACGGCCCACCGTGAACATCTCTCCACTCAAGCCCCCCAACGCGCCCACAAGCGCCCCCATGCTCGAGTCAGCTGCCACCCCTGACGTGTTGTCGCCGCCCGCACCCTCGGCCGATGGCGCGCGGCGTGCCGCCGGGCTGTTGGCGGCCCTCGGCGCGGCCAGCGCCGCCGTCTATCTGCTGCGGTTGAGCCTGCCCATGTCGCTGCGCGACTATCTCGGCTCACCGCTCATCGATCTACCCAAGCTCATCGGGGAAACCAATGTTGGCGCGTGGTACTACCTGGATACTATGCTCGCCCTGTTCGGCCTGTACCTCGCGGGCTATTGGGTCGTGCTACGCCTGACGCGGCAGGCGAGCGCCGATTCCAGGGTGAGCATGAGGCAGTTGGGCGCGGTCATCGTCACCTTCTTCGGCGTTTTCTCGGCGATTCTGTTGCTGATGTTTCCCGTCACAGCCGCCGATGTGTTCAACTACATGTTGTACGCGCGCATGTGGGTCTTGCAGGGTCTGAATCCCTACGTCGTGCCGCCTGAGCAGGTCGCTTCCGACCTGACTCTCGACTACACCATCTTCCGCAATCTGACGACCGCGTACGGACCGGGCTTCACGCAACTGTCGGCGGTTCTGGTGCGGCTGGCGGGCGAGGACCTGCTGCGCCTCTTACTCGTATTCAAGCTTGCACTCATAGGCTTTCACGCGGCGAGCGTCTGGCTGGTCTACCTGACCGTGCGTCGGATCGAGCCAGCCTACGCCTGGGCGGGAGCCTACCTGATGGCCTGGAATCCCCTGGTGCTGTTCAATGTGGCCGGCGACGGCCACAACGACATCACCATGCTGGCCCTGGTCCTGCTCGCCTTCTACCTGGTCGCTCGCCGCCGCTGGACCCTGGCGCTGACCGCCCTGGTTCTGTCGGCCACGATGAAATGGCTGTCCGTGCTGTTGATCCCCATGTTCCTGGTCGGCGGTCTACGTGCCCTGGGGCGGCGCGGTATCGTCCCGCTGGTCAGTGGGCTGCTCTTCGGGCTGGGTATCGCGGCTCTGTTATTCGCGCCCTTTTACACCACACCCGAGCACGCCTATGCCTCGCTGCTGGGCTTCGGCAGCCTCTTTACCACGTCCATCGGCACAGTGCTGCGCGATGCGCTGATGGACGTGGTGGGCGAAGATGCAGCCGTCCGCTGGGCGCGCTGGACGATGTACCTCGTCTTCGGCGTGTTCTACGTGTGGGAAATGACGCGCGTGCGCGGCACGTTCATGTCGCTGGCCTACGCATCCTTCCAGGCATTCTTCCTCTACCTGGTGTTCGGGGGCCTGTGGTTTCAGCCCTGGTACGTGACGTGGCTGGTCGGCATTGGCGCGCTACTGGTCGGCACGCGGGTCGCGAATCGGATGATTCTGTTCACGTTCACGGCCATGCTGGCGCATGTGGTGACGGGCTTCGGCTGGCGCGTCGGCTGGTTCGAGAGCTACAAGCCCTACCTGCGCCTGGCGGCGGTCAGCCTGGTCTTTGCAGCGCCGCTCATCGCCTGGCTGGCCGAGCGCGACCCACTGCGGCGGCCACCAGGCGCAGGCGATAGCCAGACATGATTATGTCAGCATGGGATGGTTCTTGCCGCCAAAGGCAACCTATGCTAAGCTAGATGGCACACTGAGGCAGGCGGCGATTGTGGTTACCCTGCCCCTGTCGGCAAGCCGCTTAGGCCGTCGTGGAGACCGTTAGTGAAATCGCTGATTATTATCCCAACCTTCAACGAGCGCGAAAACCTCGAGAAGCTCGCCCCCATTATCCTCGACCAACCACCCCGCTTCGACATCCTCATCGTAGATGATGCCTCGCCAGATGGCACCGGTGCGATGGCCGAGCAGCTTGCCGCAGTCACTCAGGGTCGTATTCGCGTGCTCCACCGCCCCACCAAGCTGGGCCTGGGAAGCGCGTACGTCGAGGGCTTCCGCTGGGCCCTGGCGCGCGACTACGAGCTGATTTTCCAGATGGACGCCGACTTCCAGCACGACCCGATGGATCTCGTCCGCTTCGTCGCTGCCGCCGCCGACGCCGACGTGGTAATCGGCTCCCGCTACGTCAAGGGCGGGGCAACCATTGAATGGTCCCGCTACCGCCGCGCGATCAGCCAGGGCGGAGCGATGTATACGCGCGCGCTGCTCAGGCTACCCTACCACGACGTGACGACCGGCTATCGGTGTTACCACCGCGCCGTGCTTGAGCGGTTGGACCTGGACCACGTGACGACGACGGGCTTCGGCTTCCAGGTAGAGATGCTCTACCGCTGCTACCAGATGCGGGCGAGGGTGGTGGAACTGCCCATCGTTTTCCATCGTCGCCGCATCGGGCAGTCGAAAATGAGCGCGAACATCTTCGTCGAGGCCATGGCGCTGGTGTGGCGGCTGCGCCAGGACGGATCGAAGGACCCACCCAGGCCGCTCGGCGCGCCCAGCCGCTAACCATGGCTGCACGTGGAAGAGGGGCCAACAGGCTTCCGCCATCATGGCCCATACCGCGAATCCAGGCCACGCCGAGCAAGCCGGGCTGAGGGCTTGAGAAGAGACAACAACAGGGGCGGCTCCCAGGGAACCGTCCCGCGTGTCATAAGCCGAGTCAGTGCGCGGCCTAGATGTAGATGTCGAGGTACTTCTCCCAAGTATCGTCGCGACCGCGCTCGCTGAGCAGGACAAAGGCGAGATAGCGCGGACGAGCCGGGGTCGAGCGAAGCGATAGCCCGGCGGTATCCGGGGTCCGGTTACCCTTGCGGCGGTTGCAGGGCGCACAGGCGGCCACCACGTTGTCCCAGGTCGTGCCGCCGCCCTTGCTGCGCGGGACGACGTGGTCGATGGTCAGCTGGGTCTTGCCGGGCTGCGCGCCGCAATACTGGCAGGTGTAATTGTCACGAGCCAGCACCGTGCGCCGCGATACGGGCAGCGGCAGCCGTGGCGGGACGGGCACGTAGGTGACCAGGCGGATGACCGACGGCACGGACAGATCGACGTGTTCGGCGCGCAGGCGGGCGTTGGTGGCTTCGACCACCTCCGCCTTCTCCTTCAACAGGAGGACGATGGCGCGGCGTATGGACACGACGCTGAGAGGCTCGTAGGTAGCGTTGAGGACCAGAACGTTGGACATACTTCCCTGCTCCCAGGACCCTCGGCTCCGCCCGACTGTGTGCTAAAACAGAGTCGCCTTGTTACCCGGCCGGGGGTCGTAGCGTAACGCGAATTGCTCCAAATAGTCTCTCTCGACAAACCATTTATTGCCCACCTTGAGCGCCGGCAACTTTCCCTGTCGAATCAGCCGCTTCACCGATTCGGGGTGGATATGCAGCCGGTCACCGGCGACTTGGACATCGACGTAGGCATCGAACGGGTTCACGTCGGCCCCCTTGCCTGGTGCTTGGTAATGCAACAATTATACGAGGGGTCTACAGGGCTGTCAAGGCCGAGCATGACGGGCGCGTGCAGCAACTCGTGGCTATCCTCTGTCATGCATTCACTCTATGTGGGGGCCATGCCATGACCGATGCTCAGCCGCGCTTCTACCGTGGCAGCGACGTGGATCGCCTACTCGGCGGGCCTGACGGCCTCAGCGCCGATGTGGTCATTGTGGGCGGCGGCCAGGCGGGGCCGGCGGCCGCGTGGGCGCTAGAGCGCGTCGATCCCACGCTGCGCATCGTGCTGGTCGAGGCCAATTCGCAGCTCGCCAACGGCGCATCGACCGCCTCCCTGGAAGCCATCCGCACCACCTGGGTGCCGCGCGCCATCGCCGAGCAGACCCGCCGCAGCCTTGAGATTATCGTGCATGCCGACGATTACCTGGGGGATGGGGCGGTGGCCGGTCTCAACTTCCGCCAGCGCGGCTACGTGTGGCTGGGCCTGGACGAGAGCGAGACCCACGGCCTGCGCCACGTGGTTGACCTGCTCCACTCGTGGGGTATCACCGCCGCCCAGTACCTCGACGGCGACACGGCCCGCCGCGAGTTTCCCTGGCTGCCAGCCCACACGGTCGGCGCGCGCGTTGACACGACAGGGGGCTGGTTCAGTTCCGACTTCCTCGCCAACCGCTTTGCTCGCTGCACGCGACACACGCGGTTCCTGCTAGACACCCCGGTGACGGCCATCGCTGCCGAGAACGGGCGTGTCACGGGCGTCATCACGCCGCGTGGCCATATAGCGGCAGGTGCGGTCGCCCTGGCCGCCAGCGCCAGCTGCCGCCCCCTGGCGCGGACGGTGGGCGTGGAGCTACCGGTTGTGTGCGTGCCCCGCCAGAGCTTCCTGACGCCCTGGCGTCACCCGGACATCCCCGCCGATGGCCCGCTGACCATCGGCCGCCGTCCCTTCCCCCACTTCCGCCCCGAGGGCGCCGGGCTACTGTTTGCCTGGTCCTATGCCCGCCCCACGGCCACTGACCCGCGCTTCCCCGTCGAGCAGTTCAAGGACTCACGTTTCCCGGAGGCGACGCTGTACGTGATGGGCAAGCAGTGGGGCCACCGCGCCGGCGAAGGCTTCCGCGACCCGCGCTACCTGAGCCGCCGCATCGCCCACCAGATCGGCTACTACACCATGCGCGAGCCGGTCAGGGATGAGCAGGGCCGCACTGTCCACAGCGAGCGCGCCCTCATCGACCGCGCGCCGGGCATCGACGGCCTGTTCGTCTCGACGGCCCACGTGGGCCACGGCGTCATGACCGCGCCGGCCGCCGCCGAGATTCTGGCCGCGTTGGTCGTGGGGCAAGAGCCGTCGATACCCTGCTGGCAAGACTTTGGCATGAACGCGCGGATTGTGCCGCACGAGGAGGGGACGGGGCTGTAGCGAGGCAGGAAAAGCAAGACGGGCTGCTCAGCAATTGAGCAGCCCGTCATTTCTCTCACCCGTGACACGCTGAGAACTGAGCAGGAAGAGAAGGTCATCGTCACAGGCTCTGTCGCGGCTGGGGAAACGCCCCCTCCGTAGAACACAGTTAAGCCCTCGCGCCTTAGTACGGGTTGGCTCAACACGTTACCGCGCTTACACCCCCCGCCTATCCAGGTCGTCGTCTTCAACCGCGCTTACCTGC
>DAOUDG010000075.1:0-10520 GCA_034431435.1 Anaerolineae bacterium | reverse complement strand
CAGACGCTCATCCAGGCATACAATCGGCATCGGCATAGCGCACCTCCTGGGGCAGAAGTGAGTTCACCACCTCTGCTTTTACCCCAAGGTGCGCTATGTCGCAACTCGGTCGCCCTCAATTGTTAAATCTGCAAGGATAGAGAACCAGAATTGCGCCCGAAACAGGGGTGACAGGCCGGGTTTGCAACAGTGGCTGAAAATTGCCGCAACGGCCCCTTGACAATACGCGGCGGTTCTGATATTATATCGTCTACAGATATATCTGGCGCGGTTAGAGTTGGGAGGCGGGATGCAACAGTTGGCGCGCAGGCCTGAGGACATGCTGCCGCTGACGCCGGCGGTGTTCCATATTCTGCTGACGTTGGTGGACGGTGAGTTGCATGGCTACGGTATCATGCAGGAGGTGGCGCGGCTGACGGACGGCCAGATGCGCCTGGGGCCGGGGACGCTCTACGGCTCTATTAAGCGCATGCGCGCCGATGACCTCATTGAGGAAAGCGAGACACGCCCGGATCCGGCGCTGGACGACGAGCGGCGGCGCTACTATCGCCTGACCGACTATGGGCAGCGGGTGGTGCGCGCCGAGGCGGAACGCCTGGACCGGCTGGTGCGGTCGGCGCGGTCGAAGCATGTGCTGAGCGGGGAGACGCCACTCTTCAATTGGGGAGGTGGCTGATGCGTTCGCTCTTGTCGGAACGAGTCTTCGACTGGCTGTTGCATCTTTATCCGCCTGGTTTTCGGGCGGAGTACGGCGTGGAGATGGCCCAGGTCTTTGGCGACTGCTACCGGGACGCGCAGCGCGCGGGGCGGTCGGGGCTGGTAGCGCTGTGGCTGGCAACCCTGGCCGATACGACGGTGTCGGCCAGCAAGGAGCGGCTAGAGGAGGGTTTCGGCATGACGGCTTCGACATTGGCGCGGTGGGGTGGGGCGGCAGCGATGCTTGGCGGCGTGATGTGGGTGTGGGCGATGACGGTGATGGCGATGCGGTTTCCCGGCGTGCCCAACGTCGCCCACCGCGAGACCGGCGATTTGATGCCCTTGCTGCTCGCCGCCATGCTGCTGATTGTGGTGGGGCTGGCGGGGCTGATGGCTCGCTATCGAGGGGTAACGAGTAACGTGGGGCGGGCGGGGTTCGCCCTGGCGCTAGGCGGGTCACTCCTGGCTCCCATCGCGGCCGTGCTAAGTAGCCGGGTGGAGTGGGCGTGGTTGGTGTTCGTCGTCTCTCTTCTCACCGTGATTGTGGGCATCGTCGCCCTGGCGGGCGACCTGCTGCGTCAGGGGGCTGTGCCCCGTGCGGCTTTCCTCGCGCTGGCATTGGCTGCCTTGCTCTTGCTGACCTTCAATACGGAGGACGCGCGGGCATGGCTGGGCGTGCCTTTCGGGGCGGTGTGGGTATGGCTGGGGGCCTTGTTGTGGATCGGACGCGCGTCGGCGTACAACAGTTGACAGAATGAGGACGCCGGGCTAGCGTTGGTGATACTGAGTCTGTGCGTCGCTGTTGGTGGGGTCGCTGCCCAGGGTGGGCAGACCAACCGCTCGCCTCTTTTCATGAAAGTTTGTAACGCGGCGCGTCATGGTGCTAGAATTAGGGCAGAGCCGAATCAACCTCCCGTTCATAATGGCGGCTCGTGTTGATTCCTGGCAGCTATTCGCCGCTGTCCCGTTCGCAAAGGATTTCCGACCATGACCCATACGGTGTTTCCTAATCCCACCCAGGCCGATTTCGAGCGCGTCGAGGAATCGGCCGAGTACTGGGACACTCACGGCCTCACTGATTACCTTGAGTTTGCGCCTCTCGACGATGTGCAGCGCGTTGCCGAAGGCTACCGCCCGGTGATGATCGGCCCCGATCTCTGGGAGCGCCTGGTAATGATCGCCGAGGCGCGCGGGATGTCCGTGGAGACGCTCGTCTATCTGTGGCTGGAAGAGAAGGCGACAGCCTGAGACCGTTACCAACGATAGACGCAGCCGCGGGCAAACACAATGCGGGGGCAGACTCAGCAGTCTGCCCCCGCTACGCTTGCGACCGTCACCTCAGAGTGCGGACCGGAAGACTACACGAGACCTCGACGGGCTAGTGTAGGCCGACGCGCGGCAGCGGGCCGGCGCTTGCGTCCGTCACGGCCGCGCCTGGTTCACGGCCACGTGGGGCAGGAACAGGCTTGCCCGCGGCGCCGACCCCGTCGCCGTCGGCGTGGGCGTGCTGGTGGCGGTGGCGGTCGGCGTGGGCGTCGGCGTGGCGGTCTCGGCCGGGCCGATGAGCACAGCATGCTCGATGAGGTAGTCGAAGGCTGGGCCGTAGTCTGCGAAGTTCGCCCAAACCTGCTGGTGAACAGTGACCCATAGCTCGGCGCCAAGCTCGACCCGGCCAAAGCGCTCATCGAGGCGCGATTGTCGCGTCTTGGTGAAGAACCAGCCATACGGTTGGCCCCCGTCGCTCCCCCATACCCCCCATTGCTGGGCACCCCACCCGGCACGCGCGATGCCACCGATGGAACCCGGCTGTTGTTGCATCACGAACGGCGGTGGGGTCGGTGTCATGCCTGCTAGTGGTGGCCCAGGTGTGTTCGTTGGGGTGGGTGTCGGAACACACGCCGGGTCGCCATCCCACTGCTTAGGTCGGAACCCAAACTGCTCCAACGCCAGGTAGCGGCCGGTAGAGGGATGAGCCGCCAGGCCGAAGACCCCACCAGCCGTTTCCAGTAGCTCGCCCACCAGGGTACCATTGGCGGCCACTCGCTGTAGTGTGGTCTTGGCCTCTGCATCTGTCACCCGCAGTCGGCCCTCGTAGGTGTCCCAGGCCACCAGGTACTCGTGCCGCACCGGGTTGTAGACCACCCCAGTCGGCCGCTCGTACTTGTCGGTGGCCCGGATGGGGAAGGCGGTCCCCTGGGCCGTCCCCTCCTCCGTCAGCAGCAGGCCGACCACGTCCGAGTAGCGCGCCGCGCCGCCGTCGGCGTCGGACCACACCAGCAGATACTGGTGGTCTACGTCGTTGTAGGCCAGCATCGGGTAGTAGGGGGTGGCGGACGGGGTGGTCAGGCGTACCGAGTCGCCGAGGGGCGCGCCCGCGCGGCTCACGCGGCGGCTGTAGAGGCCGGGGTAGGGTCCGCCCTGGGCCCAGACTAGCAGGTACTCGTGGGCGTGGCGATTGTAGACCAGGCGCAGGCCGCGCACGTCCTGGGGGGCCAGGTCGAGGGCGGCCAGGGGCAGGAGGGAGACGCCCTCGACAAGCGTACCGTCGCCGCGCAGGCGCTGGGCGTAGATGCCTTTGACCAGGGGCGAGGGTTCGGGGGTAGGCGCGCCCGTGGGGATGGGGGTCGGCGAGGGGGTTGAGGTGGCCGTGCCGACAGGCGGCGGGAACTGGAGGGGGAAGCCCGCCGCGTCGTACCAGGCGGCCAGGAACTCGTCGTCGTCGCCGTTGTGGGCCAGCGTCGGCCAGTAGCCATCCGCGGCGCTAAGGACTTGCCTCTCGCCGCGGCTCAGATCAGCCGGCAGGCTACGAGCTTCGATATTGGTGCTGGTCACCTCGTCCTTGTTGCCCACAACCCCCGAGCCCCAGGCGAGCAGATAGCGGTTCGACTGGGAGCTGTAGGCGGCAACTGGTAGTTGGGTCATCATCGTCGAGGAGATGGCCTGGATGGGCACGCTGATGGCGACGCCATGGGGCGAGAGGCGGAAGGCCATCAGCCACTGGTTCTCCCAATCTGTCGCTGTCCATTCACCGGGGTTCCAATATAGATCATGGTGCTTCACCCCAACCGCTAGGTACTCGTCGGCCTGAGTGTTGTAGGCTAACTGTAGTGAGTCCAGGTCGGTGCCATTAGGCCATGGTAAGCGACAACTGGTGGTATCAGGCGTCTGGAATGGTGTAGCCGCGCTTTGCCTCGCTTCGACAGGCACAGTATCGGCTATCACGGATGGCAGTTCCTGCATGGTGATGAAGCCAACGATGCCCAGCAGCGTTAGCAACAACCAGAGCAGTCCTCGAAGCGTACGCTTTGAGTCCACGGATGATGTTCCTTCTCTTGTGATGTCTGTGATCTGACGGACGTTGCTCATGTGTGGCGAACCAGCACAGGTACAGAGAACGCGATCAGTTCGCGCTCTCTGTACCTGTGCTGTCGCGGTACTACTACGGCCAGATACCTATCCCGATCACAAACTCATGGGAACCTGTCGGGATAGGGTCGGACCGATAAGCCCATATCGTGTTTGCCTGATTCGTCGTGTGTGCAGTGCAAGCAGGCGTGGCGTTGTCCTTGGCCGTCTTGTTAGTGGGTATCCGAGCGCGCCACTTGATGTTCGTCGCGGCAGTCGAGTAGTCAGCGCGCCATCGGCCTTCCACAGAGTAGTCAAGGCAATTGCCAGCCGCCCCCCCTACACCCGCGTAGGTGACGAAGTTGGTCGAGTAACTGCCGAAGCTACTGCCACGGTTCTCAGCCGCGTCGACCTGAATGCTCGCGATGTCAGTGCTGGTCATGGCGTACTCAGCCGTGCCGTTGTCCTTGTCCGTGAAGAACAGTCTCAATATCGAGAGCTTGACGTCGTAGTTGACCTGGAGTTGGGGGGCATAGGTGGAGCTGCCGTCGTAGGCGTACGCCGAGCGGGTCGCCCCCGCCGTCGAGCCGTTGTCGTCGAAGAACAGTAGGAACGCGCCGTCGAACCCTGAGTGGTTCACCGCTTCCTGGATCACCGACGCGATGTCCGGCGATGTGTATACCGTCATGGCTGTCCAGGCCGGGATCGTCCACGCCACTGAGGCCGTCGTTCGCAGCGTGCCACTCCACTCGGTGTAGTTGTCGATGGCGTCATTGTCGCTGTTGCGGGCGGCTCGAATGGTCACCGCCGTGGTGGTCGCGTTCTGGCTATTGTCGGCGCGCAGTTGCACATTGGCCGAGGTGATGTTGGTCGCCTGGGGAATGCTGGTCGCAGAGGTCCAGCGCAGTGCCGTGTTGTACGTTTCCCCCGACAGCCCCTTGCCCAGGTTGACCCGCACATCTGTCGAGTTCCAGCTACTCCAGGCCGGCACGGTGTAGCCGTCGTTGGCACCCGCGTTTACAGTGAATGTCGGGTCGACCACGATGGGGTAAGCCAGACCGCTAAGGTCGGGCAGGGTCATCGTCACCAGCGTCCCGTCCAGGCTCAGCGTGCCCCAGCGCGTGACCGGCGGCGACCCCGGCACCGTCACCCAAGGGCGGGTGAAGTGGCCCACCGCCTCGCCCGCCGCGTTGCTGAAGACGACCGCCCCGTCGGCCAGGCTCATCTTCAACGCCGTCGTCACCTCAAAGCTGAAGACCGTCGGATGCCCCGCTGCCTTGAGGGTGATCCACTCCCGCACCCCGTCCGGCTCGACCTGGTAGGCGATGTCCGTCTGGGGCAGCAGGTTGGCGAAGGCGACTTGATTGGCCTGCGTCGCCCCCGGCGCCGCCGCCAGGCTGGCCGGGGCGCTCGTCGCGCCCACCAGGCGCACGTCGATGGTGTCCTGGCCCGCCTGGATGACCAGCGGGTCGGCGCCGAGCTTGGGCAGGCGCAGCGGCGCGTTGGTCTTGTCAACGCGGTACTCGCGGCCGGCGTCCACCGGCCGGGTATCCACGTCCTGCCACTTGCCGGCCGCGTCCGGGTAGTGCAGGCTGGCGAGGCTGACCTGCATCGTCCGCCGCTCCACTTCCTGGCCGTCGACGAGGCGGGGCGTCTCGTTGTAGCGGAACACCTTGCGGTTGCGGGCGCGCATCTCGACAATCTCTTCCATCGCGCCCGTGGGCGCGATGGCCTGGCCCATCGGCGGCTCCTGGGCCTGGACCGCGCCAGACCCCAGGCCGCCACTCAGACCCGCCAGCATCACGAGGCTGAGCAGGGCTATCCATACACGACTGATACCGAGCTTCATGCGTCACCTCCTTTGGGGTGAAGAGGGATCGACCGCGATGTCGTCCCATCTGACGCCTTCCCACTGTACCCCAGGACGGTGAATTCCGCTAGACACAAATGTACTCAATTGGTGAGTACATTTGTACTCAATTGACTAGCCTGGGAAGCCATGCTCCCTGGCCCAGACCATCGCCTCAGCCCGGGAGCCGACGCCCAGCTTCGTGTACAGGCGAGTGGCGTAGTTGCGCACCGTCTGTTCCTTCAGCGCCAACTCGCTGGCGATGGCGGCGTTGCCTCGCCCGGCGACGATCAGCTGCAGCACGTCACCCTCACGCTCTGTCAGAGTGGGGGGTGCGGTGGGCGGCGCTTCGCCCTCGGCCACGGTTGCCAGGGCCTCGCGGACGGTGGGACTCAACCACGCCCCGCCGGCCGCGACAGCGCGAATGGCCTCGAGGAGAAGCTCAGGCGGCTCGCCCTTGAGGACGATGCCCGCCGCGCCCCAGGCGAGCAAGGTGCGCAGGCGTGTCGGGTCACCATCCGTCGCCAGCATGACTGTCTGGCCCGAGGGGCACACATCATGCAGCACGCCCACCGTCAGGTCAGGCGCATCGGTGGGCGGGAGGTCGCCGAGGACAAGAACCTGGGGTTGCTGCGCCTCGCACAGGCGCAGGAGGCAGGCGTGATTCTCAGCCTCGCCGATGACACGCAGGTCGTCCTCGTCAGCCAGGAGCGCGCGCAGGCCCTGGCGCAGGAGCGGATAGATATCCCCAATCAGAACTCGAATCGCTGTCATGAGGCCTGCTCCACTATTCATGTCAGACAGGCGAGAGACTGTCCTGTGGCGCGACGTCCCTGCGCCTGTGCGGGGACAGCGCACCAGGGCCACCTGCGACCGGGGCGGCGATGATCACGGCCTACAATTATAGACGCCTGAGACGGCTACACGATACGTGCGGGGCAGTCAGATTTGGACCGCGAGACCTACGAGGGAAGTGGCGGCGGGGGCTGGGGGAAAAGCAGCAACCCTCGGTTTCATCGCGAAACCGAGGGTTGTCGTGAAAGCGTGTGGGTTGGCGCTATGCGGCCTTGAGGGTGGATGCCTCGGCCAGGTCGAGCTTGATGCCAGGCCCCATCGTCGTGGTGAGTGTCATGGTCTTGATGTAGACGCCCTTCGCACCCGACGGCTTGGCGCGGTTGACGGCCTCGACCAGCGCGGCGAGGTTGGCGTACAGCTGCTCCTCGGTGAAGCTGCGCTTGCCGATGGGGACGTGCAGGTTCGCCGTCTTGTCGAGCTTGAACTCGACGCGGCCGCCGCGCGCCTCGTCGATAACGCGCGCCAGATCATCGGGGCCGACGACTGTGCCTGACTTGGGGTTGGGCATGAGGCCGCGCGGGCCGAGCACCTTACCCAGACGGCCGACCTTACCCATCATGGTGGGCGTGGCAATGGCGACCTCGAAATCGGTGAAACCGTCCTGAACGCGCTTGATGAGGTCGTCGCCGCCAACCACGTCCGCGCCTGCCTCTTCGGCGATGCGCGCGGCATCGCCCTCGGCGAAGACAGCGATGCGGGTGCGGCGGCCAGTGCCGTGGGGCAGCAGGACGACACCGCGCACCTGCTGGTCGGCGTGGCGAGGGTCAACGCCCAGGCGGAAGTGAAGCTCGACTGTCTCGTCGAACTTGGCGAAGGATAGGGCCTTCGCCAGGGCGATGGCTTCCTGGGTGGAATATTGCCGAGTACGATCAACCTGCTTCTCGGCGGACTCGAACTTCTTGCCGTGATTCTGTGCCATGATGTCCCCCTAGCCCTCGACGACCTTGAGACCCATGGAGCGGGCCGTGCCTTCGATCATCTTTTCGGCGCCCTCGAGATCGACGGCGTTCAAGTCCTTCATCTTCTGCTGCGCGATGTCCTTGACCTGGCTGCGGGTCACCTGGCCGACCTTCTCGGGGCCAGGCTTCGCCGCGCCTTTGGTGACTTTGGCCGCCGCCTTCAGCAGATCCGACGCCGGTGGCGTCTTCAGCGAGAAGGTGAACGAGCGGTCGGTCATGATGACGATCTCGACCGGGATGACCTGCCCGGCCTGGGCCGCCGTTCGCGCGTTGTATTCCTTGACGAACTGGGGGATGTTGATGCCGTGGGGGCCGAGGGCCGTACCCACCGGCGGCGCTGGCGTGGCCTTGCCGGCGGCCAGCTGCAACTTCACGATCGCTTTGACTTTCGCAGCCATGCGTACCTTCCTTTACCGAGGTATGAGTTCGCCTCCACTGAGGCTCCCTCGCGTAGGGGCGCGCGGCTGACGCGCCCCGAGACGCGCGAGCGCGCGCCTCGTATCGTCTGTTAAATCTTCTCGATCTGCAAGAAGTCGAGTTCCAGGGGCGTATCGCGGTTGAAGAAGGACACGGTCAGGCGCACCTTGCCCCGGTCGGTATCTACTTCCTCGACGACGCCATTGAAATCGGTGAATGGCCCGTCGATGATGCGCACCTTCTGGCCGGTGTGGAAAGTCACACGGATCTTCGGCGCTTCGGAATGCATGCGCTTCATGATCTTGTCGACCTCGGGCATGGGCAGGGGCGCGGGGCGCAGGCCCGACCCGACGAAGCCAGTGACACCCGGTGTGTTGCGCACCAGGAACCACGTCTCGTCGTCCATGATCATCTCGACCAGGACGTAGCCGGGGAAGATCTTGCGCTCGACGATGCGGCGCTGGCCGTCCTTGATCTCCACCTCTTCTTCGACAGGCACGACAACCTGAAAGATCTGGTCCTGGAGGCCGCGATCTTCGATCTGGCGTTCCAGGTTGCGCTTGACCTTCTTCTCGTAGCCCGAGTAGGTGTGCAGGACGTACCAGGCCTTCTCGATCTGGGGCTGGTCGTCTGCGTTTTCGATTTCAGACTTGCCGGTTGTGCTCTGATCCATAACCTCTTGCCTCGCCGTGTTGGCGCGGGTCGCTTACCCAAGCAAGGCGCGGAAGAGCGCGGCAAAGCCGGCGTCGATGGCGCCGAGGAGCAAAGACATGGCGACGACGACGGCCAGGACTATCAGCGTCAGGTTCGTCCACTCCTCGCGCCCCGGCCAGTTGACTTTGCGAAGCTCGGCCCGTGTTGTCTCGAGGTAGCGGCGGAGTCGATAGAGGAAGCTATCTTCGTTGGGCCGCTTGACTTCTGCGCTCACGATTCCCTCCCACGACTGTCTAGCGCGTCTCGCGGTGAACCTGATGCTCACGGCAGCGCGGGCAGAACTTCTTGAGCTCCAGGCGATTCGGGTCGTTCTTGCGATTCTTCTCGCTGGTGTAGTTGCGCTCCTGGCACTTGGTGCAGGCCAGCGTAATCACCATCCGATTGGCTTTCTTGGCCATGACTCCACCTTAATCGTTGTCTCCAGGGGCGCACATTCGCGTGCCCCTGGAGACTCATAGGCGGCAGGGTGCGCCGCGCTGCTTACTCGAGGACCTGGGTGAGGACACCCGCGCCGACGGTGCGGCCGCCCTCGCGGATGGCGAACCGCGACCCCTGCTCCAACGCCACCGGGTGAATCAACTCAACCTTCAGGTTCACGTTGTCCCCAGGCATCACCATCTCCACCCCCGCCGGCAACTCGCACGTCCCGGTGATGTCCATCGTCCGAATGTAGAACTGCGGTCGATAGCCCTGGAAGAACGGCGTGTGTCGCCCCCCCTCCTCCTTCTTCAGCACGTACACCTCACCCATGAACTTGCGGTGGGGCTTGATCGAGCCGGGCTTGGCGACCACCTGTCCCCGCTCCACATCCGTCCGCTCGATCCCGCGTAGCAGCAAGCCCACGTTGTCCCCGGCCTGCCCCTCGTCCAGAATCTTACGGAACATCTCCACCCCAGTCACCACCGTCGACCGCGTCTGCTCGCGGATGCCCACGATCTCCACCGTCTCACCCGTCTTGACGATGCCTCGCTCGATGCGCCCCGTCACCACCGTCCCGCGTCCCTTGATCGAGAACACGTCCTCGATCGGCATCAGGAACGGCTTGTCGGTCTGCCGCGTCGGCTGCGGAATGTAGGCGTCCACCGCCCGCATCAGTTCCAGGATCGGCGCGTACTCGGGCGCGTTGATGTCCTTGCTCGTGCTCTCCAACGCCGCCAGCGCGCTGCCCCGAATGATCGGAATGTCGTCGCCAGGGTAGTTGTTCTTGCTCAGCAACTCCCGCAACTCCAGTTCCACCAGTTCCAGCAACTCTGGGTCGTCCATCATGTCGACCTTGTTGAGGAACACCACCATGGCCGGCACTTCCACCTGGCGCGCCAGCAGGATGTGCTCGCGCGTCTGGGGCATCGGTCCATCGGGCGCGCTGACCACCAGGATCGCCCCGTCCATCTGCGCCGCGCCGGTGATCATGTTCTTGATGTAGTCGGCGTGCCCCGGACAGTCCACGTGGGCGTAGTGACGCTTCTCGGTCTCGTACTCGACGTGGGCGATGGCGATGGTGATGCCCCGCGCCCGCTCTTCCGGGGCGTTGTCGATGGAGTCGAAGGCGCGGAACTGGGCCTTACCTTGCAGCGCCAGCGTCTTGGTGATCGCCGCTGTCAGCGTCGTCTTGCCGTGGTCCACGTGCCCGATCGTGCCGATGTTGGCATGCGGCTTCGTTCGCTCAAACTTCTGCTTCGCCATGG
>DAOUDG010000074.1:0-52671 GCA_034431435.1 Anaerolineae bacterium | reverse complement strand
GGCGCTCGGCCTGGAAGGTGTAGTCGAACTGGAGGACGAGGGGGCCAAGCTTGTCGCCTAGCCGACGCATCGTCTCCAGGAACGCGCCCGTCTCCAGGTCGGCGTCGAGGAGCTTCTTCTCGTGGCTGATGAGTTGAGGGAACTTGGGGCAGAACAGGAAGCCGTCGGGCGTCCTGGCCGCCCACCCGTCGACCACGCTCTCGCGGGGGATGGCGTAGAAGGTGGAGTCAATCTCCACGGCCCGGAAGTGTTTGGCGTACTCCGTGATATAGTTACCCGGTTTCGTACCCGGCGGGTAGAACGGCCCCACCCAGGTATCGAAGGACCACGCCATCGTGCCAAGTATCACGCCGCTGTCTGTCGCCATGTTGCACCTCACTGGTCAATCGTTCTTGAGTCAGAACAATTGTACTACACAAGGGGCGGCGGCGCAAGCGGGTCGGTCCCCATTGTGTTGCGCCGGCTGCGCCGTCGCGCTATACTCACGGCCATGACTGAGCCAGCCCCCCTGCCCTCTGCCCGCGCTCGCCTCGGCCGCGTCGTCGTCCTGACCGGCGCGGGGGTGAGCGCCGAGTCCGGCGTGCCCACCTTTCGCGGCCAGGGCGGCCTGTGGCGCACGCACCGCGCCGAGGACCTGGCGACGGCGGCGGCCTTTGCCCGCGACCCGGCCCTGGTCTGGGCGTGGTACGACTGGCGGCGTCAGGTGGTCGCTGCCTGCCAGCCCAACGCCGCCCACGTCACCCTGGCGGCGATGGAGGCCGCGCTGCCCGACTTTACGCTGATTACCCAGAACGTGGACGGCCTGCACGAGCGGGCGGGTAGCCGCCGCGTGCTGCGCCTCCACGGCAGCCTGTGGAGCGTGCGCTGCGTGCGCGAGGGGACGCGCCGCGACAACTACGACGTGCCCCTCAAGGCGACGCCGCCCCGCTGCGGGTGTGGCGCGCTGGAGCGGCCGGATGTGGTGTGGTTCGGCGAGACGCTGGATATGGGGGTGATCACGGCGGCGCAACAGGCGGCCCGCCACGCCGACCTGATGCTGGTGGTGGGCACGTCGGCGCTGGTGCAGCCGGCGGCGAGCCTGCCGCTGGTGACGCTGGAGGCGGGCGGGCGCGTCATCGAGTTCAACGTGGCGCGCACGCCGCTGAGCGACTACGCCGACGAGGTGATTCTCGGCCCGGCCGCCGAGACGCTACCGCGCTGGTGGGCGGGGTGACATGCCCGAGGACGAAGGGCCAGGGCCTGCCATCTGGGTGGTCCCTGGCCCTTTGTCTTCGGTCGGCCTACAGGATGTGGAGCACCACGGGCGCGTTCTTCCACAGGGTTTCGAGCCTGTAGAAGGCGCGCGCCTCCGGATCGAACAGGTGGACCACGACGGGGCCGTAGTCCATGATTACCCAGCCGGATTCGGGCTTGCCTTCGATGCGGAGGGGGGAAATCTTGCTCTTGTGGAGCGCCTCGTGGACGTTGTCCTGGATGGCGCGAATCTGGCGTCGGCTATCGGCGCTGGCGAGGATGAAGTAGTCGGCCAGGAGCGACACGTCCCGCAAGTCCATGAGGACGATGTCGCTGCCCTGGCGGTCGGAGATAAGGTCAACGATCTGGTGAGCCAGTTCGGTGGTATCGGAGTCGGCGCTGGTGGTGGGAGCCTGGGGAAGAGACGACATACACCTCCTGTAGGGGTTGAGTGAACATCTCTATTATACCACGGCCCGGCGGGCAGGTAAAGCGCGCGTGCCACCCCATGTGGGTGGCGACGCGGGGTTAGCCCTCAGATCCAGCCTGAGCGTCGGAAACGGCTGTACAGGATGACGCATAGCAGAATCGTGATCGTGAGGACGAAGGGATAGCCAAAGGACCAGTGCAGTTCGGGCATGGTCTCGAAGTTCATGCCGTAGATGCCGGCGATCATCGTGGGCAAGGCGATGATCGCCGCCCAGGCGGCGAAACGCCTCGTCACCTCGTTCTGCCTGATGGAGATGAGGGAGAAGGTCGCTTCCAGCGTGGTCGTCAGCAGCTCGCGCTGGGTGTCGATCATCTCGTTGACGCGCACGACGTGGTCGTAGATGTCGCGGAAGTACAGCCGCCCCGCCTCTGGGATGATCTGGTTACCGGGACGCGAGAGGCGGTTGCACATCTCTACCAGCGGCGAGACGACGTGCTTGATGTGCAGCAATTCCCGCTGAAGCTGATAGATGGTGGCGGTGGTGTCGCGGCTGAAGCTCTCGCTGAAGACCTTGTCTTCCAGGTCGGCCAGGTCTTGCTCCAGCGTCTCGATGGCGGGGAAGTATTGATCGACGATGAAATCCATCAGCGCGTAGAGGACAAAGGCCGGTCCCTGGGCCAGCAGATGGGGGGTTCGTTCGACGCGGGCGCGAATATGGGTGTGCGACTGCGTGGAGCCGTGGCGGACGGACACTACGTAGCGCGCGCCGACGAAGATGTGAGTTTCGCCGAAGTCCACACGATGCGTCTGTTCGTTCACCTGGGCGGTACGCATGACGACGAACAACTCGTCGCCGTAGTCTTCGACCTTGGGGCGCTGGTGGGCGCGGTGCGCATCCTCAATGGCCAGGTCATGCAATCCGAATTCTTGCTGAATCTGTCGGAGTATCTCTTCGTCGGGTTCGTACAGGCCGATCCAGATGAAGACCTCGGGGTCTTCCAGGAACTGGCGAATCTGGCCTAGCTCGACCTCGCCGACGCGCCGCCCCCTGGCGTACGCGACGCTGTTGACGATACCGTGCTCCATAGGGCCTCCCGAGGTGTCGAAGGGGCAGGCCGGGTACGCGCCTGCCATAGGAATGAGCAAGTCCCTCAGCCCCATTATATCGCAAACAGCGTTCTTCGGTCCTACGAACGCGCGACGCACAATCGCCCATACGACTGTCGCGCGCCGCGCCAGCGGCTCCTATACTGGGCATCACGGAGGATGCGCCGCCGGGCCTGCGGCCGGCCGGTTCATCCTGTCTAGCCTGTCCAGTGCTTCCGATCAGGAGGGAATGATGACGACCGACGCCAATAAGGCCCTGGCGCGCCGCTACTACGACGACGTGTGGAATGCCCGCGACCTGGCCGCCGCCGATGACCTGTTCGCCGCTGTCTACCGCGACGCGACGGCTCCGCCTGGCGTCCCGCCCGGCCCGGCCGGCGCCCGCGACTTCGTGGCCGAGAACGTCGCCCGCCTGCCCGACCTCCAGTACACCGTCCACGATCTCATTGCCGAGGGCGAGACCGTCGTCGCCACCTGGACGGCGCGGGGGACCAACGACGGCCCGCTTCGTATTCGCGGGTCGTCGTCGCGGCCGCCGACCGGCAAGGCTGTCGAGTGGTCGGGGGCGACCGTCTTTCGCGTGCGCGGGGGGCGCATCATCGAGACCCGCATTTATCAGGACCGCCTGGGCATCTTCCGCGAGCTAGGGTTGGTGACTGAGGCGGTATAGATAGCTACGCCACCACATCCCCCACCACGCAGCGGCCGGCGTCGACGGTCGCATCGCGCAGCACCACCGCGTCTTCGAGATGCGCGCCGTCGCCGATGAGAGCGCCGCGCTCGACGTAGACGTGGGGGCCAATGACGCAGCCCGCGCCAATCTCCACCCCCTCCTCGATGTATAGCGGCGTGATGAGATGCGTGCCCGGCCCGACGCGGCGCGGGGCGAGCTGCGGCTGGCCGTCGCCGGTCAGCAAGTAGTGGCGATTGACCGCCAGCAGGTCGGCCGCGCTCGTCACGGTCAGGCGGCTGTCGGTGACGACGCCGTAGACACCGCCCTCGCGGTCGATGAGCATCTGGATGGCGTCTTGCAGCTCGTACTCGCCGCGCGGCGAGAGGGGGACCTCCGCCAGGTAGTCCAGGAGGCGCGGCTGAAACACGTACAGCGGCAGGCTGCCGATGTCGGAGAAGGCGTCGCGCGGGTCGGGCTTCTCGACGATGCGGGTGACGCGCTCGCCGTCCAGCGCCACCATCCCCGTTTTGCCGATCTTGTCGGCTGGAATGGGCATGAGACTGAGAACGCCTTGCGCGTGGGGGCGCGCGCGCAGCACCTTGAGCAGCTCATCGACGTGGGCCGCCACCACCAGGTTGTCGCACGCCGACAGGACGAAGGGGCCGCGAATGAGGGGCGCGGCCCGACCGAGGGCGTCGGCCATGCCGCGCCGCTCCGTCTGGTAGACGAAGTGGACGCGCACGTCGGCGCGCGTGGGCAGATACTCGCGGATGAAGTAGTCTTCGATATGCGGGTCGTCGGGGCTGACGACGAGGATGAACTCGTCGATGGCGTTGGCGTGGAGCATCTCCAGGACGCGGGCGACCATGGGCCGCCCCAGGATAGGCATCATGGCCTTGCTGCGGGCCAGGGTGATGGGATGCAGCCGCGAGCCTTTACCGGCGGCCAGAATGACGCCTTGCATACGTTCCTCAGCGGCCCGACAGGGATGGCGCGCCGGGCCACGCGGCGACCGTCTCGACCCGCAGGCCGCGCGCCTCGATACGCGGCTTCCAAACACGCGCCTCCACCAGGCCCTCGTCGCGGGCGACCTCCTCCCAGGCGGCGATGAGGCGGCCTTCGCAGCCTGGCGCGACGAGGGCAAACACCGACCCGCCGCCACCCGCGCCGGTGAGTTTCGCGCCGAGCGCGCCTTCGTCCAGGGCGGCATGGATGAAGCTGTTGTTGGTCGCTCCGGCGCCGTCGCCAAAGCCACAGTAGAGCATCATCTCGTCCACCAGGCGGTGGTTCTCGTTCATCAGCGCGCCGAACGTCGCCCAGTCGCCGGTCAGGGCGGCCAGCTTGCCGCGCCAGGCGGTCTCGCCCACTTGCGCCATCACCCGCAGCATGAAGGGTGGGTCGCCGCCGCTGACCTCGTAGTCGTGGTACTCGCGCAGGTAGCGAGCGCGCATGACGCCGTGGACATCGCCGGAGTCGTGCTGGACGCCGGTGAAGGCGATGACCAGGGGCAAATCGGGAAGCCAGGGGTCGAGGCGCTCGTAGGTTACGAGTGGCTCCTGGCCCAGTGGCTTGTGGTGCAGCTTGCCGCGATAGTCCAGGTAGCCGAGGCCGCCGAATACGGGCACGTAGCGGTCGGCGAAGCCGCACGCGATGCCCAGATCCAGGGCCTCGACGCGCTGCGCCAGTTCCGATAGCACGTAGTCGTTATGGATGGCGCGGTCGAGGTCAAAGACCTCGCGCAGGGCGGCTAGCGTCGCCAGCACCAGGGTCGATGAGCCGCCCAGGCCGCTCTGGCGCGGCACGTCGGTCCACAGGGCGAGGCGAATCCGCCCGTGGTCCCACTTCGCGCGGAACTCCTGGCTCCAGGCGCGGAGGCGATTGATGGCGGCTTTGGGCAGGTCGAAATGGCCGTCGAGGGCCAGCGGCGCCACCTCGCGTGGCGTCTGCTGCTCGACGACGCGCCAACCTTCGCCGCTCCGCTCCAGCGCCTCAAGGATGAGGGTGTCGCTGGCGGCGGCGAACGCGCCGCTGAAGGGGGCGATGGCGGCGCTGATGGTGGCGTGGGCGCCCTCGTTGGCATCGGATGGGTTGCCTAAAATGTTGATTCGGCAGGGAAGGGTAAATTGGAGTGGCACGGGGGATTGAGATTCCTTACAGAGTAGGGTACAATGCACTGCGACGCAATTATACTTGGGCCACCCGGCCGCGGCAATGTTGTGCATGCGGCGGCCGCCAACGCCTGAAGGAGAGTGTTCATGCGCATTCGTTTCGGGTCGTCGGCTCTGGCCGTCCTTGCCGCCTGCGCCCTGTTGGCCCTCGCCGTGGCGCTCATGCCCGACGGCGCGGCCCAGGCCCAGGCTCAGCCCACCGCCACAGCCACCGAAGAGCCGCTGCTCCTGCCGTTGGCCCTGTTCCTGATACGGCCTACGCCTGAGCTGGCCCTGGTCCTCAGTTCTCTCAAGATCAACGAGGAACAGGGGCAGGGCATGGCCGCCGCCCTGACCGAGGAGGCGCAACTGCTCCGCGAGGCGGCCGCGCGGGGCACGCTGGCCCAGGACGCTGGTCCTATCGGCCAGAACACCTGGCAGCGATTGCAGTCCGGCGTCCTCAGCCCTGAGCAGTATGCCACGCTGCGCGACTGGGCCGTCGCCAACCGCCGCCAGGCGCTGCAGACACTCCAGGATGCCGCCACAGGGGCCGCGCCGATGGCAACGCCCTTCCCGGCGGTCAGTGGCACGCCGACCGCGCCGCCTGAGATTCAGAGCCTGGTCGCCACAGCCCAGGCTCCCGCCCGAAATGGCACGCCCGCGGCGGGCGTAGTGGTTGCCAGCACGGGCGGCACGCCTGTGGCGGCGGCGGTGATTGTGGCGGGCACGCCAGTCGCTACAGCGGTCGGCGCGGCGGCGGCGACCAGCGCGCCGACCACGGTCCCGACCAGCGCGCCGACCACGGTCCCGACCTCCGCGCCGACCACGGTCCCGACCAGGGCCGCCGCGACGCCGACCACGGTCCCGGCTGTGGCCGCCAGCGCGACGCCCACGGCGGCGACCGCGAGCGGCGCCAGCGCCGCACCGACGACTACGGGCACGCGCACGGCGGGCAGCATCACGGTCATCGGCGGGGGCCGCGCCGTGGCGACGCCCAACGTGGCACGGGTGACGCTGGGTGTCGAGGCGACCGCTGACACGGTGCGCCAGGCCGCCACGGAGGCGAACACCAAGACGGCGGCCATTATCGCCAAGCTCAAGAGCCTGGGCGTGGCGGATAGGGATATCCAGACGTCGCAGTACTCCATCTTCCCGGTGCGCGACGGGGGTGGCCCGGTCGCGGTTCAGGCGGCTGGCGCGCCCGCTGCGCCGACGGCAACGCCCAGGCCCCAGTTCCGGGTCAGCTCGACGGTCAACGTGACCTTGCGCGACCTGAACACCGTCGGCCCGGCCATCGATGGGGCGATTGAGGCGGGCGCGAACGTCGCGGGCGGTATCCAGTTCAGCGTCGACGACCCAACGCCGCTGACGGAACAGGCGCGCGCCAATGCCGTGGCCGATGCTCGCCGTCAGGCCCAGCTGATCGCCCAGGCGGCCGGCGTGACGCTTGGTCCGCCGCGAGTCATCACCGAGGTCATTGGCAGCGCGGCTCCCCAGATGGACGTGGCGGCCGGGGTCGCGCGGGCCATGCCGGCCGCCGCCCCGCCACCCGTGCAGGGGGGTGAGCTGACGTTCACGCAGCAGATTCAGATCACCTATGAGATGTGGCCGTAGCGGTTAGCCCGCCGGGGAGGATAGGCCCGACAGCGCGTAGGTATCGGCCGTGAAGAGCGGCGCGAAGCCCAGCCGCTCGTAGAGACGCGCCGCCGCTGAGTCGGGAAGCGCTGAGAGGAAGATGAGGCCCGCCCCTCGCTGGCGGGCCTCGTCGATGACCGCGGCCAACAGTGTCGTGCCCACACCCCGCCCGCGATAGGCGGGGCGTGTCGCCAGACCGTACAGACCGACCACCCCCGGCTCGAAACGCGCCGAGAGCGCGCCCACGGGCTGATTCTCCAGATACGCGACCAGGAAACGATAGTCCCAGCGCTCGCGGTTACGAAGCGCCTGGGCGACCCAGAAGTCGGCGGAATCGTCGCTACCGAAGCCAGCCAGCTGCGTCGTGGCGAAGTCTGCCAGGTCGGTCTCTTCGGGCGCGCGCCGCACGTCGAGGCCGAGGTTGATCGCGCCGTGAAACGGACCGACCAGGCGCATGAAGACCTCACTGTCGGCGGTCTTGGTGAAGCCACGCGCGGCGAGGCGCTGCGGCCAGTCGGCGGGTGTCGAGAGCGGGGTGACACGGACGACGGGTGTCAGGCCCAGGCCGCTGTAGTGGGTGATGATTCGCTCTAGCAGCGCGTCGGCCGCGTCGGGCGCGCTTTGCTGAAGCACGGCGATGCTGAAGTCGTCAGCGGTGGTAGCGGTGAATACCGCCGCGCCGGGCCAGTCCTGACGCTCGGTGAAGTAGCCGTGGCTGGGTAGGTCGGCGGCCAGGATACGCCGCCACAGGTCGATGTCCCTCGCCTCAGTCATGGTCGGTCGCCAGGACGGGAGCGACTTCGCTCGCGAAGCGCATCAGGGCGGCGATGTGGCCGTCGGGGGAGGTCAGGCCGCCGCCCATGGTATTGACGGCCAGGTGCGTGGCCCCGGCCGCCTGCCAGTCGAGGACTGCTTGCCGCCAGTCGTCGGGCGTGCCGCTGCTGATGGCGGTGACGCCGGAGACGCTGAGGGCCTGGGAATCGCGGCCGTGCTGGCGGGCGACACCGCGCACCCGGTCGATGGCGGCGCGCATCGTTGCCACCGACGGGAACCACCGCCATTGGGGGAACCAGCCGTCGGCGATGCGCCCGACGCGGTCGAGCACGACGTCGGCCTGACCGCCCATCCAGATCGGGATGGGCCGCTGGATGGGCAGGGGGTTGATGCCGGCATGGGGGATGGTGGTCCACTGGCCTGTGAAGTTGACGCTCGGCTCGGTCCACAGGCGGCGCAAGACCTGAATCTGCTCCTCGATGCGCCGGCCACGATTGGAAAAATCTTCGCCCAGCGCCTCGTACTCGACGGGGTTCCAGCCGACGCCGACGCCCAGACGCAGCCGCCCGCCACTCAACACGTCGACCTCAGCGGCCTGCTTGGCGACCAGCGCCGTCTGCCGCTGGGGGAGGATGAGGATGCCAGTGACAAGTTCCAGGTGGCGGGTGGTGGCGGCCAGGTAGCCGAACAGGACGAAGACCTCGTGGAACAGGGTCTCCAGCGTGTAGGGGCCGCGCCAGTCGGGGCGCACACGGGTGTCCGCGCCCAGGACGTGATCGTAGGCTTGCAGGTACGCGAAGCCCAGGCCCTCGGCGGCCTCGGCGTAGGCGCGCACCCTGGCGGGGTCGGGGCCAATCTCGGTCTGGGGAAAGACAACACCCAATCTCATGATAGTGTCCTCTTGGAGGCGGGCCGGCGCGGGGGTTGGGCCTGACAGGTCAACGGGCCGGCGCCAACGTTGACCCGTGACCCCGGCCCCCGCGCCGTGTCCCGCTAGTTGCCGCAGGGGGCGACGTTGCGCCAGTTCGGCACGCTGTCGTTGACGGTCTGCGTGCCGTCGCTGCCGTAGCTCAAGGTGAGCTGGCGGTTGCCGATCTCGCCGCACGCGCCATCCTTCTCCACGTAGTCCCAGGAGCCGAGGGCGTACTTGTACTCGATCTGGGTTCCCTCTTTCCCGGTCAGGGTGATGGTCCAGTGCGTGGCGTCGCGGCGGGTGAGGACCACGCCGCCGGGGTTCCACTGGGGCAGGTTACCATCCAGGCGGTCGAGGAAGCCGGCGATGTAGACGGAGCGGCCCGTGGCGTCGGTGGTCTCGGGCACGGTGACGTTGAAGAGAAGGCTCACGGTGCGCAGGGCGGCCGTCGCCTGAACCGGCGTCGAGTCGGCCGAGCGGTTGAGAGACAGGTCCACGGCCCGCACGACGTAGAAGTAGGTCCCGCCTTCGGTCACGTCCAGGTCGGTGTAGGTCGCGCCGGTCAGGCGGGCCAGGGTTGTGAACGGACCGCTCGCCGCCGCGCCACGGGCCACCTCATAGCCGTACAGGCTGGGGTCGCCGCTGACGGCGTCCCAGGCCAGATCGACGCCGCCGGGCGACGCGCCGACGACGCGCAGGCCGGTGGGGGTGGCGGGGGCGGTGGTGTCGTCGCTGGGATTGACGGTCAGCCTGCCGGGGTTGGCGGGCGATGCGCCGGTGGCGATGGGGCCGTTCAGGTCGGCGTACAGCCAGTCGTGGCCGCCGGTCGTGGTGTAGCGGTACACGTAGTCGTAGACGGCCACGGCCTCGGGCAACAGGCTGGCCTGGAACTCGTCGTTGTTGCCCGCGTCGACGTTGAAGCTGGCATCCACCCAGGTCCAGGCGGGGTTGTTGGCAGGATTGCTGCCGGTCGGGCCGAAGCCGAGTTGGGCGCGCAGGTTGGGGGTCGCGCCGGGGCGGCTGGTCACGCTGTCGATCCACACCTGGCCGTAGACATTGTCGGTGCGGTTGACGGCGCTGATGGTGTGGGTCAGGGTGGGCGGCCACTGGAGGTTGGCCCAGCCGATGGTGTAGTGGGGCAGCGCACTGACCTCGTTGGAAGCCGCGCTCTCGTTGCCCGTCGCGTCGACGGCGCGCACGACGTAGAAGACGGCCTGGGCATTGTGGAGATCGCTGTCGGTGTAGGTTGGCCCGGTTATCGGGGCGGCGTTGACCCTGACGTAGCCACCGCCGCTGACGACGCTGCGGTAGACGTGGTAGCCCACCGCGCCGGCCACGGCGTCCCAGGCCAGGTCGATGCTATCCGCGCCCTCGGCCGTCACCCGCAGGTTGGCGGGGGCGGGGGGTGGGGCGAGGGTCATGCGCGAGGTCTGGAGCAACGCGCCGCTGAGCGGGCCGAGGGTCAGGCTGACCGCGCCGTTGGTGACGGTTACGGGGCCGCCGCTCACGTTGCCCGTGCTGACGCTCAGGGAGAGGAGCGCGCCGTCGGGCAGGAAGCCCGCCACGGGCACGCTGACGGTGCGGGGCTGGTCGCCACGGTTGACGACGACGATGGCGGCCTGGGCGTCGGTCTTGCGGCCATAGGCGACCACGTCGGCCGCGTCGTCGGCCAGCAGCGGCTGGAATGAGCCGCGCATCAGGGCCTCGCTCATGCGGCGGGCCAGCGCCAGGTTGGTGTAGTGGGACTGCACCTGGGGGCGGGAGGGGTTGGCGTCGCCCCCCCAGGGGTAGGTACGGCGGTCGTCGGGATCGTCGTCGCCGGTCACGGCCACTTCGTCGCCGTAGTAGACGGTGGGCATGCCGGGCATGGTGAACTGGATGAGGGTCGCCAGGCGCAGGCGGGCCGCGCCGCTGGCGACGTTCGCGGCGTTGAACTCCTTGTCGGCGCGGGTGTCCTGGCCCGGCGTGAGCGTCCAGCGGATGCGTTCGGTGTCGTGGCTGTCGAGGAGGTTCATCGCGGCGTAGTAGGCCGCGTCGGGGTAGTCCTCGCGGATGGAACTGACGCGGGACATGAACTCCGACGGCTTGATGATGCGGCCGCTGTCGGCGAAGCCTTTGGAGTCGAAGGGGCCGGGCGCCAGCAGGCCCAGCACGGCGTCGCGCAGGCGGTAGTTCATGGTGGCGTCGGCGCGGTCGCCGCGCAGGAAGCGCAGCAGGGTGGTGTCTTTCTGCCACAGCTCGCCGATGATGACCGAGTCGGGGCTGGTGGTCTTGACCTCGGAGCGGAACGTCTCCCAGTAGCCAGGGGGGAAGGAGGCGTCGCCCATGACATCCAGCCGCCAGCCGCCCGCGCCCTGGCTCAGCCAGCGCTTTGAGATGCTGTCGGGGGCGGTCAGGAAATATTGCTGGACCTGGGGATTGCTCTTGTTCAGGACGGGGATGCTGTCGAAGCCGAACCAGCCATCGTAGCTGGCTGACCTGTCGCCCGCGCTGCCGACGCACTCGCCCGTGCCAGCGGGCACGTCGCGGAAGGTGAACCAGTCGCGCCAGGGCGAGGTCAGCGATTCGCACGCGCCGACGGTGTCGTAGTGGTGGTAGCGGTCAAAGAAGGGGCTGTCGGAGGACATGTGGTTGAACACGCCATCGAGGACGATGCGCATGCCGCGCGCCTCGGCGTGCTTGACCAGATTCTCCCAGTCGTCCTGCGTCCCGAAGTAGGGGTCGATGCGGGTGTAGTCCTGGGTGTCGTAGCTGTGGTTGGATCCGGCGTCGAAGATGGGGTTGAAGTAGAGGGTGTTGATGCCCAGGCCCCACAGGTAGTCGAGCTTCTGGTCGACGCCCTTGAGGTCGCCGCCCATATAGTCGCGGCCGCGGGGCTGCTCCTTGTCGGGGCTGGAGGCGGGCGGGGTGGCGTCGAACCGCCAGGGGCAGCGGCCGACGGCGTCGGCGTAGTTGCGGCAATAGCCCTCGGGCAGCGTGCCCCACGGCAGGGCCAGAACGGGGTCGTCGTAGCGGATGTCGCCGGTTCTGGGGTCGTTGTCCTGGCGACCGTTGTTGAAGCGGTCGGGGAAGACCTGGTAGATGATGCCGCGCCGCGTCCACGCCGGCGAGCTGAAGGCCGGGTCGTAGACGGTCAGGGCGAAGCTCTGATCGACCGGGGTATCCGTCGGCGCGCCCAGGCCGCCATCCAGGGCGGGCGTGTCGTCGGCGTAGTAGGCGGTCCTGGTTCCGTCGGTGATGATGAAGCGATACCAGAGGTTGTTGGGCGCGGTGTTGGGCAGCGTGGCGGCCCAGAAGTCGCACGTCTCGGCTTCCAGGCCGGGCTGGAAGCATGCTACGTTGGTGGCGGCGGGCTGCATGGGCACGAGGGTCTGGCCGCCAGCATTGACGTCGTAGACGCGCAGCTTGACCGAGGTCACGTCGTTGTGGAACGTGCGGAGGCGGATGGTCACGGGTGTGCCCGCCGGAACCGCGCCGCCCGGCGAGCGGTACAGGCTGTCGCGGGAGTCGTGGCGCAGGCCATCCCACTCGACGTTGTTGTCCTGGCCGTGACCGGCGAGGATGGTCAGAACGTGGGTGGTGGGGTTGTAGCGGAAGACGACCTTCGCGTTGTTCGTCGGCACGGTGAAGAGGATATTCGGCCCGCCGGGCACGCCGCCCTGGCCGTAGTTCTCATCCCACCCCTGGTTGATGGCAACCTTGCCCTCGTAGCTACCGGCGGGCAGGGCGGTCGTCTCGAAGCTGTACGTACCGCTGCCCGTCGGGTCTTGCAGCCAGGAGCGCAGGCAGTCGGGCTGCCAGTCGCCGGGACAGCCCAGTTCCGACTGGAAGCTGCCGGGCACGGTGGCGATGATGGAGTTCTTGTTGTCGGTGATCCAGTGCGTCTTGTGGTCGTAGAAGAACTGAACCGGGCCGCCGGGCGCGGCCAGCGGGATGTTGGCCCCGCCGGGCGTGGCGTGGAGGCCGTAGTTCTCGTCCCAGCTGTTGTTCAGCGCGGCCTTGTACTCGTAGCTGCCGGCCGGTGGGCTGAACGTGCCCTGCCAGACGTCGTCGTCGTCGGCGTAGCTCAGGTGAGTGGCGGCGCAGTCGGCCTGCCAGTCGCCGGGGCAGCCCAACTCGCTTTGCAGGTTGCCGGCGATGGTGACGCTGGTGGGATTCGCGGCGCTGGGGGCGGCGAAGGCCGCCGAGAGGGAGCCAGAAAGCAGCAGGAGCAGCAGGGGTAGCAGGAGGAGGGGGAGGAGATGGGATACACGAGGCGGCGTGCGGGGAGCCATCGTTGGATCCTTTCCGTCTGGAGCTGGTAGGCCAGCCATTTGGAGCAATGGGAGACTCTCCAATTTTGCGACTCGCTGAACCGACCCGGGTGAGGGTTATGGGGCCTTGGCTAACTCATCCTTGAGGGTCTCGACGTCCTTGCGGTGCAGGCTGTCATGAATGGAGATGATCCGGAACATGCCCGCGATGTCGACATCGCCCCAGACGGGGTGATGGGTGGGGAGGGCAAGCTGCGCTTCGGTCAGGCCGGCGAGGGTCTGCATGGTGCGGGCGCGCACTTGTTCCAGCTCGCCCAAAGTATCGGCCCATGACTGGCCGGCGCGCTTCTCGACCTGACGGGCATTGAAGCGGTTGAGGTCGAAGTCCTGCACCTTCTGGTAGGTTCCGTCGAGGGTACGCTGCACGATGACCATCATGCTGTGCTCAGCCGAGGCGACGTGCTTCATGGCGTCATGGATGGATGTCCAGCCGTCGACGCCGTCGATACGGTAGGCGGCTGCGGCCGCGTCCACGCCCTGGAGCGCCTGCCACAGTCGCTCGCGCTCCGTGGTCAACCTGGCGGCCAGCTCATCTGGGTTCTTCATCATGGCTGTGTCCTTGCTGGGTTGTCGTTAGCTCTTGGCGACCTTGCGGGTGTCGTAGAATACCATCATCGAGGCGGTCAGCGCGGTGCTGAGGAAAGCCTGGCCGAGGATGGCGATGGGCACAGCCCAGGCCTCCTCGGACAGCCACTGCCAGAGTTCGCCGAAGCCGAGGCTGAGCACCAGGCACAGCAGGATGAGGCCAGCCGCCGGCCAGAAGTGACGGCGGACGACCTGCCAGCTGCGCCAGTAGGCGCGGGCCGGGTTGATCTCATCGAGGACGATGGCGGGCACGGTGAACCAGCCGTAGGCCCAGAGGAGGAAGAAGATGACGATGGCGAAGGCTACCAGGGCAGGGCCGAGGGCGGGGCTGATCATGTTGGCGACGACGAGGAGCAGGCTGAAGGGCACACTGAGGATCATGAGGCCGAGCAGCACGATGGCGTTTAGGAGGAGGATGCGGCCCCAGGCGCCCATGGCCCAGCTGACGATGCGCTCGGGACGGGGCGTCTCGCGCCTGATGCGGGCGGCGACGAAGACGAGGTAGAGCGCGCCGGCGAGCGTGCCGAGGACCAGCAGGGCAATGACCAGTAGCAAGGCCATGCCTGCCGAGGGGATTGTCAGGGCGTCGCCCAGGCTGTCGATGCCGGGCGCGCTGCCGAAGAGGCTGGACAGGCCCATGGGCCACAGGCCGCCGAGACTGGCGGCCGCCGACAGGAGGGTGAGTAGATTCGCCTGCGCCAGCAGGGCGATGTTGTCGAGCAGGGGTTGCGCGGCGGCCTGGTCGATGGGCGTAGCGATCAGCTGGTCGCGAATGGTGGATAGCCAGGTGTCGCCCAGGGACAGGCGGGGGCCAAGCCAGTAGACGATATCGAGCACGGCCGCGATGGCGACGGCGAAGGGCGCGCTCACGGCCAGGTTGAAGCCCAGGGCGAGGGTTTCGATGAGGCGGGGGGGCGCGACGCGCGCCGGGGCGAGCTTGTTCACATCACTAATTCTAGCATAGTTTGCCGCCAGCCTAGCAACGCGAATTTCAGGCCCACCATAGCCGGGTTCGAGGGTTGGCCCTGCATGCCAGATAGGAAAGGGGCCGCGGTCGTTCTTGCTGTTCTCCGGGCCGTCTGTTACAATGGTCGGCATCCAACGCAGGGGAACAACAGAGAAGGAGCTTGCCATGGCGGACGCGAAGGATCTCACCGGACTGCTCGAGTGGCGCTGTATCGGTCCATTTCGCGGTGGCCGCGTTGTCGCCGTCTCGGGTGACTACGATAACCCCAACGTCTTCTACTTTGGCGGCGTCGCGGGGGGCATCTGGAAGACGGCCGACGGGGGGCAGTATTGGGAGTGCGTGTCCGACCCGTACCTGAAGACCTCGTCGGTCGGCGCGCTGGAAGTCGCGCCCTCCGACTCCAATGTCATCTACGCGGGCATGGGCGAGACAACCATCCGCATCGACGTGTCCCACGGCGACGGCGTGTACAAGTCGACGGACGCGGGCAAGTCGTGGCAGCACATGGGGCTGGCCGACACGCGGCACATCGGCAAGATTCGCGTCCACCCGCAGAATCCGGACGTGGTGTGGGTGGCGGCGCTGGGCCACGCTTTCGGCCCGCATCCGGCGCGCGGCGTCTACAAGTCCACCGATGGCGGGCAGACGTGGCGGCTCGTGCTTCACAAGAGCGATAAGGCGGGCGCGGTCGACCTGAGCCTGGACCCCAAGAATCCGCGCATCCTGTTCACGACGATCTGGGAAGCGTACCGCAGCCCGTGGCAGATTTCCAGCGGTGGCCCTGACAGCGGCCTGTGGCGCTCGATGGACGGCGGTGAGACGTGGACCGACATCAGTGGGAAGACCGGCCTGCCCCAGGGCATCAAGGGCAAGATGGGCGTGGCGGTGTCGCCGGCGCAGCAGGGCCGGGTATGGGCGCTCATCGAGCACCAGCCTGATGGCGGCCTGTATCGCTCCGACGACTACGGCGACACGTGGGAGAAGGTCAGCGGTGATTTCCGCCTCATCTCCCGCGCCTGGTACTATGTTCACATCACGGCCGACCCCCAGGACGGCGAGACGGTCTATATCAACAACCTGGCCTTCTGGAAGTCCACCGACGGCGGCCGGACGTTCGCCCAGATCGACACGCCGCACGGCGACAACCATGACCTGTGGATCGACCCCAAGAACCCGCTGCGCATGGTGCAGGGCAACGACGGCGGGGCGAACGTGTCCTACAATGGCGCGGCGTCGTGGTCGAGCATCTATAACCAGCCGACGGCCCAGTTCTACCACCTGGCGACCGATAACCGCACCCCGTACTACATCTATGGCACGCAGCAGGACAATACCAGCATTGCGATGCCCAGCGATGTCAATCACAGCGGCATCAAGTGGGGCGATTGCTACGAAACCGGCTCGGGCGAGAGCGGCTACATCGTGGTGCATCCCGATGACCACAACATCGTCTTCGTGGGGGCGATCGGCTCGGCGCCGGGCGGCGGTAACTCGCTGGAGCGTTACGACGGCCACAGCGACCAGCTTCGCCTGATCACCACCTGGCCGGAGGCGATGAGCGGCTATGGGGCGGAGGAGGACAAGTACCGCTTCCACTGGACGTATCCCATCCTCCTCTCGCCCCACGACTCCAACACGCTGTACATCGGCGGTAATATCGTCTTCCGGTCGACCAATGAGGGCCAGAGCTGGGAACCCATCAGCCCCGACCTGACACGCGCCGCCCCGGAGACCCTCAAGCCGACGGGGGGGCCGGTCAACCGCGACTCCATCGGCGCAGAGACTTACGCCGTGGTCTTCTCCCTGGTCGAGTCGCCCCACGAGCAGGGGACGATGTGGGCCGGCTCCGACGACGGCTTGATCCACCTGACCCGCGACGGCGGCCAGACGTGGGCCAACGTGACGCCGCCGGGGATGCTCGACTGGTCCACGATCAGCGGCATCGAGGTGTCGCCCTTCGACCCGGGCACGGTGTATGTCGCCGCCTACCGCTACAAGCTGGACGATTACCGGCCCTACATCTACAAGGCGACCGATTACGGTAAGCGCTGGACGCGCATCGACGACGGCATTGCCCACGATGACTTTGTGCGCGTGGTGCGCGCCGACCCGGTGCGGCGAGGGCTGCTGTTCGCGGGGACGGAGACGGGGTTGTATCTGTCGTGGGACGATGGCGCGACGTGGCAGCGATTCATGCTCAATCTGCCGGTCAGCCCGGTCCACGAGATTCTGGTCAAGCACGATGACCTGATTGTGGGAACCCACGGCCGCTCGATCTGGGTTCTGGACGATATCAACCCGCTGCGCCAGATGAGCGACGCTGTGACCCAGGGCCAGGCGCACCTGTTCGCGCCGCGTGCGACCCGGCGCATCATGCCGGGCATCGACTGGGTTGGCAACACCGTCGGCATCAAGAACTATCTGGGGAACGGCGGGGCGTTCACGGTGAGTAAGTCGCCGGAGGGCGCGCTCAAGCGGCGCTACCTCGACGTGGGTGAGAACCCACCGCGCGGGGCGGTGATTACCTATTGGCTGGCCGAGACGCCCGCCAAACCCATCCAGCTGACCATCCAGGACGCCAGCGGCATGACGGTGCGGGAGTTCACCAGCCTGACGGCCGAGGAACGCAAGAAGGCGGGCCTGACCCCCACGCTGACGGAGGCCGAGGCAGCCCAGGGCACGGCGGCGGGCGAGGGCGAGGAGGGCGAGGCGTTGAAGCCGACCGCCGACGCAGAGGTGAAGGACCTGCGCGCGCCCGCCAGCGCGGGTTGGAACCGCTTCATCTGGGACCTGCGCCTGGCCCACGCGACGAAGATCGAGGGCAGCGACGCGGCCGCCGAGGCGCTGATCGAGGGGCCGTTCGTGCCCCCTGGCGCGTACAGCGTGACGCTGACGGTGGGCGACCAGAGCCAGACGCAGCGTTTCGAGGTCGTCGCGGCCGCGGGTGTGACGGCCAGCGCGGAGGACTTGCAGGCGCAGTATAACCTTCAGCGCCGCATTCTCGATAAGGTGAGCCAGACGGCGGCGGCCATCAACCAGATGCGCGACTTGCGCGGCCAGATGGATGGGTGGAGCAAGCGCACGACGGGGCTGCCGACGGGCAAGGCGGTTGGGAAAGCGGCCGAGGAATTGCGCGATAGGACGCTGGAGATCGAGAAGAAGCTACTCGTGCCGGACATCAAGGCCAGCTGGCTCTACAACAACGAGGGCGTTCGCCTCTACCAGCAACTGGCCGAGCTACGCAGCGTGGTGGGCATGGGGGACTATCGCCCGACGGACCAGGCGTATGCGGTGCTTGACCACCTGACGGCCAAAATCGACGCGACGCTGGCCGAGTGGGAGACGCTCAAGGCGGATGCCGTGCCGGCTCTCAACCGCCAGATCGCCGAGGCGGGCCTGGGGGCGGTCATGGTCAAGGGGTAGCGGGTGTCGCACCGTGGCTGGCTGCGGGGGTTGGTGTTCGTCGGCGGGATGGCTGGTCTGGGTGTCGAGATGGCCGCGTCGCGGCTACTGGCGCCCTTCTTCGGCACATCGTTGCTGGTGTGGGCTAACCTCATCGGCCTCATCCTGCTGTACCTGGCGGTGGGCGCGTGGCTGGGCGGCCGCCTGGCCGACCGCTATCCCGACCCCGCTGTATTGTACGGGGTGGCGGCGCTGGCGGGCTTCCTGATCGGCATCGTGCCCTTCGTCGCTCGCCCCATCCTGACGGCGTCGCTGCAGAGCCTCTTCGATGCTTCGGTGGGCCTGTTCGTCGGCTCGCTACTGGCAACGGTGGCCTTGCTCGCCGTGCCCGTCACGCTGCTGGGGACGCTGACGCCGTTCGCGGCGCGCCTCTCGCTGGATGATGTGCGTTCGGCGGGGCGGGACGTGGGCGGGTTGGTCGCGCTGTCCACGACGGGCAGTATCGTCGGCGTGTTCCTGGCCGTGCTGGTCCTCATTCCGACGCTGGGCACGCGGCGGACCTTCCTGTTCTTCGCCGTGGTCTTGCTGGGGGTGGCGGCGGTCGGGCTGGCGCGGCACGCGCGGCGGCGGGCAAGCCTGGGCGCGGCGGCGGGATTGGCATCGCTGCTGCTGCTGGAGGTAGCCGCGCCGAGCGTGGTGCGGCCGGGCGCGGGCGTGCTGTACGAGGGCGAGTCGCCATACCACTTCGTGCAGGCGCTGGAGGCGGGCCGCGACCGCTGGCTCGCGCTGAATGAGGGACAGGCGCTGCACTCGTGGTACAATCCCGACCGGCTGTTCGGCGGCGGCATCTGGGATAGCTTCGCGGTCGCGCCGCTGTTCGTCCGCGACGATGCGCCCCGCTCACTGGCGGTCATCGGGCTGGCGGCGGGGACGGTGGCCCGCCAGTATAGCGCGCTGTACGGCCCGCTGCCCATCGTGGGCGTCGAGATTGACCCGCTGGTGGTGGAGGTGGGCGAGCGATTTTTCGCCATGCGGCTGCCCAACCTGACGACGGTGATCGCCGACGGGCGGGCCTGGCTCCAGCGGGACACGGGACGGTACGATGTCCTCATTGTGGACGCCTACCGCCAGCCGTACATTCCGTTCCACCTGACGACAGTCGAGTTTTTCAGCCAGGCGCGCGATCGCCTCAGCGACGATGGGGCGCTGGTGGTCAACGTCGGTCATAGCCCGACCGATCACCGCCTGGTGGACGCGCTGGCGGCGACGCTGCGCGAGGTGTTCCCCAGCGTGTACGTCGTCGCGCCCGAAGGTTCGTTCAACAGCCTGCTCGTGGCGACGCGCCGCCCGACCACCCTGGCCGACTACGAGGCGCGCGCCCAGGCGGTGGCGGACCCACGGCTGGGGGGCATCGTGGGCGGTCTGGCGGGGCGGGTGACGACGTGGCAGGGCGCGGGTCTCGTGCTCACTGACGACCGCGCGCCTGTTGAGCAGATAACCGACCAGATTATCCTGCGCTACGCCCTGACAGGCCACTGACCCAGAGGGCACGGACACTGTACCCCGATTCACGGACGGAGATGCATGAAAAGCCTTGCTTTTATTCTTGTCGTGGCGCTGCTGCCCGCCGTGCTGGCGTTGACCAACGTGCAGCTGGTCATGTCGCATGCCTATGTGCGCTGGCAGTACGGCCGCCCCGATTTCCCGCCCGCGCCGACCATCCGCGACGCCGAGCGGTTGCCCGTCGCCCTGGCGTCGGTGGACTTTGTGCGCGGTAGCCTGTCGGTAGAGGACTTCGCCAGCCTGAAGGTCAACGGCCAGACGGCCTACAATGCCCGCGAGGTGCAGCACATGGTCGATGTGCAGCGCGTGACGCGGGGGGCGTTCCTGTTCTGGGGCGTTGCCCTGGCGCTGGTCATTGCGTCGTTGGTCGTGCTGCGAGGGCGGCGGGCGGCTCGCGCCTTACTGTACGGGAGTCTGCTGACCATCGTGCTGCTGGCGGTGCTGGGGGTGTTCGCGGCGCTCAGCTTCGACCAGTTCTTTACGCTGTTCCACGGCGTCTTCTTCGAGGGCGACTCGTGGATCTTCAACTATACCGACACCCTGATTCAGCTGTTTCCGATCCCGTTCTGGTTCGACGCTGCCCTGGTCATCGTCGGGCTGGCGATAGTCGAGGCGCTGGTGATCGGCGGCCTGGCGTGGTGGGCGCTGCGCCGCGCCCCCGAACGCCGCACGCGGGCATAGGGGCGGTGACGCGGGCGTAGGGGCGGCCCCCATGGTGGCCCTGGCGATAAGGACGCGGAATCAGACAAGCGACAAACCTGCGTGCCTTTCCGCCTTCGCGTTCTCTTTGGCTGGTGTGTCCCCATAGGAGCAGCGGCTAACGCTGGACCCGCCCCGACGACACGCCTATACTTCGCGTAGTTTATGCCGAGCAAAGAGAGGGACACTCCCATGTCATACAAGCCGGTCGCCCTGTTCATTCTCGATGGCTGGGGCATCCGCGAGATGGAGCACGGTAACGCTGTCGTGCAGGCGAACACGCCCAATTTTGACCACTGGAAGCGCAGCATCGATCGCTCGATTGTCGATGCCTCGGGCGAGGCGGTGGGGCTGGTGCCGGAGCAGATGGGCAACTCTGAGGTCGGCCATTTGAATCTGGGGGCAGGCTTCATTGTCTACCAGGACATTACGCGCATCGACCGCGCCATCGGCGATGGCTCTTTCTTCCAGCACCCGACGCTGCTGGGGGCCATCGAGCAGGCGAAGCAGCAGGGCAAGAAGGTCCACTATATTGGCCTGCTCGGCCCCGGCGGCGTCCACAGCGCGACGCGCCACCTGATGGCGCTGCTGGAGATGGCAAAGCGCCAGGGTATCGAGCCGGTGCTACACATCATCACCGATGGCCGCGACACGCCGCCCAACAGCGGCCTGGAGTTCGTGGGCCACCTGGAACAGGCGTTGGCGGGCGGGCTGCCCGGCGTCATCGCGGACGTTAGCGGGCGCTACTATGCCATGGACCGCGACAAGCGTTGGGAGCGTACCCAGCGCGCCTATGACGCCATGCTGCTACGGCAGGGCGAGCGCGCCGCGTCGGCGACTCAGGCCGTCCAGCAGTTCTACGCCACGGGCAAGGGCGACGAGTTCATCCTGCCGACGGTTATCGACGTGGCGAACGAGAGCCGCGTGCGGATGGAGGGCGGTGACGCGGTGGTGTTCTTCAACTTCCGCGCCGACCGCATGCGCCAGATCGTGGCCGCCTTCATCCTCGATGACTTCGATGGCTTCGCGCGGCCCGACCCGCGCCCGCGGTTCAATGCCATCACCTTCACCGAGTACGCGACGACGCTGCCGACGCACATTCTGTTCCCCCACAAGAGCATCCACACGCCGCTGGCGCGAGTCATCGCTGACCACGGCGGCAAGCAGTTCCACGCCGCCGAGACGGAGAAGTACGCCCACGTGACCTACTTCTTCAACGGGGGACGCGAGCAGCCCTTCGAGGGCGAGGACCGCGCGTTGATTCCGTCGCCGAAGGTGGCGACCTACGACTTGCAGCCGGAGATGAGCGCGTACCAGCTGACGGAGACGGTGCTGGAGCGCATCCGAACCCACGACGACGACTTCATCCTGGTGAACTTTGCCAATCCCGACATGGTGGGTCATACGGGCGTATTGGCGGCGGCGAAGCAGGCCATCGAGGTCGTGGATGAGTGCGCGGGGCGGCTCGTCAAGGCTGTCAACGACAAGGGCGGGGTGGCCATCGTGACCGCCGACCACGGCAACGCCGAGATTATGATTGACGAGCTGACGGGCGAGCCGCATACGTATCATACCACCAATCCGGTGTCGCTGTTCGTGCTGGGGGATCGCTACTTCCCGATGCGCCCGCGTGGTATTCTGGCCGACGTAGCGCCGACGGTGCTGCATCTGCTGGGCCTGCCACAGCCGGAGGTGATGACGGGCGTCAGCCTGGTGGCGCTGCCGCTGGCGGTCAACGACGGCGACGGCGTGCTGCTGAAGTCGGCGCAGGCGTGAGGGAGGCGATTGGGGACTAGCGATCATGTCGTTAACGCCAAGAGCCTCACTCTAACTCTCTTCCTCCGGGCGAGGGGATCGTGGGGATAGGCAGTGGAACCTTCCGCGCCGCGCGGGCGTCTCCCCAGTAGCAAAACGTGACTACTGGGAGGATACGCCATGCGCGCCATACGTCGGGTCGGGTTGCTAGGGGTATTGGGTCTCGTGCTACTGAGCCTGGGGGCGTGCGCCGCCGTGCAGCGGACAACGAGCGAGACATCGCTGCCCATGCCGGCGGGCACGGCCGCGCCGGAGGTTGCCGCCAGGGCGGCGTCCCCGCGTGGCGCGCCGGCCGCGCCGGCGCAGGCCCCTGCACCGCCGGTGGGGGCGATGGACGCGGCCAACGGCGCCGGCGGGGCGGAGAAGCCCGCCACCCAGGCCAGCGATGACCGGCGCATCCTGCGCACGGGCGAGATGGCGGTCGCCGTCACGAGCGTCGAGGACGCGGCGCGCGAGGTGCAGGCGCTGGCTGACCGGCTGGGCGGCTACGTCGCCAACGCCAACCTGTTCCGCGAGGCGGAGCGTCTGCGCGGGACGATTAGCCTGCGCGTGCCCGGTGACCGCCTCGGTGAGGCGATGAGCGCGGTCGAGGGTCTGGGCCGCGTCGAGACCCGCCGCCTGAGCAGCAACGACGTGACTGAGGAGTACACCGACCTCAGCGCCCGGCTGCGCAACCTGGAGGCGACGGAGCGCGAGTTACTGGCTCTGCTGACGAGCATCCGCGAGAAGTCGGGCCGCGCTGAGGATGTGCTGGCCGTCCACCGCGAGCTAACTACGATTCGCTCCCAGATCGAGCAGCTCAAGGGACGCATCAATTACCTGGACAAGTCGACCGCGCTGGCGACGCTGAACGTGACGCTGCTACCCCTGCCAGCCGGCAAGCCGCTGGTGGATAACGGCTGGTCGCCACAGGACACGGTGCGCGAGGCGTCGCGCGCCCTGGTACGGCTGCTGCAAGGGGCGAGCGCCGCCGCCATCTGGGCGGTCATTGTGGGGCTGCCCCTGACGCTGGCCGTCGCTATCCCGCTGTGGCTGGTGTACCGTGGGGTGCGTCGCCGCCCATCGACGGGGGCGTCGACGGGAACATAGTCTCGCCGTCGGTAGAGAACGCGAAGGCGCAAAGGGGATGTCACGATTCTCCCCTTTGCGCCTTCGCGTTGTGGCGCTCGATGGGCAGGCCGGGTCACCCTCTCACGGCGGCGATAGCGGGGGGGTGGGGCCGCCCTGGACTTTGCGCTCCGAGAACAGCCATTCCTGGATGTTGTCGTCCACTTCCTGGCGGGCGCGTTCGGCGCGGCGGCGTTGGAACTCGGCAATGCGGTCGTTTAGCTCGCGGCGCACCTCGGGTGGGTCGGGCACGTGATCCCAGGTCAGCTGGCCCTGGGGGCCGGCCGTCTGGATGAGGAGGTTGCCGTAATTGAACATCTTGGCGATGGGGTTCGGCATGATGTAGCTGACGTCCTGGATGGCGTCGAGACCGGCTTGCGTGGACTTCTCGCGCAGGTACAGAGGTGTCCGCTCCAGGTCGCGCACCGCCGACGGGGTGAGGACGTACAGGTCGTTGCGCCAGTCCTCGTATACCCACCACAGGCAGAAGAATATCCCGACCAGGGCGAGACCGAGGGGAGCAAAGAGCAGCGGGGTGCGAATCAAGATACCCGTCGCCACGCCGCCCACCGTCAGGGCGAAGAACACGGCCCCCAACAGCAGCCAGAACAGCGCGCCGCGCAGCAGCATGATCCAATGCTTGCGGTAGGTGATCGTCGTGCCCTGCCCGTCCTGCTGTTCGACGCGCAGTTGCGGGATGAGGTAGCTGAAGAGGCTCGGCGGGCGGGCGGGTTGGGGGGTGGGGGTGGCGCTGGCGGGCGGCGACGTGCTGGGGACACCGCGCAGCCGGTCCTCGATGTGCCGCTGGCGGGCCTCTTTGGCCTGGATGCCGCTACGCTGCTTCAACTGGGCGACCAGTTCCTGGATAACGGCGTTGACGTAGGGGCCTCTGGCGATGCGCTTGAAGGTAATGGGGGGGCCGCCGGCGGTGTTGATGTCGATGTTGCTCCAGCCGAGGTAGTGGGATGTGAAGTCGGGGAACACGAGCGACGTGTTCTGAATCTTGCCGATGGGCGCTTCCTTTAGCTCTTCCCTGATGAAGGGCCGCCGAATCATGGAGATGACGCGCTGGTTGGTGACGATGTAGGTATCGAACCACCAGTCGGAGAAGGAGTAAGCGACCGCTACCAGGGCGAAGGCCATCAGGCTAAAGACGATCAGCGCCACGCCAAACAGGACGTCGCGGAGGGCGACGACGAGCACGGCGCTGGCAATGATGACACCCAACAGGATGAGCAGCGGCCAGATCAGGTTGGTGAGGAGGACCGTCCAGTGGGGGCGGGCGTAGACGAGGATTACCTCGTCGTCGAGGCGACTGGGCAGGTTGAGGCGATCCAGGCGCTGCTGCTGGCGGCGGTACTTGTTGAGCCGACCGCGCAGCCCAGGGTACACGGTGAGTAGCTCGTCGATGGCCTGGCGGTTCAGCGCGAACACCGTGGTTGGCTCGGCGACCAGGGCGGTCTGGGTATAGGGCTGGCTGGCTTTGGGCTGGCCCGCGCCGGGCCGGGCGGGCGCCACGGCCTCCAAACCCAGCACGCTCCCCGGCCCCGCGCGCCCCGCGTCGCGCGACTTGTCGAGATGGGTACGCTCCTGGAGAAGGATGAGACCCGACTCGACGATGTACATCTGGTCGGCGATCTGGCCGATCTTGTAGAGTGGGTGGCCCTGGGAGGCGAACTGCACCTCGACCTTCTCGGCGATGGCCTTCAGCGCGGCCCGGTTGACCCCTCTGAAGGTGGACATGGTCTCGAGTCGCTGCACGATTTCGTCGGTCGTCAGGAGCGCCATGGACTAACCTCCCAGCGCTTCTTTGACCTGGCGAGCGATGTCGGCGGTCATGCCCGGCACGGCGGATAGCTCGTCGAGGCTGGCGGCGCGCACGCCATCCAGCGAGCCGAAGCGCTGCAAGAGGGCCTTGCGGCGGCGTGGCCCGATGCCCTTGATGTCCTCTAGCTGCGAGGCGAGGCCGGTCTTGCTGCGCAGGGTGCGGTGGTAGTTGAGGCCGAAGCGGTGCGCCTCGTCGCGGATGCGCTGGACGAGGAACAGGCCCTGTGAGTCGCGTGGCAGGATGACCGACTCGTGGCGGTTGGGGATGAAGATCTCCTCCTGACGCTTGGCGAGGGAGACAACGGGGATGTGGTCCAGCCCTAGCTCTCGCCATACCTCCAGCGCCGCGCCCAACTGGCCCTTGCCGCCATCGATGATGACCAGGTCGGGGGCCAGGTTGAAGGGGTCGATCTCGTCCTTGCGGCGTGGGTCGCGCTTCGGCTCGGCGGGCGGCTCCTTGAGATGCCTGAAGCGCCGTCGCAGCACCTCTTGCAGCGAGGCGAAGTCGTTGGGGCCATCGACGGTCTGGATGCGGAACTTGCGGTAGTCGCTCTTGCGCGGCACGCCCTGGGCGAAGACGACCATCGCGCCGACCGAGTTCGTGCCCTGGGTGTTGGAGATGTCGTAGCACTCGATGCGGTTGGGCGGGTCGGCCAGCCCCAGCGCCTCCTGCAACTCGGCCAGGGCCAGGGTTTGCTTGCCCTGGTCGGCCTGCCATTGGGCCTTGAGGACTTGCAGCGTCTCGCCAGCCTGCTCGGCGGCCATGCGGACCAGGTCACCGTTCTGTCCGTTCTCGGGGACCTGAATCGCCACCTTGTCGCCGCGCCGGCTCTTGAGCCAGGCCTCGATGATGCTGGCTTCGACGACCTGCTCCTGGGTGAGGATGACGGGCGGCACGTAGGGCACATCCTCGTAGAACTGGGTGATGAAGGACGAGATGACCTCTGGGTTGATCTCGCCCTCCGCCCCTTCCAGCACGAAGTATTCGCGGCCGACCAGTTGCCCGCCGCGAATAAAGTACACCTGGACGATGGCGCTGCCGTTGTCGCGGGCCAGGGCGACCACGTCCTGGTCGACCAGCTCGGACACGCCGATTCGCTGTCGCTCGACGATGGTTTGCAGGGCGATCATGTTGTCGCGGAAGCGGGCGGCCTTTTCGAACTCCAGGTTGTCGGCCGCCTCCTGCATCTGCCGCTTCAGGTCGAGGATGATATCCTCGGACTTCCCTTCGAGGAAGCGGCACAGGCGGTCGATCATGGCGCGGTATTGGGCCTTGTTGACCGCGCCGATGCACGGCCCCAGGCACAGGCCGATGTCGTAGTACAGGCAGGCGCGCAGGTCGTAGCCGGTGATGACGCGGCTGCATGTCAGGTAGGGGAAGACCTTGCGCAGCGTGTCCAGGGTGCGGTAGACGGCCCAGGCGGCCGTATACGGCCCGTAGTAGCGCGCGCCGTCCTGCTCGATGCGGCGGGTGAGTTGGACGGTGGGGTAGTCGTGGTTCCAGGTGACTTTGATGTAGGGGTAGCGCTTGTCGTCCTTGAGGCGCACGTTGTAGCGGGGCTTGTACTGCTTGATGAGGGTCGCCTCGTGGATGAGGGCTTCTAGCTCCGTCTCCCGCTGAATCCATTCCAGGTCGGCGATGTGCTGGACGAGGATGCGCGTCTTGGGGTCGTGGTCGGCGCCCGCCTGGAAGTACGACCGCACCCGGCTGCGCAGGTTGACGGCCTTGCCGACGTAGATGACCTTGCCCGCCGCGTCGCGGTAGATGTAGTTACCGGGCGTCGTCGGCAGGCTCTTGAGTTTGTCCGCAATGGCGGGGCTGAGTTCAGGCTGGGTCATGCTCTGATGGTTCTAGCGGCATTCCAGTGCGTCATCCTCGAATTCAGCTTCGCCGCACACCACGACAACATCGGGATAGTTGTCGCGCCGACGCAGGATGCGCAGCCGAAGCTCGGCGACGAACGGCTCACAGGGGCCATCCTCGCCTCCCCTCCACCGCCGACATAAGTAGCGTGAAGTGTAGTCCAACGACGGAGCCGGGTCAAACACCTGTTCGGTTGAGGCAGCCCTGACAGGTCTTTGGGTGCCGCCTACCCCTTCCCGCCCGCCCGCAATTGGGCCAGGCTCTGCTTGAGCACGTTGGCCGAGTGGCGGAACTGCTCGGTCTCCTCGCGACTGAGGGACGGTTCCAGGACTTCCTCGATGCCGTCGGCGCCGACGATGGTGGGCAGGCTGATGCAGATGTCCGATACGCCGTACTGCCCCGTCATGACGCTGGAGACGGTGAGAACGGTGTGCTGGTCGCGCACGATGGCCTCGACGATGGTCAGCAGGCCGAGGCCGATGGCGTAGTACGTCGCGCCCTTGCGCTCGATGATGGCGTAGGCGGCGTCGCGGGTCTGCTCGAAGATGCGCTGCAGCGCGCCCTCGTCGTAGCCCTTGCCGGTGGCCGACTTGAAGTCGCGCAGGCGCACGCCCGCGATGTTCGCCAGGCTCCACACCGCCAACTCGCTGTCGCCATGCTCGCCGATGATGTAGGCGTGGACGCTGCGCGGGTCGAGGGCGTAGTGCTCGGCCAGCAGGTAGCGGAAGCGCGCCGAGTCGAGGATGGTGCCGGAGCCGAAGACGTGGCGCCGGTCGAGGCCACTCATCTCGACTGCTAGCTGGCTCATGATGTCCACCGGGTTGGTGGCGATCAGGATGATGCCGTGGGGGTTGCTCTGGGCGACGGCGGGGATGATCTGGCGGAAGATGGCCGCGTTGCGCTCCAGGAGTTGCAGCCGCGTCTCGCCCGGCCGCTGCGCCGCGCCCGCCGTGACGACCGTCACCGCCGCGCCCGCCAGGTCGGCGTAGTCGCCAGCCATGATTTGCATCGGTCGCACGAAGGGCAGGCCGTGGTTGAGGTCCATTTCCTCGCCCTCGGCGCGGCCCCGATTGGCATCCACCAGCACCAGTTCGTTCGCCAGCCCGCGCTGCATGAGCGCGTAGGCGAAGGATGCGCCCACCATGCCCGTGCCCACCAGCCCCACCTTGCTCTTGCGGTCCATGCCTGGCATTGCTGTTATCTCCTGTGCGGTCTGGAGTGCGGGGGCCATGCTCCCGCTGCGGCAGCACGGCTGCCGCACTCCAGGTGGTTTCGCTAGCCCTCGACGCTGCCCAGCAGCGCGCCGCCGTCCATGACCATGACCGTGCCCGTGGTGTAGTCCGACAGGGGCGACGCCAGGTACAGGGCGGCCCCCACCACGTCCTCGACCTCGCCGATGCGGCCGGCCGGCGTGCCGCGCAGCACGCGCTCCGAAATCTCCGGTGTTGCCCACAGCAGGCGGCTGAACCGGGTACGGATGACGCCCGGCGCGATGGCGTTGACCTGGATGTTAAGCCCGCCCAGCTCCTGGGCCAGCACTTTTGTCATGTGAATCACCGCCGCCTTGGTCACGGCGTACACCCCCAGCCCTGGCATGGGGTTCAGGCCCGCCGTAGACGCGAGATTGATAATCTTGCCGCCGCCGACCTGCTGCAGGGCGGGCACGGCGGCGCGGATAACTCTCATGTAGCCCAGCACGTTGGTGTCCAGCGTCTTCGACCAGACGCCGTCGTCGGCGAACAGGGTCGGGCCGAAGTAGGGGTTCGTACCCGCGTTGTTGACGGCGATGTCGACGCGGCCATACGTGTCCAGCGCGGCCTGGACGAGGGCCTTGACCTGGGCCTCGTCGCCGGTGTGGCAAGCCACGGCCAGAGCGTCGCCGCCGGCCGCCTGGATGGCCTCGGCCACCGGCGCGACTCGCTCCAACTCGCGGCTCGATACGACCACCTTCGCGCCTTCGCGGGCGTAGGCCTCGGCGATGGCCTGCCCAATGCCCCGCGACGCCCCGGTCACAATCGCAACTTTTCCGTCCAGCCCGAAGCTCATGCCCGGCTCCTTGTGATAATTCATGGACTCTGATCCAGGGGGATCAGGGCCGTGGTGGCGTCGTACAGGGTCACGCCAGTCACGACGGCATCGCCGCTGACCCCGCGTAGCGGCACGGACACCGTGTGCAGCCCCGGCGCCAATCCTGCCGGCTGCACGGCCCGCGCCTCGCGGCCGCCGGCCTGGGCGCGCACGGCCACAGCGAGCGGCCCCGCGCTCCGCACCTCGACTGGCACATCGACCACCACGCCGTCGGAGGCGACTCGCCCCGTCGCTGGCCCCGCCAGGCGGGCGCGGTCGGAGCGCACGGCCACTACCGCCGACGCGCCGCGCTCGAAGGCCCCGTTTGCGCCCCGCGCGGTGACGAGGATTGGGTAGACCTCGGCGGCGCTGGGCGCGGCGATGCTTGCATGATACACCCCATCACCCGCCGTGTCATCCGCGCCCCGGCCATCGTCGCGCAGCGTGACCGATGTCGCCACCTGCCCGCCAGCGTACAGGTCGGCGGTGACAGTCGCGCCCTGGGCCAGGCTGGCGGGCGCGAGGCGCGCCGTCAGGCGGATGGGCGCGCCGGGCGCGTAGATGCGGGCGTCGGTGGTCACGGCCAGGCGCGGCGCGCCGTCCAGCTCGGCGTAGATGCCGTAGGTGGTGGGAGGGGTGTCGGGCGCGGCTGCGAGGCTCAGCGTCCAGGGGCCAGGCGCCGGCTCGTCCAGGCGATAGGCGGCGACGTTGGCGAAGGTGTCGGTGGCGAATCCGAAGTAATCCACGCCGTCGCCGCTCCGCTCGCGGTAGGTGACGCCGGCCGGCGAGGTGAGGGTGGTGGTCACGTCACCGCGCTGCCAGAGGGCCAGGACGCGCGCGCCGGGCGTGGCGTCGAGGGTCAGGGTGGCCGTGACGGTCGCGCCGGGCCGCAGCTCGCCACTGACGTAGGGAGTGCGCGGCGGGGCGACCGGGGGCGTCAGCCCGGCGACGAGGGCGGGGGCATCGGGTGGGACGCGGGGGGACTGGCCGTCGAAGATGGCGCGTAGATAGGCGCGGTAGTTGTGATCGGGCCACAGGTAGGAGGGAATGCCCGCGGCGATGCTGCCCGCGCCCCAGCCGTGGAGGTCCTGGGTGGGCAGCCGCGTCACGCCGGGGCCATCGAGGGACAACGCGCTCCACTGGGTGACGATGCCGTCGGTGGGCGGCCAGAAGTCGAGCTTCTCCAGCCCCTCGCGCGCCGTGATGTCGCCGCCGAGGAGATAGTAGGGCACGTCGGCGGGTGGCTGGCCGAGGCCGTTGAACACGGCGACGCTCTCCGGTAGCAGTTCTCGCGCCGACGGCTCGCGGCTGCCGCCGGGGCCGATCTCGCGCAGCAGGTAGTCGCGCCACTGGTCGGCCCCCGCGTGGGGCGAGCCGAGGGTCGTCAGGCTGGCCACATCGCCCTGGTACAGCGTGGACTCGAGGTAGGCGCGGGAGACGAGGCCGCCCATGGAGTGGCCCACCAGGTGGACCTTGCTCGCGCCGGTCTGCTGCCTCACGTCGGCGATGGCGTCGCGCAGGGCGGCGGCGTTGGTGTACAGAGGCTGGTTGGAGTCGATGCCCTGGGCGTAGAAGATGGGTTGCCCCCGCTCTGCCAGCCACGTCTTGAGGAAGCGCGCCTCCGAGTCGTAGACGGTGGCGAAGGGCGGGCCGCGCCAGCCGTGGACGAGCACCACCGGCAGCCGCTCCGGCGGCGGAGGTAGCTGGCGGGCGGGTAGACTCACGCCGCCCGGTGTGGCGACGACCAGGTGCGGGGAATCAGGGGCGGCTGGGCCGGGGGCGCCACGGTCGGGCGCGAGGGCGGTCACGTAGCGCGAGGGTAGGGCGTCGGTCGGGACGGCCTGCCAGCGGTCGCCGACTCGCTGCGCCAGGCCGTCTGCCGTGCCCGCCCACATGGTCCCCTGGCTGTCCTGGCTGAGGGCGAGGACGCGCGGGTCGGGCAGGCCATCGGCGCGGCCGAAGGTCCGCCACGCCCCGGCAGCGTAGACGGCCAGCCCGGTGGCCGTGCCGACGTAGACGCGGCCGTCGCGGTCCGCGCCTAGCGAGCGCACGGCAGGGTCGGGCAACTCAGCGCGGAAGGTCGTCCAGCCCCTGGCGTCGCGGCGCGCCACGCCCTCGCCGGATGTACCCACCCACAGGTCGCCGTTGGGGGCGATGGTCAGCGCGGTGATCCAGGGCGAGGCCGGCCCCTCGGCGATGGCCTCCACCGTGTCGTCGCGCACCCGCGCCAGCCCGCCGCCGTAGGTCCCCACCCACAACGCGCCATCGGGCGCGGCGGCCAGGGAAGTCACCAGGTCGCTCGGCAGGCCGTCGGCGGTGGATAGCGTGCGCCAGGGATGTTCGGTGGCGGCGGGGTCGTAGCGGCTCACGCCGCCGCCCCACGTCGCGGCCCACACGGCGTCGGGGGTGGCCGCCAGAGATGTGACCCAATCGTCGCCGAGGCCGTCGGCCTTCGACCATGCCTCGGCCGTGCGGCCGTCCCAGCGGCTGACGCCATGTAGCCCGCCGACCCACAGCGCGCCATCGGGCGCGGCGGCGAGGGCCAGGGCGGGCGTTGCCGCCAGCCCGTCGCGGGCCGTGAGCGTCGGCCAGGGGTCAGCGGCGCGGGCGGGGGCCGCCAGGAGAAGCAGCAGGAGGAGGGCGAAGAGCGGGGAGCGGGGAGCGGGAAGCGGGGAGCGTAGGGCGAAGAACGGGGAGCGGGGAGCGGGGAGCGGGGAGCGGGGAGCGGGGAGCGGGGAGCGTAGGGCGAAGAACGGGGAGCGGGAAGCGGGAAGCGGGAAGCGTAGGGCGAAGAACGTGGAGCGGGGAGCGGGAAGCGGGAAGCGGGAAGAGATTAGGGATTGGAGGTTGGAGGCCTGACGATAATGAGTCAAGCCGACGCTTGTTCCCTCGCCGCCTGGGAGAGGGTTGGGGGGCGGGTCCTGGCGCGCGCTCAAAGGCTCTAAACCCTCACCCCCGCCCTCGCCCAGAGAGCGAGGGGGCGGACAGGAAGCCTGTCGCCAATCCCTAATCCCCAATCTCTGTTCTCGCTCCACGCGCTACGCTCCCCCCACCCACTTCGTCATCAGTATCCGGTCGTGGCTGAAGAAGCCAGCGGCGCGGTAGACCGCCTGGGCGCGGGTGTTGCCGCGCGCCACCTCCAGGTGCAGGGCGGCGATACCCTGGCGGCGGCATTCGGCCTCCAGGAAGGCCAGCGTCTGCATCCCTAGCCCGCGCCCGCGATGGCTCTCGGCCAGGAACAGCTCGTCCACCAGCGCGTCGCGGCCGCGATACTCCAGGCTGTAGCCGAAGGTCAGCACGGCGTAGCCGACCGCCGCGCCGTCGTCCTCGACCAGCCACACCTGGCCGCGCTCCGGGTGGGCCAGCAGCCCCATCAGCGCCGCCCGATGCGTGACCGCGTTGAACTCGTCGCCGTCGTGCTCGTACAACCCACGCATCAGGGGCAGCAGCGTCTCGACGTCGTCCTCTCTTGCCAGTCGGTGGCTCGCCATCTCCCCTCTCTAGTCGCCAATCTCTACTCTCATAGCCTCAAGCCCGGCCGCCAGAATCTCGCGCGCCACAACCCGCACCCGAAACGCCCACTGGGTCGCGTCGGCGTCCCACGCGGCGGCGAGGGCGCGGCGTGCCGCCGCGTCGGCCACGGTCGCGCGGTCGCGGTCGGGCGTTTCCCAGGCCAGGCCGTCCACGGCCAGGGCGGCGATCGTGAAGCCCGCGCGGCGCAGCAGGACCGGCCAGGCGGCGTCGATCCAGTGGGTGGCGGGGCCGTGAGCCAGGGCAAACTCGGCGGCGTGGCGGCTGAGGCCCCGCGACCCTGCCCCGAAGTCGGCGTCGAGGCCCAGGGCGGCCGAGAAGACGAGGTTGAACAGGGCCTCCGTCTCGCGCATCGCCGCCGGGTGCGTCGCCCACGCCCAGTCGGTGCGGCCCAGGATGAGGCAGTCGACGCGCTGCACCGTCTCGACCGTCGCGCGCAGCTCGTCGGGGCGCGTCTCGACCCAGTGCAGGGCGCGGTCCAGGTCGCAGTAATGGAGGTGGGTCGCAGCCGTGGCCAGGGCGGCGCGCAGGGCCACCGGCCGCCCCGACGACCAATCGGCCGTGACCAGGGCGTGGACGCCGGGCAGCTCCGCCAGCGCCGCGACCAGGGTCGGATCGGCGTCGGGCGGCAGGGCGACCCACACGCCACTATACAGGTCGAGGAGCGTCTCGCGCCAGTGGCGCAGGCGGGGCAGCTCGCCGCGCGGCTGCCAGGTGCAGGCGAGGGCGACAGGCATGGTCACTCGTAGCGCAGCGCCGTGGCAGCGGGCAGGCGGGCGGCGGCCAGGGCCGGGAGCAGGCTCGCCGCGCCCGCGATGAGCAGGGCAAAGAGCAGGCTGGCGGCCACAGCGGACCAGGGGAAGACGTAGGCCATCGGGAACAGGGCGCGGCCCAGCGCCCACACGAAGCCCCAGCCGACCAGATAGCCCAGCACGAGGCCCAGTAGCCAGCCCGCCAGACCCAGAGCCACGCCCTCGGTGACGAAAACGCTCGCCACCTGGCGGTCGCGTGCGCCGATGACGCGCATGACGCCAATCTCGCGCCGCCGCTCGATGACGTTGAGGGTCAGGGTGTTGAGAACGCCCAGTGCGCCGATGAGGCCGACCAGCACGGCCATCGCCCACAGCGCGCCCGACAGCAGGTGGGCGGGGTTGGCGGCGGCGGCGCGGTCGGTGTGGGCGGCCTCGGTGGTCGGGCGGAAGGCGCGGGCGCGGCTCTCCGCGTCGGCCAGGACGGCATCGACGGCCTCGGGGCGCGGGTCGGCGACGCTCAGGGCGAAGAAGTCGGCCACGGTGCGATCGCGCAGGCGATCGACAGTCTCGATGGGCGCGAAGGCTTTGCCCGCGATGCTGCTGCCCAGGAAGATGGCGTTGTCGACCAGGATACCGACCACGGTCAGCGGCCGCTCGCGGTCGCCGATGGTCAGGGCCACGGTGTCGCCGACCTGGATGTCCCGCTCGCGGGCCACGTCGGCCGAGACGACCACCTCGTCGGGCACGCCGACGCGCAGCCAGCGGCCTTCGACCAGGTTGGGCGTGTACAGGCGGGTGTCGGCGGGCACGCCCCACACGCGCACGCGGCGCTGGCGGACGAAGCCGTTGGTCAGGGACCAGGGTTCGACCTGGGTGACGCCCGGCGTGGCGCGCAGTTGCCCGGCGACGGCGGGCGCGACGGGCTGGCCGAGGGACAGCCAGGCATCGGCATTGTAGGCGCGGAAGATGGCCTCGATGGCGGCGTCGACCGAGGCCGAGGTGGTGCGCGCGGCCAGGAAGGATGCGACGGCCAGGGCGATCATGACCAGGGTAACGACGTTGCGCCCCAGGCGGCGGCCCAGGTTGCGCACGGCGATGAGAGTCGTGCGGGGCAGGCCGCGCACCTGGGCCAACGCACGCTCCAGGGGCCGCTCACCAAACGTGGCCGCGCCGCCCTCGGCGCTGATGGCCTGGCGCACCGTCACCCGCGCCGCCGACAGGGCGGCGGGCAGTCCAGCCACCAGGGTCACGCCCAGGCCGACCAGTAGCCCCAGGGCGACCGCTTGCGGGGGCACGCTGTACTCAGGGCCGATGCTGGTCAGGTTGGCGACGCGGCGATATAGCTCCTGGCCAACGACTGCCCCCAGGGGCAGGCCGATGAGCGTGCCGATGACGCCGTAGGTCAGCGCGCCGCTCAGGTAGACCAGTAGCACCTGGCGAGGTGTCGCGCCGACGGCCTTCATCACGCCAATCTCGCGTGTGCCCTCGGCGGCGATGGCCGACAGGGTGTTGGCGGCCAGGAAGCCGCTGAGCAACAGGCCCAGCGCCGAGAACAGGCCAAGCACGCGCACCAGGGCGTCCAGCTCGCGCTTGCCGACGAAGTTATCGGGGTCGCGGACTTGCTGCTGCATGATGGGCAGGCCGCGCTGACGGAGTAGCCGCTGAATGTCGGCGATGGTCTCGTCACGGGCGGCGAAGTCGTCGAAGCGCACCACCAGGGCGTTGTCGCCGGTCGCGCCGTTCCAGCGGCGGACGCGCTCGGCGGGGGCGTAGGCGACGGCCAGCTGAGTCAGGGCGGGGGACAGGGCGGCCGGGCTATAGGCGAAGCCACTCACGGTGACGTCATGGGTCTGGCCCTGGCGGTCGCGCACCAGCGCCGGCTGGCCGACGGCGACGCGGGCCAGGTCGCGAACGGCGATTTCGGGCATGATCTCGTCGCCGGTGGGGAAGTCGCCCTCGGCGGCCGCGATGCGATTGACGTCGATGGCGGCGAAGTCGTTGACGCCGATGAGGTACACGTCCTGCCAGTCGCGGCCTACCTGCCATCGGGTCGCCAGGGTCGAGCGCAGCTCAGCGGAAGCCACATTGGGCAAGGCTTCGACGGCGCGGGCCAGCCCCCGATCGGCGTTCCAGGTGAACACGGTCAGGTCGGCGCGCGAGCCAGCGGCGAAGGCGGCGGCCTGGGCGCGCACAAGATTCTGGCCTGTGGCGACGATGGCGAGCAGGCCCGCCACGCCAACGACGATGCCCAAGATGGTCAGCGCCGAGCGCAGAGGGCGGTTGAGCAGGTCGCGCAGGACTTTGCGAAAGGAGGTGGTCATGGGGGTGGGCCGCTCGTTGGCCGTGGAACGGTGTAGCCTAATTCTAGGCGTAAGCGCGGGCAAAGCAATCTGCGACGTATCGCGCTTGGCGAGCGGGTCTGTTTGGAGTACACTGCCAGTAGACGGGATGCTGAGGCGTGCACGCGCCAGGCGATGGCGCGAGAGATAAGGCGACGGGTGGTGGACAGAGGGAGGCAATGATGCAACTGGGTCTCATTGGTCTGGGGCGCATGGGCGCTAACATGGCGCGGCGGCTGATGCGCGCGGGTCATACGTGTGTGGTATACGATCATTCGCCGGCGGCCGTGGCGGGCCTGGTCCAGGAGGGCGCGGTGGGTGTGGCTGCGCTGGCCGACCTGGCTGCGAAGCTGACGCCGCCACGGGCGGTGTGGCTGATGGTGCCGGCGGCTGTGGTGGATGCGGTCGTCGCCGACCTGGCCGGGGCGCTGGCGTCGGGTGACGCGATCATCGATGGCGGCAACTCCTACTACGTCGATGACATCCGCCGCGCCGAGACACTGGCGAAGGCGGGGCTGCATTACGTGGACGTGGGGGTCAGCGGCGGGGTGTGGGGTCTGGAGCGGGGGTACAGCCTGATGATCGGCGGCGAGGCGGAGGTAGTCCAGCGGCTCGACCCGATCTTCGCGGCGCTGGCGCCGGGTCAGGGGGGCGTGGCGCGCTCGGAGGGGCGAACGGGGCCGCTGACCAGCGCCGAGCAGGGTTATCTGCACACGGGGCCGCACGGCGCGGGGCACTTCGTCAAGATGGTGCACAACGGTATCGAGTATGGCCTGATGGCGGCCTACGCCGAGGGCTTCAATATTCTGCACAGCGCGAACGTTGGCAAGGCCAGCAATGCGGTGGACGCGGAGACGACGCCGCTCCGCAACCCGGAGTATTACCAGTATGACTTCGACCTGACGGAGGTGGCTGAGGTGTGGCGGCACGGCAGCGTTATCGCCTCGTGGCTGCTGGACCTGACGGCGATGGAACTGCTGCGCGATCCCGACATGGAGGGCTTCGCGGGGCGCGTGTCCGACTCGGGCGAGGGTCGCTGGACGTCTCTGGCGGCCATCGAGGAGGGCGTGCCCGCGACGGTGCTGACGGCGGCCCTGTACGGGCGCTTCGTGTCGCGCGGCAACGCCGACTACGCCGATAAGCTGCTGTCGGCGATGCGCTTCGCCTTCGGCGGCCACATCGAGAAGGGCGTGGCGCTGTAGGGGGGCGACTCGGCGCGGTCGGAGTGTGATACAATGGTGTCGAGGCCAGGTCGCTGGCCCCATGTCGCTGCGCGAAGTCGTGTGCCAGGGAGGGCCTATGGATGCGCGTGCGCGTTTCGAGATCGTCCCCTCGATTCTGTCGGCCGATTTTGCCTGTCTCGGTGAGCAGGTGCGCGCGGTATTCGAGGCGGGTATCCGCCGCATTCAGATCGACGTGATGGATGGTCAATTTGTCCCCAATATCACGATGGGGCCGCTGATTATCGAGGCGATTCGCCCCATCGCCGACGAGTACGACGGCTTTTTCGAGACGCATTTGATGATTGTCCAGCCGGAGCGGTATCTGGCCGACTTTGCCAGGGCCGGCTCCGACATGCTCATCGTGCATGTCGAGACGTGCCCGCACCTGCATCGCACGCTGCAACAGATTCGCGAGCTGGGCAAGAGTCCCGCCGTGGCGTTGAACCCGGCGACGCCGTTGACGGCCATCGAGGAAGTGCTGGGTGACGTGGACATGGCGCTGGTCATGACAGTCAACCCCGGCTTCGGGGGCCAGGCGTTCATCACGTCGCAGCTGGACAAGGTGCGGCGGCTGCGCACGATGCTGGACGAGCGGGGCTTGCAGGCGACGCCCATCGAGGTCGACGGCGGCGTCCACGTGCCGACCATTGCGGCGGCGGTGGCGGCGGGGGCGACGCTGCTGGTGTCCGGCTCCGGCGTGTATAACAAGAAGGCGTCGGTGGCGGAGAATGTGCGGCGGCTGATGGAGGCGGGGCAGGGGGGAGATTAGGGATTGGAGATTGGGGATTCGAGACTGGCGATAAAGCGTGAGGCGTGAGGCGTGACCTACATTCAGTGGTCTCACGTCTCACGTCTCACGTTTTGCGGTTGGGGTTACGGGTCGCGCCGCCAGGTTGTGCCGGTCGGGCCGTCTTCGAGGATGTAGCCGAGGTCGGCGAGGCGCTGGCGCAGGGTGTCGGCCAGGGCGTACTGCTTCGCGCCGCGCAGGTCGGCGCGGACACGGATGAGCAGGTCGAGGAGGGTGGCGCGCTCATGCGCCACGGCGGCCAGGGAGGCAGGGTCGGGGCTGAGGCTCGGCAGCAGCGGCAGCAGGGTCTGGAGGGATTCCACGGCGCGCTCGGCGCGGCGGGGGAGGCCCTGCTCGAGGCCCGCCCCGGCGATGAGGCTGAGGCTGACAACGCCTTGCGCGGCTTGCTGGGAATCGCCACGGGCGAAGGCAGCGCGGGTTGTGTCGCGTAGGGCGAGGATGTCACGCTCGCCCTCGGCGGCATCGCTGAGGGGGGGCGGTGGGTCGGCGGATAGGGGCAGGGCGGCCATCTCGGCGGTGGCATCCGGGCTGGCGTCGATGGCGAAGTCATCGCCCTTGCCGAAGACGCGCTGGCGGCCGACGTGGCGCAGGGTGACCTGGCCGCTGCCGAGAACGCTGGCGAGGCGCGTGACGGGGTCGATGATCAGCGCGGTGTACTCGTCGACGCCGATGATGGTCGTCTCTGGGGGCAGTTGTTGCTCCAGCTGGCTGAAGCGAGCCGCGCCCATGAAGGCGAAGCGGGTATCGTGCTGTTCGCCGCTGGCGTTGTTCCAGTGGGGGACGAGGGCGGCGACAAGGCCGAGATGGCCGAGGAGGTCGAGGCCCGCGCGCCAGCAGACTTCGTGGCCCGCCTTGTAGATCTCGTAGACGGGGATGGTGTAGCGGCCCAGGGCCAGGGCCGCGGCGCTGGCAAAGACCAGCGCCGCGCCTTCCTGCCAACGCGCCTCGATGGCCTGCCAGACCTGGCTGTCATGCCAGACGTTGACGGCATAGCTGGGGCTGCCGGGACCGGCCAACAGATAGCTGGCCTGGCGGATGGCGGTGACGGCGGCGGCGGTGGCCGGGGCGGGGGCGGTGCGGTTGTGGTAGTGGGCGACGGCCAGGGGCAGGCCGAAGTTGCGGTTGAAATAGGCGACCGCCTTCGCCGCGATCTGGTCCACGTTTGGCTCGAAGCCGGCCGGGGTATCGATGAAAACGGGGCGCACGGGGTCGCCAATGAGGTCCATCAGGCGGCGATGAACCTCGGCCATGGAGTCGGATAGCTCGCCAGAGCCGAGAATGGCAATGGGGCCGGGGGTGGTAGGCATAGTAGCAGCTCGGTGGCGGTCGCCCAAGCGCCGTGACGGGTAGGCTCAGGCTGTCTTGCCGAAGAGGCGGTCGTTGAGGTCGCGCTCGCGGCGCTCGATGGTCTGCACGAAGAGGCCGGGGTCGGTGACGCCGTTCCACGCCCTATAGCCGCGCTCCAGGAAGTTGTGGAGCGTCCCCCAACCCATGCGCTGCGCCGCGCCGCGTGTGGTGGTCAGGGCCGTGCCGATGAAGGGGACGTCTTGCAGGCCGGCGATCTGGCGCAGGAGGGCAACGACGAGGTCGATCTGGGTGACGCGGGCCTCGTAGCTGCCCTGGCGGTAGGCCTCAGCGTATTGCTCGTGGCTGAAGCTCTCCGTCGCGCCGAGGGCCTGGAGGCGCTGGGCCATGTGGCCGTCCAACTCGTGGGTGAGGTTGTTGAGGGCGACGGCGTTCGCCATGGACTCGATGGCTTCGATGGGCATGACGGGGCGCACGAAATCGTAGAGGGCTTCCAGCTCGGCGTCGCGACGGGCGAAGTCGCGATCGGCGTAGATGTCGGTGAGGAAGAAGTGGGCGGCGGGGGCGAACTCGGGGTCGACGGCAAGGTCGGCGTGGGTTTCGGCCAGGCGGCGGGCCTGATACTGGCGCAACGCCTTTTCCAGCGGCGTGAGTTCGATATCGTCGACCTGGGGGGGCACGAATTCACCCCTGGCGAGGCGATAGACCATCCTGGCAGCATCGGCGGGAAGGAGGAATCTGCGCATGGGGGAATTATAGGGTTGATGATTGAAAGTTGGAAGGTTGAAGGTGGCTGTTTTCCAGCGTTCAACCTTCAACCTTCAACCCTCGGCCAGAAAGCGACGGAATTCGTCGAGGCGCAGGCGGACGGCGCTGAGGGCGGCCAGCCCAACCGGGTTGGCCGTCATGTTCCAGGGTTGTGGGTAGTTGATGTCGATGAAGGCGACGTGGTTGTCGTCGCTGACCATGATGTTGGTGGAGCGGCGCAGCGACGGCCAATGGGGGATGTCGGTCGGGTGGGCGGGGTGACCGAAGGGGTCGGGCAGCCAGCCAGCCTCGCGAATCATGCGCTCGATGGCGTCGAGGAGGGCGAGGAGTTGGGGCTTGATGGCGGGGGAGAGCAACTCGTCGTCGCTGAGGTCGCACAGGCGGCGGCGGTAAAAGGCCTGGACACGGATGACGGTGCGCTCGCCGTTCTGGCCGTCGGCGCGCTCGCGGCCATAGACGAACAGGGTGGGGGCGACGGGCAGGTGGCGGGCGGCCTCGTCGAAGCTGCCTTTGGCCTTACGCATGTCACGCCAGGCGATCTCGCCCAGGTTGCGGGAGTAGGTCTTGGCGACGTACTCGCGGCCGGCGTGGTTGAAGGTGACGACCTGGCGCAGGCTGTTGGTCTTGCCGACGCGGCGGAAGATCTCGCGGCCGGTGTCGGCGAGGCAGGGGATGTCGACCTCGGCGTAGGTGGGTTTGTAGGTGAGGACGGGGAACAGGCCAGACATGGTCACGTCGTTTCGGTCGGCGCGCGGGGCGCGGCTATTCGGTATCTACCTCACTGTACGCAGCGGGCGGGCAGGAGTTGCGGCGGCTATCCTACGGCGCGTGGGGCTTCACCTGACCAGAGCCGACGATGCGCTCGGTGACGCGGGGCGAGCCGAGGTATTCGATAGTCGCGCCGTTGGAGACGGTAGCGTTGAGGCTATCGCTGGCGCGGACGATGGCGCGCGCGCCGTCGCTGGCCGTGACGGTGGCGTCGCGGCTGTCCAGGCCGTCGGCCTGGTAGGTGGTTGCGCCGCCGATGGTGGCTTCCTGGCGGGGAGCCTGGCCGCTGACGGTCATGGCGCCGGTCCCGCCCAGGCTGACGGCCAGGGCATCGACGCGGAGGTTGTCGGCGGTCAGCCGGGCGGGGCCGCCCAGGGTGAGCTTGAGGCTGGGGCCGCTGAGGTCACTGATGCGAGCCTCGCCCACGCCGGTCACGTTGACGGTGTCGATGGCTTTGCCGGTGACGCGGACGGTGACGGGGACAGAGGGGCGCGGCGTGATGTAGCTGCGCTGGCTGGCGATGATGAGGTCGCCGTCCAGGACTTCGGTACGAATCTCGGCGCTGAGGTTGTCGTCGGCCTCGACAATGACGGAGTCGGTGTCGCCGGGCTGGACGATGAGGGTTGCCGGGAGGGTGAAGGTGACGCGGGTGAAGTTACCAACGGGGCGGGGGTCGGCGACGACAGCGCCTGAGCCGCGCACGTTGATGCGGGCCGAGCGGCAGCCAGCCAGCACCAGCATGAGCAGCAGGGCGACGACCAGAATGCGACGGGCGGGCATAGGCAGGCTCACGAGTCATCGGATGGGGAAGCGGCGTCGGGGGTGCGCTCGACGACGATGGTGTAGTGGGCGGCCAGGGTGGCGATGACGCCGACGGCGACCCAGGCGGGGGCGACCAGCGCGCTCAGCAGGCCGACGGAGAGGGGCACTTCCAGCAGGGTCTTGCCGGTCGTATCGGCGATGAGGATGCGGCGGACGTTGCCCTCGTGGGCGAGATCCTTGAGGGTGGTCAGGAGCTGGTCGCTGCTGACATGGAACGTATCGGTCAGCGACGACTCGGCGGTGGCGGCGGTTGGTTCGGTCACGGCAGCCTCCTTGCGGGGGTGGCGGGGACGGCCGTCACTCGTCGCTGTGGCGAGGCGCGAAGGCGGCGACGGCGCGGCTGATCCAGAAGACGTTCCAGGCGATGACGGGGAGCAGGATGAGGAGCAGGCGGTTTACGTCCACGAAGGGCTTGTATGCCACGCCAGCGGGGCTAACGTGGAGCGCGCCGCGCGACTGCACGATGCCGCCGCCACCGATGCCGCCGCCGCCTGTCTCTTCGGGCGAGGTGTCTGCCTCGCCCTCAGCGGCGGCGCCGCCGAAGCCGTGGCCGTAGCCGAAGCCCAGCGTGACGTCGGCGACGGGAATCACGGTGGTGTCGTCGGTCTGGACGGGGTCGCCGAAGGCCGCGCGCCAGGTGAGACGGTCCAGCATGTGGTCGATGGGGTCAAGGGGTGGGAGAGAACGGTTCATGGGGTAGCTCCGCTCCGGCGTCTGGGCCGCCGGAGGCGCACAAGCCCGACGGCCACAGTCACGATCAGGGTGAGCCACAGCAGACGCCACGCCCACATGGCGGTGGCGTCGGGCGTGGCGACGTGGTAGACGCTCCCGTCGGGGGCCTGGACGTCGACGCCGACGGGGACCAGCCGCGCCCACAGGCCGCCGCCGCGGCCGGGCGGCGCGCGGCGTACGGCGCGCCCCGACAGACGGGCGACGGGGCGCAAGGTGTAGCCCGCGATGGTGATGGGGTCTCCCCGCAGGGAGCGGTCGATGGGTTCCGTCTCCATGCTACGTAGCATAGCCGAGTGGCGGGAATTGGCAAGTTTCGCGCCCGTCGCCTGGCATGGCGGGCGGGGGCCTCACGCGCCGCGCGCCGCCTTGTATTCGGCCTCGTACTCGTCGCGGGATGGAATGAAGACGTCGACGACGCGCACGCCAGCGGGGCCAACACGCGCGCCGTGGTAGACGTGGGGGAGAATGGGCAGGGTCTGGCCGGGGCCAACGGTGACTGCGCCGTCGTCGAAGATGAGGTCGATGCTGCCCTCCAGGACGACAACGAGCTGGGCGTGGGGGTGATTGTGGCGGGGCAGGTCTGAGTCGGGGACGAACTCCCACCAGACGGCCGTCGCGCCGACGAGGGGGGTGACAGCCCAGCGGGCGATGGGGGTGCGCTGTAGAATGTCCTCGGGCTGGGGGGCGACATGGGGGGCAATGGGGGTCGACACGGCGGTCCTCCTGGCATGAGCGATGGGGTGCAAAGAGTTGACGGACTCAGGCTGGCAGCGGTTGGAGCCTTGACGGCATAGCACGGATGTGCTACAATGGCGGCGTAACCGAAATGATCGGGGCGCTGCTGGCGAAGGTACTTCGAGGCGGCCCACTCCTCTCGTCGTGAGAGGGGCGGGCCGCCTCTTCGGTTGCCCGCTCAGGGCGCGGGCGGCGTCGGCGAGCCGACCAGCAGCCCGAAATCGCGGCGCGGGTCGGCGAACAAGGCGGCCGTATCAGCCTCCTGGTAGAGGGGCGCGTAGCCGCTGGCCGTCGCGGAGAGAATGACCTGCCCGCAGCCGGCCAGGTACGCGGCCGGGACGAAGAGGCTGTAATCGCCGTGGGCGTCGGTGACCGCGCTGAAGGTGCGCGGCACGCACACGCTGACGCCGACGTAGGCGTTGGGGATGCCGGCCGATGTGCCCTGCGCGGCATCGTAGACGCGCCCGGTGAGGGTCAGGTCCGGCGGCTCCGCTGTCGGCGTCGGCGACGGGGTGGCGACGGCGGTATCGGTCGCCGTGGGCGTGGGCGTCGGGGTGGCGACGGCGGTATCGGTCGCCGTGGCTGTCGGCGTCGGGGTAGCGGTGGCGGTATCGGTCGCCGTAGCTGTCGGCGTCGGGGTGGCGGTGGCGGTATCGGTCGCCGTGGCTGTCGGCGTCGGGGTGGCGGCGGCGGTATCGGTCGCCGTGGGCGTCGGCGTGAAGGTGGGCGGCCCGGCGTGCAGTGCGAAGTCGCGTTGGGGCTGGGCGAGAAGGGCCGCGACACTGGCGCGTTCGACACTGGGCTGGTAGCCGTTGGCGATTACAGCCAGGCCCACCTCGCTGCAAGCGGCCAGGTACTCGGCCGGCACGAACAGGCTGTAGTGGCCGGCCGCGTCGGTGAGGGCGCTAAAGGTGCGGGGGACGCAGACTGTGACGGAGACACGCGCGGCGGGGATGGGGGCCGAAGGGCCAACCGCCGCCTGGTAGACCAGGCCGGTCAGGGTCAGGCTGGCTGGGGTGGCCGTTGGGGTCACACTGGGGGTAGGTGGCGGAGCCGCGCCACGGGCGATGAGGGGCAGGAAGAGCCAGGCGGCGGGCAGGGGCGTCGTGGTGGGGGTGATGTCGGGGGCAGAGGGGGCAGCCGCCTGACTGAGATAGGCCAGGCCGCCCAGATTCAAGAGGGCGGCGAGCAGGGCAAGGATGCCAGCGGCGGAGGCGGATCGCATGCCTCGTCCTTTCGAGCGTGTCGCGCCGCGTCGAGTCACGGGAACAGCAGCCCGAGGTCGCGCATCTCGCTGCGCAGGGTTCCCTGCTGCAAGTCGTCCAGGCCGACGGCCGGGTCGATGGCGAAGCCGGGCGTGTCGCCGAGGCGGCGGGCGAAGGCGGCCACGAGGGCTGACCAGTCTTCCGGGCCGACATCGTCGAGGGCAGCGCGGGCCGCGCGGCCCGTCGCGGCGGCGAGGTAGAGGCTGGCGTCGAAGAAGCGGCGCACGTCGTCACCGCGATGGACGAAGCGGCGCGGGCCGTCCCAGGCGAATTCGTGGCCGAGGCCGAGGGTCGCCACGTCGAGGGCGGCGAGGCGGGCGAGGCTGGCGCGGTACTGGTCGCCGGAGTGGAAGTAGGCGGGCAGTCCGGCGTCGCCCGCGCCGCACCCCTGCACGGCGTCGGAGACGAGGAGCAGGCGCTGGGCTGGCTCGTAGAGGCAGACCATGCCGGCCGAGTGGCCGGGGGCGTGAATCACCTGGAACGCGAAGCCGCCCAGGTCAATCGTCTGCCCGTCGCTGAGCAGGCGGTCGGGTGGCGCATCGAGCAGACCCATGTCGTCGGGGTGGATGAGGACCGGCGCGCCGCTGGCCGCCTGAATGGCGGTATTGCCCTCCACGTGGTCCCAGTGGCCGTGGGTGTTGATGATGAAATCGACATCGGCCAGGTTGGCGTCGAGGCGATTCAGGGCCGGCTGCATGGCGGCGGGCATGAAGGCGGCGACGCCGGTATCAATGACAGCGAGCCGCCAACCCTGGGCCAGAGTCACGGCGGTGTCGATGGGCGACCCGCCGAGCGGGCAGGCGGCGATGATGACGCCGGGGATGACATCGACGGTGCGATACTCGGACATGGAACACCTCGGTGAGGGCGAAACGCGCTGGGGTCCATAGTAGCACGAACCAGGCGAAAGGTGAAGCGAAGGAGGCGCGATGAATGGGGCATCCTGCCGAGTGCGGCTGAGCGGGGCGCTGGCGGCGACGGGCGACGGGAGCGCGAGCTATCGTGTGACCGTGATTGCGGCGGGGACGGCCAACGGCTGGGAGTGGCCGAGCGAGACGCTGCGGTCGGCCGTCGCGGCGGGGTTGTTCGCGGAGATGCCCAGTTTCCTGGATCACCGCCACGACCCGACATTGCTGGGGGCGCGGAGCGTGCGCGATCTGTGCGGCATGGTGGTCGATGGGGCGTATGACGCTGAGCGGGGGGCGGTGCGGGCGGTGTTTCGCGCCGTGGGGCCGCTGGGCGCGTGGGTAGACCGGCTGATACGGGATGCGCTGGCAGAACAGGCCGCCGACCGCCCCTCACCGCCGCTGGGGCTGAGCATCGACGTGAGCTTTAGCGCGGCGGGGCGGCGCGTCGAGCGCATCGTGCGGGTCCACTCGGCCGACGTGGTGTATCACCCGGCGGCAGGGGGCGTGTTTGAGGAGAGATTGGGGGTTGGCGATTGGCGATTGGCGGGCGTGGAGCGATCCGGCGATGCCCTGCTTTGCGCTCGACGCTCAACGCTTCAGGGGACACAGGAGGACATGATGACGGAGACGATGACCGCGACGACTGAGACGACTCTGGGCCAGGCGCTGCTGGTGCGGCAGTGCGCGGCCACGCTGGGCGCGGCGCTGGCGGCAAGTGACCTGCCGGCGCCTCTGCGCGAGGAAGTGCGCGCCAAGTTCGAGGGGCGGTCGTTCACGCCCGACGAGCTGGACGCCGCGCTGGCGGCCAAGCGCGCGACGTGGGCGGCGCTGGCCGAGGCGGGCACGGTGCGCGGGGCGGGAAGCCAGGTGCGCCCGGCCGGGAGGCGGCGCGGCGTGAGCGTCGAGGGCATGTGGACCGAGCTGGAACGGCTGCAAGCGGGAGTGGATCGGCTGTTCGGCCTGCCGCCGTCGGGGGCGCTGGCCGACGCGCCGCGCCTGAGCGGTATCCGCGAGTTGTACAGCCTGGTAACGGGCGATCACGACCTGTACGGCGTGTTCAACGCCGAGCGGGCGGCCTTCGCCAACGCCAACGCTACGACGATGGCGAACCTGGTGGCCAACGCCATGAACAAGGTCATTCCGGCGCGGGCGGAGGAACTGGGGCAGGCGGGCTACGCCTGGTGGAAGCCGCTGGTCCACGAGGAGGACTTTAGCACGGTTCAGGATATTCGCTGGGTCACGGTGGGTGGCTTTGGCGACCTGCCCACCGTCGCGGAGGGCGCGGCGTACAGCGAGTTGACGTGGGACGACAACGCCGAGACGACGCCCTGGACGAAGAAGGGTGGCTACGTGGGGCTGACACTGGAGATGATCGACCGCGACGAGACGCGCCGCATCCGCCAGATTCCGTACCTGCTGGCGACATCGGCGCTGCGCACCCTGTCGGGCGCGGTGGCGGGCCTGTTCACCCAGAACAGCGGCGCCGGCCCCGAGCTGGCGGATACGACGGCCCTGTTCCATGCGTCGCGGGGCAATGTGGGCACGGCCGCGCTGTCGGCGGCGACGTGGGACGCGGCGGTGCAGACGATGTTCAAGATGACGGAGATGGTCAGCGGCAAGCGGTTGGGCATCCGGCCGCGTTTCCTGCTGGTCCCCATCGAGTTGGAGAAGACGGCGCTGCAAATCTTTGCCTCGGCGACGGAGCCGAGCAGCAATGTATTCTACGAGAATGTGCGCCGAGCGGCGGCGGAGAACGTGGTGACGGTGCCGGAATGGACCGACGCCAACGATTGGGCGGCGGTGGCCGACCCGCGCATCGCGCCAGGCATCGGCGTCGGCTATCGCTTCGGGCGGCAGCCGGAGGTGTTCGTGGCTGATCAGCCGACGGTCGGCTCGATGTTCACCAACGATGAGTTGCGCATCAAGACCCGCTTCTTCTACGGTGTCGGCGTGGTCGACTATCGCCCGCTGTACAAGGCAAACGTGGCGTGATGCGACGACGGGCCAGCGACCACCGCGCGACCTACGGCATGGTCGACTGCTTCGGTCGTTGGTCGCCGCTGGTCGATGGTCGCGCAGTCTGGGCAACGAGAGATCGCAAAGCGTCAGCACAAGGAGACCCTCATATATCCCGTACCTCTGGTGTTCACGGCCTCGGCGGCGGTGGCTGCAACTGACCCGGTGTGGGAGTTCACGACACCCCACGGCTTCACCATCGTTGGCTTGAGCCTATGCGGGCAGTCGTTCGGCGGTGCGCCGACCAGCTGGAACATCGATATCGTCGACGACGGGGCGGACGTGATTAGCGCGGCGGCCAGCCAGGCCGTGGCGGGGACGCCGGGCGTGTGGAAGAGCAAGCACGTCGGTGGGACGGCAGAGCCGGTGGTGGTCGCGGCGGGCAGCGTGGTGGGCGTGGCCCTGAACGCCGTGGGCGGCTCGTCGCCGACGGTGAGCAAGCTGGCTGTGGTGATGTGGACGCTGCCGGGGGCGGTGTAATCCAGGCTGCGTGTGCGTGATACGTGATGCGTGAGGGCGGTGGCTGCGGTTCAGGCTGCGCGCATCACGTTGCACGAGGGAGGGCCTATGTCTACCCTGGCTGACTACCGCGCCGCGCTTCGACTGGCGCTGCGCGACGGGGCGGCGACGGTGTGGAGCGATGCGCAACTAGATGAGGGGTTGCGAGAGGCGTTGGCGCAGTACAGCCGCAGCGCGCCGGATCCACGCTCCGCGCTGTTGACGCTGGCCGCGGCGGGCCGCGAGCTTAGCCTGGCGGGGCTGACGGACCTGGTAGAGGTATCCGAGGTGTGGCTGCCCGCCGAGACCGTTTGCCCGCCACACCGTCGGGCCTTCCGCCGCCTGTCGCCGACGACGTTGCTCATCGAGGATGGCGGGGAACCGCAGGCCGGCGACAGCCTGCGCCTGTTTTACGTGGCGCGGCACAGCATCGACGGGCTGGACGGGGCAACGGCGACGAGTGTACCGGCGACCGGGCGGGCGAGTCTCATCATGGGCGCGGCGGCGCTGGCCTGGCAGGCGCGGGCACGGCAGCTGGCCGAGGCGGAGAACGTGGCCCCCGCGACGCGACGCTGGGCGACGGAGCAGGCCGAGGCGTGGCTGGTCCGATGGCGCGCCGAGCTGGCCGCCGTCGCGGTGAGCCAGAGCGGGCTGGTGGCGTGGGACGTGGGGCGTGAAGCGTGAGACGAGAGGCCGGAGGTTGGGGATTGGAGCTTGAGGTCTCGCGCCCCAGAACCAGCGTTGGGAGGAAACGAGGGTAGCGCCATGCCTACACCGGGCGTCGATTGTCACGTGACGTTGCAGCATGCGAGCGTCAATGGCGGGGAAGCGGTGGGCTTCATCCTGCGGGCCGACCGGCGCGGGCCGCTGGTGGTGGTGGCGCGGGCGCGGCGAGGGCTGGCCCTCTGGGCGGACCAGGGGCCGGGCGTGGCCGTGGCGCGCTGCACCATCCTGGCGTTGCCGCGCCTGGTGACGCCCGGCGGCGGGGAGTACGCGCTGAGCGTGGCGGAGGTGCGCGCGGCGCTGACGGCGTTGTGGGCCGTGGCCGCGCCGCTGACGCTGACCGACACACTGGGGACACTGACCGTCGCCTGGGCCGACGATGGCCTGCACGAGCGGCGCTATGGTGACGGGGCGGAGTACGAGCTGCGTCTGGTCGTTGCGCCAACGACGTGAATGCAGAACATGGGACGTGGGGCGTAAAACGCGAGTCGCTTCGACTGTCATCACGGGTCGCGCTGCACCTGGCGCGAGGGCGGCCAGGCCAGCAAAGGAGGCATGACCCATGCCTACAGCGGGCATCACCCATCATATTGTGCTCAATGGCGTCGGCTATATGCTACGGCAGGGACGGGATGGACTGGCGTACCGGCGCGGCGAGGCGGCCTATCTCGCGCCGCGTTTCGCCGCCAGCGCGGTGGGACGCTCGGCGCTGGCCCGGCCAGGCGTTGACAACGGCGGTCTCGGCGCGGGGGTGCGCGCCGAATTCGGGCAGGGCGGCTACGCGCGCGGCGAGGGGGTCGATGCGCGCGGCGGCGACGGCCTGCGCATGGCGGCGCGGGCGGAGGCGACGACCGGCCTGGGGGTGCGCGTCCTGGCGTGGGCTGAGTTCAACGGAACCGTCTACGCGGGGACCGCCTCGGGGACGGCGTCACGCATCTACCGCTACACGGCGGCGACGAGCGTCTTCAGCGAGATGGGCGGGTCGGCGACCGACGCGGTGCGATTGGTGGCGACGGCAGGCTATCTGTGGGCCATCGCCAGTGGCGGCGGGCCGCTCGTTGTCAATACCTCCAACGCTGTGTCGGCGGCGTCGGGAGCGAACGCCTACGAGATCATCGATCTGACGCGGACCGGCGCGCGCCTGGTGGGTGTCACGGCCGCGGGCGCGTCGCGTAGCGTGCGGTGGTGCGGCCTGGGCAGCGAGACGCCGCCGGGCATGGCGTTCAATTCGGCCCACGAGGACGGCGACCCGCGCGAGCCGTCGGCGGGCCTGGCCGCCCTGGGTGAGGTGGTCTATCTCGCCAAGCGCGACGGCCTGTATCGCGTCGATATCGGGGACAACACAGTCGCGCTGACTCGCGTCGTCGATCACACGGCGCGTCGTGACGCGGACAATTTCAAGGCGTTGGCGGTCTTCCGCGATGCGCTGTACTACACCGTGCGTGACCGCCTGTACGCCTTCGACGGCCACGTGGAGCGGGATGTCTCGCCGCCGCCGACAGGGGTCGGACCGGCAGGGGCCGCCACGACGCGCTATGTGGTCAGGGCGCTGTCGGCGGGGAGCGGCTGGCTGTGGGCGCTGGCCGAGAGCGACGAGACGCCGCGCGGGGTATCCCTGTGGGCCTACGATGGCGCACGCTGGGAGCAACTCGGCACGCTGGTCCAGGCCGCGACGGCGCAGGCGGGCAGCCTGCACGCCAGCCCCAACGTCAACCGCCTGTTCGTCAACGTCTATGACGGCAGCGCGTGGGCCACAACGCGCATGGACCTGCGCGCCACGTCCGACCTGCCCGCGCCGACCTTCGCGAGCAGCGGGGCGTATGCTTATCTGGGGGCGGTGGATGGCGGCCTGCCCGATGTGCCCAAGCGGTTCCACTCGGTCGCGTTGCGCGGCAGTGGCATCAGCGCGGCGACCCCCGTCCTTGTCGCCTACTGGAGCGGAGCGGTGTGGACGAGCCTGGGCAGCCTGACGGCGGAGGGCGGCGGGGAGTTGCTCTTCCCTGACGTGGTGACCGGCGGCGCGGCGCAGTTGCGGCTGGAACTGCGCGGCGACGGAAGTCGCACGCCGCTGGTCAGCGAGGTGGCGGTAGCCTACGACATCCTGCCCGACCCGGTGCCGACGGTGGCCTTCGAGGCGGTGTTGGCCCCACAGCTACGGCGGCTGGATGGGACGGCCGAGACGCTGACGCCGGCGGCGCTGCTGGCGAATCTGGACGCCTGTCGGGGGGCGGGCGTGGTGGTGAGTCTGGCCGACCCGCTGCAATCGGCGGCCGGGGGCGCTGCGCTGAGCGTGCGAGTCATGGAGGTGACGCTGACGGCCCTCGCGCCAACGCCCGACCTGGCTGGGCAGTATGGCTGGCTGGCGGCGGTGCGCTGCGAGGTGGTGGGGGGAGGGAATCAGGCATTGGAGATTGAGGAGGCGGGTGGTCAGTAGCCGGCGGTCGGCGGTCGCGGGAGTAGCAACTCGCTTTCCTGCCGGCGGAACATTCGAGGAGGACCCAGATGGACCCCAAGCCCTGGTATCGGAGCAAGACGATCTGGCTGAATGTGGTGACGGTGTTGATTGTCTCGTTGACGGCGATCAGCCGCGAGATGGGCCTGACGGCGACGCAATTGGAGATCATCGCCGTCATTGTGGCCGTGCTGAACATCGCGCTGCGGGTTCTGACGGATCGGCGGGTGAGCGGGTAGGTATCAGCGGGCTGCCACCCGCACGCTGCCCAACGTCACCGCGTCGCCCATCGGCTGGCCCGCCGCGCTGGCGGCCGGCAGGCGTTGTTGAGTCTCGGTGTCGTATACGCCGACGACCACCTGATAGTCGCCCGGCGGCGCGCTGTCGGGGATGACGAGGCGATACGTCTCGCGCAGGGTATCGCCCGCCTGCCACGTCGTGGTGGGGGCCGCGCCCGCGCACGGCTGGCGATCGATCTGGCTGATGGGCGGCGGAGTCTGACCCTCGGGGTGGGGCGGGACCAGGTGCACGAAGACGGTGGCGGGGGCGTCGGTGGTCCCCAGCGCCTGCCAGTAGAGCGTCACGTCAAGCGCGTCGCCGGGCTTGAGGCCGTCCGCGCTCAGATCGTAGCCTGAGAGCGCCAGCCGGCCATCGAAGACCGCGCCGCCAGGTCGATCCGGCGACAGGTCGGGGGTGGTGTGAGGCGGCACGCGGAAGGCGACGAAGTAGGGTGAGCCGAGGTAGACGGGGCCGGCCGGGTCCTCCTGGCCGGTGGGGTAGACGCGGCCCAGGGTGCGCAGGCCGCGCCGGTCCTCGCCGGGCACGACGATGTAGGTCGCGCCGGCGGCGGCCGGTCCGACGGCCATGAGGCACTCGCGGCCATTGTAGCCGCGCACGCCCGGCCGCTGCCGCGACTCCATGCGCAGCCCGACGTGATCGGGGGCGATGGACGACAGCAGTACCCGCTCATCGGCGGGCAGCCCGGCAATGTAGCGCCCCGCCGCCGCCTGGCCCGCCTCGAAGTGGCCGAACAACTCAGGGTCGCCCCCCCACACTACGAAGTAGTCATGGTAGGTCGTCAGCGCCGACGACAGCAGGCCGACGCCGAGCAGCGCGCCAAAGACTGGTGGGGCGAGGCGCGCCAGCCTCCCCGCGCGCCCGCCCGCCCAGTCGCGGACCAGCAGCCAGGGAACGACGATGCCCAGGGCGATGAGGATGGCGGCGGCGGGCAGCGCGCCGGCGGCCCGTTTCTCGGCCGACCCCAACCCGGCGACGGCGGCGGGCACGGTCATCAGAACCAGCCACGCCAGCAGGAAGACATACGGGAAGCGCCGCCAGCGCCAGACGGCGAGGCCGATGCCGACCAGGAAGGCGGCGGCCAGGAAGGCGTCGAAGGCAGGCCGATAGGGGATGTTGGCGATGGGCGACTCGTCGCCCTGGAAGGTGTACAGGGCCAGGGCTTCGCGCACCCCCTCGCGGGGGCTGATAACGGGCAGGTTCACGTCGCCGCTGGGGTTGACGACCCAGGCGTCGCGCACGCGGGCGTTGAACTCGGCCGGGCGCTGGACGGCGTACACCGCCAGGGGCAGGGCGACGCCGACGGCGACGACGAGGGCCAGCCCCAGGTCGCGCCAGCGCGTGGCCCGCCAGCCGCCCTGGTAGACGGCGGCGCCGACGTAGCCGAGGGCCACCAGCAGTGGCAGCAGGCGCGCCGCCTGGTAGGCGTACATCGCCAGGCCGAGGGCGACGCCCAGCCCGACCACGTCCCACGCCGAGCGCGTTCGCAGGGCGCGGAACAGCAGCCACACCGCCAGCGCGGCGGCGAGGGGGACGAGGATGGCGCGCAGCCCCTGGCGGCTGAGTTGCACGTGCCACCACGAGATGGCGAGGGCCAGCGCGGCCAGC
>DAOUDG010000073.1:0-6756 GCA_034431435.1 Anaerolineae bacterium | reverse complement strand
GGGCGGGACACCCAGCGCCTCGGCGAGCGCCTCGGCCATCTCGCGGGACGGGCGCAGTTCGTCCGCCTCGATCTTGCGGATGGTGTGCTCCGAGTAGCCGACGCGCTGCCCCAACTCGCGTTGGGTCCAGTCGCGACCGCGCCGCCGCTGTCGCAGCCACGGGCCGAAGGAGGATACCTCGTCACCCATAGGTCGTCTCCTCGGGCAGCCGTAGCGTTGTATCGCTACTTGTGACGCTGCCTATATCGGTGACCGAGTGTGACTCGCCGGGGACGTGTGGTTGAATGGAGCTAGGTGAGAAGAGACCCGACCCCTTGAGTATACCATGAACGTGACAAATGCGAAAGGAGACCCCCGATGTCTACCTCTGCTAGCACCCACCCGTCCCCGTTGCGCCGCCTGCTGCCCGTTGCCTCTGCGCTAGCGCTGGTCCTGATCGCCGTCGGCGCCTTCGCGAACGTGCGTATGGCCCCCGGGACACTGACACAGCCCGAGGCCCCCGTGATCTCAGCCCCCGTGCGCCTGTCGTTGCCCGATGCCTCCGCCCGCGTCGCCATGCCCCGCGAGTTGGTCGAGATGGAAGCGGCGGGCCTCGTCACCCTGGCCCGCGCAATTCAGGCGACCACGCCCCGCGAGTTGGTCGAGATGGAAGCCGCCGGGCTGGTGACCCTCGCCCGCGCAGTTCAGGCTGCCACACCCCGCGACCTGGTCGAGACGAAGGCAGCGGGCCTCGCCACTATTACCCACCCCAGTCCAGCCGCCATGCCCCGCGAGCTGGTCGAGATGGAAGCGGCGGGCCTCGTCACCCTGGCCCGCCCCAGTCTGGCCACCACGCCCCGCGAGTTGGTCGAGATGGAGGCGGCGGGCCTCGTCACCCTGGCCCGCCCCAGTCTGGCCACCATGCCCCGCGAGCTGGTCGAGATGGAAGCGGCGGGCCTCGTCACCCTGGCCCGCGCAATTCAGGCGACCACGCCTCGCGAGCTGGTCGAGACGAAGGCAGCGGGCCTCGCCACTATTACCCACCCCAGTCCAGCCGCCATGCCCCGCGAGCTGGTCGAGATGGAGGCGGCGGGCCTCGTCACCCTGGCCCGCGCAGTTCAGGCTGCCACACCCCGCGACCTGGTCGAGATGGAAGCCGCCGGGCTGGTGACCCTCGCCCGGCCGCGGCCGGCCGCGGCGCCACACCCCATCCGGCAGGGCGACACGGGCTACCATGTCTGGGGCGATTGCACCGACCCCATCGTCCGCCTGGCTGCCCCCGAACTGTGCATGTAGCGGGCCGATGCCGACGAGCCGTGTCTGCCTTGTCGGCAAGGGAGGCTATTGTAGTCTGTGGCCGCTGGGAGTGCAAGCTCGCCAGCCCAGAGACCGACAAAGGAAAGACCTGACAGGTTCTCAGGAACCTGTCAGGTCTTCGTTTACAAGGTCCGCAGTGAGGGTTATGCCGCCTGCGCCGTCCTCGCTGCGCGTAGCCGGGACTGCTCCCAGGCCTGCACGAAGCTCAGGGCGGCGATCCAGCCGAAACCCAGAGCGTACAGGGCCAGCCACGGCGCCAGCCCCCACAGGTCATGCTGCAAGGCAATGGCCACCATGACGGCCGCGTAAGCCGCCGCCGCCACCTCCAGCCAGACGACCGGGTCGCGGGGCAAAGCATACTGACTACCGCCCCACACCTCCCCGGCGCGCTGGATGTTGAACTTGGGCGTGCGCTCGAAGGCGCTTGGCACACCGAACACCGCCTCCAGAATGGCCTTGGTGTTGTTGATCGCCATGCCCGTCCCCATCAGGATGAGGGAGGCGAGCAGGGTCAGCTTGTGGCCGACGCTCTCTGGCGCGCTGGCCCGCGACAGCCAGTACAATAGCCACGGCCCAAAGGCGGCGAAAATCGTCCACGGTGGCACGTGCCAGCCCTGGGGCGTCAGCACGGCGGGCACGGCCGTCAGCAGCACCAGCAACATCAGCGGGCTGACCACGTAGCCCGTCAGATGGAATGTACCAAACACCTTCTTGTGGACCGGCAGCGCCGACGTCCACAGCGTCCCCAGCACCTTGCGCGCCGTCTGGATACTACCCTTCGCCCAGCGGAACTGCTGCCGCTTGTAGGCGTTCAGCTGCACGGGGATCTCGGCGGGCACGATCAGATCGGGCACGAAGCGGAACTTCCACCCGGCCAACTGGGCGCGATAACTCAGGTCCAGGTCCTCGGTCAGGGTCTCAGCGCGCCAGCCGCCCGCGTCGTCGATGCACGCCCGTCGCCACAGCCCGGCCGCGCCGTTGAAGTTCATGGGTAGCTCGTAGTAGCTGCGCGTGGCCTGCTCGATACCAAAGTGCATGTCGATGGCGGCGGCCTGGGCGCGCGTCAGCCACGAGTAGTTGGGGTTGACGTGGCCCCAGCGCGCCTGGACGCAGCCCACCTCGGCGTCCGCAAATAGGGGCAGGGTGCGGCGCAGAAAGTCGGGCGGGGGCAGGAAATCGGCATCGAAGACGGCGACGAACTCGCCGCTAGCCGTCAACAGCCCATACTCCAGAGCGCCCGCCTTGTAACCGCGACGATCGGGACGCACAACGTGCTGCATATCGATACCCTCGGCGCGCCAGGCCTCGACGGCGCGTCGCGCAATCTCGCGCGTGCCGTCGGTCGAGTCGTCGAGGAGTTGGATCTGAAGGCGATCCCGCGGATAGTCGATGGCAGCGCACGCCGCGAGCAGCCGCTCAACGACGTATTGCTCGTTGTAGATAGGCAGCTGAATGGTGACCGTCGGTAGGGTCTCGTCGGTTGTGAGGGAGGCGCAGCGAGGGTGACGGGCTTGCCAGAGATAAATCAGTGATAGGGTAAGACTGTGTATGCCATAGAGCGCGAGCAGAGAGCAGCTTACCACATACAGAACATTGATGAGCATGGTAATCATGGGGGCCTGTGCTGCGGGGCGGAAGTCGCCGCAGATCGTGGATGGTATAGTCCTTACTTCTGTGCAATCGTCAGACGCCAACCCTGGCGAACAGGAGGCGGACGGCGCACGACAACAAAACGCTGTCCGCAGCCAAAGCACTACCTGCGGCTGCGGACGGCCAAACGAAATTATCTTGAGATTGACGGCTGGCGTCAACTTTCAGCCATACCGGCGCTCGCTCGCTGTTGCTATGCGTTGACTCGTCCGGCGCCCCGTGGTATAATGAGGCAGTACCAAAATCGGATGTTATGTAGCTAGAGAGGGATGAGGATTATGGCTCGCGATCCTAAAGATACCTCATCGCAGAGCAGCTCGGAAGAGCGGCTGCGCGGCATGCAATCGGGCAAGAAAGGGGCTTCGGCCCTCTCCTTCGCCTGGCTGCCCGTCGTGCTCATCGTTGCCGCGGTCGGGCTGTTGTTCTGGTGGCTGACACAGACGATTCAACCCGACCGCGAGCGCGCCCTGGGCACGCCGCCAGCCATCGCCGTCGGCACGGTCGCGCCGCGCGGCGCGGCCGGCGCCACCCCTGCCCCCGTGGCCGGCCTGACCGTAACCGAGGTGCTGAAGAATCGCCAGCGCTACGGCTCGGAGCGGGTGAGCGTGACGGGTCGCTACCGAGGTCGAGACGCTCGTGGTGAGCTGAAGGGCCAGCCGGCGGTGACGGTCAACGACTGGGTCCTCAGCGACGGCACGAGCGCCATCTGGGTCACGGGACGCCCGCCCGCCGACCTGAGCCTGTCCGGCGAGAAGGACATCGATACCACGCTGGTCGTCGAAGGGGTGTTGACAGATGTGGGCGGCAAGACCGTCCTCGACGCCAGTTCCATCATCGTCAGCGGACGCAATCCAGCTGCCTCCGCTGCCACGCCCGGCGCCGCCACGACGCCCGGCGCGGGCGCAACGCCCGGTACGACCGGTGGCAAGAATATCCAGCCAGGCGCCTACGTCAAAGTCGCGGGCACCGAAGGCTCTCAGCTCAGCTACCGCAGCGGCCCCGGCGCGAATAACGCGCGCGTCGCCGAGCAGCCGCTACTGCCCGACGGGACACGCCTCAAGGTCCTCGAAGGCCCCACCAAAGACAGTGAGGGGCGTTCCTGGTGGCGACTTCAGACCGACAAGGGCGTCATCGGCTGGGCCGCCGAGGACTTCCTGCAGGTCACTGAAGGACCCTAGCCGCCCGACAGCGCAACTGCCATCCATACCAGGGCCTGGCCTGACAAGACAAGCTTATCAGGCCGGGCCTTCGTTCGTTCAGCGCGGGTTGCGCGGAAATTCACTCCCCCTATAATTGAGGAGTTGCACATTCCCGGCCCCTCGGCCATCACAGGAGTCACCGTGATTCGCATCGTCACCGACAGCACCGCCAGCCTGCCCGCCGATTGGGTGAAAGACTATGATATTACCGTCGTTCCATTGAGCGTCACCTTCGGCCAGGATACCTACCGCGAGGGTGTCGAGATGTCCAACGACGCCTTCTATGACCGGATGCGCGTCTCGGAGCAGCTTCCAACTACCAGCCAGCCAGCGGTTGGCGACTTCTATAACGTCTACGAGACCCTCGTTGCGAACGGCGATCAGGTCGTGTCGATTCATCTGTCGGGGAAGTTGAGTGGAACTTATAATTCGGCCGCCCAGGCAGCCGCCATGCTGCCGTCGGGCGACGTAACGGTCGTCGAGACCGAATGGATTGCGATGGCGCTCGCCTTCCAGGTTCGCGCGGCCGCGGAGGCGGTGCGCGCCGGCCGGACCGCCGCCGAGGTCGTCGCCGCCGTTCAGGCGCTTGGCCCTAAGCTCCACCTCTACCTGATTGTCGATACCCTGGAGAATCTCAAGAAGGGGGGGCGCATCAGCCCCGCCAAAGCGATGATCGGCGGCCTGCTGAATGTCAAGCCCATCCTGGCCGTCGAGCATGGCGTGGTGGAACCCGTCGAGCAGCCACGATCCAAGAAAGCGGCGCTGCGTCGCCTTCTGGAAATTATGGGGACGACCGCGCCGTATGGTTCCAAGCTGCACGTAGCTTTTCTTCACGCCCAGGCGTTGCCGGAGCTTGCCGAACTCGATCGCATGGTGGGTGAGAAATACACCCTGGCCGAGAGCATTCCCTCCGAAGTCGGGCCAACCATTGGCACGCACGTGGGAATCGGCGCAGTAGGTATCGTCTACTACGCCGACTGAGTCTGTAGGCGTGGCGCGCTAGCGTACGCCAGCCAACCAATCGAGCGCGGCGGGCGTCACATCGACCAGGGACGCCAGCCGCGCTGCCATGTCAAACGCTCCCGCCCCCCACACCAGTCCAGGCGCGGGATTGAGGGTATGCTCGCTGCTGGTGGCATCTTCAAGATTGCCGTGATCGCTTGTCACCAGGAGCAGGTCGCGGCGAGGGTCCAGCGTCGCCACCACCCCACCCAATAGCCCGTCGATGCGCTCTAGCGAGGTAGTGGTCAGCTCGGAGTCGCGGCGGTGGCCGGCCATGTCGGTGGCGAAGAACTCAAACACCGTCAGGGCGTGGTGGCGCGCCAGCCGCGCCAGATTCTCGCCCGCCTCCAGCGCAGTCACCTCCGGCATTCCCGCCACGCCCAGTCGCGACTCCCACAGTTCGTTGGTCACAAACGCCGACACAGCCCGGCCCTGGCGCAACTCGTCGGGGCCACGTAGTGGCGCGCCACCCAGATGAGCCGCCAGCGCCGTCACCGACTGGCGCGCCGTGCCCCGCTCCAGGCGGTCGAGGTAGCGGGGTGGGTAGGCATTGGCAAAGGCCACCGCGCGCGGGTGGCGGGCGGCGGCCTGGAACAGGTTGTTGGACAGAAGGATCTCGCGCGCTTCGGGAGGAGCGTAGGGGCCGCTATGGCGGCCGATGCGGGCGGCCACGTTGACGCCGCTCCACAGGGTCGCCTGCCCCGTGCCGCTCTGGGGCAGACCGGCGACACCCAGCGTCGCATCCAACGCCACAAGGGTCGTCGGTGGGATATAGGCGGGTCTGTCCAGCGCGGCGCGTGTCAGGCCCACGCCCCCCAATAGGCCGCGTACAACAGGCATCGCGGCGGCAGCCAGGGGATTCGTCGCCGGGTCATCGGCGCCCAACCCGACTCCGTCGAGGAAGACAATCAGCAGGCCCATCGACGCGGCTCAGCGGCCAACCCCAGCGGCGTCACGAGTTACAGGCGCTCGATCAAGCCACGAAAGATATCCGACTCGGTGATGATGCCAACGAGCCTGTCGCCTTCGACGACCGGCAGGCCGCTAATCTTGTGGTCAAGCATCAGGCGCGCGGCCTCCTTGATGGGCGTGTCGGGCGTCACCGTCCTGGGATTGCGGGTCATGATGGCTTCGATAGCCAACTGCGACAGGAGGTAGTGAATCTCATAGATACTGAGACTGGTCGCGTTGGAGGGGGAAGCCTCGCGCACATCGCCACGGGTGACGATGCCCACCAGGCGGCCGTTACGGTCGACGACGGGCAGACGACGAATGCGGCGCTGCTTCATGAGCTGGTGCGCCTCGGGCAGGGGCTTCGAGGCCTGGATCACGATGGGGTCAGGGGTCATCCAGTCGCGAACGAGGGGCGTGTCAGGCATGGGACCTCCTCCACAGTAGGACAGGATACAGTGCGATGATGGGCGGGGGCGGCCGACAGGTCAACAAAAAACGGGCAAGCCCCGTGGGCTGCCCGTTCTTGTGCCGAGGGTGGGAGTCGAACCCACACCCCTTGCGGGACACGAGTTTGAGTCGTGCGCGTCTGCCAGTTCCGCCACCCCGGCAAGGAGAGCCCATGACCGGGATTGAACCGGTGACCTCACCCTTACCA
>DAOUDG010000072.1:0-3931 GCA_034431435.1 Anaerolineae bacterium | reverse complement strand
ACCAGGGCAACGATATCCCGCCCGACCTGGTGACCATCGTCGGCCAGGGGCAGGACTTCGGCTGGCCGCGCTGCCTGCCACCCAACGCCACGCCCCAGACGCCCGGCGCCGATTGCAGCAATGTCACGCCACCCACCGTAGCCATCGGGGCGCACGCCGCCCCGCTAGGGCTGGCCTTCTACACGGGCAGCCAGTTCCCCACGCCCTACCAGGGCAACGCGCTCGTCGCGCAGCACGGCTCGTGGAACCGCCAGCCGCCCGCCGAGCCGAAGCTGCTACGCATCCGCTTCGAGGGCGGGCAGGCGGTAGGCGCGGAGGACTTCGTCACCGGCTGGCAGTTCCCCAACGGGCAGCGCTGGGGGCGCGTCGCGGGCGTCATCGTCGCGCCTGACGGTAGCCTCATCGTGTCCGACGACCAGGCGGGCGTGCTGTACCGCGTGGCGTACTCAGGCTGAGGGAGTGGGGTTGGGATGCGCCCTCGGCGATGAGGTCGCGGGCGGGGGCGCGCTACTGTCCCCCTGGCGTCACCGATGCGCCTGAGGCGGGTTGAGCCGTCGGTGTTTCCAGGGCGGTGGGCGTGGCAGGCGGCGCGGGGGGATGCTCGTCGTAGGTGCGCAGCGACGTGGAGGCGATGGCGGTCCAGGCGGTGATGAGGATGGTGGCGACGCCGCCAATCACGACGGACAGCGGCCCGCCGACGGCCGCCGCCAACAATCCCGACTCCAATTCGCCCAGTTGCGGGCCGCCCATGAAGAAGACCATGTTGACCGACACCATGCGCCCGCGCAGCCGGTCGGGCGTCACGAGCTGGCGGATGGTCTGGCGGATGACGGTGCTGACGATGTCGGCGGCGCCGATCAGGGCCAGCGCGGCGAAGGACAGCCAGAACATGCGCGACGCGCCGAAGATGACCGTCCCCAGGCCGTAGAGAGCTACGGCGATGAGTAGCAGCGGTCCCTGGTGGCGCAGGCGCGGGATGAAGGCCATGACCAGGCTCGCGCTCACTGCGCCGACGGCCGACGCCGCCGACAGAATGCCAAACCCCTGCGCCCCCACGTCCAGGATATCTTTCGCGAAGATGGGCAGCAACTGGTTGGCCGACGAGAAGAAGGTCGCCACGAAGTCGAGCAGCATCGTGACGCGAACGAGGGGCTGACTGAAGACGAACTTCCAGCCCTCCTTCAGCGCGCCGAAGCTGACGTTGCGCTTCTCTGTCACGGTGAAGCGGGTGTGCAGCAGCGCCAGGGCCGCCAGCACGGCAATGAAGGACGCGGCGTTGATCCAGTATACCTGGCCGATGCCGAAGCGTTGGATGACGAATCCCGCCAGGACCGGGCCGGTAATGTTTGCGCCCTGCCAGGCGATGGTGTTGAGGCTGACGGCGTTGCTGAATGCCTCGCGGGGCACAAGGTTGGGGGCGATGGATTGGCGGGCGGGGCTGTCGAAGGCGACGGCCGCCGCGCCGATGGCTGTCAGGGCGTAGATCATCAGGGGGGTGATGATCTGGGCGTTGGTCAGCGCGCCCAGCGCCGCCGCAATCAGCATCATGATCGTCTGGGTGACGAGCAGCAGCTTGCGGCGGTCGACGTTGTCGGCGATGACGCCGCCCAGCAGCGAGAAGATTACAATGGGGACCACGCGCACCAGGCCGGTCAGCCCCAGATAGATGGGGCTGCCGGTCAGCTCGTAGATCTGATAGTTGAGCGCGACGAACTGCATCTGGGTGCCGGCGCCCGAGATCAACTGGCCGGCCCACATGAGGCGGAAGTCGTGATATTTGAAGGCAGCGAAGCGCGGCGGTTTGTCCGAGGGGGGCGCGGGGGCCGTGGGCATGGGCTGATTCGTCTCGATGAACGGCAGGCGGCACGGTGCGGCTAAGTGTAAGCACGCACCAGGAGAAGTAAAGTTTCACCGCGACAGGCGGCCTTGACACGTTCCCCGTGTGCGACACAATTCAGGCCATTCCCCATCCCACCCCTGGAGGTTGTGTGAGCCGTTCTGTTCCTCTCAGCAGTGAGGCTGTCCTGGCGACCCTGGCTGACCTGATCGCCATCCCGTCCATCAACCCCGACCTGGCCGCCCACGCGCCCGGCGAGGCCGCCATCGCCGACTACTGTGCCCACTTCCTGCGCGAGGCAGGCCTCGCCGTGGAGGTCCAGGAAGTGGCCCCTGGCCGCCCCAACGTCATCGGCATCCTGCGCGGGACGGGCGGCGGGCGCTCGCTGATGCTCAACGGCCACGTCGATACCGTCGGCGTCGAGGGCATGGCCGAGCCGTTCACCCCGCGCCGGCGCGACGGTCACATCCTGGGTCGCGGCTCGTCCGACATGAAGGGCAGTATCGCCGCCATGCTGTGGACGGCGCGCGCCCTCCGCGAGGCGGGCGTCCAGCTGAAGGGCGACCTGCTCATCGCGTGTGTCGTGGACGAGGAATATGTTTCCATCGGCACGGAAGCCCTGGTGCGAGCCTACACCGCCGACGCGGCCCTCGTCCCCGAGCCGACCGACCTGGGCTTGTGCCTGGCGCACCGGGGCTTCGTGTGGGTGGAGGTCGAGACGGCCGGCCGGGCCGCCCACGGCAGTCGCCCCAACGAGGGTGTCGACGCCATCACCCACATGGGCCGCTTCCTGGTGGCGCTCGAGGACTACGGGCGCGCGTTGCAGGCGCGACCCCACCCGGCCCTGGTCACGCCACCGTCGGTCCATGCCTCGATGATATCGGGCGGGCGCGAGTGGAGCATGTACCCCGACGTGTGCCAGGTCCAGCTAGAGCGGCGCACCGTCAGCGGCGAGACGCCCCAGGCCGTGCTGGCTGAGATCGAGGCCATCCTGGCCCGCCTGGCCGCTGACGATCCAGCCTTCCGCGCCACGGCCCGCCTGGTGTTCAGCCGCGAGCCGTTCGGCATCGACGCCGACGCGCCCATCGCGCGCACGGTGGCGGCGGCGACTGAGAGCGTGCTGGGCCACGCCCCCGCGCTGGTGGGGCAGACGGCGTGGACCGACGCGGCCCTGCTGCAAGCGGCGGGCATCCCGACGGTGCTGTTTGGCAACACCGGCGGCGGCTGGCACAGCGTCGACGAGTGGGTGGAGGCAGAGTCGGTGGTCCAGTGTGCGCAGGTTCTCATCGAGACGGCGCGGCGCTGGTGCGGGGAATGACGACCGACCACCGACCACCGACCACCGACCACCGAAACGACTCTTCCGTAGTCGGTCGTCAGTGGTCAGTGGTCGCGTTCGCGTCGGCATAAGCCTGGATAAGCGCGGCCTTCTCGGTTCGGCCCATGCGGCGGTAGGCGTCGGCCTCGTAGGCCAGGGGCAGGACACGCACGCGCAGGCCGTCCACCTCAACCCAGCGGGCGAGGCGCGGTAGGTCGGGCGCGGGGTCCCACTCACCGTCGGGGGCGCGCTGTTGGATGTCGCCCATGACCTCGACCTCGATGCCATCGATGACGAACGCGCCCCAGTGGGAGCGGGTTCGCTCGCGGGCCACGAAGGCGACGGGGCGCGTCGTGTAGGCGGCGAGGCGGCGCTGAATCTCATACGCGCCCGCCTCGTTCGTTTGGAGGTCCACGTCGCGCGGCTCCAGCGACATCCCCTGCAACGCCAACCCCACGCTGCCGGTGATGACCCACACTACCCCATCCAGATCGCGGTCCAGCCGCCGCAAGACGGCCATGATTGCGTCACGCATAGGTCTAGCCTCTGCTGCTCCTGCCTGGTCCGGGTTCATCGGTATTCGTCCGCGTCCCATCCTCTTGGGCGCTTCTGGGGACTACGTCGCCGCCAGGCGCGAGGGCGGCCACGGGGGCACGCGGGCGGCCACGGGGGGCCGCCCCTACCTGCGCCGCAGCGCGGCCAGAATCCGCTGGTCGGTGACGGCCATGGCGTAGCGGTCCACGTCGGCCAGGGTGGTCCAGGCGAAGGCGGCGACC
>DAOUDG010000071.1:0-60059 GCA_034431435.1 Anaerolineae bacterium | reverse complement strand
CGACCTCGGTGGTCTCGTAGGAGTACCAGGGACCATCGCCCGCCCACTCGCCCCAGCCGACCACGCCGTCGGCGTGCAGTGCGACGAGAATGCGCTCCTCGTGGGTCTTGACCCAACCGCTGGTCTCGAAGGGGGCGACGAGGGGCATGGTAATCTGATAGAGTTCGACGCGGTCGATGCGCATGATGTCCTCGCTATAGAAGGCCTTTATCGCGGCGCACGCCCCTTGTGCGCGGGGGCAAGCGTGACCGGCGGGATGAGGGCGCGGTCGAAGACAGCCGGGTCGTCGAGCTCGGCGACGACGGCCAGGGCGTGGCGGAGACCGGCGACGAAGGCCGCCAGGTCGACACCCCGATAGGCAGGTTCCAGCGGTGTGAGGGTGTCGATGACCCACGCCAGGTGACGGGCCGCGCCGCGCGTGTTGCCCTGGACCACGAGCTTGTGGAAGGCCGCCGCGCTGCGAATCAGGCCTTGCAGGAAGGCGCGCTCGTCGCCCTGGGCGTCTCGCCACAGCGTTTCCAGGACCTCGTGGGCCTTCCAGTACAGGCCGTCGTTGTACAGCTGCGCGAACTGGCGCACGGCCTCATCAACACCGGGCGCGGCCTCGTCAGGGGTGTGCTCGTGGATAAGCCACGGCGGCGTGCCCTCAGGCCGCCACAGTCGGTAGAAGGCCACCTTACCCTCGGCCAGGTCGCCGCGCAGCATCTCTACCGCGAAGTAGCCAGCCTCGAAGTGGCGCTCGAGGGCAGCCCGTGTCTGGATGCGCCACTCTGTGGCGAGGTCCAGGTTCCATGCCTTGACCGCCTGGAAGTTGTAGGGCACGCGCAGCAGAACCTCGGAAGCTGTGAAGGACAGGTCCAACTCGCCGGGCAGGGGCAGGTCGATACCCTCTACACTCTGCTCGGCCGGCTGGCCACGCGGCGCGTTGATCACCGGCAGCCGCGTCGTCATCGCGGCGACGTTCATCGGATGGGCCAGCGACAGTCGCTCGTGAACCCACGCTGAGCGCACCCACCAGTCGACCTGAAAACGGTCGGTAGGCAGGCCGCGATTGAGGTTATCCCGCAACTCGCCATAGACGTTGCGCAGGTACGTATTGCACACCGCACCCAACTGCGTCAGGTTGAGGTGGGCGTTGACCGTCTCCAGGGGATCGTAGGTCCAGGTGATGAGGTCCAGCCCCTGGCGGCGCACCTCGCCACGCTGGGCGCGCTTCAGCAGATAACCCAGGTGCAAGCCGCGATACTGGGGATGGACACCCACCTGATGGGACACGTGCTTGAGCTTGCCGTCGGCGGTTGTGCCGAGGAAGCCGAACAGAAAGCCTACCAGTTGGTCGTCGGGAGCGAAGGCGCCCAGGACGAGGCCACCGTTCTTCTGCGCCGTGACCAGGACGTGGCGGGGGGTGATGTCCACCCGGTCGAGAATGCCCCACGCCGCCCCCATGAGTTCCTCGGCGGCGCGGTATTCCTCCGGGTCAGAGAGACGACGAATCTGATAGCCGGGCGGGAGTCGGATGGCGCGGGACGTGGTTCGCATCGGCAAGCACCTGGATGGGCCACGCGCCGGGATGGGGGCTGCCCATCGCGGCGCGTGCCGGACTCGGTCAGGCGGTCTGTGGTCGATGCAGCAACGTCCACAGCGACCACAGGAAGATCAGAGTAATGAGTATCGCCGAAACCACGCAGTAGACGCAGATAGCCTCGATGACGAATAGCTCCAGGTAGGTCAGGTAGGCCGAGTAGAGCACGCCACCCAGGGAGATGCCGAAGATAGCGAGGGGCGCGTAGCGGGCCAGAGGCTGGGGCAGGCGATCCCCCCACACGGCCAGGACGAGAAGCAGGGCGTACATGCCAACGCCCAGGAAGGCGATGGGGATACCCATGAACTCGGAGTAGCGGCTGGTGTTGACCGTCTCGCAGTCGCCGACACCGCCGCAGAATGGGACGGCCTTGAAGAGCTTGACGTAGGACAGGTAGAGGGAGTCCAGGATGCCCAGGCCGGCCAGGACAGGTATGACCCAGCGTCGCCAATCCACCCTCGCCGTCACGTCGGAGGGAGCTGGGGCCGCCAACGAGGCGCTGCCGCTGGCGGTCATCGCCAGCGGCGAATCTACAACGGGCGGCGGCGGGGGCGAGGAGGGGCGGCGGCTCTGCTTCCGCTTATCGCGCTTGCTCATTTCTTCTTCTGAATCTCCGCCTCGATCATCTGCTTGAGACCCGGCACTTCCTCGGTCAGCATCAGCTCCCCCGCCGCGTCGGCCGTGGCGGGCGTGTACGACTTGACGACGCCGCACAGCTTCTGGTCGTCGCCCGGCGGGTCGCTGATATCGCCCTTTGCCAGGCGGCGCTTGTCGTCGGCCTCGCCACTGAGGCAAATCTGCGCCCCTACCTTGATCTTGTCGATATTCGTGATCGGCGCACCGGGGGCGATGGGGACCGTTGTGTCCTGGGTGGACTTGTCGAAGGGCAGGAAGCCCTCCACCGGCCGGCCGTTCACGAAGAGTGTCGGCGTCGAGCGCACACCGGCCCGCTTGGCCTCGTTCACCGAGGCCAGCACGAAGTCACGATACTTGTGGCTGTCCACGCACTGGCCGAACTGGGTCATGTCCAGCCCCACCTGTTGCGCCAGCTTGTTCAGGTTGTCGCGGGAGAAGCTGCCCGCATTCTCGCCCTTGTTGCTCTCAAAGAGAGCTGCATGATACTCCCAGAACTTGCCCTGGTCCTGGGCGCATGTGGCCGCCTCGGCGGCATCGAAGGACTCCTGCCCCAGGAACGGGAAGTTGACGAACACCATGCGCACCAAACCCTTGCTGACGAATTCCTTGTCGACCTCACGGGCCGTTTCGAGGGCGAAGCGCCGACAGAACGGTCATTGGAAGTCGGAAAACTCGACCAGCAGCACCGGCGCGGTACTTGCGCCCTTGCTTGGCAACTCGGCGGGTTGCACGATGGTTGGCTTGGGTTCGGGTGTGACCGAGGCCGGCGTCGCCCCGGCCATCACGGTCGCGATGGCCGGCTGGGCCGGCCCTGCCTGAGTGGGCGCGGCCACCTGGCCTGGCGTCGTCGGCGCGGGGGCTTGCGCGCCAGCCGTAGGCGCGGTCGCGGCCGCCGGCACGGCGGCGATGGGCGAGGCGCAGGCCGCCACCAGGACGGCCAGCCCTAACCCCATTAGAGTTGTCAGCGTGGATTTCACTTGTTCTGCTCCGCCAGTTCAATGGCTGCTTTCAAGGTGTCGAAGCTGCCCGCCTCGATCTTGCGGTCACCAACGAACAGGGTTGGCGTACCCTGCACCTGCTTGCCGGTGCTGTCGTTCATGCTGCGGTCGATGAGCCGGTTCACGTCGTTGGCGTTGTTCTTGAAGCAGGTGCGCCATTGATCCATGTTCAGGTTCAGGCTGCTCGCCAGCTTCTCCAGGTTGGCATCGCTGAACGCGCCCGCGTTCTCGGCCTTACCCTGGCTCATGTAGATGAGATCGTGCATCTCCCAGAACTTACCCTGGTCCTGGGCGCAGTGGGCAGCCAGGGATGCGCGATGCGACTCGCCGTCGTAGTTAGGCTGGCCCTGTCGGATACGGTCCAGGAACTGGAAGTCGCGGAAGACGTACTTGATGCGCCCCGTCTTGATGAACTCCTCCTCGATCTTCGGCTCGACCGAGGCAACGAATTGGGCACAGAAGGGGCACTGGAAGTCCGAGAAGTTCTGGACGACGACCTTCGCGTCCGGGTTGCCCTTGAACGGGTAGCCGTCGGCGGTGACACCGACGGGAATGCCCTTGTCGCTCATGCTCGGCGGCGGCGTGCCCAGCGCCAGGGGCGGCGTTGCCGTGGCGGCGGTACGCTGCTGGTTGTAGAAGATGGCAAGACCCACCAGCGCGACCGCCACTACTGCCACCAGGATCAGGGTCATGGGCGAGATACCCTGCGACTTGGCGGGCGGCGCGGCCTTCTTGCTGGAACCGCTGGGCGACTTACTCGGCGGCGGGCCACCAGGCTTGGTCGACGTTGGCGGGGGACTCGACTTCGGGGGATTGGGCTTGGGTCGGGACGAACTCTGCTTAGCCACCTAAACCTCCACCATCAGTATGAAATCTGCGCCGTATAGGCGTCAAACACAGGGTCAGCCGCGGCATTGCCGCCGCAAATAAGAGCCACCGGCTGCCGGGAGTCGCCCAGGTCGACACGGCCCGTCTGAAGGGCGGCGATCACGGCCGCACCGGATGGCTCGACCAGTTGATTACACTCGGTCCACAGCCAGCGCATAGCCGTGACCATTTCGGTATCAGTCACCAGCACGACCTCATCCACGCAGGCGTGGGTCAGGTCCAGCGTGCGTTGGCTCACGGCGCGCGGCGCGAGGGTCGTGGCGATGGTCCGCACGCGGTCGAGGGCCACGACACGCCCGGCGCTGATGCTGACGGTCATCGACGGCGCGCCGACCGGCTCGACGCCCACGATGCGCAGGTCGGGGCGGCGCTGCTTGAGAGCCGCCGACATGCCGGCAATGAGGCCACCGCCGCCGATAGCGATAAGCACAAGGTCGGCGTCGGGCACATCGTCGAGCAACTCCAGGCCTAGCGTGCCCGTGCCTTGCAACGTGCCGTCAACATCGAAGGGATGAATGTTGGGCAGCCCTTCGTCGCGGGCGAAGCGGACGGCGGCGGCCTCGGCGTCGTCGTAATTCTCGCCCACCTGCACCAGTTGGCTACCCCAGGCCGCGATGCGCGCCGCACGGTCGGCGGCCGCCGTCGCTGGAATGAAGATTGTCGCAGGGATACCCAGGCGATGGGCAGCGTAGGCCACGGCCAGGCCGTGGTTGCCGCCACTGGCCGCGACGACGCCACGCTCACGGCTGGCCGCATCCAATTGGAGCAGATTATTGAACGCGCCACGGGCCTTGAACGATCCGGTCACCTGAAGGTTTTCCAGCTTGAGCGTCAGGCGCGGCGCGAGGTCGCCCCGCAACGGCGGCGCGGGCGCGAGGGGCGTGTGGCGCACATACGGCGCCACCCGGCTGCGCGCGAGTTCGATTGCGGGCAGGGTGACGCCCGGCCAGCGATCCAGCGCCGAGGTAAGGTCCATCAGGCGTCCAGGCTGTCGACCAGCAGCTCGACATCGACGCGCGCGCCGGCCGCCAGGTGGGTGACGTCTTCGGGCACGATTAGCAGGCAGTTGGCCCACGCCAGCGAGGAGAGAATACCGGAGCCCTGCACGGTGACGCCGTAGCCGCGCGTGGTGACAACAAGGTCGTCGCCGACGCGGCGTACCCAGGCGCGCATGTAGTGGCGGCGGCCGCTATTCTCGATGTCTTCGGCCAGCGTCGCCGGCAGCGCGACTCGCGTCGCCCCGACCCGGCCTGACAGGCGGAAGATGGCCGGGCGGGCGAAGGCCTCGAAGGCGACGGCGGCCGCCACCGGGTTGCCTGGTAGGCCGATGATGGGCACGCCCCGAATACGACCAAAGGCTAATGGCTTACCGGGCTTGATGGCGACCTGCCAGAAGCCCATCGTCCCCTCCCCCGCCAGCACGTCCTTGACCACGTCGTAGTCGCCGACGGATACACCGGCCGAGGTCAGGAACAAGTCCACTCCTTCGGCAAGGCCTGCCTCGATCCTGGCGTGGAGATCCGCGTAGTTGTCCCGGGCAATACCCAGGGGTACGGGCACACCGCCGGCGTCCGCCACCAGGGCGGCCAGCGTGTAGCCGTTGCTGTTGCGAATCTTGCCGGGCGTCAAAGGCGCGTCGATATCCACCAGTTCATCGCCCGTGGACAGGACGGCGACGCGCGGCCGACGGTGGCAGGCCACGCTGCTGCAACCGAGGGAAGCCAGCAAGCCGACGATGGGCGGGCGAATCACGACACCCGCCGCCAGAGCCACGGCGCCCGCCCGCACGTCCTCGCCCGCCTGGCGCACATTCTCGCCAACCTGGGGCGCAGCGAGAATGAGCACATCGCCGCCGTCGGCGCGGGTCCGCTCGAAACGCACCACAGCGTCGGCTCCGCGCGGCAGGGGCGCGCCGGTCATGATGCGCACCGCCACGCCGGGTGACACCTCGACGCGCGGCACGTCACCCGCCGCCACCTGCCCCACCACACGGAGGCGGGCGGGCGCGGCGCGCGTGGCCGCGCCCGCGTCAACAGCCCGAACGGCGTAGCCGTCCATGGCGGAATTGGTGAACGGGGGAATATCCTGCGCAGCGCGCACATCCTCCGCCAGGACGCGCCCATAGCTCGCCAGGAGCGGCACGCGCTCGGCGGGCAAGGGCGTCAGGACGCTGAGGATATGGTCGAGGGCCTGGTTCACCGTCAAGAGCGTGGTCGTGGTCATCGGCCTCTCTCAGGCGTGGTCGGCGAAAGTATAGCACAGAACTAACGCGCGCCGAAACCTGATGGTTCCTGGGTATCGGAATCTGACGCTGCAGCGTTGGGTGAGCGGTGGGCAGCGATAGGGCAGCAGTCCAGCAGTCACGCCTGGGGTGTTGTATACTCTGAGCGTGGTTTCTCCTCCTCCATCTGAGGAAGGGCCGCGCGGAACTGGGCGCCGCGCGGCCCTTCAGCATTTCCAGCCACCATGACGACTCACCCTCCTTCCCGCCCCTACATGGACCCCGCCTGGTACGCCAGTGATGGGCCGCTCCAGACCCGCGTTGATACCCATCGCCGCTACAGCCGCCTCCAGGAGCCGTGGGGCGATTGGCTGCTTGGTCTCGTCACCATCGACCCGCACGCCGCCGTCCTCGATGCGGGCTGCGGCACGGGGGCGATTCTGCTGTCGGCCACCCGGCTCACCCTGAGGGGCCGCGTGGTGGGCGTTGACCAATCCCAGGCCATGCTGGACCGCTGCCGCGCCGACGCGAATGACGCCGGACTGCGAGTCCACCTGGCGCGCGGCGATGTGCAGCGGCTGCCCTTCGCCGACGCTTCCTTCGACCTGGTGATGATGAATCACATGCTGTACCACGTACCCGACATCCCGACCGCCCTGACCGAGGCGCGGCGCATCCTCAGGCCAGGCGGCGTGTTCCTGGCAGCGACGAATAGCGTGGACAGCATGCCGCAACTGGCGAAGGCGCTGCGCGGGGCGTGGGTGTCGGCCGGCCTGGGGGAGCCGCCCAGTGGCGAGGGCCTGGCACGGCGCTTCGGCCTGGAGAATGGCGGGGCGCTGGTAGGCGAGGTCTTTGGCAACGTGGCCCGTCACGACCGGCGCGACGCCCTGATGTTCCCTACGCCCGACCCGTTCCTGGCCTACGCCGCCAGCATGGCCCCCATGCGCGCGATACCCGACGCGGCATGGGCGACCGTCTTCGGGGCAATCCGGCGGGAGGTCGAGGCGGTCATCGATGCCGAGGGGCAGTTTGTGGTAGACAAGCTGAGCGGGGCCTTCGTGGCGCGTCGGTAGTGGGATGGTTTGCGTGACGGCGGCAGCCGGGGGTATACTGCTCAGCATGGAATCCCTCATCGTCGCCTACGAACGGCTGCTGGCCGAGGTGGCACGAGACCTGCACGCCTCGTGCGGGTCGTTGTCTTTCTCGCCGGGGCTGGGTGGGCCGGTCGAGACGATTCGTACCGGCGCCGTCCCACCCACGGCGAGCGAGGGCGCGCGCTGGCTGGCGATGCCGGTGCGCGCGCATGGCGACGTCATCGCTGAGCTGCGGCTCGGCTTCGCGCCGGATGTCCCCCTGCCCGACCCGGAACAGCAGAGGCTGGCCGAAGCGCTGGTCGAACTGGCCGTCCTCCTGACTCGTACCCGCTCGTCCTCCCCACCGGGCGCAGAGGCATCGCGCCGCATCCTGGCCGTCACCGAGGAAGAGTTACAGCGGGTTATCCTCGACATCCACGACGGGCCGGTGCAGAAACTCTTTGCCGCCTCGTCGCAGTTGGAAATGATGGACAGCCGCCTGGCGTTCATCCCCGACGAGATGCGCGCCCCCGTCGAGGCCAGCCTGGCGCGTGTGGCCGCCCTGGTGCAGACGTCGCTGGACGAGATCAAGACGACCCTGGGCGTGATGCGGCCGCCAGAGTTTCGCCGCCGCCCCCTCGTCTCCGTCCTGCAAGGCCTCATCATCCAGCATCAGGCGCTGACCGGGACGCGGGTAGAGTGGAGTGTCGAAGGCGCACCGCCGCCTGTCAGCCTGCCGGCCAAGATCGCCCTGTACCGTATCCTGCAAGAGGCGCTGTCCAACGCCTACCGCCACGCCAAAGCCGACCGCCTGGACGTGCGCCTGTCGGGCGGCGACGGTTGGGTAATTCTTGAGATTATCGACAACGGACGCGGCTTCGACCCGCCGCCGCTGGAAGGCCCGGCCGGCACGGAGCGTGAGGAACACATCGGCCTGCGCGGCATGCGCGACCGAGCCGAGCTGGTTGGGGGGCAGTTCCGCCTGACCAGCGAACGGGGCCACGGAACCCGCGTCCAGGTGAAGGTACCCGGCTATGGCTGACGCTCACCACGGCTATCCTATTCGTATCGTGTTGGCCGACGATCACGAGCTGGTCCTCGAAGGGCTGCGCGGCTTGCTGCAAGGCGAGCCGGACATGGAGGTCATCGGGACGGCCACCAACGGCCAGCGGCTGATGGAAGTCGTGCATCAGTTGGAACCGGATCTGGTCGTCGTCGACCTTCAGATGCCGTCGATGGATGGGCTGGAGGTGCTGGAACGCATCCGCCAGGAGAAGCTACCGGTGCGCGTCCTGCTCCTGACGGCCTTCGGCGACGGCGAAGCCATGCAGCGTGCCCTCGAGCTGGAAGCCGACGGCTTCGCCCTCAAGACGGACCCGCCCCGGCAGACGGTCGCGGCGATTCGCAACGTGGCGCACGGCCACCTGGTATTCCCACGCGGCGCGCTTCGCGGTGGGGTGGGCCAGGCCCCAACCAACCCCCTGTCCTCCCTGTCGGACCGCGAACGCGAGTTTCTGGCGCTGGTAGCCGAAGGCCAGACCAACGCGCAGATTGCGGACCGTCTATCGGTAACCGATCACACTGTCAAGTTCCACCTCCAGAACATCTTCCAGAAACTGGGCGTGACCAACCGCACCGAGGCGGCGCGGCTGTACCATCAGTACCGACCGCGCACGCCGCGCTGACCACCGCGCTTCGCGCGCCGCGTCATGAATCACGGCAGTTGATTGTCAGTTGCTGTAAGATTCGTCATGGCCCACCGTCTATTCTGTAGATTGCTGGACCGGTCACGTGCTTGACAAAACGCGCCCGATTTGTTAAAATTGGGGTTGCCTGTCGCACGAGACCCCGCCGACGATGCTCTGCCTCGGCGGGTTTTTATTGCCATGTGTCGGCGAGACCTCCCAGGCGCCCAGCCGTTCCTGAGTGGTCCTGTGACGGATGTGGTACGGCTGTGACGCCAGAAGAGGGTAGGAAGTGACTTACGACGTAGAAGAGACGCGCGCAAACATAGAGCCGACCCCCGAACCCGTGATGACGCCCCAGTTCCAGGCCCTCCTGGACCAGGGGCGACAGCACGGCTACGTCACGTACGACGATATTCTCGATGTCCTGCCCGAGGCAGAGGACAGCCTCGACCAGCTGGAAGAGCTGTACATGCGCCTGCAAGAGCAGGGCATCCAGGTCTTCGAGACGGACCTGGCTATCGAGGACGAAGAGGTGGAGGAACCCACCAAGATCATCGACTTCAGCGGCGTCGAGGAAGACGACGCCGTGCGCCTCTACATGCTCGAAGTGGGGCGTGTCCCCCTGCTTTCGGGCGAGGAAGAGGTTCAACTGGCCCAACAGATGGAGCGCGGCCTCGCTGCCCGCAAGCTCCTCATCGATCGTAGTCACGCTCTGGATCGTCGCCTGCAGTTGGAGGCGGCGATTCGCGAGGGTGAGGCAGCCCGTCGTCATCTGGTGCAGGCCAATGCCCGCCTGGTGATGAGCATCGCCAAGAAGTACCTCGGCCAGGGTGTGCCCTTCCTCGACCTGGTCCAGGAAGGCAACCTCGGCCTGATGAAGGCCGCCGAGAAGTTCGACTACCGGCGCGGCTTCAAGTTCTCCACCTACGCCACGTGGTGGGTGCGGCAATCCATCACCCGCGCCCTCGCCGACCAGGGCCGTACGATCCGCGTGCCGGTCCACATGAACGACCGCATCCGCAAGGTGTATCGCGCTGCCCAGGACCTGGAGCAGGAGTTGGGCCGCCAGCCCACCCCCGAAGAAATCGCCGCTGTGGTCGGCCTGCCCGCGCACAAGGTACAGCGCGCCCTGAAGGTGTCGCGCCGCTCGTTGTCACTGGAGAAGCCCGTCGGCGAGGAAGGCGATAGCGAGCTGGGCGAGTTCATTGAGGACGAGAGCAGCCCCAGCCCCTCCGAGAGCGCGGCGCAGCGGATGCTGCGCGAGCAGCTGGAAGAGATGTTCATGTCCCTGTCGCCACGCGAGGCGCGCATCCTGGAGATGCGTTTCGGCCTGCGTGACGGTCACAGCTACACGCTCAAGGAGACCGGGCAGAAGTTTGGCCTCACCCGCGAGCGTATTCGCCAGATCGAGCAGGAGGCGCTGGCGAAGCTCCGCCAGCCGGGCCGCTCCTCGAAGCTGCGCGAATACTTGCACTAATCAAGGACTGGTAAGCTTCATCCAAGAACCCGCCGCCCCCTCGTGGATGGCGGTTCTTTTTTGTTTTCTCGTACCAACCCGCCTCGTTCTGCCGTTAAGAGTCACAGACGGGGCGCACAGGATAAGCGAGCGAGCAACGTGAAAGTTCGTTCACCTCTGGCGAAAGCCAGGTCGGGGCAGTATCTACGCGGTGTCTATACACGTCATTTGAGTAGAGACTGCCCTACATCAGGTCTCGGCAAGGCGTGACCATGAACTTCCGAAGACTGAATCCGCTGCACCTCCCCATCGCGCTTATGATGGCTGTGGCGCTGTGCCTGGGGGCCTTCACCCTCGTCGGACTGCCAGCCCCGGCCGCGGTAGCCGCCAGCCCCGGCGCCGCGCTTCCCGCCTTCAGCGCGCGCATCGTCAGCAAGGGGGCGTGTCCCAGCCTCGACGGCCGGGCCAGCCCGTGGCTGGCGGAGACGACCACCGGCCGCCGGACGCAATTGACGCTGGTTGTCAGCGCCACTACTCAATGGCCAACAGGGTCGTGCGCAGACCTCATCGCGGGCGAGACTGTTCTGGTGGCCGACGCCGTGACGTCATCGGGGCCTCTGCTGCCGGGAACGACCTTCGGCGCAGTCGCGGGTGTCGTGCGGCGCTACCCCACGCCGACGCCCCCACCGGTGGGTCGCCTCGACGTGCGGGGCATTCTACGCGACCCGATCCTGGCCGGCCCGGACGGCACACAACTCTGGACGTTCGATACCACGGTCAGCGGCTTGCTCACCGTGACCGTCACCTTCGGTGCTGGCGGAACCGAGATCAAGCCCGAAGGCATCGCCCCCAGCGCGGGGCTTTTGGCGCGCGTTGTCGCCGAGAGTCGGAACGGTAGCCCCTTCGTCGCCACACGCATCGAATTCATCCAGGATGAAGTCAGTTTCACCGGCCTGATTCAGGCCTTCCCCGATCAAGGTGCGCCGGACTATCAGGGCCACTGGACCGTCGGCGGGACCGATTTCGTTGTCAGCAGCAAGGGCATCGTCAGCGGGACGCCAAAGCTCTATCGCCGCGCCACGGTCAAGGCCCACAAAGAGGGCGAAGGCGTCCTGAAGGCCGTCCAGGTCATCATTGACGAGACAGACGGGGCCGCTGAGGCTTTCACCCTCCAGGGCAAGCTGAGCGGTCTGGGATTGGCGAGCGGTCTCCGGGTCATGTGCATCCCATTTTCCCTCGCCCCCGACGCGGTAGTTGATGATAGTGTGGACGGCGATATGGTCCAGGTCGATGGCTATCGGGGACCGGGCGTGAGTGGCGTGTTCACCGCGACGCGCATCGCTCGCTTCAGCGGCAGGCCCCTGGCCAGCGACGTCGCCATTTCCAGCTATGTGGATGCGCGAATCGAAGGCGATCCGACGCGCCTCCGGCTCGGCCAGGTCGCGGTGGATGCTGTGTCGGGCCTGGAAAATCTGGGCCAGGCCACGCAAGGAACGGTCGTGCGAGCGCAAGGCACGTGCCCATCGCTGGCGGAGCCTCGACTCCAGGCGGTCCAACTCGACATCGTTGCCAGGCCCTACGTCCGCTTCAAGGGCACGATCATTGCCGTCGAAGCAGGCATCATGCTCAGCCAACCCCAGCTTCTGATCATCAAACTCCAGGACAGCACCGACACGCTGCGCGTGCGGCCGCCCTCCGCATGGAAACCGCGCTATGACCCGCTGGTGGGCTACTGCGTGGACGGGTATGGCTACCTGCTTGTCGACGGCACGCTGGGCGCGCGAAGCCTGACCGTCGACCGCTGCCCGACACCAGGCGACGCGCCGCCGCCAGGCGCGCCCACGCCGACACCTGCCAAGCCGTCGGAGAGTCGATGACACTGAAGGCTCCAGCCGGCGCCCCGACGGGTCCCTAGAAAGAGCAACGACGTGGCTTCAGGGTCTACGTCCCGCGAGACCGATGCCCCTGCCTCCTGACCAACATCGAACTGCCGCGCACGCGCCGAGGGTCCTCGGTCGGGCGCGGCGGTTTGTAGGCCGCCTGCTGCTGGCTTGCGCTGCCTGCGCGCCCGTGGCTCTCGCGGTCCAGTCGAGCGCCGCTGCGACGACGGCAAACTGTAGCGCGGCCAGCGGCTGGGCCACCCCCTGGCTGGTCTCGGACGCCAACGCTCGCGCCGCCGGGAACCCGCGCCTGGCCGTTGGGTCATTGAGTCTGGAATCGACGCAGACAGGCGTGCATGTCGTCTGGGACCAGGATCGCCTGGACCTCCAGCCAGGCCGCGACGTGTGGCAGCGCAGCTATGCCCCACAGGTCACAACCTGGACTGCGGCAACGCTGCTGGACGCCGGCTTGACGCCCAACCTGGCTGTCAGCTCCTCCGGTCACCTGCACGTTGCCTGGTTCACGCCCGATAGTCCCGGCAGCCTCCAGGGCACGATTCGCTACGCCTTGCGCGCTACGACATGGAGCACAACGCAAGCGGCAAGCGACGCGGCCAGCGTGGACGTGATCAACGACGGCGGCCCGTCCGTCGTGCCCTCGGCAAGCGGCGTTTATGTCGCCTGGTCGCAGCAGGACCTGGGTGGTTCGCGCATCTACAATGCGTTCCAGGCCCAAGCCAACGGCGCTTTCATCGGGCGCGCCCCCCTGCTCACCGACGACGCCGGGTATGGCGCGCAGCCGGCGCTGACGCTTGGCCCCGATGACGCACCCAGCGCCGTGTGGGTCTGGCCGTGGTCTCTCAGCGGCGACACAACGAATCAGGTTCGCTGGACGGAGCGACCACCCCAATCGAGCGCATGGTCGCCAGCCGTCGTCGATGTGTCAGTCGACTACGGCACGCCCGTGCAACTGGACGTCAGCGCCTTCGGCCTGACGTCCGCTCCCGACGGGCGGCTGTTCGTGGTGTGGTCCCTCTCCTCCCCCAGCGCCGCCGAACTGCGCTTCGCTAACTACGACCTTGATCCCTGGTTTGGCTTCTGGGGGTGGTATCCGGGCCGCGTGGTGAACGATTCGGCGGCGGGGAGTCTGCCCGCGCTGGCCTATAGCAGCGACAGGCTCTACCTGGCCTGGCTGGACGCGGCATCGAGCCAGCTTTGGTTTCAAGCAGCGGCGGCGGTCGCAGGCGGCGAGACGCCCGCGTGGTCCACGCCGCAACTGGTCGCGAGCGCCGTGAGCAGTCGCGCAGCCGTTGCCGCCGACAGTGACGGCGTGTATGTGGCGTACACCCAGCGCGATGCGACCGGCGTGGACCGGGTGTGCCTGACCTGGCCCAACGAGCCGATGCCGGCCACAGCCACTCCGACGCTCGCTCCGTCACCGACCGCGACGCCCTCACCCTCGCCCACCGCCACCGCGACACCATCGCCCACCGCCACCGCCACCGCGACACCATCGCCTACGGCTACAGCGTCAGCCATCCCGACACGCACGTCATCACCCACCGCCACAGCGTCGGCCACCGCCACCGTGACGGCCATACCGCCGCCCACGGCTACAGTGACGCGCACACCCTCGCCCACGGCTACCGCCACGGCGACACCACCGCCCACCGCGACGGCCACCCCGACGCGCACGTCAGCACCCACCATCACGCCATCACCGACGGCCGCCGCCACAGCCACGGCCACCGCGACCCCCTCGCCCACGGCTACGGCGACCTCATCGCCCACGGCTACAGCGTCGGCCACCCCGACGCGCACGCCGTCGCCCACCGCCACCGCCACAGCGACGGCCACCCCGACGCACACGCCATCACCCACCGCCACCCCGACACGCACGCCCTCGCCCACGGCCACCGCGTCGGCCACCCCGACGCGCACGCCCTCGCCCACCGCCACTGCCACCGCGACACCACCGCCCACGGCCACCCCGACGCGCACGCCCTCGCCCACGGCCACCGCCACGGCGACACCATCGCCCCGGCACATCGCATGGCTACCGCTGATTGTGCGCCGCGGCGCACCGTGAGCCAGGTCCCCCCCCAGCCCTGCCCGCCGGCTCAGTAGCCGACAGCGCAGCCATCCTTGCGTGGGTCGGAGCCAGCGTGGAGCATGTTGGTCTCGGGGTCGATGAGAATCACTTGACCACCACCAAACTGCGCGGCCGCCGAAGCCTCGGTCACGGTAGTTGCATGGCCCAGCCTGTCGAGGGCAGGCGCCAGATGTCCGAGGCCCGGCTCCAGCAAGACACGCCCCGTGAAGGGATCCACTTGCCAGCGGGGCGCGTCAAGACTCTGCTGCGGGTCCATGCCGAAGTCGACCAGGTTGGTCAGCACCTGGACGTGGCCCTGCGGCTGCATGTAGCCACCCATCACGCCAAAGGACAGCCAGGGGCGCCCCTCACGAAAAGCCATCGCCGGAATGATGGTATGAAATGGCCGTTTCAGTGGCTCTAGAGTGTTAGGGTGGCCCGGCTCCGTGGTGAACAGAGCGCCGCGATTCTGAAGCGCGATCCCCCACTCGCGGACGACCACACCCGAACCAATACCCGCGTAGTTGCTATTGATGAATGACACGGCATTGCGGTCGGCATCGACAACGCTGAGGTAGACGGTATCGCTGCGCGGCGCGAAACGCCCTGCGACGGGGGCGCGCGCCACGTCTGGGGCGATGCCCGCGCGCCGTGCGCGGGCGTAGTCGTCCCCAAGCAGCTCGTCGAGGGGGGCGGGCACAAAGGCCGGGTCCGCTACGTAGGCCAGGGTATCGGCCCAGCCCACCTTCATGGCTTCCAGCAGGAGGTGGGTGGCCGCCAGGCTGCCAAAGCCCAGGTCGGCCAGGTCCCACCCGCGCGCGATGGCCAGGGCGACGAGTGCCGCCAGGCCCTGGCCGTTGGGCGGAGTTTCGTAGAGACGCACACCGCGATAGTCAACACTAATCGGCGACTCCCAGGTGGGAACATTGGCGGCCAGGTCGGCCTCGGTCAAGACGCCACCAGCGTCTTGCACGGTCTGAGCGATGGCCGCTGCGAGCGGGCCGCGATAGAAGGCATCGCGCCCCCCCTCCCCGATGGCGCGCAGCGCACGCGCCAGCGCCGGTTGCCGCCAGACCTCCCCGGCGCGGGGCGCGCGCCCGTTGGTCAGGTAGCCGCCCCCATCGGGGCCGCTGTATTCAAGGAGGCGAGCGACATTGGCCGCCCAACCCCGCGCGATGAGGGGCGAGACAGGGAAGCCCCGCTCGGCATACTCGATGGCGGGAGCCAGCGCCTCGGCCATCGACAGGCGTCCGAAGCGCTCGATCACGGCGCACCAGCCATCCACCGCGCCGGGCACGGTGATCGGCCACGGGCCGAGATAGGGGACACCCTCGTGGCCCGCACGGCGCAGCGCAGCGATGGACATGGCGGCCGGCGAGCGACCGCTGGCGTTTAGGGCGTGCAGCGTTGCGCCATCCCAGATGAGGGCGAAGACATCGCCGCCGATACCGGTCGAGACAGGCTCGACGACATTGAGCGCGGCGGCGGTCGCGACGGCGGCATCCATAGCATTGCCACCGGCGAGAAGGGTGCGCAGCCCTGCCTGGGCTGCCAGTGGTTGACTGGTAGCGACGATACCGTGGGGAGCCATGACGACCGAGCGGCGCGACGGGAAAGCCTCCACAGGACCAGATCCTCTCTACGACCCACAGCGTGGGCGGATTTCTGAATTTTATGAAGAATCGCGTTGTTAGGGCGTAACCTGAGCGATTGTACAGCGTCAAGTATGGCAAGTAAAGGGAGTGGTTCCGGCGATGGCAAGCGTCACTCATCGATTGAATCACGACGAGCAGGCAGGAGGCGCGATGGATACCCCGGTTCAGTTCCGCGAGCGTCTGGTCGAAGTATACACACCCTCCATGTGGATCCCACTGGTTCGCTACATTGGCATCGGCGTCATGGTGTTCGGCATCGTTTCCCTGTTCCTGGATCGGGGCGCCGACATCGCGTGGAGCCTGCTCCTGATCATTGTCGGGGGGCTGGCGACGCGGGTTGCGGCCCCTACGGGTCTGGCTATGCTGGCCGTAACGTTCGGCTGGACCACCCTGGCTGGCGGCCTGCTGGGCCGCTGGGTAGCAGCGACGGCCGCCGCCGCCCTGGCCATAGCCGCGCTCCTCGCGTTCCAGGCCGCATGGCGGCAGGCGCAACGCCCCCTACCCGCGCTGCCGGCGCTGGCGGTGGGTAGCCTGGCGGTTGGCCTACTTAGCACGCTCATCCTGATCGCCGCCTTCGGCAGCAGCCTGCTGGCCTTCGTGACCGGCTGGCCCATCAGCGCGCAGTTCGTCGACAGCCTGACGTCTGTCGGCGTCCAGGCGGCCGTCCTGGCGGTGGCCCTGGCGACGGCTGGCTCCGCGCAGCGGGGACGACACTTTTGGGCTGCGCCGCTGGGTGGCGTCGCTGGCATCATCGGGCTGTTGGCCTACGTCGGCCTGCTGCTCTTCGCGCAAGGCTAGGCGCAGCCGCCCGCCTTCATTCCTGACACGGCGCGCCCCCACGATTGGCTCTGGCCAGTCGTGGGGGCGCGCCTGTTATGCCCTCGGCATGGTTAGTATTTCGTAAGATTGCCGATAGGAAAAAGAGAAAGGATGGACATTCGCCTCTGCGCCCATCTCGGCTATAATTGGGCGCATGCTTGCCTGGCTCCAGCCCCCCCATGGCTCGCCGCGGGGCATGGGCGACACAAATCCCCCTGGCGTCACAATCAACCGATTGACGCCCGAAGGACACTCCCCCCATGTCAATCTGCATCAATTGGGATATCTATTCCACGGCTTACCAACAGCTGGTGCGACGTGGCATCGACCATGACGCCGCCAGCGATAAGGCGCTGTACCTGGCATCGCGCGCCAAGCCGAGTAAGCCCGCTAACTGGGGCCTGCTTGCCTATCAGGTACGCGTGTCGTTGTGGCGGCGATTAGACAATCGCCTCTGCGTATCCATGCATTCCGATAGCGCCGTAGACCCCGAACTCCCCGCCCCGGCGCTAGAAGAGGTCCTGGCCGCCCCGGTTGATACCGACCCGGAGCGGGTCACGCTGGCGCGCGAGGAACTGTCACACATCCCACACGACATCCTCAACCTGTTCGTGGATCGGCGCGGCCCTCTAACCAGCACGCAGGCCACCCACATCCACCGCTTCCGTCGTCGCCTGGCTGCCAGTTAGGCGCGCGAAGGGCGCGGGGCTACAAGTCAGGGGGCGCGTCGCCTTGAGCGATGCGCCCCCCGCTCTGTGTGGCTCGCCCGCGTGGCTCACGCAATACCGCGCACCACCTCGATGCCATTCAGCGCCATGTGGTACAGGAACACGAGATGGAAGAAGTCTCCCGGATGCGGCATCGCCCCCAGCTTCATCGCCATATCCAGGGGCATGTCATACGTATCCACGAGGTTGGCGGGCACGATCACGCGCCGGTCAAGGATGTTCTGGGCGTTGGCTTGCAGCCTGAGATGCATGGCCGCCGTGTAAACGCAGAGATCGGTACAATCGCCGATGACGATGTACGTGTCGACCTCTGGCTGGCTGTCCTGCCACTCCCCTAGCCGCGTGCTGTGGGCCGAGCTGAGAGAGTTCTTCTCGACCACGACGAACTCGTTGCTGAAGGGCAGCGCGGCCAGTTCGGGACACATCGCCGACTCGACGGTTCCCCGCACGGCATGTTCGCCCCAGGCGGCGAATTCGGGCGCGTTGGGGCTGTGGGTGTCCTGGGCCAGCAGAAAATGGCGCACGCCGGCGTCATGGGCGCGGCGGAAGAGGGCTGCCGCGCCGGGCAACAGCGCGGCCACGCGCGGGCTGGCCAGGCGGCCCTCGTAGGCAAAGCCGACAATGAGGTCGGTGGAGAGGATGGCCGTGTGGGTGGGATCGCGGACAATCTCGCTCAGCGGCATCGGCTCCAGGCGGCGAAACCAGCCGAGCATGTGCTGCGTGAAACGCGGATCGATGTGCAACTCAGGCGCAGCCGCTACGACGACCTGGTCCTGACGCGGCTCGTACATGGTTGCTTCCGACATAAGCGGTCTCCTTCAGTCTATCGGCCAGCTATCCCTCAAAGTATAGTCGCCGTTTCGCCGGAACGGCAAAGCAGGGGGCTGGCGCCACAGCGCATGGCATGGCCCGCCCCGACCGCCTCGCCTCGGCGCGCCCTGGGTGGCCCGCGCCAATTTTTGCCTTCTGCCCCAAACTGAGTATCATTGTCGAGTCGTGTTCGCATGACTGCACTCATATCGCTCATGGCGAAGCAAACTCTGGGGAAACTGTAAAGGAAGGTGACATGGGACGCTATCGCGGACCCAAGAACAAACTCTCACGACGCGAAGGCGTTGATCTGTTTGGTCAGGGCGGCCCCCAGCTGGAGCGCCGCCTGGCCCAGCCGCCCGGCCAGCACGGCCAGAAGCCCGCGCGCAAGACGTCGGAATACTCGCGCCAGCTGCGCGAGAAGCAGAAGGTTAAGCGCATCTATGGCATGCGCGAGGCGCAGTTCCGCCGCTATTTCGAGATGGCGCAACGCGCACGCGGCTTGACCGGCCTGGCCCTCCTCCAAATCCTGGAGCGCCGCCTGGACAACGTCGTCTACCGCCTCGGCCTGGCCCAGACACGCCCCATGGCGCGCCAATTGGTGGGCCACGGCCACGTCCAGGTCAATGGCAAGAAGGTCAATATCCCGTCCTACCTGGTCAGCGAGAACGACATTGTGACGCTGACGACAGCGGCCACCTCCTTTCCGCAGGTCATCGAGCTGAGCCGCAACCCGATCGTCCGCACGCCCGACTGGCTCTCGAAGAGCGAGTACGGCGGACGCATGATTAGCATGCCGCGCCGCGATGATATCGACCCCGACATTCACGAGCAGTTGATCGTCGAGTTCTACTCACGCTAAGGGCGGCCGTTCTCACGAGAAGGGCGCTGACCCACCAGACCCAGATACGCCCCCGCTTCCTACTGGACGCGGGGGCGCAATTCCTAACCGGCGGAGCCAGACGCGCCGCGTGACAAGTCCCCCCAACCTGCCAGCAGCGTCGTTCCGCACTCCGCCATTTCGGGCCGAACGTCATGGCGACAACCAAGATCATCGTCTCTGCGGGTGGCGTCGTCGCGCGCGGAGCGCCCGACGACCCCGAAGTGCTGCTGGTGGCTACTCACGGGCGGAGTCGGTGGTGCCTGCCCAAGGGTATCGTGGAGAGCGGCGAAAGCCCCGAGGCCGCCGCGCATCGCGAGGTACTTGAGGAGACCGGGGTGGATGCGAGTCTGGTGTTCCACCTCACCCGTATCGAATACTGGTACACCGTGCAACCCCGCCTGCGTCACCACAAGTTCGTCGACTTCTACCTGTTCCGCTGGCTGAGCGGCGAGCCGCGCCCCCAGACCAGCGAAGTTGACGACGCCGCCTGGTTTCCCATCGGCGAGGCTGTCCATCGCGCCAGTTATCGCAGCGAGCAAGATATCCTGCGCGATGTGCGCGACGTGTGGGCAGATCTCCCGGCCTGCCACCCGCTCGTCCTACGCGAAACATAGGCTGGACCTGACGAGAGGCGGCGGCATGGGGCATACCCCGCGCCGCCGCCTCTCGCTATCCGTCGCCCAACAAGGAGCCTCGCGCGCTGACGCTGGGGGCAGGCGCGAGGCTCCTCCTCGTCCCTTCCCTCAGCCTACAGGTCGTCAACCATCTGGACCCGCCTGTCGCGACTCACCCACTCGCCGTCGATGTTCTTCACATACGACGTCTTCACCTGACGCCACGCGGCCGCATGGGCTGCCAGGTCGCGCTCGCGCTCGGAGCGCGCTCGATTGGCCCGCCAGGCTCGGTTGTAGGTACGGCAATACAAGTCCTGCGCCGCTGCTGGAAGGACATCCCGCACATCGCGGGGCAGCTCCAGTTCGCTCTGATAGAGCACCTTTGCACCTCCATGTCGTCATCGACATCGAACTGGCTCAGTTGTCTCGACTCGCCACCTCACATAGCGTCGGCAGGGACGCAGGGCGGCGTCGGCCCAGCCCTATCGCCGCACACTCCCCACTGACTCACTACAACAAATTATACGCCATGCCGCAAGTAGCGCGCAGCCCTTACCGCCCTCCGGACAGGCCACGCAGCAGCCCCTCGAGGACCACCGAGCCAGCCGCCGCGCCAGCATCGCCGGTCGCGCCGCTCTGGCTGCTAGCGGCCATGCCCTGCCCCCCTAGCAGCGCGCCGAGCAGGCTACCCAGGTCGGGCTGGCCGCCACCCTGCTGCGGCGGGTCGCCGCCCGACAGGCCGCCTAGCAGCACCTGATCATCGCCGCCCGATGAGGCTTGCCCACCGCTCGACAGGTCGCCCAACACCACCGGATCATCTTTGCCCGTATTCGCTGCGGGCGATGATAGCGGGGGAATCTGCCCCTTCGACAGGTCGCCCAGCAGCGTGTCATCGCTGGTGTCCTGGGATGGTTGGGGCGCGCTGCCACCCAACAACCCGCCCAGGATGCTGCCCAGATCCGGCTCCTGGCCCTGGGGCGACTGGGGCGCGCTGCCACCCAACAACCCACCCAGGATGCTGCCCAGGTCTGGCTCCTGGCTGCGGGGCGCAGGCGACTGAGGCGCGCCACCGCCCAGCATGCCGCCGAGGAGCGTGCCAAGCAAGCCGCCCATGGGGTCGGCCGGCGCGCCGACGCTGCTCGACGCCTGCCCACCCAGGCCGCTCGCCAGCAAGCCACCTAGAATCATGGGCAGCAGCTCGCCCATGCCCCCGCCGCCTGTCGATTGCACGACGCCCGCCAGGGCCGCCTGTTGATCGTCCAGCCCCTGCTCGCGCGCCTGGCTGAAGCCCTGCACGGCGGAGCCGAAAGCGTCGGCCGGCGATGCGCCGTGCCCCACCCGCTTGCTGCCCTTCTGCATACCGGCGGTCATGCTCTCGACCAGGGGTTGAAAGTCGCTGAGGGTCATACCCTGCTGGCCCTGAAACTGGGTCGCAGCTTGCCGTAGGCCCCGCGCGTACATGGCGGCGGTCTTGCCGCGCCCATGATCGGTGAGGGCCTGGGCCGCCGTCGCCAGCACGAAGCCCGCATCGGGGTTCACGGCTTCGGCCTGCGCGGCGGCCTGGGCCACAATCTGCCAGTTGTAGGCGGCATTGTCGCCCGTATTGCCGCTCGATCCATCCAGGTTATTGAGGTAGTCCTTTCGCCCATCGACGGTCTCAGCGACAGCGCCAAACAACTGACTGAGGGGAACACGATTGTCTTCCACGCATCACCTCCTCGCGCCCTGGGGCGCGTGATGAGCAACGACCCGTTACTGACCCTGGAACAGGCGACGTGTTGTCGGCGTCCACAGGGACGCCAGCGCAGGCTCCAAAGGGCGAAGCCTGCGCTGGCATAGCAATCGACGCGCCGCTACCGCGTTCGAGACTATACGCTGGGCTCGTCGGCGCTCGGCCCACTATCATCCGGATGGGCAGGGTTCGATGGGGTGTTGGGCAACGTGATCGAGTCAGTCGCCTCGGCGGCCGCCCAACCGTGAGCCGTCGCTCGAATGTCAGCCGCGGTCGGCGGATTCGAGCGCAGCGTCGACTCCCAGGCCGCAAAGCCAGGCTCGGGACCGGCCGAGGGCATGGGCGGTTCCCAAGACTTGTTGCCCCCCAGGCGGTCGGCGATGACGCTGCGCAACTGCTCGCCAGAGTAGGGGGACAGGAAGTAGGCGGCGGCCACGCCCGCGCCTGCGCCGAGCAGCAGCCCCTTGAGCAGCGTCGCGCCGGCGCTGGCGCGGCGCTCCGCCTTGAGCTGGGCGTCGGCGAGGGCCTGCCGCGCTGCATCGTCGGCCACCGCCTGGACGGCGTCGGCCATGCTCTGGGCGGCCTCGCTGACAGAGGCCTGGGCGGCGAAACTGCGAGCGCCAGCCGCGCCGGCTTCGGTGGCAATGCGGGCAGCGACTGCATCCGCAATGAGAGCCAACTCGGCCTCGCTCAAGCCCACCGCCGCGCTGGGCGACTCGGCGGGCCGCGCGGCGACGGTCGCCTTGACGCGCGCAGCAACGGAGTCGGCGAGAGACGCCACCTGCTCGGCCGTCAGGTCAGGCGGCGCGGCCTTCGTCTCAGCCAGCGCGGGCGCTACCCTGGCCGCGACCGCCGCCGCGATGGCCGCCAACTGCTCGTCGCTTAGCCTGGCCGCGGCTGGCTCGCGTGCCGCCGCCGCCTGGACGCGACTCTCCACCGCGTCAGCAATCGTCGACAGGTCATCGTCGGTCAAGCCTTCGACCGCGCCCGGCGCTGACGGCTGAGGGGCCTCGGCGGCCACGAAACTCTCCACGGCTGGCCCCGCTGCCACGGCCGCCTGGGCGGCCTGGGACATGGCTTCGCCGTAGTCGCCCTCAGCCACGGCGGCCGCTACGGCCGCTGCGGCCGCCGCCGCCGCGCCGAGGGATGTATCGACGGGCGACTCGCTGGCGGGCTGCGGGCGTGTTCGCTTCCTGAACATGACGCCTCCTTCGCTTCTTGTTGGCGGAGTGGGTGCGATGGTTACTGTTCGACTCGGACCGTCACCTGAGACGGCACAATGAAGTTGCCATCCTTCTTGACCAGCACCAGGCGCAGCTGGTATGTGCCGGGGGCCAGCGCCTCGGTGTGCCAGGTCTCCAGCGTGCCGCTCTTACTGGCGCGCTGAACGTTGCCAATCGTGATCCAGTCCCCGTTCGCCGGCCGATACTCGACCTTGAAGAAGTCGATCTCAGCCGGATTGAAATCAACGGCGCCCGCGACAGGAACCGCGCCCTTCACCTGGCCATCGTTGGTGGGCGAGGCGATGAGCGCGCGATAGCCAGTTGTCAGGGCCATGCCGCCGCCCTGTTGCGCTGGTGGCGGCGGCGGGAGCGCCGCGCCTGCCCGTGCCGAGGGCGTGGCCACAACCCGGCCTTCTTCGAGGGCCTTGGCGACGGCGTCCTTGTCGTTAGGGTCAACACCCGCCGAGGCGATGGCGATCCACTCCGGCGTGCAGTCGGCCGTCGGCGTTGTGGGCCAGCCTGCCTGGTTGAGCCAGGCGACGGCCTCTTTCTGCTCCTCGGTGTCTTTGGGCAGGGCCACAAACCGGACACTGCGCGCCGTAGTATCCGTTGTCGTGTCGCGGCAGTAACGCACCTTCTGATCCGCGCCCTTGACCTCGACGACCGTCGCCGCTGTCCACTGCTTGCTCTGGTCCTTGGCGACCGTGCCCTCGACGAATAGTTCGCGTTCCATGCGTCCACAGGTGGCGGCGGCGGCGCATACCTGGCTCTCGACGATACCCGGCGGGCGCGCGAAGACCTGCTGCAGGGGCGCTTGGGGTGAAGAGCGCAGCGCGTTGAGAAACTGCGGTGTCTTGAACACCTCCTCGAAGAGGTCATGCCAGATCGGAGCCGCGCCGGTGACACCGCTGCTCTTGATCATGGGCGAGTTGTCGCTGTTGCCAGCCCAGACACCGATGGTCATGTACGGCGTGTAGCCCAACGTCCAGTTATCGCGATAGTCGTTGGTCGTGCCTGTCTTCACCGCCGCCGGCTGAGTGAGCTTGAGCGGGCTATTGGGGCCGAAGGCAGGAATGCGCGCCTGCTCATCAGAGAGGTAGTCGGTGATGATGTAGGCCGACGCGGGCTTGAGCGCCCGCTCCGGTGTGGGCGGCCGATACTCGTAGAGAGCGTTGCCGGAGCCATCGGTGACCTTGAGGATAGACGTGGGCCGCACCAGCGTTCCCATGCGCGCGAGGGTCGAGTAGGCCGTGGTCATGTCCAGCAGGGTTACCTCGCCGCCGCCCAACGTCAGCGACAGGCCATACCAGTCCGTACCGCGATTGAGGCCGGTGATACCCATCTTGTGGGCGGTGTCGATGGTCTCCTGGACGCCAACCTGCTTGATGAGCTTGATGGCCGGGATGTTGTAGGAGTTGGCGAGCGCCGTGCGCATGTGCACCGGGCCGTGGAACTTCTCGTCGTAGTTCTTTGGCTCGTAGACCTGGTTGTTGGGCAGCTTCTCTTTGTGCTTCACATCCCAGATAATGTCGGCGGCGGTGACGCCCTGCTCCAGCGCGGTGACGAAGGTCAGCGGTTTGATGGACGAGCCAGGCTGGCGCTCGGCAACCGCCACATTGACGCGCCCGTCGATCTTGTTGTCCCAGTAGTCCACGCTGCCGAGCATTGTCAGAATCTCGCCGCTGTCGTTCTTGAGGGCGACCACGGCAGCGTTGGTCACGTTCTGGTCGGCCAGTTGGGCCACCTGGCGACGCGCGATCTCCTGGGCTGTCTCCTGCATGGTCACGTCGAGGGTGGTCGTCACTTGCAGGCCGCCGCGATTGACGCGATCCACACCGAAGCGCTCTTCCAGCTCGCGCCGCGCATACGTGACAAAGTGGGGCGCGCGAATGGCAATCTGGCGCTTGTCCTGCGGCAACAGACGAACCCCCTGGTCGTAGATGCCATCAGCCTCTGCCTGGCTCAGGTAGCCATGGCGGACCATAAGCCCCAGGACAACCTTCTGCCGCGCTCGCGAGCGCTGGAAGCCGGAGTCGGTGAAGGGGTCGAGGTCGTTGGGCGATGATGGCAGGCCCACCAGGAAAGTCGCCTCAGCGGCGTTCAAGTCGCGCGCCGACTTGCCAAAGAAGGTATTGGCGGCGGCTTCGATACCGTAGGCCAGGTTGCCGTAGTAGATTTCGTTCAGGTAGGTTTGTAGGATGTCGCGCTTGTCCATGCGCTGAGTCATCACCCAGGCCAGCACGACTTCCTTGATCTTGCGCTCGTAGCTCTGGCTGACCCGCTCCTCGTAGCTGAAGGCGACGTGACGGACAAGCTGTTGGGTAATGGTGCTGAAACCCGACAGGATGCGACCGCCCGTGAGGTTCTGCACGACGGCGCGCGCCGCCGACACAGGGTCGAAGCCGGGGTTCTCCCAAAAGGTATCGTCCTCAGTGGCGACGGTGGCATCGATGAGAATCTGGGGAATGTCGTCGAGGGCCACCGGCGTGCGGCGCCCCTGGTCAACGATCTCGTACAACAGGATGCCGTTCCGGTCATAGATGCGCGTGCTCTCGAACAATTCGCGGTCGTTGACCGAATTGATGGCCTCGACGCCCGCGCGTACTTCTTGGGAGAACATGTTGTAGGCCATGGTCGACGCGCCGGCCGCCAGGGCTGTGGTCGCGCCGACTGCCAGGAACGGCAGGCTCAACAACGCTGTGAGAATGAGACCCGAAAAAATGAGACCGAAGTACAGCCACCACGGCTGCCCGCCACGGCTGTGACGGCGGTCACGCCGCCGCAGCATGGCAATGGCCCGCAATCGGGCCTGTCGCTTATCCATTCCAAACTCCTGACACCGACATCTCGACAAACAATCAGCGGAGGGCGGCCCATGTCGCGCCGCCCAAAATAAGCCACAGCCCAATGACCAGCATGATTCCCAGGGCGATGAGCGCCACCCAATCGATGCGACGCTTGTCGGGTGTGGTCATAGCAACCTCCTGGCGCGAGTATCCAACGGCGAATTATACCCGCCATCCATGGGGAACGCCAAAGGAGAAGAAGCTACTCCTTTGGCGTTTCGTCGCCCGCCCCGTATTCAGCTCAGCCGTCAGGGCACAGAAGCCCTGCCCCTACCGCCCGTCACGCGAGGTATTCGCGCAGACGGCGCGCCCGGTCGGGGTTGCGCAGCTTGGTCAACGCCTGGCCCTCGATCTGGCGGATGCGTTCCCGCGTCAGGCCGAAGCGGTCAGCAACCTCCATCAGCTTAAGCGAGTAGCCGTCCTTGAGACCGAAGCGCAACTCCAGCACGCGCTCCTCCCGCGCCGTCAGCCCGTGCAGGGCCTGGCGGAGGTCTTGCTGAAGCTGGCCGTACTCGATGGCCTCGGTTGGGTCGTCATCGCTGTCGTTCTCGATATAGTCCGCCCAGCCGCCCTCACTGTCCTCGTGGAAGGTCATGTCTTCAAGAGAGAGGGGCGCTTGCCACTGCTCATGCGCCCAGCGCACCTTGGCCAGGCTGGTGTCGGCGCGTTCGGCAATTTCCTCGACGGTCGGCTCGCGGCCAAGTTCCTGCCGCAGGTGGCCGGTGACGCTCGCCAGCTTGCGCAGCTGCTGATTGGCGTGCGCCGGCAGGCGAACCACGCGCCCCTGCTCGGCCAGGGCGCGCACCACCGCCTGGCGAATCCACCACGTCGCGTAGGTGCTGAAGCGACAGCCGCGGCGATAGTCGAAGCGTTCCACCGCCTGCATGAGGCCCAGGTTGCCCTCCTGGATCAAGTCGAGGAACGGCACACCCTGGCCCATGTAACGCTTGGCAATGCTAACCACGAGCCGCGAGTTCGCCTCGGTCAGGTGGCGGCGAGCGGCCTCGCCCACGTTGCTGGTTTCCTCAAGGTGAGCGCGCTCCTCGCCCGACAGGGCCTCAGCCGCCAGGAGACGCTGGCGCGCCTCGTGGCCGGCCTCCATCTGCTTCGCCAGGAGCACCTCCTGCTCTGCGGTCAATAGCGGCACGCGGTCGATCTCTCGGAAATACAGAATTACCGCGTTGTCGATGTCAACATCATCCAGGTCCGGCCCGCCGTCCGCCTCGTTGCCCAGGGCGACAGGCTCTTCGACTTCAGCGCCGCAGCGTGGACATTCCAGGCCGTTGAATCCTTTACCCTCCGCATGACCACACGCACCACACCGCCAGCCAGCATCTCTTGTCTTCATATCATCCTCCTGCGGCGCACCCATCCCAACACGGTTGTAGTAGGATTGGGTACACTCTAGACGCCGGGTGTTGCGCTAGACTTACTACTCTTTCTCACAATCGAGCCATTCACCACACCTTACTATATAGTGGCTGTCGCAGGTCCCCCACCACAAGCCACATACTTAGGATACGCGCCTGGGCCAGTCCCGGATGCCTGGCCGGGGTGTTTCTATCATACTCATCTTAGTAATTGACGCAAGCGCGACGACGTGCTATAATAAACGCCATACGAGCCTCAGCGCTGCTTCCGACAGCCACTTACGGAGAGGAGACGCTTCCCTATGGATATGGTTCAGGATCAGGTCGTCGGCCTGACGCCTCTGGCGGCGGATAAGATTCGCGGCCTGCTCGACACGAAAGGTCTCCCTGACTACGGATTGCGGGTCTTTGTCCAGGGCGGCGGCTGCAGCGGGCTGTCGTATGGCATGGCCTTCGAGGATCACGCCGAGGAAGGCGATGAGATCATCGAGCAGAACGGCGTGCGGCTCTTCGTGGACCAGATCAGCGCCATGTACCTGGGTGGGTCGGTGATCGACTACACCGAGAGCTTGATGGGCGGCGGGTTCAAGATCGAGAACCCCAATGCCATCTCCAGCTGCGGGTGCGGCCACTCATTCCGCACGGCGGGGCAGTCGGCCGCGGCCGCCTCCAGCGGGAGCTGCGGCTGCGGGCACTAGGCGAAGCCCTGTATGCCTCACGGGGGACCGGCCCGGCCGGCTCCCCCGTTATGTTTGCCACTCACCCTGTTCCTCGCTAGAATTGGGTGAATACTGTCGGTTGACATCGCCCCGGCCTGGGGCTATAATTTTGAAGAAATGCATCATAGAAACCCGAAGGAGCGTCTGGTGCGATGAGCAACGATCTGGACATCCGTAATCTGCACGTTAGCATTGAGGGCAAGCCTATCCTCAAGGGCGTGGACCTGACAGTTGAGCAGGGCAGGATTCATGCCCTCATGGGTCCCAACGGCTCGGGCAAGTCGACACTGGCCTACACGCTGATGGGCCACCCCGCCTACGATGTGGACGAGGGTGAGGTGTGGTTCCAGGACGAGAATATCCTGGAGCTGGCGCCAGATGACCGTTCCAAGCTGGGCATCTTCCTGGCCTTCCAGTATCCTGTCACGATCCCTGGCGTCTCGGTCGCCAACTTTCTGCGCCTGGCGATGAATGCGCGCCAGCCCGACGGCAAGAAGATCGCCATCCCTGTGTTCCGTAAGTTGATGCTCGATAAGATGAAGCTGTTGGACATGGACCCGTCCTTCGCCGGCCGCTACCTCAATGAGGGCTTCTCAGGCGGCGAGAAGAAGCGCGCCGAGATTCTGCAGATGGCGGTGCTGAACCCCACTGTCGCCATCCTCGACGAGACGGACTCGGGTCTCGATATCGACGCTCTGAAAATCGTCGCCAACGGCGTGAACACCTTGATGAACCCCGACATGGGCATCCTGGTCATCACCCACTACCAGCGCCTGCTGAACTACATCAAGCCGGACGTGACCCACGTCATGCTCGACGGCCGTATCGTCATGACGGGTGGCCCAGAGCTGGCCGAGGAGCTGGAGGTCAAGGGCTACGATTGGGTGCGGCAGCAAGTGGGTCTGGCAGAGCCAGTCATTGATATCGAGCTGGTCGAGGAGTAACCATGACGCTATCTCCGACGTCCATGCGCGCTCCTCTGACGCCAGACACGCTTGACGATCTCATCCGGCGCGGCCTTGCCTCGCCTGACGCGCGCCAGGGACGCGCGGCGGCTTTCGCGGCCTTCGCCGCCGCCGACATGCCGCGCCTCGAGCGCACGGACCTGAGTAAGGTCCACCTCGATGACTTCCACGTGGTCATCGAGGCGGGCGACGTGCCCGCCGACATCCGCGAGACGATGCACGACGAGGATCACGAGCAGCGGGCAGGCCTGTTCATCCAGTCGAATGGCGAAGTCATTCACGCGCGGCTGAGGCCGGCCCTTGCCGCGCGCGGCGTGATCCTCGGCTCGCTCAGTCAGGCGACGGCGACGGCGGCGTCGAAGGCCGCCAGGCGCCTCGGCTCCGTGATTCGCGCCGACGAGAACAAGCTGACTGCCCTCAACAGTGCGTTCTGGACGGGCGGCCTGTTCCTCTATGTGCCGCGCAATGTCACCATCGAGGCCCCGGTGCAGGTCGTGTTCCATGCCGACGCCCTGGGCGGAGCGGTCTTCCCGCGTGTCCTGGTCATTGCTGAGGAAAATGCAGCGGTCACGATCCTGGAGGAGACGATTTCACCAGCGGGCGACGCGCCCCTGCTGGCGGTGTCGGTGACGGAGGTCATTGCCGGCCCCAACGCGCAGGTAAAATACATCCACCTGCAAAACTGGGGCGAGAGCGCCATTGCGTTCATCACGCAGCGGGCGGACGTGGGGCGCGATGCCGCCATCAACTGGACGCACGGCATCCTGGGCGCGGGCCTCATGCGCTCCTTCACCGAGGCGCGGCTGGGCGCTGAGGGCGCATCCACTGAGATGCTCGGCGTTCAGTTCGGCAGCGGCACACAGCATCACGACATCTTCACCCTGATGAATCACGTCGCCCCCCTGACGGATGGCGACTTGCTGTTCCGGGGTGTGCTGCGCGACCAGGCGCGCAGCGTGTTCGAGGGTTTGATCAAGATTCATCCTGGGGCGCAAGACGCCAACTCCTATCTGCACGACAATATGCTCCTGCTGAGCAAGGACGCCCGCGCCGACTCAATCCCCAGCCTAGAGATTGAGGCCAATCAGGTCCGCGCGTCCCATGGTGCGACGGTCAGTGAGATCGATGAGGACTGGATCTTCTACTTGCAGACGCGCGGCCTGAGCCGCGCCCAGGCCACGCGCGCCATCGTCGATGGTTTCTTCGAGCCGATCATGCAGCGTATCACGCTGGAGAGCGTTCAGGATCGCCTGCGCGACGCCTTCGACCGCAAACTGGACGCCTGAGGAGTAGAATCTATGACCTCCCAAACGCCTTCCTTCGTGACGGCTGGCTTTGCTCACCCTGAAGTGCTGGTCAGCACCGACTGGGTGACGAGCCACATCAAGGACCCGAAGGTGCGTGTCGTCGAGTCGGATGAAGATCTACTTCTCTACGACATCGGCCACGTGCCGGGCGCGGTCAAAATCGACTGGCACACCGACTTACAGGATCCGGTGCGGCGCGACTATCTGGACCAGGCCCACTTCGAGCAGCTCATGTCGGAGAAGGGTATCGCCAACGACACCACGGTGGTGTTCTATGGCGATAAGAACAACTGGTGGGCGTGCTACGCCTTTTGGGTGTTCAAGCTGTTCGGCCACGCCGACGCCCGCATCATGGATGGCGGTCGCACTAAGTGGGTCGATGAGGGTCGGCCGCTGAGCAAGGACGTGCCCCTGTACCCGCCGAGCCAATATCAGGCCGCGCCCCGCGACGACCGCCAGATACGCGCCTTCCGCGCTGACGTGATGGACCACATTCGTAGCGGAGCGCCACTGGTGGACGTGCGCTCGCCCCAGGAGTTTTCGGGAGAGCTACTGCATATGCCGGGCTACCCTCAGGAGGGGGCGCTGCGGGGTGGTCACATCCCCGGCGCGAAGAACGTACCGTGGGGGCGAGCCGTGCGGCCGGATGGCACGTTTAAGTCGGCCGACGACCTGCGCGCCATCTACGAGCAGGAGCAGGGTCTGAAGCCGGAAGCCGACGTGGTGGCCTACTGCCGCATCGGCGAACGATCCAGCCACACGTGGTTCGTCTTGACCTACTTGCTCGGCTACCCGCGCGTCCGCAACTACGACGGGTCGTGGACGGAGTGGGGCAACCTGGTCGGCGCGCCGATTGAGAAGTGACATGTTCTCGCGTCAGGACTACATCGACTTTCTGCTGGACCATTATCAGAACCCGCGCCACCACGGGGCGCTGGGCGACGCGGATGTAGTGCGGCCGGGGGGCAACCCCGGCTGCGGCGATGTGGTGACCATCTATCTGAAAGTCGATCCCGCGACCGATAAGATCGTCGGCCTGACTTTCGAGGGCGAAGGCTGCACCATCAGCCAGGCTTCAGCCTCGGTGTTAACAGAGATGGCCGAGGACATGACTCTCGCCGAGGTGGAGAGCATGTCCCACGACGACCTGCTTGACACGTTGGGGCGCGACGTGGTAATGTCTCGGCCGCGATGCGCGATGCTCTCGCTGGACACGCTCAAGAGCGCGGCGCGGGAGTACCGGGCGCAACAGCGCCAGGCCGAGGCCGGCCTGAGGTAAGCGGGTCGGCCGTATGATTCGAGGACTGCCATGACAAGCACAGCCACAACCTCCACAACACCCAGCGTGCTCGATGTCGAGCGCATCCGCGCGGACTTCCCGCTGCTCCAGCGGGTCGTCAATGGTTACCCACTGGTCTACCTGGACAACGCCGCTACGTCGCAGAAGCCAACCGCCGTGATTCGCGCCATCGATGACTACTACCAACTGCACAACGCCAACGTGCATCGCGGTGTATACACGCTGAGCGAGGAAGCGACGGAGGCCTACGAGGGGGGGCGGCGCAAGGTAGCGCGCTTCATCAACGCCGGCAGCTACCGCGAGGTCATCTTCACCCGCAACGCGACGGAGGCTATCAACCTGGTGGCCTACGCCTGGGGTGGGGCGAATGTGGGCAAGGGCGACGAGATCATCGTCACCGACATGGAGCATCACTCCAACTTCGTGCCCTGGCAGTTGCTGGCGCAGCGGACCGGCGCAACCTTGCGCTTCATCCCCGTGACGGAGGAGGGGCAGCTCGATCTGGCCGCCTACGACACGCTACTGTCGCCGCGCACGCGGATTGTGTCCTTCACGGGCATGTCGAACGTATTGGGGACCATCACGCCCGCGTCGCAGATTATCGAACGCGCCCACGCGTTCGGGGCGCGGGTCTTGCTGGACGCCTCGCAGCTGGTTCCTCACAAGGGCATCGATGTACAGGCCATGGGGGCGGACTTCGTCGCCTTTACCGGCCACAAGATGCTCGGCCCGACGGGTATCGGCGTGCTGTGGGGCCGGCGCGCGCTGCTCGAGGAGATGCCGCCGTTCATGGGCGGCGGCGACATGATCAAGGAAGTGTACCACGCCACCTCGACGTGGAATGAGCTGCCCTGGAAGTTCGAGGCGGGCACGCCGAGCATCGCCGAGGGCATTGGCCTGGGCGCGGCGGTGGATTATCTCTCCGCCGTGGGCATGGACAAGATTCACGCCCACGAGCGGGTCATCACCAGCTACGCGCTCGAGCGGCTCAGCGCGCTCGGCGGCATTACGCTGTATGGGCCGCCGGCCGACCAGCGCGGTGGCGTGGTGGCGTTCAACGTCGAAGGGATTCACCCCCACGACCTGGCATCGATGCTGGACCAACGCGGTGTGGCGGTGCGGGCGGGGCAACACTGCGCGCAACCCCTGATCGACCACCTGGGCGTGACAGCGACGGCGCGAGCGAGCTTCTACCTGTACAATCGCATCGACGAGGTAGACACCTTCGTCGATGCCCTGGATGCCGCCAAGCAGGTGTTTGGCGTCTAGCCGGAGTTACTTGTGGACGCGATGTACCGGGAGCATATCCTGGACCATTCCCAGAACCCGCGCAACTACGGGACGCTGGAAGAGCCAGTCAGCATCCGCCGCGAGGAGTACAACCCGCTATGCGGCGACCGGCTGACGGTGGAGATGCGGGTCGAGGGCGATACCGTCACGGCGGTGCGCTTCCACGGCCACGGCTGCGCCATCAGCCAGGCGGCCATGTCGATGCTGAGTGAAGAGATGGTCGGCAAGAGCGTGGATGAGGTGAAGCAGATCAGCAAGGAGGACTTGCTGGACATGCTAGGCATCCCCATCAGCCCCGTGCGCCTCAAGTGCGCGCTGCTGTCGTTGAAGGCCGTCAAGGCGGGCGTCTACGGCGTGCCGGAGTGGACAGAGGACGAGGACGAGGAGTAAGAGCTAACCACTGCCGAGGGGTGGCCATGCCTTTGGCCTTCGAGTGGGATGCTGGCAAGGCGCGGGAGAACGTTCGGAAGCACGGGGTCACCTTTGAAGAGGCGCTAACCATCTTCTACGATGAGCTTGTCGCCACAATGGTGAACAGCCGACACTCAGCGGACGAAGATCGCTATATCAGCATCGGCGTATCGGTCAGGCAGCGCCTGCTCGTCGTCGTCCACACTGAGCGCGGTGACAAGACAAGGATCATCAGTTGCCGTCTCGCAACCACGCTGGAGCGGAGCCAGTAGGAAGAAGGATCGAGCGACGCCGAGTATTGAAAACGACGATATGCTTGATGAGTATGACTTCAGCAACGCGGTACGCGGCAAGTTCTACAAGCCCTTGGATCAGGGCTACTCCGTCGAAGTTCGCATGGACGACGGCACAACAGTGGTCCATGAGTTTCGATTGCAGGAGGGCGCGGTACTGCTCGAGCCGGATGTACGCGAGTATTTCCCCGACTCGGAGGCGGTGAACAAGGCACTCCGCTCGCTTATAGAGCTTCTCTCCCAGATGCCTGACAAGGGCACGATTAGCGCGAGACGGCGGTAGAGGAGCACGCGAGCAGTCACGCCAGGAACACTAACTAAGGCGCTTATCGAGGCGCATGCGATTGAAGGAGGCACGCGAATGGCGTCAACGGTTGATCTGGACCTCGACTATTCCAAGTATGACTTCAAGGACCCCGAAATCTACGCTTTTAAGTCGGGCAAGGGGTTGACGCGGCAGGTGGTCGAGGAACTGTCAGCGATGAAGAATGAGCCGGAGTGGATGCTCAAGAAGCGCCTCAAGGCGCTGGAGCATTTCGAGCGGCGGCCCATGCCCACCTGGGGCGGCGACCTGAGCGCGCTCAACTTCGACGACATCCACTACTACGTGCGCCCCAGCGACGAGAAGGCCGACAACTGGGACGAGGTACCCGAGAACATTCGCCGCACCTACGAGAAGCTCGGCATCCCGGAGGCGGAGCGCAAGTTCCTCGGCGGTGTCGGCGCGCAATACGAGTCCGAGGTGGTCTATCACAGTCTGCAGGAGAAGTGGCAGAAGCTGGGTGTGATCTTCGTCGACACGGACACCGCGGTGGCCGAGTACCCGGACCTGGTCAAGAAGTATTTCAGCACCATCATCCCGGCCAACGACAACAAGTTCGCGGCCCTCAACACGGCGGTGTGGTCGGGCGGGTCGTTCATCTATGTGCCGCCCGGTGTCCACGTGGACCTGCCCTTGCAGGCCTACTTCCGCATCAACGCCCAGAACATGGGGCAGTTTGAGCGGACGCTCATCATCGTCGACGAGGGCGCGTCGGTCCACTACATCGAGGGCTGCACGGCCCCGGTGTACTCATCCAACTCGCTGCACTCGGCGGTGGTGGAGATCATCGTGAAGAAGGGCGGCCGCTGCCGCTATACGACGATTCAGAACTGGGCCAACAACATCTACAACCTGGTGACCAAGCGGGCGGTGGCCTACGAAGAGGGCACCATGGAGTGGATCGACGGCAACCTGGGCAGCCGGCTGACCATGAAGTACCCGGCGGTGTACCTGATGGGTCGCAAGGCGAAGGGCGAGACGCTGTCGGTCGCCTACGCCGGACCCGGCCAGCACCAAGACGCCGGCGCCAAGATGGTGCACGTCGCGCCTGAGACGACCTCGACCATCCTCAGCAAGTCCATCAGCAAGGGTGGCGGGCGTACCACGTATCGAGGGCTGGCGAAGGTCCAGAAGGGAGCGACGCACAGCAAGCTCAACGTGCGCTGCGACGCCCTGCTGCTCGACCCGCAGAGCCGCTCCGACACGATTCCCTACATCGAGGTGGAGGAGGAGCGCACGCTGATGTCCCACGAGGCGACGGTGGGCAAGATCGGCGAGGACCAGTTGTTCTACCTCCAAAGCCGTGGCCTGAGTGAGAATGAGGCCATGTCAACCATCGTGCTGGGCTTCATGGAGCCGTTCACTAAGGAACTCCCCATGGAGTACGCGGTGGAGTTGAATCGACTCATCCAGTTGGAGATGGAAGGCTCGGTCGGCTAACGCCGAGCAGCGACGTCCACGCGCGGGACATCTGTCGCATCCCGCCCACGGGAGGGCCAGAGGCAGCGCCTCAGCCCTCCCGTCACCTGTCACCCGCCCGTACCGATACCGATTACCCTGCACGGAGTTTGCATGTCTGACTACATTGCTATTGCGAAGACATCCGATGTTCCGGCCGGACAGGCTCGCTATTTTGATTTGCTGGGCTTCCCGGTTGCCGTGTGCCACGTCGAAGGCGACGGCTTCTACGCGATCGACGACGTGTGCACCCACGACGGCGGGCCGCTCGACCAGGGTGAGCTGGACGGCGAGGAGATCGAGTGCCCCCGCCACGGCGCGCGCTTCAGCGTCGTGACGGGCGCGGTCCTCAGCCTGCCGGCCACGCGGCCCATCCAGACGTATCCTTTGCGCGTCGAGAACGATCTTATCTACGTCAGCCCTGTAGCCAACCCGACCGTCTAGCGCGGTTGGGTCGCAGAGGCGCGGGCGCGATACGACTTGAGCGACTTGCTCACCAGCCTCAATCACTAGATGGGAAGAACGCATGTCTGAGACAACCCAGCCGGGCCGCGTCCTGGTCATCATGGCCCACCCCGACGACCCTGAATTCTCCGCCGGCGGCTCCATCGCGCGCTGGACGAGCGAAGGCCACGAGGTCGTCTACGCCCTGGTTACTGACGGCTCCAAGGGCACGGATCACCGCGAGATGACGCCCCCCGATCTGGTCGCGCTGCGCAAGGATGAGCAGCGCGCCGCGGCTGCCGTCCTCGGCGTTCAGCGAATCATTTTCATGAGCTACCCTGACGGCGAAGTCGTCCCCGACCTCATGCTGCGGCGCGATCTGGTGCGGGTGATTCGCCAAGTGCGACCTGAAATCATCGTCGCGCCCGATCCACAGACCCTATTCACCGTGTTCGGGACCATCAATCACCCCGACCACCGCGCCGTGGGCCTGGCCGCGATGGACGCCATCTTCCCCGCTGCCCGCAACCACAACTATTTCCCCGAGTTGCTGGCCGAGGGTCTGGAGCCGGTGTACGTCAAGGAAGTCTACCTGAGCGGGACGCTGCACCCCGATACGTGGATCGATGTGACGGCGACCTTCGAGCGCAAGATCGAGGCGCTGCGCGCACACAAGTCGCAAATCGCCGACATGGACGGCCTCGCCGGACGCATGCGCGAGAGGATGCGCCAGGCCGAGAGCGATCCCGAACACCCGGTGTATGCGGAGGCCTTCCGTCACCTGAAGCTATAGCGCGGCGGCAGGCGCGCTGCGCGCGGGGCGTATGGGCTATCTCGCACGAGCGCCTTACTCATGTCCATCCAAAGAGTGCCCTGGATTGCCTATCGCTTCGTCTTCGTGTGGGTCGTCGACGCCCTGTCGATTCTGATCGCCACTGCCCTGCCGGTCGGCATCCGCATCACGGCCGATAACGCCCTCCAATCCCTGTCCGTCGCCCTCTCGGTCGCGCTGGTCATTGGGCTGCTGAATCTCGTCGTTCGGCCCGTGCTGCTCGTGCTGCCCCTGCCCCTCAACATCCTGACCATCGGCCTGCTCAACATCCCCATCAACGCCCTGATTCTCGGCCTGGCCGCGTGGCTCATCCCCAGCTTCGTGGTGAACGGCGTCGGAGCAGCCTTGATAGGCAGCCTGATCATCTCCCTCGCCAACACTTTTTTGACCAGTCTGACCACGGTCGACGACGACCACGAGTTCTACCAGGGCGTGGTCGAATGGCTCAGCCAGCGGCAGCGGATAGCGCCCGCCGGGATGGCCGAGCGGGGCATCATCATGGTAGAGATCGACGGCCTCAGCCACGACCGCCTCCTGCATGCTATCCGGCGCGGCTATATGCCCACGCTCCGCGCCATGCTGGAAGGGGGGCAGCATCACGTCAGCGTCGTGGAGTGTGGCCTGCCGTCCCAGACATCTGCGTGTCAGGCGGGAATCCTGTTTGGCGACAACTACGATATTCCGGCCTTTCGCTGGTGGGATAAGGCCGAACAGCGGCTCATCGTGTCCAACCGAACGGCCGACGCGCGCCTGCTGGACGAACGACTCTCGCACGGCCGCGGGCTGCTGCGCGGCGGGTCGAGCGTGGGCAACATGCTGGCGGGCGACGCGATGAAGAGCGTCCTGACCATGAGCGCCATGGAGCCGCGCACGCCCGACGAGGAACGCTGGCGACAGGAGGACCTGTACCTTTTCTTCCTGAATCCGTACATCTTCACCCGCAGCCTTACCCTGAGCCTCGCCGACCTGTTCCGCGAGCTATTCCAGGCATTGCGCGACCAGGTGACTGATCGCCAGCCCCGCATCAATCGACTGGACAAGGGCTACCCCGCTATCCGGGCGGCGACCAACGTCTTCCTGCGCGACCTTGAGACCTTCCTGGTGGCGCTGGACATCATTCGCGGCATGCCCGCCATCTACACCAGCCTCATCGGCTATGATGAGGTCGCCCACCATGCCGGGCCTGACAGCCAGGACGCCTATCAGACCCTGCAGGGCATCGACGCCGCCCTGCGTCGCTGCCAGGACATCATCGCCCGCAAGGCAGGGCGGCCCTACGACCTGTTTGTCCTATCTGACCACGGCCAATCCTTCGGCGCGACCTTCGCGCAGCGCTACGGCCTCACCCTCGCGGGGCTTGTTCAGCAGGCGGCGGAGGGCCGCGCTACGGTCCACACGTCTACCACGGCTCAACCCGACGAAGGTTCGACCCGGGTCCTCATCACCCAACTGCGGCGTCTCGGCCCGCTGCGGCGCGGCGGGCGGATGCGTCAGCGCACGGTCGATCGCTCGCTGACGGCGCTAGAACAACGGCTGCCTGCGGCCGAAACCATGCAGCCCGTGGAGCCGACCAGGGGCGTGGGCGCCGGCGACGAGCAAATCCAGGTCACTGTCAGCGGCAATCTGGCCCACATCTACGTGCCGCTGCGCAACGACAGGGTCGATCTGGACGCCATCAATGCCGCGTATCCGGGCATGGTGGACCGGCTGGTGAGGCACGAAGGTATCGGCTTCGTGGTGGCCTACGATGATGGCTGCCCCGTCGTGCTCGGCAAAGGCGGCGCGCGCGACCTGGAAACCGGCCTGGTGACAGGCATTGACCCGCTGGCTGCCTTCGGGCCGCCGGAACTCCGCGCCGCGCAGGTGCAGCGGCTGGCGAGCTTCCCCAGCGCGGGCGACCTCATCGTCAATAGCGCTCTCTACCCCGATGGCACGATTGCGGCCTTCGAGGAACTCATCGGCAGTCACGGCGGCCTGGGTGGGCAACAAACGGAGGCCTTCCTGGTTCATCCAGCCGACATGCACGTGCCACCGACCAGCAACGCGACAGAGGTCTTTGCCCTCCTCAACGGGCGCCGGGGCCTGGTCAAGTTGGCCGAGAGCGCCCCGCTCATCGTCACGGATGCCTGGAGTGGGTCCACCCTGGCGCGTGGCCTGAGCCGCTGGCGCACATGGCTGCCGTTGGCGGGCGGCGCGGCCATTCTCAACCCCGACGCTTACGCCCGCGTTGCCCGCGCCCCGTACATGACCGGCCCCGCCCTCCTGATCGCCACCCTCAGCGTCGCCATCTCAGCTATGCTGGCTATCGTCCACGCGCCATCGCTGGCTGCCTTTGGCCTGGTCTGGCTCGTCGTGCCTGCTACGCTGATGATGGACTACTTCGTCGCCTTCCTGACGGGGCAACTACTGGGCGGGCACAGTCGCAACGGCAGCGCGGTGCGCGGTATCGGGTTCGCCCAGATTACATCGCTGTATGCCCTGGTCGCCCTGGCGCCGGGCCTCGGCGAGTTAGCGCTCATTGTCGTCCTGATAATAGGCTTCATCGCCACGTGGATCGGGGTCGTCGAGGGTATGGGGCTGCGCGGCTGGCGCGTCGCATTGTATCCGGTCGTGAGCGCGGTCTTGCTAGCCGCCGTATTCATCGTCTCTATCGCCATCCTGGATAGCGTGGGTATCACAGCTCAGGCGCTGCAACGGTTCCTGCCAGGACGTTGAGGCCACATATCAGGGAGCCAGGCATCGGATGCAGACGGTCGTCACCCCCCAATCACAGCCGGACAGCGCCATGCTGACTGGCCTCTCGACGGAGGATGTCGAGGCCCGGCGTGCGCGGGGCATGGGAAATGCGGTTCCGCCGCCAACGGGTCGCACCTACGGCGAGATCTTCCGCGAGAATATCTTCACCTTCATCAATGGCGCGATCTTCTCGCTAGGTCTGGCATTAGCCCTGCTCGGCCGCCCCGGCGACGCCGTAATGTCCGTGAGCATCATCGCTATGAACATCCTGGTCAGCGTCATCCAGGAGATTCGCGCCAAGCGCACCCTCGACCGTATCGCGCTGCTCACGCGCCCCACGGCGACGGTCCTTCGCGAGGGTCGTCAGGTGGCGCTGCCACCAGAGGAACTGGTCATAGGCGATCTGGCGCTGGTCGACGCGGGCGACCAGATCGTCCTCGACGGCCACGTCGTGAGCGGGCGCATGCTGGTCGATGAGTCGCTACTGACGGGCGAAGCGGACCTGGTAGCCAAGCGCGGCGGCGATCCGGTCTATTCTGGCAGCTTCTGCGCCAGTGGCCGCGCCTACTACGTCGTCGACAAGGTCGGCGCGGACAGTCTCGCCAATCAGATCACGGCCGGCGCGCGCGCTTTCCGCCGCGTGCTGACCCCGCTCCAGCGCGAGGTCTATCTGGTCATCCGCATCATGCTGCTGGTGGTCATTTACCTGTCGTCGCTGCTCATCTTCAATGGCCTCATCAAGCGGCTGGCCCTCGTGGATAGCGTCCAGAACGTCACCATTCTGGCCGGTCTGGTCCCCAACGGTCTGTTCCTGTCCATCTCGATTGCCTATGCCCTGGGAGCGGTGCGCATCGCCCGCTCCGGCGCGCTGGTTCAGCAGTCCAACGCCATCGAATCCCTCAGCCACGTGGATACGCTGTGCCTGGATAAGACTGGCACCCTGACCACCGGCCGGGTGCAGTTCCAGGGCCTCCATCTCCTGGTCGCGCCGGACGACTCTATCGCCGCTGCGCTCGGCACGGCGATGGCCAGCGCAGCGTCGGGCAACAAGACCAGTCAGGCTATCGCCGAGGCGTTGCCCCAGGCGGGGGCGCGCGTCGTGGCCGAGGTTCCCTTCTCCTCGGCGCGTAAGTGGAGCGCCGTGGCGCTGGCCGACGGCGAGCGCCACGGTGTCTACGCGCTGGGAGCGCCGGAGGTCATGCGCCCCTACCTGGCCCAGGCCACGCCCGGCGGCGCGGCCTGGGATGATATCGCGGCGCACAATCGCCGCCTCGCCAATGAGGGGTTACGGGTGCTGCTCTTCGCCCACTCGCCCGACCCCAGCGCGCTCCATGACGACGGCGATGAGTCGCGACTACCAGGCGAGATGACGCCCCTGGCGCTGGTCGCCCTGAGCGACGAGTTGCGCCCCGACGCCCGCGAGACCCTGGCCGGTTTCCAGGGCGCGGGGGTGGAGTTGAAAATTATCTCCGGCGATAACCCTGATACAGTCGTTGCGCTGGCCCGACGCGCCGGCTTCAGCCCGGATGCCGACGCCGTGTCGGGACTCGAGCTGGCCCAGATGTCGGGGCCGCGCTTCGTCGAAGCCGTCCTCGAAGGCCAGGTGTTTGGGCGCATCACGCCCCAGCAGAAGGAGAGCATCGTCCAGGTTCTCAAAGACCGCGGCCGCTACGTGGCCATGATTGGCGACGGCGTGAATGACGTGCTATCCCTGAAGCGGTCGCACCTCGCCATCGCCATGCAGAGCGGTAGTCAGGCCACGCGGGCTGTCGCCGACATCGTCCTGCTGGACGACAACTTCGGCGTCCTGCCCCACGCCGTCGAAGAGGGGCAACGCATTCTCAACGGCATGCAGGACATCCTCAAGCTCTACCTCAACCGCATCCTGACCGTCGGCCTGGTCATCGTGTCGGCCCTCGTCATCGGCGAATTTCCTCTCCTGCTACGCCAGGGCACGCTGGTCACCATGCTGTCAGTCGGCATCCCTACTATCCTGCTGGCCTATTGGGCGCGTCCCGGCGCGACGGCCAAGGGCAGCCTGCTCAGCCGACTGTTCGGCTTCGTGCTACCCTCGGTGCTGACATCGAGTGTCATCGCCCTGCTGCTCTTCTATGGCGCGTTCCTCCTGCTGGTCGTCGTGCCCGGCCTGGGCGGCCAGCCCCCCGATCTCAACGACCCTGAGATGGTCATCCGCGTGGCGCGGGCGGGGGCGCAGACCGTTCTCGTCTCCTTCCTGGTCGTCGTCGGCCTGCTGGCGGTGGTCTTTGTCCAGCCACCCTCGACGTGGTGGGCCGTCATCTCGCCCCTCAGCCCCGACCGGCGGCCGGCTCTGCTGGCTCTGGCGCTGTTCATCGCCTTTGTCATCGTCAGCAGCAATCTCATCCCGCGCCGCTTCTTCACCCTGGCGCGCCTCGCGCCGCTGGAGATCGCCCTGGTCGCCCTCGGCGCGCTGGTCTGGCTGCTTGTGGTCCGCATCGTCTGGCGCTATCGGCTGCTCGAACGCTTCCTCGGCCTGCCCACAGACTCGGCGGGCGAGGGCGCCTGAGAACCGAAGGTCCTAAAGGCCAGGCGCACCTTTAGGGTCGCGTTCGCCGCGAGCATGCCTGCATTCGCAGGACCTGACTGCGCCAGACGGCCCTACCCGCGCCACGCGCGCGTTGCCTGGTCGAGCGCATCGACCTCAGCGGCGGTCAGCCGGAACGTCAGCGCGCCGGCATTGGCGGCGGCCTGCTTACCGTTCTTCGCGCCGGGGATGGGCAGCACCCCCTCGTTCTCGATGAGCCAGCGCAGCGCTACCTGAGCCGGACTCTTGTCGTAGGTGGCGCCGATTTGCCGCAGCAGGGACACGACCGGCTCCGCCGCTGTCAGCCCCTTGCCCCGGAAGTACGGCATGAACCGCCGCAAGCCGGGGGGCCGATCGCCCGCCTTGTACTTGCCCGTCAACGCCCCGCTGGCGAGGGGTTGGTAGGCAATGAGCGTCACCCCCAGCTCGCGGCATGCGTCGAGCACGCCGTTCAGTTCGGGCTGACGGTGCAGGAGCGAGTACTCCACCTGGTTCGAGGCCAGGGGGATGCCGCGCTGCGCCAGGGCGGCGTGCGCGACACGCATCTGCTCGGCTGAGTAGTTGCTCACACCCACTGCCCGAATCTTGCCCGCCGCGACTGCGTCTGCCATCAGGTCCATCAGTTGGGGGATCGACACTCGGCTGGAAGGGAAGTGATGTTGGTACAGATCGACGCACGACCGATCCAGGCGGGCGAGACTGTCCTCCAGCGCCTTCGGCATGGCGCTCGTGCGCGAAAAGGGACCTGGCGGGAACTTCGTCGCCAGAATCACGTCGCGGCCGCGCGCCAGCTCCCCCAGCCGCCGCTCCGACGCGCCAGCGCTGTACATCTCAGCGGTGTCAAACAGAGTGACGCCCGCCTCCACGCTCGCCTCGAAGGCGGCCTGCTCTTCGTCGCGGCCCTGCGCCCCGCCATAGACAAGCTTCGCCGGGTTGAGACGCGCCAGGCCGGTCGGCGCACCCCACGTCATCGCCCCCACCCCCAGCCGCGGCACACTCAAGTCGCTTTGGCCCAGCCGCAGTGTGTCCATTGTCACCGCCCTCCCACGCTGCGCGCGTCGCTGCGTGCGGTCCTCTTGCGCCGATTGGCGACCTGTGCTATGATACAGCCCTGTATCGCTGCTAATGAGTATACAATACAGACCTGTATCATGTCAAGAGGAGAGAGGAATGGCCAGTAAGACCAGCGCGAAAGAGGCGCTGTTTGAGACCGCCGCGCGGTTGTTCTATCAGCACGGCTACCGGGCGACGGGAGTGGATCGGATTGCGGCCGAATCCGGCATCGGCAAGATGACCCTCTATCGCCACTACCCAGCCAAGGATGACCTGATCGTCGCCTATCTTCACGACAGCGACCGGGAGTTCTGGGACCATTTCGAGCGGAACACCCAGGCTGCGACGACGGCGCGTGACAAACTGCTCGCCTTCTTCGCCAGCCTGCAAGAGTATGTCACCAGCCCTGTCTGCTATGGCTGCGCATTCCTGAATGTCGCCGCTGAATTCCCCGAGGGCGATTATCCCGGCCACCGCGCCGCAATCGAGCACAAGCAGGCGGTACGGGAACGATTTCGGGCGCTTGCCGCCCAGGCTGGCGCGCGCCAGCCTGAGGCGACGGGGGATGCCCTGTTCCTGCTCATGGACGGCGCGTACCTGGCGGCGCGCATGTTTGGCTCCTCAGCCGACAGTCCAGCCCACCACCTGGCCGAGGCCGCCCGCGCCATCCTCGATGCTCAGTGCGCGACCCTACCCCACGCGCCACCACCCTGACCCGGTCACGCCCCTACCGGTGTTGTTCGTGGTCATCCGTGTCGCATGCCACGCGGGCCGCCCCTAGGCGGCGCTTGCGCCAAAGCGCCGCATCAGTTCGCCCATGAACAGGATGTGGGACACGTAGTCGGCCAGGCGGATATTCTCGTTGGGCGCGTGGACGTTGGAGCCGACGTAACCGCAGCCGGCCGTGACAGCCGGGATGCCCAGCCGATCACACAGGTAGTACATGGGGCCACTACCCGCCATGTTGGGATACACCAGCGCGGGCTGGCCGTAGACCGTCTCCACCGCCTGGCGCGCGGCCAGGGCGACCCGCGAGTCGACGGGGCTGCGAGCGGGCGGCTCGCCACCCAGGTCGACAATCTCAACGTCGGTGAAGCCGCGACGGTCGAGATGCTCGCGCAGCAGACGCAGCACCACGTCGGGCTGCACGTCGGGCACGAGGCGGAAGTCAATCTTGGCCATCGCGGCAGCGGGTAGCACAGTCTTGCTGCCCGCGCCCGTGTAGCCACTCTCCAGGCCGCAGATGGTGCACGTCGGCGTGAAGAGCAGCTTGTGCACGGCCGCCTCGCCCTCCAGGCCGTTGATGAAAGCGTCGATGCCGTAGGTTTGCTTCAGCAGGTCGGCGTCGAAGGGCAGCGCCGCCGCCGCTGCCAGCGCCTCGGCCGGCGGCGACACGACGTGGTCCATGAAACCATCGATGAGGATGTTGTCCTGCTCATCCTTGAGGCTGTTCAAGGCCCAGGTCAGCCGCCACGCCGCGTTGGGGACGATCGCAGCGTTGGCCGAGTGCAGGTCGCGGAACGCGCTGCGGACACGCAACTCCACGTACATGATGCCCTTCAGCCCCATCGCCAGTACCGGCCGCTCGGCCACGTCGCGGTAACCGGCTTCCCACAGACAGCCGTCCGCGCCCCGCAGCAGAGCCTCGTTCTCGTCCACGAAATGCTCCAGGTGGACCGAGCCAATCTCCTCCTCACCCTCAACCACCCAGCGCAGCCGCACCGGTAGCTCGCCCCGCGTCGCCAGCCACGCCTCGACGGCCTGGATGCGCGCTACCAGGTTGCCCTTGTTGTCGGCGACGCCCCGCGCATAGAGCTTGCCGTCGCGTATCGCCGGCGCGAAGGCGGGCGTCTCCCACAGGTCCAGCGGCTCCGGCGGCTGTACGTCGTAGTGATTGTAGATCATCAGGATCGGGCCACGCTCGCCCAGCTCGCCGAAGACGACCGGCGCACCATCCTTGACCTCGATGAGGCGCGCATCCGCCCCCAGGCGGGCCAGGCGGTCGCGCACCCAGGCGGCGTTCTCCGCCAGGCCGATGCCCTGGGCGGCGATGCTCGGCCGTCGCGCCAGGTCCATCAGTTCCGCGACGAAGCGGTCGGTGTGGCTTGCCACGTACTCGTTGAAGGCATCCATGCTCTCTCCTTGTCGGCGTGCGCTAGTCAGGCCGCCGCGTGATCACTTGCTCGTAAAGCCACCGCTGGCGCGCGATAGCCGCCTGATACACGGCGTGGCGGCTGGGGTCCGGCTCGCACGGTGGGCCATCCGCGGCGGGCAGCGCGTCGAGGTCAGGCAGCGCCCCTAGCGCGCGCAGCGCCAGCAGCGCTGCGCCGCGACTCGTGGCTTCCGTTTCCGCCGACGCCACCAGTGGCTGCCCCATGACGTCGGCAAAGATCTGAATCCAGGCGGGCGAGCGCAACAGCGCGCCGCCACTGGCGACGAGGCGGTGCGGCGCGGCGCCGTCGCCCAGCAGCCGCTGCTGGATAATGGCGAAACGGTAGGCGACGGCTTCAAGGCTCGCCCTCAGGATGGCGATAGGCGTGGTCGCCAGAGTCAACCCGTGCAGCGTCGCGCCGACGTTGCCGGCCCAATCGGGGCTGCGCTCCCCGGCCACGAACGGCAATACCGTCAGTCCGTGGCCGTCGGGGGGATAGGCGGCCACCGCCGCCTCGACCGACGCCGTGTCCCCCAGACGCAGCGTCTCGCGTAGCCAGGCGTAGACATTGCCACCCTCGCTGGTCGCCCCGCCGACCAGGCTGTGCTCGCGGTCCACGCGGTAGCACCATAGCCCCGGCGGGACGGCGGCTACGGCGGTCCGCACGATCCGCATCGCCCCCGTTGTCCCCATGGTCAGCGCGACGCGGCCAGGGCCGGTGCAGCCGCTGCCCACGTTGGCCGCCGCCCCGTCGCCCAGCGCCGGGAACCAGGGCGCCTCGCGCAGCGCGGGCCAGCGCCGCGCATAGGCGTCGCTCAGCCCCCGCAGCGGCTCATCCACATCCACCAGGGGCGAGAGGCGATCCAGGGTCAGCCCCACGTGATCGAGCAACGGCCCATCCCACGCCAGGCGGTGGCGATCCAGCAGCCCGCTCCAGGAGGCCACGGAGTAGCTGACGCGGCTGCGGCCAAACAGTCGCCATTCCAGATACTCGCCCAGGGTGATGAATCGCGCGGCGTCGCGCCACACGGCGGGCCGGGTGCGGCGGAACCAGGCCAGGCGGGCGGGCCAATAGCTGGTGCGTAGCAGGCAGCCGGTCCGCTCGTGGACGACGGCCTCATCCAGGTCGGCGCGTAGCGCGTCGGCGTCAGGTGCGTTGCGGGTGTCCGCGTAGGTGATGACCGGCGTCAGGGGCTGCCCCTGGGCGTCTACGGCCAGAATGTTGGACACCAGGGTATCGACGGCCACGCCGCCGATGCGCTCCGCGGCCACACCTGCCCGCGCCAGCGCGCCGTCGATGCAGCGGGCGGTGCGCTCGATGGCCGTGTCGGGGTCGTCCTCGGCCGCGCCGTCGACCGTCGCCCGCACCTCGTAAGGCTCGTGGGCCGTCGCCCCAGCCACGACACGCGCATGGCGGTCGTACAGAATGACGCGGGTGGAGGAAGAGCCGAGGTCAAGGGTCAGAATCAGGGGGGCCTCAGCCTCGTCGCGGGTAACTGTGTTGGCAGGCATGATAGATGGCGGTTCCTCTCGTCTATCGTCCACCGCTGGTCGGGATGCGTGGCCGGGGAGGACTGTAGGCTTGACGCAACGCCGAAGGCATAGTACACTCCATGCGAACATTTGTCGACAATCGCCAATCAGCAAACTAAATGGAGCCTATGCCTGCCATGAGCACCGAGACCCCTCACCTTGACGCGCTCACCATCGTTAGCCTGCGCGACCATATCAAGCGCCAGATTGTCGATGCAATTCTTAGCGGCGTCTTCAAGCCGGGCGAACGCCTGGTGGAGGCGACCATCGCCGACCAGCTCGGTGTCAGCCGGGCGCCGGTCCGCGAGGCCCTGGTCGCCCTGGAGCAAGATGGCATTGTGACGAGCCTGCCGCGACGCGGCTACTTCGTCATCAACTTTTCGGCCAAGGACATCGAGGAAATCTACAGCCTGCGCCTGCTCCTTGAGGAAGAGGCCCTGCGGCGGGCGGTGGGCCACTTCCCCGATCCTGCGATCGCGGAGATGCAGGCCATCGTCGATCAGCTGGGAGTGGCGGCCGCCCATCGCGAGGCGATTGTGCAGCTGATCGGCCTCGATCACTCCTTCCACGAGCACATCGTGCGCACCGCCCATCACTCACGCCTCTACTCGGCCTGGGATAGTATGCGCCTCCAGACCTGGCTCCTCATCGGCCTGACGAGTCGCACCCACTTCGACTACCCCGACCAGCCACGCGAGTCGCATCAGCGCATCCTGGACGCTATCGTGGCCGAGGACGTGACCAGGGCGGCGGCCATGCTGCGCAAGCACCTCGTCGATGCGGAGGATCGCGCCCAACGCTCCTGGCGACAGCTCGTTGAGGGCAGCGCGGCCTAGCCCGGCCGCCGCGCCGTCCCTATTGTACCTCATTCCGCGAAGGGAGCATGTTCCGTTGTTTGACACAGCTCCTCGCCGCCTGTGGTTCTACCCCTACGGGCCACGCATCGTCTATGTGCTGGCCGTGGCGCTCGGTCTCGTCGTGATGAGCCTATACTCGTTCGTTCAGGGGCGGCAGGCTCAGCTGCGCGCCGACGCCTTCCGCGCTGCCGCCAATTGTGTGACGGTGGGCCAGGGGCTGGGGGGCTGCGCGATGGAGAAGGCAACCGTCCTCGATGCGTGGTACGTCATCGGCCGCGCGCGCGCACCGGGCATTCAGGTTCAGCGGAACAGCGGCGCGGTCGAGAACATCTACTTCCCTGCCAACAACCAGTCCATCATTGGTGCGGTCAGCCAGGGCGCGACGGTCGAGCTCCAAACCTGGGATGGCCAGGTGACCCAGGTCCGCGCCCAGGGCGTTGAGGCGCGGCCGGCGCAGAACCCGCTGGCCGACGCCGAGGGCTGGCAGTTGGGAGCCAGGATGGGCGCGTATGTGACCCCATTCCTGGTGCTCATTGCGGGCTACCTTGCCCTGCGGCAGTGGCTGGTGTATCATGCGCTCAGCGGCCCGTGGCCCTGACCGTAGGGACGCCATATTGCTGCCCGCCCGCTCCCTTCGATTGTCGACAAAGCACATGTGCAATGTTGACAGCCCTTACGTGTTGCGGTATCATGGCGATACCAGCAGCCCCGGCCTGGTTCGTCGCTCGATCCAGGCCCCGTCCCAACGACAGGCTTTCGCCTTCGCTTCGCTCGTATCGAGCAAGCACGTCGGTTCGTTCGTCCCCCGGCTGATTCCGTCAGCCCCCTGAGTGAGGCCGCCCACCGCCACCCTGCAAGGAGGAAGGACCATGAGGAAAACCTGGCTCGTGAGTGCCCTGGCCCTGAGCGTGCTGCTGCTCGCCCTGGCGGGCTGCGCCCAGCAGGCGGCGGCCCCCGCCGCACCGGCCGCCGCTCCCACGGCGGCCGCCGCTGTCAAGGCCGCCGCCCCGACTGCCGCCGCGGCTGTTCAGCAGGCAGCGCCGACCGCCGCCGCCGCCGCCAAGAGTGGCGAGCGGCCCAAGATGACCGTCTGGCTGGCGAAGAGTTTCACCCCTGAGGCCGACGCGCTGCAGAAGAAGTATGTCGAGGAATGGGCCGCCGCCAAGGGCGTGGACGTGACCCTTGTCCAGGACTCGTCCACGGTCCTCAATCCTCAGTTCAACGCGGCCATCGAGAGCAAGAACCTGCCCGACGTGCTGACCTGGGCCTCCATTGACTGGGCGCCCAAGCTGGAGCGGCTGGGCCTGACCCTCGATGTCACCGATGTTGTCAACAAGATGAACAGTCGCGGCGGTGGTCTCCAGGACGCGGCCCTGCGCGCCGTCATGAAGGACGGCAAGGCCTTCGCCATCCCCACCCACGGCGCGACCGAGATCATCTACCTGCGCAAGGACCTGGCCGACGCCAAGGGCATCAAGCCGCCTGAGACGTGGGAGGAACTGTTTGCCGCCGCCAAGACCCTCACCGACAAGGGCAAGGTGTGGGGCTACGGCGAGCAGCTTGGCACAGCCTCCTTCGACGCCGAGATCGCGACGCTCTCGAAGCTCGCCGCCTATGGCGCGTCACCCTACGCCGCCGACGGCAAGACCCCCAACCTCAACAACGAGGGGACGCGCAAGCTCCTGGCGATGATCAAGGATGCCTGGGACGCGGGGGCTATTCCACCTGACGCTGTAACCTGGGATGACGCTGGCAACAACAAAGCATACCTGACCGGCGCGGCGGCGATGGTCTACAACACCGGCTCCATCCTCAACGCCATGCGCAAGGATGACCCTGAGCTGCTCAAGAAGACGATCGCCCTGCCCATCCCCGGCGGCCCCCAGGGCAAGCGCCAGATCCAGTACGTCTACGGGTTGATCGTCCCCAACACGACCAAGTATCCCGAGTTGGCCAAGGACCTGGTGGACTATTACACCGATCCCAAGCGCCAGGCCGACATCGTGGCCGCCGCTGGCACCAACTACATGCCCATGTATAAGGACCTGGCCAAGGAACCCATCTGGCAGGATCCGACCAATAAGCTCCTTATCGACCAACTCCCCAGCACCAACGCCGTCGGCTGGCCTGGCCCGACGACGGACTGGGCGCTGGAAGCCTGGCGACAGCATACCATGACCGAGATGGTCGACAAGGTTCTGGTCGAGGGCAAGTCGATTGACCAGGCCATTCAGGAGACCGAGGCCAAGCTGGTCAAGATCTACGAGCAACTCAGCAAAAAGTAGGCGCGCGCAGGCGGGGGCAACCCGTGTGATTGCCCCCGCCGCTGTCCACCTCGTGCGGCCTCGCCCGGCCTGAGGCAGCAGTCCACGACGGCCAGTCGTGGGCGGCCCCGACTGTCCACGGGAGACTCTCATGCAGACCACCGCGACGCCGACAGCCCAGCGGCCCACTCAACAGCGCCGGCGCCTTGGGCGCGAGGCGCGCCTCGGCCTGCTCCTCGTCACCCCTCTGCTCCTGGTGATGCTGGGCTTGCTCGCCTACCCGGTCGCCAACGCCCTGCTCATCAGCCTCCAGGACAAGACGCTCGGCGCGCCGGGCCAGTTCATTGGCCTGGAGAACTATCGCGAGTTGCTATTCGACGACGCCCGCTATCGCCAGGTCGTCCGCAACAGCATCATGTTCACTGTCCTGTCGGTACTGGGCAAGATCATCATCGGCATGGGCATGGCCCTCGTCCTCAACCAGTCGATACGCGGCCGCAGCTTCTTCCGCGGCTGGCTACTCATCCCCTGGATTGCCCCGACCTTCGTCATTGCGCTCACCTGGCGCTGGATGTTCGACGGCACGACCGGCGTCATCAACTACATCCTGATGACCCTCGGCCTCATCAACGGCCCCATTGCCTGGCTCGGCCAGGCCAGTACGGCCCTGTTCGCCGTCATCTTTACCAACATCTGGCGCGGCTTCCCCTTCTTTGGCGTCAGCCTGCTGGCCGCCATGCAGGGCATCCCCAATGAGCTGTATGAGGCGGCCGACGTGGACGGCGCAAACGCCTGGGACAAGTTCTGGCACATCACCCTGCCGGGTGTCCGTACCGTCCTGGTCATCATCACCATCCTGTCCACCATCTGGACCTTCAATGACTTCGCCATTGTCTACATTATGACAGGTGGCGGCCCCGCCTTCGCCACCCATATCTTCGCCACCTACACCTACTATCTCGGCTTCCAGGGTAGCCGTCTCGGCTATGCTATCGCCGTCTCGGTGTCCCTGACGCCGCTGCTCATCTTCCTCATCCTGGCCTTGTCGCCTCTCATCCTGCGCGGGGAGAACGAATGATGGAAGCCGGACGCCGTCGATCCCCCTGGGCCAGCGCGCGCCTGTACCTGCTGCTGGCCGTCTACATGATAGCCGTGACGCTGCCCATCTACTACATGATTCTCACCTCGCTGCGCACCCAGCGCGACGTGTACAACCGCGAGGCGATGCTGACACCGGCCAACCTGACCATCCAGAACTACGTCACCGTCCTCACCAGCAGCAACATGACTACCTGGATGCGCAACAGCGTCGTGGTCGCCCTGGTCAGCGCCGCGATCGCCGTCACCATCGGCGTGCTGGCCGCCTACAGCCTGGCGCGCCTCAAGTTCTGGGGTAGCCAGACGATGGCCCGCTCGGTGCTGTTCATGTATCTGCTGCCTGCCTCGCTGCTATTCATTCCCATGTTCCTGGTGATGTCGAACCTGAACATGCTCAACACCCTGTGGGCGCTAATGATCGCCTACCAGACGTTCAATGTCCCCTTCTGTACCTGGATGCTGCTGGGCTATTTCCGCAACATGCCGGTCGAGATGGAGGACGCCGCCCTCATCGACGGCTGCACCCGCATGCAGGTGCTACGCCACATCGTGCTGCCCCTGGCGGGGCCAGGCATCGTGACAGCCTTCATCTTCGCCTTCACCAACTCCTGGAATGAGTTCCTGTTCGCTGCCGTCCTCGTCCAGCGCAACGAGTTGCGCACCATCCCTATTGGCCTGTACAGCTTCCAGGTTGCCGACGTGCTGCTGTGGGGCCAGCTCATGGCCGCCGCTGTCCTCGCCACCATCCCCGTCGTCATCCTGTTCATGTTCGTCCAACGCTACGTCGTCCAGGGCCTCACGATGGGGTCGGTCAAGGGGTAATCGCCTGGCGGCACGCGGGGCTAAAGCCACCACGCTGAGCGAGCGAAGCCCTCGGGGCCATGCAGCAGCCCAACGAGCGTCGCCCGCTCAGCGCCGAGGTTCAACTCGGCGCGGCCGCCGGGAGGGGTCTCTGCGGCAACAATCGCGGAGACCCCTCGCATTCATTCGGAGCACCGTAGGGCAGCCCTACTCGCCCATCGCCCTCACCACCAGCAGCCCGTTCGTCTCGGCGGCGAGATACACCAAACCATCCTGGACATCGACACCACGCACGTCGGCAGGGCTGGGCGGGTCGTAGTAGGCCACCTCGCGCACCCGGTTCGGGTCCGCCACGTCCACCACCCGCAAGCCCTGGTCGTAGTTCGCCAGGTAGGCGTAGCGCCCGACCACCTGGAGATCGGCGGTGCTGTCCGACATCACATAGGTCGCCAGGAGCGTCGGCGCGGCGGGGTTGGACACGTCCAGGATGCGTAGACCGGCCGGGTTCGCCTGAAGGTACGCTCGATTCCCCTGGACGTCGACGACGTTGGAGTAGACACCGTAGAAGCCCACCTGGCGCGACGCGGTCGGGTCCGACACATCGATCACCCAGAAGCCGTTCCCCGTCAGATAGGCGTAGGAACCGACCACTTTGACCGCGTTGAAGCTCCGCGTCTCAGGATTGGGCAGCGCAAACGCTCCCACCTCTCGGGGAGCAGCCGGGTTCGTCACATCGACGATGCGCAGGCCAGCCTGCCCATCAGCGACGTAGGCATAGTGGCCTTCGACCCACACGCCTTCACTGTAGACAGGCGCTTTGTAGAAGCCGACCTCGTGTACGTGGCGAGCATCGGTCACATCCAGGATGCGCAGGCCCTCGCCATCCGTGATGTAGGCCAGATGGCCGACAATCATCATGTCGTTGGGCGACCACTGCGGATAGTTCGCCACTTCCATGGCGCGCTCAGACCGCGCCACGTCCACCACGTGCAGCCCTCTGCCGTCGCCGGCGAGGTAGGCCGTCGCGCCTGACACCCAAATCCGGGTGGGCGAGGAGGGGCTGGTCGACGCGCCGATCAGGGCGGGAGACGACGGCTCCGAGACATTGAGGATCTGGAACCCGGCGTAGGAAGCCAGATACGCCTTGTCGCCCATCACCTGGGTCATCGTCGCACCCGTCTCGTACGTAGCCACGCGTGTCGGGTTGGTCGGGTCCGTGATGTCCACGACCCGCAGCCGCGACCCCGCCACCAACGCGTAGTGCCCCACGATGTCCACGTCCACCGACGTGTTCAGCCGAACGCCGCCCACCTGCTCGGGCTGGGTCGGGTCGCTCACATCGATGATGCCCAGCCCGTAGTCGTCGTCCACGATGTACACGTAGTGGCCCACGACGGTCAGGGCCACAGCGTCACTCTGGGCCTCCAGGTGGCTCACCCGCGTCGGCGCGGCGGGCGTGCTCACGTCCAGAATCCACAGCCCGCTGTTCTGGTCGGCGATGTAGGCGTAGCGCCCCACCACCGCCACGTCGTTGAAGTACAGGTTGTCGGCGTCGTAGTGGCCGACCTCGACCGGGGCCGTCGGCTGGGTCAGGTCCAGGATGCGCAGCCCGCCCTGGTAGTCGGCCACATAGGCCAGCGAGCCGACAATATCGATGGCCGAGGCTAAGCCGGGTGTGTCGTAGATAGCGACCGCTCGCGGTGCGCTGGGCGTCGCCAGGTCTAGGATGTGGATGCCGGTCGGCCCCCCCGCGAGGTAGGCGTACTGCCCCGCGACGACGATGTCACTCACCCGGTCGTAGCCCAGCCACAGCGGGTCGCCCACCGGGTGCGGCGCGGCGGGGTCGGCGACGTCGAACACGACCAGTTGGGGGCCGAGGGCGACGTAGGCCAGGCTGCCGTTGACCGCGACGGCGCTGGCGCCGCCGCCGAACTGGCCGACCCGCTGCAACTCGTCAGGCGGCGGAAGGTGGCTGCGCTGCATCACCAACGGAAGGTAGAGTTGTGTATTAGTGGGCGGCTCGGCGGCGCGCGATGCAGTGGTGAGCACGCCTAGAAGTGTCAGGCTGGCGACGAGCGCCAGAGATCGCAGCAAGTGAGATTTCATAGCTGTAGTCTCCATCATCGACTCAAGTAGGGACTAGCACGAAGGTCAAGAGGGTGTCACGCCCTTGACCTTCTTATTCCGACAGCTTAACGCTGGCCACCCCAGGCGACCAGTCGAGTACGGAACACTTCGTCACCCTGGACCTGAGACTGCAATGAGTAGGCGGTGTACGGACGCGTGAACACATTCTGGGATGACCGCGATGCTATCGTCGGAAGGCCGTATCCACCATTGCGCGCCCAATTCCCAACTGCGGCGCCATAGCCGTCGCCACAGCCTTTGGAAGTGTCCGAATCGTTATGATACTCTATTCCGGTTGACGGGCTGTTTGGCCCCATCTCGAAGATGTTAGCCTCAGCTCGCAACTGACCTGAACAGGTCACGAGCATCGCATTGGTCTGCCACTGGAACAGGTAGTTGTTGAAGACGTCTGCCTTCCCGAAGCGCAGGCGAGGATGTCGCTGTCCCGTGGCGTTGAAGAAGTTGTGGTGGATGGTAACCGTAAGGTCTTGGTCAGCGGTCTCAGTAGCGCTATCACCGATGAGTAGGACTTTGTTGTGGTTCTCAAATCTAGACCAGGAGATGGTGACGCGGCGACTGGCGACGTGATTCCCGTCGGCCACGATGTCGATCAGCCCATCTTGGGCATTGCTCAAAGTGACGTGATGGATCCACACATCACTCGAGCCCCATACACGGATCGCATCTTCGCCCATAGCATCCGGAATTGCTACCTTATTCTCACCCGGACAGTCCTTAGTCTCGGTTGGTGACCCAAGGGCATTGGCGATCCTCACATTGTTGATGATCACGTTTGTCTTGCCGGCAATGTGCAGGCCCCACCCTGTGATCGTCACGTTGCTGCCACGGCCATCAAGGGTCTTGTTGGAGGCGACACAGATGGGGCGCTGGAGATTGATTGTGCTGGACAAGCCAGGGGCAAAAGCGATGATGAGAGGGGTATCAGGGTTGCCTGTATCCGCCCCCTGCTCCAATGCCCAGCGCAGTGATCCGGCCCCAGAATCGTTCGCAGTGGTCACCTGGACCACGCGGCCACCCAGGCCGCCGATGGTGCTCGCGCCGAAGCCTTCCAGTTCCCAGAGCATATCCGCGCCCGGAAGGTACTGGAACAGCCGGGCGTTCATGATACACAGTTCGTGGGGTTTCTGGTAGCAGGGCCGCCCCGCCTGGTTGTAGCGGGTGATGTCCGACAGCCAGCCGCCGTTGTTGCCATAGGCGGGCGCCCAGTCGCGACCACCAGCGTAGTCGAAATAGGCGTCCATGTCGAAGTTCCAGAACTGCCCTTGGGCATTGAGCGATTCAACGAGGTGGTGGGTTGTGGTGTCGTAGAAGAAATCGCGCGTGTCGAACTGGCAGCGCCCCGCACCGATACGCGCTGGAGCACAGGGACCGCCCGCAGCGGCGAAGCGGGGCGCGTCCTTCAATCGGCCGGCGTCCACCAGGGTGATGGCGCCATTGTTCGTCTCATCCCAAACGTAGTAGTAATCTTCGCCCTGTTGGGAGGAGGTCGCCGCATCGTACAACCGATTGTTGCGCCAGTAGAAGCCACGACTATCCAGCTTGCAGTTAGCGCCAGTGATGCCGTAGCACGGCCCTGGCCCGGTGAACGTGGCAGTGCCGTCTCGAATCGGCTGGTTAGTGTAGTACGTGTTGTAGAAGCTTAGTGAGGAGAGATAGCCACCGTTGCCTCCGATTGGGGCATAGTTATTGTCCAGGTCGAAGTTCCAGTAGCGGCCATAGGCCTCGATGGCCTCCCAGCGATGGCCGTGGTACTGGTAGATCGAGTAGTTCTCGAAAGTGCAGGCTTGCCCCTGAGGCGCGTAGGTGCAGGGCCCGCCGTTCAGGTTGTAGCGGGGGGGGGGCTGTGGCATCCGAGAGACTGCCCGACCAGCCCGGCGGGATCACGCCGTTCGGGTTGCCCTGATCATACGCGTAGTACTGCCCATTGGCGATCACGATCTCGATGTAATCCTTGCTCGTGGCGGAGTAAGCAAAGGCGGGCGGAGGATCCGAGGCGAAGAGGGTGGTCATGAGCAGCAACACGAGCGGGGCGAGCAATGCGGCGCGTCCAAGCCGCGTCGGCCAGCGCAATGACTGAGAACCGGGCGTTGCAGAACGAGGCATCCTTACTCTCCTTTGAGTAGATGGTGCAGGCGTCAGTGCCTGCGACGTAACACCATTTTAACCCCGAAATAGAGAGTTGGGAATGGGGGGAATCCAGGGGTGCACACCCTTGAAAACCCTGGTATCCTGTCAGGAGGGGCGTCTCTCCCCACGCATCTCGCGCTCGACGTACCAGCGCACCGCCTGCGCGCGACCTCGCAGGCCGAGTTTCGCATACACCCGTGACAGATGTTCCTCCACGGTCGACCGCTGAAGGCCTAGCGCCTGAGCGATCTCCTTGTTGGCCTGCCCCTCCGCCGCCAGCCGCAACACCTCCCACTGGCGCTCTGTCAGGGTCGGCTCAGCGGCTGTCGTCCCCGCCCGGCGTGGCCAGCGGTGACGCGGCCACCCTGGCCGCCCCTGAACAAGGAACGGCACGACAGCCGGGCTGTACCATGCCTGGCCGCTGGCACAGGCCCTGACGGCCTCACTTGCCAGCGCCAGGCCTTCACCATGGTACAGATAGCCGCTCACTCCCGCCGCCACCATCTGGATAACGCATTCCTTGTCCAACGGGCCGAACGCCAGCGCGGCTGTTTGAGGTATCAGCCGGACGACGGTGTCCGCGCCCGCGCCCAGACTTTCGCTCAGGTCACAGTCCAGCACGATGATATCGAGTCGGCGAGCGACCACAGCGCGTTCGGCGGCGGCAGGCTGATGGCGTTGGGCCGCGCTTGCAGCCAGGCCACGCTGACGAGGCCGCCCGCCACGGCGAGCAGGCCGTCGGGGCCGACCAGGCCGCCGGGGGGGGCGCGCGGCAGCGGCTCGAAGGGGCCTTGCAGCGCGGGCAGCAGGGTCGGGTCAAGGGCCAGCCGCGCGTCCCTTCGGCCGAAGGCCACGCCGACACACCACATCAGCAGGTCCTGGACGCGCCGCGTGGCCTCCTCTGCGCCCCCCGCCGCCTCCTCCTCGCCCTCCTCGTCCTCGTCCTCGGCGTCGGTCGTCGGTGGTCCGTCGTCGATCGTCGCGGCCTGCCCCATCTCCACCCGCACCAACGCCTGATCTGCCGCGCTCAGCCCGTACAGCGCGAACACCTGGCTGTCGATGCTGTCCTGGATGACGGCCAGCCGCGCGGCCCGCGCCTGCGCCGCCGCGGCCAACGCCGCGCCCGCCGCGGCCAGGGACGCCGCGCGCCAGCGCGCCAGATCCGGCAGCCCGAAGGCGTGGGTCGTCTCGTCGCCCCGGTCGCGGTCGCGCTGGAGGTCGTGGGCCTCACGGGCGTGGGAGGAGAGAGGGACGAGGGAAGATTGGAGACTGGAGAGTGGAGAGTGGAGCTGCGGCGGCACGGGGGTGCGCTGGATGACGCCCACCTCGTAGGAGCCGAAGGCCATTTGCAGGTTGACCAGTACCCGGAACAGGGCCGAATTCATAACCGCCAGCAGAGCGAGCAAGGCCGCATTGGAATTGTCGCCAACCAGGGTCACAGGCCCCTTGTCGGCGAAGATACATCCGCTTGGCAATGCGCGCGTGCTCATCCCCTTCTGGCTGCGTCGCGGCCAGGTGAGGCCGGGGCGGAAGAAGAACTGGTAGTTCGATGGCCTCTCGTTAGGGCGTCCAGGCCGGCCATGATAGCCATAATATGTCTCGCGCGCTAGGTCCCAGTCAATGATAAGGTGCACGTCAGCATAATATGGCGAGTATGCCCCGCCCTTCTGATACGGAAGCCAGTGCCTATGTTCGCCAGGGCTATCGCATCTTAATTGGTCTGGGCGGTGAGCAGGACCTGGCGGAGATAGGCATTGTCCCAGCCGGCCTTGAGGCGTTTGGTCTTGAGACCGCGCTTGAGGGTCGTCTCCTGCTTGAGGAGGCTGAGGGCCATGTGACGCAGGATCGCCAGGTTGGCCTGGGCGTGACCCACCCGCACCCGGCTCTCATCCTCGCGAAAGGCGATGTCCAACACCCAGTGCAAGCCATTCTCGACCTGCCCATGGGCACGGATGGCCTGGCCGACGACCTGGGCCGAGCCCGACAAGCTGGTAATGAAGTAGCTGTCCGCCACCGACACCACCTCGCCGATGCGCCGCTGGCGGACCACCATCGCCCCACAGCCCAGGTCGGGCCACTGCCCGTTGGGGTCTAGCCACCCCAGCCACTCAGGGTCAGAGACGGTCCACACGTCTCGGGTCTCGATGCGCCCATGGCCCTTCTCGACGGTCTGATACTGGTCATGTTGCCAGTCGGCCAAGCCGCCGTGGGGCGCGCGGCTGAACAGCTGCTTGAGCCTGCCATGCAGCTTGGGTTGGTTGTCCTTGATGGCCAGGACATAGTCAGCGCCCTGGTCGCGGCTGGTCTGCGCCATCTCGGCATGGCAGGCGATGGCATCGATGGTCACGGTGCAGCCGGCCAACGCCAGCTCCGTTAGCAACTCGGGCAAGACGCTGACCTCATTCTGACCGGCTTCGACCCGCCGCTGGCCCAACACCAGGTGACTGTCGGTGGCCCAGGCGCTGACCATCTGCAACGGCCCCTGTCCGTTGGCCCGATCATGGGAACGTCGCGCGCGCTTGCCGTCGACGGCCACCACCTGCCCGATGGTCTCTGGCTCCAGCGCCGCCACCCAGCGGCGGAAGCACGCCTGGAACTGCCCCGACTCCGTCTCGTGGATGAACTGGGTGTCCTTCAGCCGGGCCAGCGCGTCGTGAACCTGGGGCAGGGGGGAGGCTGCGCCTAGCTCGTCGTACAGCAGCACGGCCAGGTTGGCCTCGGTGCGAGGCAAGTCGCGCACGTATTCCAGCAGCACGATAGCCTTGGCGACGCGGGCGGGCCACGGCGTGTCGGGCCAGCGCTGCTGAATGTCGACGATGTCGCGCTGGCGCTCGCTGGGCAGGTTGCCCTCGACCAGGTCGTAGATGCGGTCCAGGGTGACAAGCGCGCCGATGGGCCGCTCGGCCAGGCCGGTGCGCGGGCCGACCAGCATCTCGTAGGTCTGCTTGATGATGGTGCGGTTGCTGCCGCCAACATGGCGCGGCGCGTCCGAGCGCAGCAGGCGGATGCCCGACACGATGTCGATGGACAGGTCGATGAAGTGGGGCAGGTAGGGGTAGTGTTCGATGAAGCGCGCGCGGTCGATGTCGGAGCGGCGCGCCGTGCGCTCGAGCTTGGTGTGGGTCAGCAGCAGGGCAGCGTGGCGCTCGTAGACCTGGCTGAGGACGCCCTCGGCCTCGGGTCGCTTGGCGAGCACGCGCCGGGTCGCCACCTCGCGGATGTCGGCGGGGGCCATGTCGACGCGGATGCGGAAGCGGTCCTGCAGCTTGGGCAGCTCGACCCGCTTGTCGTCGATGGCGGCCACCACCTCGTCCAGCTTCTCCTGGGACGTGACGATGACCCACACCGGCGCGACGGCCTGGCGTTTCTGGACGCGATTCTTGCTCTGGACGCCGAACTGCTCGACGACGGCGCGCAGGCCCTCGATCTTGTCGACGCTGCGGGCCACGTACTGCCCCACCTCGTCGATGATGAACACAACGCCGTGGCCCGGCCGCCGCCGCGCCGCCGTGTTATCTATCGGGCGATAATGTGCCAAGACTTTCGGCGAAGATGTACCAGACGTTTTCGGCAATCATGTACCAGTGACTTTCGGCAAAGATGTACCACCCAGCGGCAGATGGCATAGCTCCTGCACCCCGCGTATCCTTCCGACCACCATCCAGGTCATGTCGGGAGGAGCTATGGCAGGCAGTTGAATGGACAGCATGGACATCCGAGAACTACTGCGACATATCCGGGTCACGCCGTCCGACCGCCAGGTCCAGCAAGCTCTGGGCGTGGATCGGCGGACCGTGAAAGCGTACCGAACCTGGGCAGCGGCTCAGGGCTTGCTCGAGGGGCCGCTGCCGCCACCCGAGGAGCTACAGCGTCTGGTCAGTGAGACGCTGAGCAGCTCGCCGCCGCCCCAGGTCATCTCCTCGGTGGCGCCGTACCGCGCCCTGGTCGTCGAGTTGCGTCGAACAGGTACCGAGATCAGCGCCATCTGGGAACGTCTCAAGGAACGTGGCTACACCGGCAGCTACGCCTCGGTCTACCGCTTCGTGCGCGCCCTTGAGCCCCACCAGCCCGACGTGGTGGTGCGCGTCGAGTGCCAGCCAGGCGAAGAAGCCCAGGTCGACTTCGGCTACGCCGGCCGCATGCTCGACGAGCAGAGCGGGGGCTGGCGGAAGAGCTGGTCGTTCGGCATGAC
>DAOUDG010000070.1:0-24095 GCA_034431435.1 Anaerolineae bacterium | reverse complement strand
ATCCGTTCCCGCACCGCCTTGCTGTCCAACTGCCAGCGCTTCAACGTCGCGTGGATGTCGTCCATCTCAACCCTCCGTCGCGAGTTCTTAGCTCTGGCAGTATACCACACCCGCTCTGCGGGTTTCACCTTGGGATTAGTTTAGTTCTTGAGCTTGACGATTCTGGTGGTCGGTGATCCGTCGTCGGTCGTCGTCCCAATAAAAAACGCCTCCCCGCGTGGGGAAGCGCCGCTGACGCGCGAGTCGCGTACTGACTCTACGCCGCCATGCTTCCCCCACGCCGAACGCCCGCAACGGTGGCGGGCCTGGCGAGAAGAAGGCTTCGGACAGCGGTTACAGTCATCAGTAGTCTCTCAGGTCTCAGTACGGCCTTCGGTCGTGGCGAGCCAGGCCGCGCAACGGGGCTTCCTTGCTCCCGTCCAGTGTATCATGGCCGCCCGCGCCGCGCATCCACCATTTGGCCGATGGCGGGATCGTCCTTTCGTTCTTGGTCCTGCGCCCCTCGTCCGCTATAATCCGTCCATCATGCGCGACCCGCTCCTGCTCGGCGTTGACGTCGGGACCACCAACTGCAAGGCCGCCGTCTATACCCCCGATGGCCGCCTCGTCGCCCATAGCCGCGCCGCTACGCCGGTCGCCACGCCCGCGCCGGGCCGGGCGGAGCACGACGCGAACGAGCTGTGGCGCGTCGTCGCCGAGGTAATCCGCGCTGCCGTCGCCCAACTGGCCGGCGTGGGCTACACGGCGGGCGACATCGTCGCGCTGGCCATCGCCAGCATGGCCGAGGCGGGTGTCCTGGTAGACGGCGAGGGGCAGCCTCTCGCGCCCATGATCGCGTGGTACGACCAGCGCACCCTGGACGAGGGCCGCTGGTGGGCAGAGGCCTTCGGCGCGCGGCGGGTATTCGACATCACGGGCCAGACGCCCCAGCCCATTTATTCCCTGTGCAAGCTGATGTGGCTGCGCCGCCATCACCCCGACGCCTTCACTCGCGCCGCCGCCTGGCTCAATATCGCCGACTGGATTGCCTATCGGCTAACGGGCGAGCAGGCGACGGACCTGTCCCTGGCATCGCGCACGCTGGCCCTGGACGTGACGCGGCGGGCCTGGTCGGCCGAGATGCTGGATGCGGCGGGCGTGCCCGCCCGGCTCATGGCGCGGCTCGTGCCGAGTGGTGAGGTGGTAGGGCGGGTTACCGTAGCGGCGGCGGCTCTGACGGGACTGGCGGCAGGGACAAGGGTGGCGGCGGGCGGCCACGACCATATCGTCGGCGCGTTCGGCGTGGGCGCTATCGAGCCGGGCATCCTGCTCAACTCGCTGGGCACGGCCGAGGCGATGGTGCTGGCGCTGCGCGCGCCGACCCTGACCGACGCCCTGTTCGAACAGCGCGGTCACCTGGGCATTCACGCCGCGCCCGACCGCTATTACACCACCGGCGGTGTAGCGGGGCAGGGAGCGTCCCTGGCGTGGGCGCGTGAGCTACTCGCGCCGGATGAGCCGGGCGAGGCGGGCTACCGGCGACTCAACACCCTGGCCGAGGTCGCGCCGGCGGGGAGCGGCGGCGTCGTGTTCCTGGCGCACCTGCGCGGCGCGGGCCGCCCCCATAACGACCCCACGGCGCGCGCCGCGCTAGTGGGGCTGACGCCCGCTGCGAGCTGCGCCATCGTCGCCCGCGCCGTGTTCGAGGGCATGGCCTTCGCCTCGCGAACCCTTCTGGAGAGCATGGAGGCAGCCACGGGGGTGACGGCCGCAGAGTTGCTGGTCATCGGCGGCGGGGCGCGCAACCCGACCTGGCTCCAGATTCGCGCCGACGTGATGCAGCGGCCGCTGCGAGTCGTGGCCATCGACGAGGCGGCGGCATGGGGCGCGGCGGCCCTGGCGGGGCTGGGCGTGGGGGTGTACGCCAACACCCAGGCGATGCTGGCGCGGGCCACCTTCCCGGCCCAGCGGATCGCACCGAATCCGGCCCACGCCGACTTGTACGAACGGGTCTATCGCGACATCTACTTTCCCCTATACGCGGCGCTGCGCGCCACCAACCGGGAAATTGATCACCTGGGGACTTGACAAGCCTGCTTTTATGCTGTATAATTCATGCATGAACGAAACGCAAGAGAGAGAGTTCGTCACCACGAGCGCCCTCGTCGCTAGCCTGGCTCAGGCGGGTCATATGATCGACCACCGCCTGGATAGCGCGCTGGAGCCTTATGGTCTGTCCCTCGCCAAGATGGGCGTCCTCCGCAACCTGGTGGAGGCGAATGGGTCGGCCCCCCTGGGTTACCTGGCCGAGCGGCTGGCGTGCGTGAAGTCGAATATCACCCAGCTGGTGGACCGTCTGGAGGCCGACGGGCTGGTGCGGCGCGTCCCCGACCCTGAGGACCGCCGCAGCGTGCGCGCCGTGATCACCGACAAGGGCCGCGAGGCGTACGCGGCCGGCCGCGACGCGCAGGCCCGCACCGAGATGGACCTGCTGCGTTCCCTGTCGCTGGACGACCGGGCGCGGCTGGTGGCGCTGCTCGCACACCTGAACGACGGCAGATAAGCGGCTCTCTCTTTTTTTGCCGAGATAGTTCATAGATGTAAGATTTATCCCTATACTGTCCACGTATGATGGTTATTGCGTGGGCCTCGTATCTCAGCTGGGGCCGCAGGCCCTGTACCTCAAGGAGGTTGCACCCATGTCCGAGCGTGAAGTCTGGATCATCGAGCCATCCCATACCCTGTTGGAATTCTCCGCCAAGCACATGATGATTACCAACGTGCGCGGCCGCTTTAACCAATTCGAGGGCCGAATCGAGCTTGATCCTAGCAATATCGAGAACTCGACCGTCGAAGGCGCGGTCTATACCCACAGTGTCGACACGAACCAGGGCCAGCGCGATGATCATCTCCGCTCGCCCGACTTCTTCCACGCCGAAGAGCACCCGACCATGGTCTTCAAGAGCACGAAGGTCGAGCACGTACACGGCAATGAGTACAAGGTCACCGGCGACCTCACCATCCGTGGCACGACAAAGCCCGTCACCTTCAAGGTAACGGACGAGGGGCGCGGTACGAACCCGTGGGGTGGCCAGCGCTGGGGCCTCAGCGCCGAGACGAAGGTGAACCGCAAGGACTGGAACCTCAACTGGAACGCGGCCCTGGAGACGGGCGGCTGGCTGGTCGGCGACGATATCAGAATCAACGCCGAGATACAAGCCATGTCACTGGCTGAGTACGAGGCCGCGCAGGCGCGGGCGGCGCAGGTGGTGGCGGCGTAACGTGACTGCACTCGAAAGGCCCTAGGGGTTTCGGAAACCCTTAGGGCCTTTCGATTCACGGACAGTGTGCCCGTTACGGCCGCGTCGGTGGCTGCACCGGGCCGGGCGGGTTGCCGCTCTCAGGCGGCGCACCCTGGAAGACGCCGATCAGGTTGTCCTCGATCTCGCCGTAGTCCATCGGCCCGCTCATCGAAGGCGGAGCGCCATAGCTGAGCCGGGTGCGGACAAACATCCAGCCCAGACTGGCAGGCGCCTGGACGTTCAGGTCGGTGGCCTCCAGGATGTAGAAGGGCTGGCCCAACGGCCACAGCTTGCCATCGGTGCCGACCAGGCCGGGGCCGCCATTCCACAGGAACATCACCTTGTCGCCGTTGTCGCCAAAGATGCCGTTACGGTTAGCATCCGCCCACGACGCGATGTAGATACGCTTGTCGGGGCTGATGGCGTAGCGGCCGCTACTGGCGTCGGACACCGAGATGATGACCTTCATGCCGGCGGCGAACTCACCCGGCTGATAGTAGCGCTGGCTGGAAGGCACACCCGCGTTGAACGGGTTGCGATACAGCGCGCCGTCGTCGTGGAAGTCGTAGTTGTACGGGTTGAGGTTCGGCGCGCCGTCGGGGTCCTTCGCATCGCTGGCGCCACGCTCGGCGCTGACGGTGCGTCCCAGCCACTCGTGGAGGGTGTTGCCGCTGTAGGCGGCAGTCACCTGTGCGCCGAAGCCGGGCAGGCCATCCTGCGCGGTGGCGGGCGCGTCACCAAAGTCGCTAATGACGTCGCTGGCCCACGACGAGGTGTTATCGGTGCCGAAGTAGTCGGGGATACCGCACGTCGGCCCCGCGATCGAGAAGCCAGACTCGATACGGATGGTGTTGGTAAGGGTCGTGCCGGGCGGGGTGCTGAAGCCGCTCTCCGTCGCCCGTGGCAGGCGGACCATCACCTTGAACTGACCAGTCTGCCCCGGCGCGATCTCGCCGATGTAGCAGCCTTCGCGGATGTCGCGGCCCTGGCACGAAGCCAGTGTGTGGCCCAGGTACTCCGTACCCGGCGGAATCACATCCGTGATGCGGACGAAGGTCGCCTCATCGGGGCCAGTGTTGCTGTAGTTGACGGCGTAGGTGATGACCTCACCGGGGACGGCGACCTTGTTGCTCATCTGCGATGTGAGCGGCAGGATGGGGTAGCCGATGGGCAACGTCGCCGTCAGTTGGGCGCTGGGGTTAACGTTGACTTCAGGGAACTGGGTCTCCTGAATCTTCTCGATGTGCAGATCGGCCTGGGCGATGCGCACCGGCACTGGCGGCGTCGAGACGGGCGCGGCGGTGAAGCCATACTCGTCCGTGGCGCCGGTAATACCCGCGCGGTTGAGGGTGTTCTTGTTGGGCGAGCGGATGATGTCGTAGGTGCTCTTCAGCGTCTTGAAGGTCACCCGCACCGTCACGCTCTCGCCCGGCGGCAAGTCTCGCCCAAAGCCGTTGGGGGCGGGACCGGTCACATCGGTCCATGCCACCGTTCCGCTACGGAACTGGCCGCTACCGCTGAAGGTCGGCGGCCCGTTGGGCGCAGGCGTCGCGCTGACGAACTCCAGATACTCCGCCTCGTACGTATCGGTCAGCGGAAGGGTGGCGATCGTGCTGTTGCCCACGTTGCGGATCGTCACCTCGAAGGCGATCTCCTGGTTGATGCCCACGATGTCGCAATCGGGAGCCGCGACCAGCCGCTTAGTGATCTCTAGCTTAGGACAGGCCACGCGGCCATCATCCGAGGCGTAGACGTTGGGGACCGGGGCCGGGACACCGGCGCCGCCCGCGATCGCCAGTGCGCCGACGATGGACGCCTTGTTGAACACGATCTGGTCGGCCGGGCAGCCGATGGCGCGCATGATGATGTTGAAGGTAATCTTGCGCCCCGGTAGCAGCGGCCCGCCGCGATCAGGCGCGGTCAGATTCTCCCAACTCAGCGTGCCCTGGCCGGGTACGTCCGGCGTGATGTCCGAGCGCACGAACTCCAGATAGGCCGGGTCCCACTCATCCACCAGTGGCAGCCGGGTAACGGTGATGTTGCCAGTGTTGGAGATCTCGATCTTGAAGGTCAGCTCGTTACGCCCGACGGCGCCTGGCGACACCGCCCCATTGGGCGGGCTAACCAGCGTCTTGCTGATACGCAGTTGGGCACAGACGACGTCCACCTCCGCCTGGTCGAAGTCTGGCGGCACATCCAGCGTCGTGGTGCGGAAGCTGGCCCGCGCGCCGCTGACACCGGCGCGGTTGACACTGGTGATGGGTTTCGTCGGGTCGGGGCAGATCTTGGTCTTGAGGGTCAACAACACCACGACACTCTCGCCGGGTTGCAGCGGCCCGCCTGCGGCCAGGTTGGCCCAGGTCAGCGACCCGCCCGACTGGCTCGACGGCGCGACAGACGCGCTGACGAAGTCGAACAGCGCCGAGTCGTAGGTGTCAGTCAGCGGGACCGTAACCAGTGGCAGGTTGCCAGAGTTGCGGACCATCACCTCGTAGGTGACCTGGCCACCCAACTCCTGGATGAGCGCGCTCCGTGGCGTGACGACGCGCTTGGTCACGTCGACGCGCGGGCAGGCGATGTCGAACTCGATGGTATCCGACGCCTGGGGCGCGGTGAAGCCGTAGCCGCCACCCGAGGCGATGGCATTGCCGATACGGGCGCGGTTGGCGGTGCGCCCGCCGACGGGACAGCCGACGGCGCGGAAGACGGCGGTGACGGTGTACGTCTCGCCCGGTTGTAGCGACGAGCCGCGCGACTCGTTCAGGTCGTCCCACTCGACCGTGCCCCCGATGGGTGGGCCTGACGGCTGCGGGTCGGAGCCGACAAAAGCCAGCGCCGTGGGGTCGAACACGTCCTGCATGGGGATGACGTTGATGGGCTGGTTACCGGTCGCCTTGACGGCGATGGTGAACGTGATACTCTCGTTGAGAGCCACCACGCCGCCCGGTGGGGCGAGAATCTTCTTCGTCACCTGGATGTTAGGGCAGATGATGCGGATCGTCGGCGATTGGCCGCGCGCCTGGGTGACGAGCGCGCCACCGGCGCCGGGGCTGCCCACCTCGGCAACGTTCGCCGTACCTGCCTCGGACGAGCAGGCGCGGACCTCGAAGGTGATGCGCACGCGCATCGAGTCGCCAGGGCGCAGGGTGATGTTAGCGAGCGCCTCGCTGAAAGTCAGCGAGCCTATCGGTGTCGTGGTGATAGGTGTGGTGGGGCTGATGGGGATGAACCCGTTGCCCACGTCCAGCAGCGCCTGACGGTAGACCATGATGTCAGGGTTGAAGCGGTCCGTCAGCTGGATGCCGCGCACGTTCTGCAGGTTCGGCGGGGCTGAGGCATTTGCGGCCGGGTTCGTGACCACGATATCAAAGGTGAGGGGGTCGCCAACCAGGGCCTGACCGCTCGTCGGCTCGACGATGGACTTGGTTACTGTCAGGCTCGTGCACAGCTTCTGGCCGACAGTGGTGCTGGCGGGCGGGATGATCTGATTGCTGGCGTCCAGCGCGCCGCTGATGAGCGCCTGAACGGTGATGACGCCGCCCTCCGGACACACGACGGGATCCATCACGATGTCCAGGGTACGGGTCGCGTTGGGAGCGAGGGGGCCGATGCCCGGAAATTCGGTCAGGTTGTTCCAGCGCAGACCGCCGGGGCCGCGCTGGTCAGGGGTGTATTGGGCCGACAGGAAGGCCAGGCTGCCGGTGTTGTAGCCAAAATCCAGCGGCAGCACGGTCACCGTCTTGTCGCCCCGGTTGGTGATCGTAACGCGATAGGTGATATTGCCGTTGGCCCCGATTTGGCCGCTTACGCTCACGGCCAGGCTGCTGGGGGTACCGGTGGCGAAGGCGCCGCGCGTAATCAGCGGGAAGAACATCTGGCGCGGCGGGTCGGCGGCTCCGGCCTGATCCGCCTGCCAGACCAGGGCTACCGCGCCAAGCAGCAACCCTAGACTGGTCAAGACTGCCAGCCATCGTTTGTACATGGGACGAACCTCCTTACAGGTTGGGGGTAGGGGCAGCGGCCGGCCGCACGAGGGCGAGGGAATGCGATGGCGACAGGCACGCGCGTATCACGTAAGCACGTAAGGATGTGGATGGTCCGCGGCGGGTGACGTTGGCGCGTCGGGCACAGTCCGGGCTGTGTCTGACGCGCCAACGCCTGTCCCTGACTGACATACGGCTCAGGTCTGGCTAACGATATGCACTGCAAGAAATAAGACGCACAGCCTTCATGGTAAGATACGTTCTGTGAAGAAGCCGGGAAGAAAGGAGTCAGCAGGCAGGACGGTCGGCAAACCCGTCGTGTAGCTCACCAGGCGCGGCATGATGCTGCGGGAGATGGTCTGGTGCACCAGACGCGGTCTACCACGGCCTCGAGGCAGGTGAGTTCCTCGGTCCAGGCGGGGGCGAGGCGCTCAATGCGTCGCCGGATGCGCGGCGCGTCGAGGTACATGTAGACACTGATGACCATCGTCAGCAGCGTCGCCGTGACGACGCCCGCGACGCCCGTGACCACGCGGAATGACTCGGCCGTCACTGTCGCGCCGAAGGATTGTAGCGTCGCCATCGGGTCCAGGCGGCGGGGCGGGGCAGTCCGCCCCAGCGGCCGAAGCCCTCCTCCAGGCGACGAATGAGAGGCTCCAGGATGAAACCTAGCAGCCAGGCCAGGAAGAAAAGAAGGATGACCTCGTAGAGAATGCTGACCGCGTACCATGCCGGCTGGAGCAGCCAGACCACGGCGACGGTGGCGATGAGGTACAGGAACCACCTGGGCAGAGCCTCACGCATCCCAGCCGCCCCTGTCAGCGCACGTCGACGCGGTGGGCAACCAGCAGGTCGCCATCGCGGACAACGGGCATAGCGAAATCAAAAGAATCCAGAGCGAAGGCCAGCGCCAGGTCGCCGGCCGGGAAGTCCGGCTCGTCGGGGTCAATGAACAGGCCGACGGTGGGGGCGGCGCGGGCCGTCGCCAGGGCGTGGGCCGCGTCCGGCGGCTCGCCGCGCAGCAGCCGCGCCAGGTAGCCCGCGCAGGCGTCGTCCTCGTTGGGCGGCGGCTGGAAGGCCGCCGTCGCGATCAGGCTGACCGTCGATGCGCGGCGGGCGAGCGCGTAGCGGGCCGTCGCCCCCGCCACCACAAAGCTGGCGAGCAGAATCTCGTCCGCGCCCCTCGCCGCCACCGCGCACGGCGTGCCCGCGCCGGTGCGCTGGATCATGGTGCGCCCACGCAGGTCCGCCCGGCGGACGTGGCTGGGCGAGTTGTTGAGGGCAAAGCCGGGGATGGTGCGACCGCCCACCTCGCCCATGCGTAGCGCATCGGGGTAGCGCGCCTGGAGAGCCTCGGCCGCCTCGACCGTGCCGACCAGCAGGATGCGCTCCGCGCCACCGGCGAAAGCGTAGGCCGCCGACGTGAAAGCGCGCAGCACGTCGATGACCACAGCCACCCCCACCGCCGTTCGCGCCCCCTCGACGCCCCGCAACTGAAGAACGTTCAGCGCGTCGGGGGGGCGCATGCTATCGCCGTCCGTGTTCATAGGGCGCGACCGCCTGGATATCCGTATTGCCGCCCACGACTACCCCACCGCCTGGCCCTGACAGGGCGAGTTGGCCCCCTTGTGGGTCGCGTTGCGGCAACCGCAGGGAACAGCGTTGGGAATGTCCAACGGCCGTAAACGCAGAGACGACGCAGCGCGGGCGCTAAGGCGCGGGCGGGCGAGGCTGCACCGGGCCGGGACTAACGGGCGACACGCCGCCGAGGAACACGCCGATGAGGTGATCCTCAATCTCGCCGAAATCCATCGCCCCACTGGGCGTCGGCGGTGTGCCGTAGCTCAACCGCGTCCGCACCATCATCCAGCCCATCTCACCCGGCACCTGGATACGGAGGTCCATGATGCGGTAAGGCTGCCCGGCCGGCCACATCGTCAGGTCGCTCCCCACCAGGCCCGGACCGCCTTGCCAGTCGAACAGGATCGTATCTCCTGGATCGCCGAACACCCCGTTGCGGTTGCTGTCAGCCCACGACCGGACATACAGCTTCTTGTCCGGCGCGATGGTGTACCGCCCGCTGGACGGGTCGGCCACAGAGACCGTGACGCGCGCAGTCACCGCCCACTCGGCGGGGGTGTAGGTGCGCTGGCTCGTGGGCAAGTCGAACGCGAATGGGTTGCGGTAGAAGACGCCGTCATCGTGATGGTCGGTGTTGAACGGCCCCAGGTTCGGCTCACTGTCGGGGTCGGCCCCATCGCTCGCGCTGCGTTCGCCACTGACGGCGCGGCCCAACCATTCGCGGCTGTAGTTGGCGCTGTACGCGCCCGTTACCTGCGCGGCGTAGCCGGGCAGGTCCGTGCCCACCGCTGCCAGGGGCGCATCCCCATAGTCACCCAGGACGGTTGTGTTGTAGGTCACGGTGTTATCGCCCGGCAGGGCATCGGGCGTGCCACAGGCTGGGCCGGTGACAGTGAAGCCGGACTCAATCGTGACGCGGTTGGCAAGGATAGCGCCGGGCGGCGTGCTGAAGCCCGGCTCGCTGGGGAGAGGAACCCGTACCCATACCTGGAACTCGCGCTTCTCACCCGGCGCGACGCGGCCGACGTAGCAGGCATCGCGGATGTCGCGGTCCAGGCAGGGCGCCAGGTTGTGGCCCAGGTAGACCGTGCCGGCCGGAATCGTGTCCACAATGCGAACAAAGGTCGCCTCGTCTGGCCCCCGGTTGCCGTACTTGATGTTGTAGGTGATGATCTCCCCCGCCACCACCACGGCGTTACTCAATCGGGGTCCGAAGGGACTCATGCCCAGGGTATTCGCCACGTTATCGCGTACCTGCACCCTGGGGTACTCCGTCACCTGCGTCTTCTCGACGTACAGGTCGGCGCTCCGAATCGCCACGTCCGCTTCGCCCGTCGCGGTCGGGGCGACGAAGCCGTGTTCGTCCGTTGCCCCCTGCACCCGCACCCGATTGACAGTCACGCCGTTCGCCAGCCCCGACGTGCTCTGGAGGGCGGTGAACTCCAGCGCGACGTTGAACACCTGTCCAGGCGCGAGGTTCGTGGCGAAGCCGTTGGGCGCCGGCCCGGTCAGGTCATTCCACGTCAGCGTGCCGGGTGGGGCCGTCGAGTTGGGTATCGGCGTCGCCGAGGCAAACTGGAGGTAGGCAGGGTCGTAGGTATCCACCAGCGGGACGGTGACGAGGCTCGTATTACCGGTGTTGGTGATGGTGACGGTGAACTGGATACTGTCACCCGGACCGAAGATAGCGCACGGATCGGGGTTGGTGAGACGCTTGCTCACGGCCACGGCGGGGCAGGCGATGGTCACGCCGGCCACCGCCTCGAAGGTGGGCACGGGGTCACGATTCTCGTCGATGGCGCCGCTGACCTTCGCCTTGTTCGGGATGCTCGCCGGCGTCGGGCAGCCGATGACCTGGAACGTGACGATGACAGTGATGGCCTCGTTGGGTCGCAGCGAGCGGCCAATGCCAAATGGGGGCAACCCTGTCAGGTCGGCCCACTCAACCAGGTTAGGGCCGACGGCGGTTGGCAGCGGGCTGGCCGAGACGTAGCGCATGTAGCGACCGTCGAAGATGTCATCCAGGGGCAGGCTGGTGATGTTGGTCGTGCCCGTATTGCTGATGCGGATGCTGTAGGTCAGCGAGTCGCCGACGCGGGCGACGCCGCTCACGGGGGACACGAGACGCTTCTCGACATCCAGCCGTGGCCCTGCCACCTCCAGCTCGTAGGTCGAGCGGCCGTGGGTTGCCGCCCGAACTTTGCCCGTGCCCGGGTGAATGTCCATGTTGTAGATAGCAACATCGGGCATTCCCACGTCTAGGAACTGCCACGCCCCGCCATCATTGTCGGAGTAGAGCACCCCAATGTCCGTGCCGAGAAACAGGCGGTCGGGCAGATTGGGATCGATGACGATGGTGTTGACGGGCAGGTCGATTCGGGTGTTGAAGTAGTCGCGCGGGGTGATGTCTGTCCACGTCGCGCCACTGTCGATGGAGCGGAAGACGTGGCCCGGTCGCCCGCCGCTGGCGGCGAAGCCGCCGAAGGTGGCATACATGGTGGTCGAGACACCGGGCCGGACGGCGACGCGCGTCACGAACCGCTGCGGGAGGCAGGTCGCCCCGACGCCGCATGCCGCCGAGAAGTCGTTGACCTCGACCCAGTTGGTGGAGGCCGACGTCATGCGCCAGATACGTCCGCTGTCGGTGCCGGCGTAGATGGTAGTGGAGTCGCTCGGAGCGACCGCGATGGTAGACACGCGCCCGTTCAGGGTCTGCTGGCCGGGCGCGGCCGGGAAGTAGCTCCAGTTGTCGCCCCGGTCTGTGGTGCGATACACGAAGTTCGAGGCGTAGTAGAGCGTGTTCGGGTTGTTGGGGTCGATTTCGAGGGGCGGGTAGAAGAGGGCGTTGCCGTCGGGGCGGCCGTTGGCCCCGATGGTGATGCCAGTCGTCTTCTGGTTGAAGGCGCCGGCGATGGTGTCGGCGCGTGCGATGCGGCTGCAGCCGCTCGACTGCGTAGTGATATAGACTTCATTGGGCGCGACGAGCGCCTGGGACACGGCCGAGTTACCGCCATCGCAACCAGCGGCGGCCTGCCAGTTCACCCGGTCGCCTGTGTAGTACATGCTCCCGTTGTCCTGCGATCCGGCCACCGCCCAGTCCGGCAGGACAGGGTGGACCATGAAGCCCTGGTGCTGAGTGATAGCGCCGATGTCGAGGCGTGTGAAGTCGGCCCCGCTATTGGTCGAGCGGTAGAGACCGCCGTCGTTGCCGACATAGACGATGGCGCTGTTGTTCGGATCCCAGGCAACGGCGTGCTGGTCGGCGTGCAGGCCGTTGACGTTGGTAAACGCCCAGGTCAATGGGTTCCCGCTGCCTGTGGCAAACTGCGCGCCAATGCCGCCCAGGAAGACGCGATTGGCGTTGGTCGGATCGACGCCGACCACATTGTCGTACCAGCACTGGTTGCCGCAGAAGTCGGGCGCGCCGATGCTGGCCCAGTTCGCACCACCATCAGCGGTGCGGTACACGCCGAGCAGGTTGTTGTTGGAGCTGTTCTCGATGCTGGCATACAGCACCTGCGTGTTGGACGGGGCAATCGCCAATGAGATGCGGCCCAGGTTGGCGGCAGGAATGCCTGTGCTGCGCAGGCCCCAGTTCAATCCGCCATCGGTCGAGCGATAGACACCCGCGCCCGACACTGCCGCATAGAGGGTGACGGGGTTGGTGGTCGCATCCATCACCAGGTCGGTGACTGTCTGCCCTGGGATGCCGGCTGTGATGGGGGTCCAGCCGTCGCCCCGGTCGGTCGAGCGGTAGAAGCCGATGCTGGTGGCGGCGAACAACTCAGAGGCATTGCGGGGGTTGACGATCAATTTCGCGAAGGTCGCACCCCCGCCAGACCCGAACACGAAGGCGGTACGTCCCACCTGAGTCCAGCTGGCGTCGCCCAGCTCGCCACCGTCGGCGGCGCGGAGCACACCCGCCCCATAGTAGGAATCGAGAGCAAAGTTCTGCTCGCCCGTCCCCGCGTACACGCGCAGGCGATCGGTCGGGTCGATGCCAATCGCGCCCATGGCGAGGGACGGCTGGTGGGTCATCAAGGAGCGCCACGTGGCCGCGCCATCCGACGACTTGAGGACGCCGCCCAGCGCCGCCCCGGCGTAGATGGTTCCTGCCTGGTCGATGGCAATCGAGATGACGCGCCCGGCGCCCGTCGTGCCCACGTTGCGCGGACCGAGGGACACCCAGCGGAATGTCTGGTCAACCTCGGCCTTGCGGGGTCCTGGCACGGGCGGGACGAAGCCGGGCCGCAGCGTCTGCAGCTGGTCCCAGGCGCGTTGACGCAGCGCCCCAGGCACGGTGTAGGCAGGCGTGGCGCGAATCGAGAGATAGTGCTCGAAGCGCTCGCGCGGCTTGTCGACGGGTGGCCCCTGGCCGCCGAAGCCACGCAGCGAGACTGCGACGAGGGGTCGCTGCTGGTCGTTGGTCTCGATGTTGAGCGCGCCACGATGCGCCCCCGCGTCGTTGGGCGTGAAGCTGACGCTGACCGTGGCGCGCGCGCCGGCCGTCAGCGTCAGGGGGAGCGTGAAGCCAGGCGTGAAGCTGAAGCCAGGCGAAGTCAGAGGCGCGAAGGCCAGGCGCAGGACGGTGATGTCCGTCGACCCGGCATTGCTGATGACGACGGTCGCAGTTACTGCACGGTTCACGTCGACGACGCCGAAATCGAGGCTGGCCGGCATCACCACCAGGCCCGCCTGCTGCTGCGCGCCGAGACCCGCCGGCATCGCGATGCCCGCGGCGGGCATGAAAACGCGATAGACTGTTGGGGATTGAGCTTGAACCTGGAGGCTGAACAGGACCGTGAGGGCAACGATGAAGGGGACGAGCACGGTCAGGAGCAGGATACGGGGCAGTCGGCGCATGATTCTTGCCTCCCTGCCCTGCCCATGACGGGTGAGGGCAGCAATGCCTGGCTCCCGGTGGACGCGATAGGTTTCCTACTATACCATCGGCCGCTGCCGTTGTCAACGGCTACGAGCCGCGAAAGGATCATGGCCGCTGGGAGGCCCGTGCCTACCCAGTCACGCCGATGTTGAAGGTCAAGGCGGCCCCGCCACCGCCACCCCCGCCCCCTGCAATAGCATACCCAACTGCTTTGCCGTCGTCACCGCCTGGCCCTGGTAGTGGTTGTTGGCGAAGGCGAACAACCGCTCACTGTGCGCCGCCATGTCCTGAATCTTCGGCACCCACTCCTGTAGCTCTTCGTCGCTGTAGGAATAGTCGTAGCGTTCGTAGCTCTCCTGGTGTGACCACCATTTGTCATAGTTCCGGCCATGGAATCGCACGTACGCGATGGGACCGGTGACCCAGGCGACCGGCGGCACGAGGGTCTTGAACTGGGGCTGGTCCACGGCGCAGAAGCCCAGGTGGCACTCCGTCAGTAGCTCGCGCACCTCATCCTGAATCCACTCGCGATTGCGGAACTCCACCACTGTCGGCAAGTCGCTCAGCCGCTCCCGCAGCCGCCGCAGGTAGTCGCGATTTTCCGGCGTGTTGTGGAATGACGTGGGGAACTGGGCCAGGACGCAGCCAAACTTGTCGGCCTCCAGCAGCGGGTAGAGGGCCGAGGTGAACTTGTCGAAGGCCTCAGGGTCGTCGCGGCCGTGGGTCAGCTCCTGGCTGGCCTTGATGGTGAACAGGAAACCGGGCGGCGTCTTGTCGGCCATCGCCTTGAGGGTGCGGGCGGCGGGCAGGCGATAGTAGGTGTAGTTGATCTCGGTGCAGCGGAAGAGGTGCTCGGCGTAGTAGGTCAGCCAATCGGTCTTCTTCAGGTCGTCGGGGTAGATAGGCCCGACCCAGTCGTCATAGCTGTAACCACTCGTGCCAATATGGATCTCGGCAGGCATATGGCCCTCCTGTAGGCAGGCGAGATATCCCAGACTCGCCGTTACGAGTCTAGTACGCCTGTTCTGAGTTGTCAATCTCCGCCTACTGGTTCGTTTTGGGCAGGAAGGACCGCCAACGCGAAAGAAAAGCGCGGCAAGATGCATTAGCCAGGTGGGGTGACCGGGTGTTTGACCTGTGGCTCCAGGGCGGTGGGCAGGGCGTGAGGGAATCCGCCCACATCCTGACGACGAACCCGCGGGCCGCTGCCTGCTTCGCCGATCCCAGCTTCTGGCGATCGGGCGCGAAGCGTGGGCACGAACGGTGGGCTAGGTCACCGCCATGCCACCCGTCGGGGTGAGATGGCGTAGCGCGACCTCTGTCGCGCCTTCATTGCGGAGGCCCTCAGGGTCTGTCAGACCTTGAGGGCCTCCGGTGTCATAGCTGGCAGCCGCTCGCTACTGTTGATCCTTCTTCTGCGCGCGATCCATCATGCGCTGCACGCGCACGGTGCGGATGCGGTCGAACAGCGCCAACAGGATGACGATGCCGTTGACCACGTAGATCATGGTGAAGGCCTTCGCCAGCGGAGTCGTTGGGTGGAGATCGCCGTAGCCGACCGTCGCCAGGGTGATGACGCAGAAGTACAGCGCATCCAGGTAACTCCACCCTTCGAGCCAGTGGTACACGAACATGCCAAAGACGAGGAAGGCCGCCGCATAGTAGAAGATGGGACGCGACGCGGGGTCGCGCAGAACATCCAGCAAGAAGAGGCGTCGCATGGTGGCTGAGTCCTCGTGGCGCTAACCAGACTACACGACTACGTTCACCAGTTTACCCGGTACGACGATGACCTTGCGCGGGGCCGCGCCCGCCAGCGCCTTCTGCACGGCGTCGGTCGCCAGGGCAGCGGCGCGCAAGGCAGCCTCGTCCGTGTCAGCGGCAACGACCACGCGCGCGCGCACCTTGCCGTTGACCTGCACCGGCACCTCGATGACATCCTCGGCGGCCTGAGCCGGATCGAAGGTCGGCCACGCCTGCTGGTGGACGCTGTAGGGCTGGCCGAGGCGGCCCCACAGCTCCTCGGCCAGGTGCGGGGCCAGAGGGGCCAGCAGCAGCACGAAGGCCTGGACAGCCTCGTTCCACGCAGGCGTCCCGTACTGGCCTGCCTCCTTGGCCTTCAACAGGTCGTTGTTGAGCTTCATCAGCTCGGCGACAGCCGTGTTGAAGCGGAAGCCCTCCAGATCCTCGCTGACGTCTCGGATCGTCTGGTGCAGCCGGCGCAGCAGGCTGCGCTCGGCGGCCGCATCCAGCGCGCCCGCCTCACGCGGCTCCAGGATCATGCCCCACAGACGGTTGACGAAACGCGCTACGCCCTCGATGCCGCTGGACGACCACGGGCCGCCCTGGTCCCACGGCCCGATGAACATCAGGTACAGGCGCACCGTGTCCGCCCCGTAGCGGTTGACGAGTGCGTCAGGGGCAATGACGTTGCCGCGCGACTTGCTCATCTTCTCGCCGTCTTCACCCAGGATGATGCCCTGGTTGTAGAGGCGCGTCATCGGCTCGTCGAAGTCTACCAGACCCATGTCGCGCATGACCTTGGTCCAGAAGCGCGTGTACAGCAGGTGCAGGATAGCGTGCTCGATGCCGCCCGTATACTGGTCCACGGGTAGCCAGTAGTCGCCCTCGGCCGGGTCGAAGGGGCCCTGGTCGTAGTGGGGACTCAGATAGCGGTACTGGTACCACGACGAGTCGACAAACGTATCCATCGTGTCGGTCTCACGGCGCGCCGGGCCGCCGCAGTGCGGGCACGTCGTGTTCAGGAAGGCCTCATGATACAGCAGCGGACTCTGGCCGCTGGGCTGGAACTCGGCATCGTGAGGCAGGATAACCGGCAGTTGGTCGTAGGGGACTGGCTGCATGCCACACTGGTCGCAGTAGACCATCGGGATAGGCGTGCCCCAGTAACGCTGGCGGCCGAGCAGCCAGTCGCGCAGGCGGTACTGCACATGGCCCTTGCCCAGGCTCTTCTCCTCCAGCCAGGTGATGACCTTTTTGACCGCCGCGCCGTCGGCCGTCGGCGTGCCGTCGAAGCCATCGGAGTTAACCATGACACCCTCGCCATCGTAGGCCTGGGGCATGGTCGCACCGTGTAGGGGCGCACCGCCGTGTGCGCCCTCGTCCTCTGGCTGGATGACGACGACCACCGACAGGTCGAACTTACGGGCGAACTCGAAGTCGCGCTGGTCGTGGGCGGGGACGGCCATAATCGCGCCCGTGCCGTAGGTGATCAGCACATAGTCGGCGATCCAGACGGGGATGCGCGCGCCATTAACCGGGTTGACCGCGTAGCCGCCGGTGAAGACACCGGTTTTCTCCTTGCCCTCGGCCATGCGCTCGATCTCGCTCTCGTGGGAGGCATACTTAACGTAGGCAGCCACGGCGTCGCGCTGTGCGGGCGTAGTCAGCTTCTCCACCAGGGAATGTTCAGGAGCCAGCACCATGAACGTCGCACCCCATAGGGTATCGGGCCGCGTCGTGAACACCTCGATGGGGTCGCCCTGCTCGCTGTGGAAGACAACCGCCGCGCCCTCGGAGCGGCCAATCCAGTTGCGCTGCATGGTCTTGACGCGCTCGGGCCAGTCCATCGTATCCAGGTTATCCAGCAACTCGTCGGCGTAGGCGGTAATCTTCAGGTGCCACTGCTCCATCAGCCGCCGCTCGACCAGCGCGCCTGACCGGTCGCCGCGCCCATCGATGACCTGCTCGTTCGCCAGCACCGTCTGGTCTACCGGATCCCAGTTGACCATGGCGGCCTTGCGGTAGGCCAGCCCGCGCTCGTACATCTTCAGGAAGAACCACTGATTCCAGTGATAGTACTCGGGGTCGCAGGTGACGACCTCGCGCTCCCAGTCCCACATCGCGCCCATGGACCGCAACTGGCTCCGCATGCGCTCGATGTTCTTGTACGTCCACTCGTGAGGGTGAATCTTGTTGCGGATGGCGGCGTTCTCGGCGGGCAGGCCGAAGGCGTCGAAGCCGATGGGGAAGACGACGTTGTGCCCCTGCATGCGCCGGAAGCGGGCCTGGGCGTCCGAGGGCGTCATGGCATACCAGTGGCCAATGTGGAGGTCGCCGCTAGGGTAGGGTAGCATCGTCAGATAGTATAACTTCTTCTGGCCGGGGTCAGTCACGGCGTGATATAGCCTGTCGGCCTCCCAGCGCGCCTGCCACTTCTGCTCGATACTGGTCGGGTCGAAGCGCTCCGCCCGCGCGGGGGTGTGGGTCTTCTCCATTGTGTAGGTCCTCCTGCCTACGACCAGGGACCAAAGACGAAGGACCAAGGTCAGAGGGTGTGCTATTGGTCCTCGGTCCTCGGTCCGAATCAAAACGCCCTCCGTCCATGTCAGGGACGAAGGGCTACTCCGCGGTACCACCCTGGTTGAAGGTGGAGCTGAGGGGAATCGAACCCCTGGCCTCTTCAATGCCATTGAAGCGCTCTCCCAGCTGAGCTACAGCCCCAAGCCAACCGCTTGGATCCCTTAACGCGGGGAACGGCCACACCTACGGGATTGAACGCGCTCCTGGCAACTTTCAACCCGTTCAGCGGGGCGGCTCGCAGGCGAGTTCGGCCTGTCGCGCTCCCGGTGGGCGCCGGCGTCGGGCTTGCACTGTCCCCGACTCGCTGGCGGGAGGGCCTACTACTCCTGGTCATCGCCGATGGATGTATAAAGGACTTCCGAAGTCGAGGGGACTTCGGAAGACTCAAGGTGGAGCTGAGGGGAATCGAACCCCTGACCTCTTCAGTGCGATTGAAGCGCTCTCCCAGCTGAGCTACAGCCCCAACAGACAGCAATTATAGCCAGTTGCGCTGGGTGGTCAATCCTGGCACGCATAGGACGCGCCCGGCGGCCTGGTCTTACACCAGCACAGGCGGCCCGCCAGGATTTACCGACCGATTCCCCTTCGACCTTCACCCTTCCATCGTGCCCAGGTCGGCCAGGACGGCATGGGCGGCATTGTGGCCGGGGATGCCAGTGACGCCGCCGCCGGGGTGCGCGCCGGAGCCGCACAGGTACAGATTCGCCAGGGGCGTGCGATAGTCGGCGTAGCCGGACAGGGGACGCAGGTTATAGGCCTGGTCGGGCGTCAGCTCGCCGTGGAAGATGTGGCCGCCGGTCAGGCCGAAGCGCCGCTCCAGGTCAACCGGCGACAGGGCCTGACGGGCGATCACGGCGTCGCGCATGTTGGGCGCGTACTCGGCCAGCTTGGCGAGCACGCGGTCGGCGAACTCCTCGCGCAGGCCGTCGTCCCAGTCGCGGCCGGCCGGGGCGTAGGGAACCCACTGACAGAAGCACGACAGAATGTGCTTGCCCGGCGGGGCCATCGTCGGGTCGGTGGGCGACTGGCTGAAGATCTCGATGAAAGGCTCCCGCGACGGCTGGCCCGCCTTGAAATCGTCGTAGGCGCGCTCCATGTAGGCCAGCGACGGCGCGATGTCCACCGTGGCGCGGCTGATGACCTCCGGCGGGACATCGGCGGGGGCGGCGGTATAGCGCGGCAACTCGTGGAGGGCCAGGTTGAGCTTGAAGACCGGCCCCGCGCTCCGATATTGACGCTCGATGCGGGCGCGGAAGTCGGCGGGCAGAGCCGAGGCGGGCGTCAGCTTGAGAAAGGTGCGCCTGGGGTCGGCGTTGGACAGCACGACGCGGGCGCGCAGCGTCTCGCCGCTGTCCAGGATGACGCCTCGCGCCGCCCCCTGCTCGACCAGCACCTCGGCCACCGGCGCGCGGGTGCGAATCTCGGTCCCCAGGTCGCGGGCCGCGGCGGCGATGGCCTGCGTCACCGCGCCCATGCCGCCGCGCACGTAGCCCCATACCCCGCGCGCCCCAATGGCGCGGCCGATGGCGTGGACGAGCCAGATGAAGGGCGTGCCAGGGGTTGAGTAGCCGCCCGCCGTGCCAATGATGGCCTGGGGAGCCATGGCGGCCTTGATGGGTTCGGACTCGAAGAACTCATTCAGCAGATCGGTGGTCGACAGCAGCATGATGCGGCGAAAGTCGTCGGCCAGGCCCGCCGCGTCGAAGCGGTCGGCCAGCTCACCCAGGCTGAGGGGTGGCTGCATGAGGGTTGGCTCGATCACGTCGCACACCCGGTCCCAGAAGCCCTCCCACGCATCGTAGGCTTCGGCGTCACGCGGTGAGAAGGCGGCGATGGCGACCTTGCTGCGCTCACGGCTATCGGCGTACAGGAACAGGTGGCGGCCGTCGGGGAAGGGCATGAAGTACGAGGGACTCTTGGCATACCACGCCAGGCCATAGTCGCGCAGGCGCAGATCTTCGATGATCTCGGGGCGGAACAGGCTGAAGGAGTAGGACGCCGCCGAGACGCGGAAACCGGGGATCAACTCCTCGGTAATGGCCGCGCCGCCGACCTCATGATAGTGTTCGACGACGAGGACCTTGTGGCCCGCGCGGGCCAGATAGGCGGCGGCGACGAGGCCGTTGTGCCCCGCACCGATGACGATGGCGTCGTAGGTCATGGGTGTGCTCCTAGCCCTCCCGTCGTTTCAGATATTCCTGCCCAAACGCCCATAGCAACCCCTCGGCGTGGCTGTACGGCCCAGGCGTGTAGTAGCGCGAGGCGAGGCCTTGCTGAGAGATCTCGCAGGCTACCCAGTCCTGGCGGTTGGTCATGTCCCAGAAGTCGACAGCGTCCGACGGGTCGAAGCCGGGGCGGGCCATCTCGGCCGGGTCGAAATACCAGTCGCACACGACGCGGGTGCGGCCCGCACTCTCCGGCCAGAGGGTGTGGGCCATGACGTAGTCGGGGTGGAGGCTGAGCAGCAGGTTGGGGAAAATCGTATAGTAGTAGACGCGGGCCAGGTCGTCACCCGCGACCATTCCCACCGGGCGACGACCGGTGTGGCCGTCGATGGTCATACTGCCCGCCCCGCTGGTGAGGTCCATGTAGCCGCCCAGGAACGGACCTTCGAGCAGGTCATTGCGGCCGCTGGTGGGCGGCGATAGCTCACACAGGGCCGGGTGGATGAGGGGGCAGTGGTAGCACTCCGAGTAGTTTTCGACGATGAGCTTCCAGTTCGCCGCGACGTCGTACTCGATGCGCTGGCCGAGGCGCAAGTCAGGCAGGCCCCACGCTTTGAAGCGGCCGAGCAGCGGGGCGAAGGCCTCGGCGAAGGGGCGGGGCTGTTGCGACAGATTCAGGAACAGGAAGCCTTCCCACTCGGCGACGGCGACAGGGTGCAGAGGATACTCGTTCCGCTCGAAGTCGGCCACATCATGCATCATGCGCGCCGCCAGCAGCCGCCCATCGAGACCATACGTCCAGGCGTGATAGGGACACTGGATACTACCGGGGAAGCGCCCCCGCCCCTCCTGGCATAGCCGCGCGCCGCGATGGCGGCACACGTTGGCGTGGGCGTAGACACGGCCATCGGGGCCGCGCACGACAATAATACTCTCCGTGGCAATGGGGGCCAGGAAGTAGTCAGCCACGTCGGGGATGGCGTCGGCGCGCCCCACGCAGAGCCAATCCCCATAGAAGATGCGCTCGGCGTCGCGGCCGAAGACCTCCTCGGCGGTGTAGTCGCGGCCCGCCAGAGTACGCGCTCCCTGACCCACACTGGCGCGGCGAAATGTATCCATTGGTCGCCTCCCTTCGTTCAGCAATGTGGATTATAGCACCAAACGTGACGCCATTGTGGAATGTGGTATGAATGTGCCGATATACTCAGGAATTCCAAAGCATAATTCCGCACATTCAGCAATCCGCCCCCCCTCGTTTTGGTCACTAGGAAAATCGCTCTGGGGCCTTCCTGGGGGCGTGGCGAGGCATTCTGGGGGACGGCTTAGGAATTGTGGAGGTCACAATGCGAATGTCCTAGATGCTGATAGGAATTGGCGTTGTGTGGGTGTTGGGCAGGCGTAGAAACTTGCCTTGTAGGCGTTGTGTGCTAGACTCCGTGTATCACGGAGAACAACATGCAACGATTACGAACGTGTGTGACGGTGGCCGCCCTGGCTGGTGTATTGGCGTGGGCGAACATGGTGGCGTGGGCCGACGAGCCTGCGTTTGACCACTGGCTGTACTTGCCCTATTTGATACAGTCGCCGCCAGCCGATGCGATAGCGCAGCCAGGGCCGGATGACGGCGGAACATGGACGGCCATGCGCGTCCTGAGCGTGGATGACGTGTGGCTTGGCACGTCGCGCGGCTCGCTCTATCACCTTGTCAGCGGCCAGCCGCGCCTGGCGGCGTCCCTGTCTGCGGCCCGCATTACGTCCATCTCGGCAGCCTCTGACGGCTCGCTATGGGCCACGACGGAGGCGGGCGAGGTGCTGGAGGGCGGCGGCGCGGGCTGGCGTGTGCAGGCGCATCTCGGCGCACCCCTGGGCAGCGTGTCGGCGGTGTCGATCTCCGACGTGTGGCTACTTCGGGACACGAGTGTGTGGCGGTGGGACGGGGTGACTTGGCGAGACACCTCGGCCCTTGCGCCCTCTCTGTCGTATCTCGTGGCGGTGTCGCCGCTGGAAGCGTGGGGGGCATCGGGTAACTTGGTGTGGCAGTGGAACGGCGCAGCGTGGTCGGTGTTCAAGAACTTCGACACCATGCGTATCAGCGACCTGGCGGCGGGGTTGGACGGTCAGGTGTGGGTGGCAGGGGTTGACCCAAGATTTCCCTCCTACGACCCGCGCGTATCCCCTGGCGCACAGCTCCTGTGGGTGTGGAATGGTTCTCAATGGGGAGTGGAAGTCCTGTCTCGCGCGGTCACAATCTACCCCTGGATTGCCCCTCCCGCAGTGAACCAGATGTCGGGTACGCTATGCGTGCTGGCCGTAGGCGAAACATTTGACCAGGGCGTCTGGTGTCCTGGCCCGCCAGCGGCTTACACAGAACTATGGCATGCCCGAATTCAGTATCCGCCGCCTCCCATCGCTCTCGGTATGGTCGCGTCTCGTGACGGGTGGGCCTTGACTTCTGCCCTGTATCGCGTCCACGCTCGACCGTAGTTTCCGCACAGAAGACGCGGCGGGCAAGGGGACGCTGTCGATGATGAACACCTCGCCCCTTGTCCAGACCTCGCCTAAGCTCTCGACGAGGAAAGGCAACCAGGATGCCAAGCGATGCAGCCGTCGATTGAAGCGCGAGACACTCAAGGCCCCCGACAGATAGCCCGTCTGGGCCATCAGGCAGACGGCCCGCTCGTGGTGGTTCTGGAAGTACTTGGCCGCCACGATGGCCACCGTCAGGACCTCACTATCGGGCACCACAGCTAACACGTGACTGTGATGGCCGAGCGTCCGCATCACTTCGTCCACAAAGTCGAACACCGTTATAATCCATAGGGCGTCCATGTGCTCCTCCGCCAGCCTGTTGTAGGGGTACAACCAGTCTAGCCAGAGGGGCATATGGACGTCAACTAGCAATCAGGGTATAATTATGTCCTACCCGGCTGGGCCTGGCCGGGATGGGTCTATTGCGTGGCGAGCTATGAAGCGGAAGCGCGCCGACCGCGCCGATTGGCGGCGGATCACCCAACGACGGTTCGCCGTCACCTATCTGGACGGGCCTGAGTTTACGGGCCACGTGGCGTTGCTGTGGATCGACGCAGTGCGCGCCCCGATGTGGGACGCCTTCTTTGGTCGCGGTGTGACCGTCGCCGACGTCGGTTATAGCTGGTTGCAGCATTTTCCGAGCGACGGTCACGCCATCGTCACTACCATGTTCGACGCGGGCGGAAATATCATCGAATGGTATGTCGATATCATCGCCGACCACGGCGTTGGCGATGATGGCGTCCCGTGGTACGATGACCTGTACCTGGATGTAGTCGCCCTGCCGACGGGTGAGGTGGCCATCGTCGACGGCGACGAGTTGAACGCGGCGCTTCGGGCAGGGGATATTGATGAGAACCTTCACGAGATGGCCTGGTCCGAGGCTTTACAAGTTCGAGAAGCGATTCACCTGGGTCAGTTCGACCTGTTTCGGCTCGCTCCCGCCCACCGCGCCCTGCTAGAGGCTCAAGCCGCTGCGCCGGGGAGTGGAACATTTCCTCCCCTCGCGGCGTCAGAGATACCAGACGCCCGGCCCAACCGTGCGCCCATCCATCATGACAGCTAAAGTGGAGGACAGAGAATGAGCAAATCAGTCCAACTTGGCCTGCGTGTCGCTGCGCTGACAACGCTGGCCGTCCTCGTGCTCGCGCTGGCGGCCTGCGCGAACATGCCTGGCCTGCCCGCCCAGGGCGGGGACGCGACTCCGGCCGCGCCGAAGGCTACAACTGCGCCCGCAGCGGGCGCGACCACCGCGCCGAAGGCAGTGGCTCCTACCGCCGCCGCACCGAAGGCAGTGGCCCCCACCGCCGCCGCACCCGCCGGCGCGACCGCCGCGCCGAAGGCAGCG